>JBBRRB010000001.1:0-352706 GCA_038225555.1 Bryobacterales bacterium
CGGCGTCAAAGTGTCCGACAAGGAACTCTCGGAAATCAATATCCACCGCGACAAGTTCCACGGCGACTGGAACTATTGCATTAAACCGCGACTCTCCTAAATCGGCAATGTTATTTTGTTACAAGCCCTAAGTGCCATTGGGCACTCAGTTGCTAGGTCAGGCCCTAGCTGACGGCCTGGGATAGCAAGGCGCAGGCCTCGATTTCGGCTTGATGAATCTTCCGTATCCTTTGCTGCAGATCGACGAACAGCGCAGGCCGGTCATTCGCGGTTAGCGGAGGATTGGCCGCGACCTCCTTCAGCGCCGTTTCGATGCTCTCCGAAGTTTCCTGAACCCATGGCCCGGCACCCTGCTCTGCAAACACTGTGTGCCTCTTCCTGACCAACTCGCGGAGAGCCTGCAAGGGAGCTATCGCCGCTGGCAGGAAGGCATCCGCTAGACCGTGCCAGTCCTCGGCTAAAGCCCGATATTTCGCAGCAGCGTCCGACAAGGCGCTCAGTCCCGTGATTGGGGCCGCCTGCTCAAGGAAGTCGGCATACATTCCGCGAAATGCCGCGCCAGGAGTTTGGTAGGTCTCGATGTACGCGAATGACCAGCGCAGCGCGCCGTAGAAATAACCATCCCCTTCCGCGAACACCTGAGGCCACCCTTTCTTGTCCTTCGGGTTGTTCACCAGGTCGCCCCATTTGGCGATCGCGGGCAGCCCGAAATTAGATATCTTCGGGTTATTTAATTCATTGAGGCACGCGTGAATGCCGCTCAAAATGGCGGCCTTGAGGTCGATCTTCTTCTTGGGTTTCTCCACCGTCAACAGCCGATTTTTGTTGGAGCTGATCCGCGAACGCGCGTTCGCTAGTTCCTCCAGCGTTACCGTCACTCCAGTGGGCGCGCGGTCTGCGAGGTAGGCGAGATTTTTCTTCTCGTCCAGCCCATAGACGACGATAAAGTGATAAACCATGCCGCTGAGGCTCTTGGGAAGATATGCGTACGGCAAGTTGGCGAGGTCCACCCAGGTGATCGCGGGGTGGCCGGACGCGATCGCCTCGTTAAGATTCTTTGCCGCCGCCTTGACTCCGGCTGTTTCCGTAAATGCGTGGGGCACCCCGAGCCGCAGGCAGAGTTGCTCGAGATACTGCTTTGGGTTCTGCCACAGGTAGCGTGTCCCAATATAGACATTGGCCTGCTTGCCGAACTCGAACAAGAAATATCCGCCGCCGATTCCCCCGCCGATTCCGAGCAGCATAGTCTCCGAGAAGGGTTTGCCATCCTGCGGCGAGAGGATGCCGTGATATTCCAGCAGGTGCGCGAGGCTGGCCGTTTCCGGATTCATGCCGCCGAACTGCGCGTATTTCTTGAGGATCATCGCCTCTATCTCCGCACCGCGAGCATGACCCCGTCCGCGATCGGGAGAAGGCTTGCTTGCACTCTTTCATCCCGCGCGATCGTATCATTGACTTCGCGAATCGCAAGCGTATTCTCATCCTTGGCTTCCGGGTCGATCACCCTGCCCTGCTGGAGCATATTGTCGAGAGCAATCAAGCCTCCCCGGCGAACCAGGCGCAGCGCGTGTTCATAGTAGTGCTTGTAGCTGGTCTTGTCGGCATCGATGAAAGCGAAATCGAAACTGTCTGCATGCCCTTCTTCAACCAGCTTGCCGACCGTCTCAATTGCCGGACCGATGCGCAGATCTATCTTGTCTTCCACGCCCGCTTCCTTCCAATACCGGCGCGCAGTCTTGGTGAATTCCTCGCTGATGTCGCACGCTATCAGGCGGCCGTCCGGAGGCAGCGCCAACGCGACGCAGAGGGAACTATACCCGGTGAAAACTCCGACTTCGAGAACCTTCCTCGCTCCGGTTGCACGCACCAGCAGTCCAAACAATTCGCCCTGCTCGGGAGGAATTTGCATGATCGCCTGGGGGTGCGAAGCCGTCTCCTCGCGCAAACGCCCCAGGATCTCGGGCTCGCGCAAAGAGTGCGCCACCACGTACTGATGAATCCTGCTGTCGAGCAGGTATGATTTATCCGCCATAATGGTCATTCTATGAAAGCACATTGCAAGCGGGGTTTCCATATTTTGCTGGCGAGCGTCGCTACCGTCTCATGCCTGAGTCCGCAGGCGGTCAAAGTCTCCGAGGCCGAAGTCATGCGCGTACACAAGTCAGCGCTGCTCATCGACACGCATAACGACATTACGAGCCGCACGGTGGACGGTTACGACATCGGCCAGAACAAAGGGGACGGACACACCAACATCGCGGGGCTGCGCGCTGGTGGAGTGGGCGCGCAGTTCTTCGCCGTCTTCGTGGGCGCGAACTACGTGAAGGACAATCATTCCGCCAACCGCGCCCTGCAGATGATCGATACGGTTCGTCACGACATCATTGAAAAATACCCGGCCCATTTCAAATTTTCGTTGTCCGCCGACGACATCGAGGCGGCTCACAAGGAAGGCAAGATCGGGGCGCTGATGGGCATTGAGGGCGGACACGCGATCGAGGACAGTCTGCGCCTGCTGCGCGACTTTTATGCGCTCGGAATCCGCTACATGACCCTGACGCATTCGAACACGAACAACTGGGCGGATTCGTCAGGCGATATGGACAAAGCTGGAGTGAAACATCACGACGGGCTCACCGATTTCGGCAAAGAAGTGGTGCGGGAGATGAATCGTTTGGGCATGATGGTGGACATTTCGCATGTAGCGGACAAAACGTTCTGGGATGCGCTCGAGGTGAGCACTGCGCCACCCTTCGCTTCTCATTCATCCTGCAGGGCCGTCGCCAACGCTCCGCGCAACATGACAGACGAAATGATCCAGGCGCTAGCGAAGAAGGGTGGCGTGGTGCAGATTAACTTCTCGTGCGATTTTCTGTCGCAGGCTTCTGCGGATGCCACCAAGGCGTTGATGCCCAGGATGGCTGCGCCCCGCCCCGAGAACTTCCAGGCCTTAATGGCGGAGTACCGAAAATCGGTGCCGCCGGCGACGCTCGCGGACGTGGTGGCGCATATCGATCATGCGGTAAAGATCGGCGGCGTGGACGCCGTGGGGATCGGCAGCGATTTCGACGGGATATTCTGCGCTCCGACGGGACTGGAGGATGTGTCAAAGTTTCCTAATCTAACGCGTGCGCTGTTGGAGAAAGGGTATTCGGAGAAAGATATTCGCAAGATTTATGGGGGGAATTTGCTGAGGGTGATGCGGGCAGTGGAAGCGGAGAGCGTCAGGCTGCGTGGCGCTGGGCGCTAGTTGTTACGATCAGGCGAAGTAGCCGCGGCGTCACAGATAAATCAGCATGACCGTCTGCTCGCGGGTGATCGAATCCAGATCGCGGGCAAGCTGATCATGCAGTAGCGCAAAAAAGCCAATGGAGCGTTTCATGGGGTCTTAAGTCTGCCAGTTTATCAAGAGCGCGATCAGGGGATCGCGCGCGGACGAGGCGTCCGCCCCACTTTGTAATCAGTTAGAGTACGATCCGCGTATCTCCATCGCGGCGCGTAACCCGTTCCCGATCGAGAAACTCCAGCAAAGGGATGGCGTACTTGCGCGAGATCCCCGTCCAATCCTTAAATTCAGACACGGCGAAACGCTCCCCCTTGCGCGCCGCCAGCAGCAAACGCAGGGTCGCAATCGCCGAGGAATGAAACACGAGTTCGTCGCTCAAGCGGACCAGCTTGTGTTCGCGAAGCAGGATTTGCAGCAGCGATTTAGCGCGTGCCGACTCAACTCCCGATCTTGCGAGCACTTCCGCCGTGGCTGGGACGGCCAAGCCAGCCGCCTCGAAAGCACCTTCGATTTTCGCAAGCGCCTCTGCTTCATCTTGCTTCAACGCTACTTTGTGAGATGCCAAGTGCAGCGCATCCCCCCTTGACGAAATCGTCTTCGAGAGCGAAAGCAAAGCGTCGAGCAGGAAGGCAGGAGCGGACGGAAGGATCCTGGTTCGTAGATCCTCTTTCGATAACCCAGCCAGAAGAGGCTTGTCTCGGTGGAACTGCTTCAGCGCATTCTGCAAAGCGTCCAGCTTCGATTGGGCCCACTTGGCGTCCACGAGCCAGAATCGGGGTTCGGTGAAGGCGATCAGCGAAGGGGCCTTGGCTGCCGGCAAAATTTCGCTCTTCAGGAGCCCCGTCCTGGCTACTAATTCCGGGAACCCCATGCCAAACTTCGATTCAGCCACCAGGAGCGATATGCGATCGTCGATCCCGCCGTGCTCCAGCGCCTGCATGCGGTCGACACCCGAACGTCTCGGCGGCGCGATATCGAGAACCGTTCCACCCGCAATCGTGATTACGGGCGAGAACATCCGCAGGATAAAGCGATCCCCCGGAAGCATTAGCAGCGGTTCTCGAAGCGTTAAGCGGACGTAAGACCGCGACCCGGGCTGAATCGCCTCTGGTCCTTCCAACGACCGAATCGAGCCCTCCACCTCGGCAGTTCCCGCGTGAAAATGCACCGGTGCACGATTCTTGAGAGGCTTCGCGGATGGCAGAAGGTCCAGCACGCAATCGATGCTTCTGGTGGAGGTGAAGCGATCCGCTTCGGCTAGCGTCATCCCTCGCGCGAGCTCCGAGGGTTCGATCCCGGCAAGATTTAGCGCTGTCCGCTGTCCGGCGGAAGCCCGCAATACGGGGCTGCCATGCGTTTGAATTCCGCGCACTCGGAGCGGTCTCCGCTGGGGGAACAACTCGACCTCTTGCTCCACCTTCACCGATCCCGAAACGAGCGTTCCGGTGACAACGGTGCCGAATCCGCGCATGGAAAAAGCCCGATCGATCGGCAGCCTGAAGTAGCGCGAGGAATCCTTCTCGCGAACCTCACCGGCAATGCGCACCAACTCCGTACGCAATTCGTCTAGCCCGGCTCCTGTGGCCGCGCTGACAGCTACGATGGGAGCCCCTTCCAGGAACGATCCGCGCACGAATTCGTCGGCTTCCAGTCTCACCAGTTCGAGGATGTCGCTATCCACCAAGTCGGATTTCGTGAGCACGATGATTCCTCTGGGAATATGGAGTAGTTGGCAGATGTCGAAATGTTCGCGCGTTTGGGGCTTGATGGATTCATCGGTCGCGATGACGAATAGGACGAGATCAATCCCGCCAACGCCTGCGAGCATATTTTTGATGAACCTTTCATGGCCGGGGACGTCTACAAAACCGATGCGCAAATTTGGGGAAAGGTCGAGGTGTGCGAAGCCCAAATCGATGGAGATCCCGCGCTCCTTTTCCTCTTTCAGACGATCAGTGTCGGTGCCGGTCAGCGCCCGAACCAGGGCCGTCTTGCCGTGGTCAATGTGGCCCGCCGTTCCGGCGATGACATTCTTCATAGCGTCGATTCTCATCCTACTATTCACTGTGAACGGTCCCGCGATGCGCGCCCAGGATGCTACCGCTTCCGATACGCCCACCTTCCGCACCGGCGTCGCGGATGTTCGCGTGGACGTCCAGGTGACAGCCGACGGCAAACTGATCAACAATCTGACTCAGCAGGATTTCACCGTTAACGACCAAGGGCAGGAGCAAAAGATCGTATACTTCGGGCGGGACTCGGAGCCTCTTTCGCTCGTGCTATTGCTCGATATCAGCGGAAGCATGCGCAAGTGGGTGGAGCGAATCTCGAACACTGCTCGGGAGGCGCTGAGCTATCTTCGCCCAGGCGACCGCGTAGCCATTCTCGTTTTCGGGAAGGGCATGCAGGTTCACCAGAAGTTCAGCGACAACATCGCCGAGAGCGCTCGACAGATCGGAAGCGCGGTTCAAGACCACGACCTCGGAGCCGGTACATACATCAATCAATCCGTGGCGTCGGCTGCGGAGTACATGCGCAAGAACGCCGGGCCGACAGGCCGCCGCGCGATTTTGATTCTGACGGACAATTTAAGCCTAACTTATCAGTTCTCCGATGAACAGGTTTTGCGCGCGCTGAACGAATCCGACTCGGTGTTGAATGCGATCGTGGTAGGCCGTGCAATTCGCCCCTCTCCGCCCAAACCGGGCGTCTATCTGAATCCCGACTTCACGCCGGCTGATGTTTTCAAGCTGTCGGAAGAGACTGGCGGAGAGGCGGTAAAGGCAGATCGACCGGACACTTCCTTTCGTGAAATGATCGAGCGAATCCGGACAAGGTACGTCTTGGCGTATCACGCTCCGGGCGGGGCCGTTGGATCGTTCCGGAATATTTCGGTGCATCTTGCGGGGGAGGGATATAAAAAATATCCATGGGCGGATATTCGGGCGCGCCGGGGATACTATGTGCACTAGACGTAGCTGCTGACGCCAGCCAAAGCACCACTAGTCGCGCACGCTAAAAGTTGCTGCTATACCGACACTCATTTGTGACAATATCGAAATCTTGCTGTCATCTTCGGCCGATACACTGATCCTAATCCGCAGTTAACACCCAAGGATTGAGGCTGACATGACCCATATCAGAAGTATGTTTGCAGTTGTTGTGTGCCTGGCTGTTGTCAGCGCAGTGCCGGTCGCTTTGCGGGCACAGGCGGACACGTCAGGAACGGCAACAATCACCGGAACGGTCCTAGACCCGTCCGGCAACACCATCCAACAGGCGGCTGTTGCCGTTAAGAACGAAGCGTCAGGTTCAGTTCGAAGTGCAACCACCGGATCCGATGGGCGTTTTGCCATCAGCAACCTTCCCGCCGGGGTGTATTCAGTCGACGTTGCCGCAGCCGGTTTCTCGGTCGACAGCCGCACGGGTGTGAAACTTGCCTCTGGCGCAAGCGTTACCCTTCCGATTTCGATGCAGGTGGCGAGCGTTTCTCAAACGGTCACCGTGGAGGCCGCGGTCACGCTGGCGGTGGAGGCCGCGCCCTCGCAGTCGTCGCTCGCCGCAAAGAGCGCTGAATCGGTGATTAGCTCGACTTACATCCGCAATTTTATTTCGCCGACGGGAGACTACTCCGACGTGCTCCAAATGTCGCCGGGAACGTTCAGCGTGAGCCCCAACGGCCCGGGCCTGGGCGATACGAAGACGTTCTTCCGAGGCTTCAAAGACGGCTTCTACAATATGACGTTCGATGGGATTCCATTTAACGACACGAACGATCCCACGCACCACTCCTGGGTCTGGTTCCCCACGCCCTTTATCGGCAGCACCGTATTCGATCGCAGTCCGGGGGACGCCACCTCAATCGGACCGTCGAACTCCGGGGGATCGATCAACCTCTTGTCGCGCGAAGCGACGGTCGATCAAGACATTCAAGCAACTTTCTCCTACGGGTCTTTCAATACCCGCATGCTGAGTCTCGATTATGATTCAGGCCTGTTTGGCGGCCCAAACAAGAAATCAAGCTTGCTGCTCAACGCTCACAATCTCAGGTCGGACGGCTACCAGACATACAATTATCAGGAACGCTGGGCCGGGACGGCGAAGTATCAATACAGGTTCTCCGAGAAGACTGTCCTGACGGCCTTTACGGGCGTGGTGGATTTGGCTTCGAACACGCCCAACGTTAAGGGTCCGACGCGTGCGCAGGTTGCGCAATTCGGCGACAACTATCTCTTGAATAACAATCCAAACGATCCGCTTTATTACAAATTCAATTTCTACCAAATCCCCACCGATTTCGAATATGTGGGCCTGCATTCCGACCTGGGCCGCGGCTGGAGCTTGGACGATAAAGCTTATTCGAACCGGTATTACAATCACCAGCAGTACAACAACGGCGCCAGCGTCACCACGACCAGCGCGACTGACAAGCTGAACAGCTATAGAAAATACGGGAATATTGCCTCGCTAAGCCAAGAATCCAGATGGGGAGTCTTTCGAGCGGGTTTCTGGTACGAACGGGCAAATACGGATCGTTTCCAGACTCCAGTGGATCCCCGGACGTTTGTGGACTTGTTGACACCCAACTTCCACGAAAAGTTCATCACACAGTCGGCGCAGCCGTTCGCCCAATATGAATTTCGCGTGACGAAAAGGTTGACGGTCACGGGCGGATTTAAGATGTCCAACTACAACGTCCACTTAAATCAGTTCGCGGATAATGGCAAGACTATCGGCTGTTTACGCGGAAAAGTGACCGCCGGTATCTGCAGCGGAGGGCTCGCCTTCGTCAGCCATACTGCGAACTACAGAGCCTGGCAGCCAACCTTCGATGCGCGTTACCGGCTGAAAAATAACTGGTCCGTTTATACTCAGTACGCAACCGGCAACGTGATCCCGCCCAGCAACGTGTTTGACGTTAAGAATGCGGTTATTGCCGTTACGCCCAAGCCCACGCAAACCAAGACGTTCCAGTTCGGCTCAGTGTTGAAAACCAATCGGTTCACGCTGGATGCCGACGCGTATTTCATCAGGGCAGCGAACGCGTACGCATCGGCGCCCGACTCGAACGGCGAGCCAGTCTACTACGCCACCGCAGACACTCACACTATGGGTTTCGAGGCGGAGGGCAATGTGGTGATCGGCTGGGGCCTCTTTCTCTACGGCAACGGAACGATTGGGTCGGCGAAGTATGCGGACACTCACTTGTGGGTAGCAAACTCCCCCCACGATACGGAGACTGTGGGCCTAACCTACCTGCATAAGAATTGGGACATTGGGTTTTTCAATAAGCGCATCGGTCGAATGTACAACGATAATGGCAGCGCCAACCAAGCTATTGCGCTGGATCCCTTCAACATCACCAACTTATTTTTCAACTACACGGTGAAGCAGGCATCCTTCTTGCGGGGCACCAAGTTCCGGGTCGGTTTCAACAATCTGTTCGACCAGCACAATATTGTCGGGATCGCACCCGCTTCGACCGCTAGTTCGCTCCCCGCGCCGGGCGATTTCCTGACTCTGATGGCGGGGCGCAGCGTTTCGGTGTCGATGACGTTAGGCTACGCGCCGAAGCGTTAATCGTTTCAAGAAGAGCCGCCTCTTACATTTTTTATTCGAGGTTGTTGGAGTTCCTCACCGGCGTCGATCACCGCGCCTCGCTCCCCAGCGTTGCGTTGGCACCTCCCGAAATGCCAGGATTTAAGTTGACCCTCCGCTCGAATCGATCGCTCCGCGCCAGCTGATGACCACCGTCTTCATCATTTCGGCCCCATCCGGCTCCGGCAAGTCGACCCTCGTCCACCGCCTGCTCGATGCCTTGCCCAACCTCACGTTCTCCACGTCCTACACCACGCGCGCCCCGCGCGGGCAAGAGAGGCCCGGAATCGAATACACTTTCATCGCCCGCCCCGACTTCGAAGCGCGCATGCTTCAAGGCGAATTTCTCGAGCACGCCGAAGTTTTTGGCAATTATTACGGCACTCATCGCAGCGTCTTCGAACTAGCCACTGCCGACGGAAAAGACCTGGTGCTCGACATTGATGTGCAAGGTGCGCGACAATTGAAAGTAGCGCTTCCGGAAGCTGTCACGATTTTCGTTCTTCCACCTTCCCGTCAAATCCTGGAGCGGCGATTGCGCGCCCGGTCCATTGATAGCGACACGGTGATCGAGCGGCGGCTGCGGGGAGCGGCGGAAGAGGTCCGAAATTATACTCAGTACGATTATGTGCTGATTAACAACGAGTTGGAAGACTCGGTTGCCGGTCTGGTATCGATCGTCACCGCCGAGCGGATTCGCCGGGTTCGCATGGACGCGAAAGTTCGACCGATCCTGGCAAGCTTTGAAAATATCTGAGGTGTGCTGAATGTCTGAAAGAGTGAGAAACAACGCGATGTATTCGATTCCGGACGATCCGGAACTGAGCACTTACCGCTTCATCATTGTTGCCGCAAAGCGTGCCCGCCAGCTCCAGGCAGGTGCGCGTTCGTTCCTGCCCACCACCTCCAAGAAGCCCACAGTCGCCTCCATGGAAGAAGTTCGCCGCGGCCTGGTGAAGTATGACGATCCCAGGCGGGATGCCCTGCTAGCGTTGCCCCCGGTAGAAATCGGGTAGTCAAATGAACGCGGTTCTCGGCGTGGGCGGGGGTATCGCCGCTTACAAGGCGGCGGAACTCGCTCGCGCTTTGATGGAGCGGGGCATGCGCGTCCAGGTCGTGATGACGTCGGCCGCCCGCGAATTTATCACGCCGCTCACTTTCGCCGCCTTGACCGGGAACAAGGTGATAACCGATCTTTTTTCATCTGACAGTCCGGACTCCACTCTGTCCAGCGCTGTCGAGCACATAGCGGTCGCTCAGGACAACGGCATTCTGGTGATTGCTCCGGCCACCGCCGACCTGCTCGCGAAGCTGGCTCACGGCCATGCTAGCGATTTCCTCACCACCTTGTACCTCGCCTTCACTGGACCCGTAGTGCTGGCACCTGCCATGAACACGAACATGTGGCGGCATTCAGCGACACAGAGCAACCTCGCGATACTTCGGAAACGCGGCCACATCATTATCGAACCGGAAGACGGCTTGTTGGCCTGCGGCACCGTTGGACCCGGCCGTCTGGCAGCCCCGCAGTTCATCGCCGATGCCGTGCTTGCCGAGGTCAACCCGCGCCACGATCTAGATGGCGAAACCGTTTTGATAACCGCTGGACCCACGCAGGAGCCGCTCGACCCCGTGCGTTTTATCTCTAACCGATCAAGCGGCAAAATGGGCTACGCTCTTGCAGAAGCGGCCGCGAGCCGGGGTGCCCATGTCGTCATGATTGCCGGACCGGTCCAGTTACCCGATCCTGCCAAGGCGACAGTAATCCACGTGCGCACGGCGGTTGAGATGCACACTGCTGTCTTTCAAAATTTGGGCCAAGCCACAATCATCGTCAAGGCTGCGGCTGTGGCGGATTATCATGTGTCCAGCGTCCCTCAGCGAAAGATCAAGAAGACTGCCACGCGCATGTCTCTTGAACTGGATCCTACTCCCGACATCCTAGCCGAAGTAGGCCAGAAAAAAGGCGACCGTCTGCTGATCGGTTTTGCGGCGGAGACGGACAATCTGATTGATGAGGCTCGCCGAAAACTGAGGTCGAAGAACTGCGACATGGTGGTCGCAAATCTCGTAGGGCAGGATGGTACCGGTTTCGAGTCCGACGAAAACGAGGGCGTGATGGTGCTGAGCACCGGCGAAACTATCCCCCTCAGCCGCGCGCCCAAGAGGGAGATCGCTGAGCGCATTTTCGATCAGGTTCTGAAACTAAGGCTCGCCCTTCACGCCGCCCAATGACCAAGGATCAACTCCGGCAACGCCTGGAGTTCTACCAGGACCTAGGTATTACGACTCTTTACATGCACGCGACCGCTCCGGCGCCTCTTCCCGCGCCGCTTCCCGCCCCGATCGAGATTGTCCCCCTCGCTCCTTCAGGCGACACGCTCTTTCAAATCCTCACTGATATCGGCGATTGCAAGCGCTGTCGACTCAGCGAAGCTCGCAATAAGATCGTCTTCGGAGTCGGTGATGAATCCGCCAAACTTGTCTTCGTAGGCGAAGGACCCGGCGCGGATGAGGATGCTCAGGGCATTCCCTTCGTCGGCCGCGCCGGCCAATTGCTGACCCAAATGATCGAAGGCACCGCCAAGAAGGAAGGTATTCCGATCGTGCGCAAGGACGTTTACATCTGCAACGTCGTGAAATGCCGACCTCCCGAAAACCGCACTCCACAACCCGACGAGATGGAGATCTGCGGGCAGTTCCTGTTCCGTCAGTTGCAGGCGATCAGGCCGAAGGCTATCTGCGCGCTTGGATCCACAGCCGCGAAGGCGGTGCTCGGAACCAAGGAAGGCGTTACGCGCCTGCGAGGAAAATGGCACAAATGGAACGACATTCCCGTGATGGTGACCTTTCATCCCTCCTACTTGCTGCGACCGTATAACCAGGATGCCAAGCGCGAAGCATGGGAAGACCTGAAGAAGGTTCTGCACTATGTCTACGACTGAGCGGCGCGGGCTGTTCATCACACTGGAGGGTCCCGACGGAAGCGGAAAGAGCACCCAAATGCGCCTGCTTGGCGAGCGTCTGCGGCGAGAGGGCCGCGAGGTTCTCGAGTCGGCCGAGCCGGGCGGCACTGCCATCGGCATGCAGGTGCGCCGCATTCTTCTGGATCCAGCGAATCAGGAGTTGTGCCCTACCACCGAATTGCTTCTCATGTTCGCCGCGCGCGCTCAGAATGTAGAACAGTGGATCCTGCCGGCTCTAGCCCAGGGCAAAGTTGTTCTGTCGGACCGCTTTACCGACTCGACTCTGGTTTATCAGGGTGCCGGACGTGGGCTCGGGCCCGAGGTGGTCAAACAGATCGACCGCATAGCCTGCCATGGCTTGGTTCCAGATCTGACCATCTGCGTGGATATCGATACCGAAGCAGGCCTGGCGCGAGCCCACGCGCGCAACCTCGAACGCCCTGGCCGCAAAGAGAGCCGCCTGGATGAGCAAGCCGTCGAGTTCCACCACAAGGCTCGCGCAGCCTATCATCGGCTAGCCGAGGAAGAGCCCGGCCGCGTGAAGTTGTTGGACGGCGACGCCGCGCCCGAGGTTGTGGCGGAAAGGGTTTGGCGGCATGTTGAGCCTGTACTGCGGAGCGCCGCCCGCGCGTGATCCGCATCCTCTTAATTGTCATTGGCTTCATTCTTTACGGATCTTTGTATCCCTGGCAGTATCGCGCAGGCCCATCGAATCTAAATCCGCTCGTTGTGCTGCTGCACTCCTGGCCTGCGATAATCGGACCCCCGCTATTTGGCGACATCGCGGTGAACGTGCTGATCTACATCCCAGTCGGCATGTTTGCCTTCTTTGCGGTCGACCGGCGTGGTCACCAACGGCTCCGCTGGTTTGTGCCCGCGTTGCTCGCGCTCGCTCTCTCCGGTTCCATCGAGATGCTGCAGATCTATGACCGGACTCGGGAGTGCAGCCTGCTGGATCTCGCTGACAATGTCCTGGGAGCAGTCCTGGGAACCGGCCTTGGATTTGTATTCCGCCGGACTCTCAGCGATGGCGTATTTCTCGTCCTGAATTGGGTCGCTTTCCAGATCAGCGCAACGTTTGGGATCATGTCGGGCCGCCGCCCGCCGCCTCGACTCCTCGCCTCACCCCTCGAACTAATCACTGTGATTACCGCGTGGGGCATGGTTCTGCATTTGTTGTCTAGCGAATCCCGTCGCAGATCCAAGTTGGCAATCGCGCTTGCCTGTGGCTTCATCGCATTGCTGATCGTTAGCGGATTGTCGCCCTTCCATTTCGCCGAGCACCCAACCCCCTTCAACTGGATCCCGCTCATAGCGATCCTCAGCACGGAGTGGATCGTTGGCCTACCCATTTTTCTCGAGAAGGCATTCTATTACGGGACTGCGATTTGGCTGACTCGCTCGGCAGGCCTGAGGCTGCGCGATGCCACACTCCTGGTAGCCTCAATCCTGGCGATACTGGAAATACTTCAACGCTACTTGCCTGGGAGAACGCCGGAGACTACCGATCCGGTTCTCGCGATCGTGCTCGGGTCTATTCTTGGGCTGATCGAGCAGGATAACCTACAGGTTCAAACATGAACAACATCACTCATCTCGAATGCAGCCTTTGCGGCAAGCGTCACACAGCTGGAGAGATCCATAACCTATGCGCGTGCGGAGGACCGCTGCTGGTCCGCTACGATTTGACGAAGGCGAAAGAGACTTGGACGCGGGACTCGCTCCTTCATGCGCCTAAGACTATGTGGCGTTACGCTCCCATGCTGCCTGTCATGCAAGCCGCTTCCATCGTTTCGCTAGGCGAGGGGATGACCCCTCTGATCGAAACAAAAAGGCTCGGCAAGCGCTACGGCGCGCGTAACTTGTTTGTCAAGGATGAGGGTATCAATCCAACCGCATCGTTTAAGGCGCGAGGCCTTTCCTGCGCCATTTCAATGTGCGTGGAACTCGGGATTCGCAAGGTGGCGATTCCATCGGCTGGCAACGCGGCCAGCGCGATGGCAGCCTATGCCGCGGCAGCCGGACTCGAATCCTATATCTTCATGCCGCGCGACGTCCCGCAGGCGAACTATATCGAGTGCAAGGCGTTCGGGGCGCACGTGACTTTGGTGGACGGCCTTATCAGCGACTGCGGAAAGATCGTGGCCTCGCGCAAGGACGCGGAAGGATGGTTTGACGTCAGCACGCTCAAGGAGCCCTACCGCATCGAGGGCAAGAAAACCATGGGCTACGAAGTTGCAGAACAGCTTGGCTGGGAATTACCGGATGCGCTTTTCTATCCTGCGGGCGGGGGTGTGGGGATGATCGGGATGTGGAAGGCGTTCGAGGAGATGGAAGCGCTTGGCTGGATCGGAGCGAAGCGGCCCAAGATGATCGCGGTGCAGAGTTCGGGGTGCCAGCCCGTTGTGCGGGCTTTCGAACGCGGGGAAAAGCGGAGTGAATTTTACGAGAACGCCCATACGGTGGCTAGTGGCCTTCGCGTGCCTAAACCACTCGGCGATTTCCTGATGTTGAACGCCATCCGCGAAAGCGGAGGAACCGCGATCGCGGTCACTGATGAAGAGATGCTCGACGCAGGCCTTCACTTGGCCACCGACGAGGGAATGTTTGCTGCTCCCGAAGGGGGCGCCTGTGTCGCGGCGCTCAAGAAATTGATTGCGAGCGGCTTTCTGAATGCTGACGAGCGCAGCGTGATTTATAACACCGGTGCGGGGCTGAAATATTTGGAAGCTTACTCGACCCGCTTCCCTCGAATCACCGCTTCTGAACAGGATAAGCTCGGCGGTTTGATCACACCGCGGTAATTTACATTTGCCGAACCGCCGACCGGGCATTCCGCAGGACTTTGGCCCCATAGCCGCTTTTAACCTGGAATGATGGCCCAAGCTGACTGCACCATTAAAGGTGAGCAGCTAGAGTTGCAGGACCGTGCGCAGCCCTTCATCGACGGAGCGCTGGAGACGTGCCGGAAGCGTACCGGCATGTTCTGTCAGGAGGCTGCGGTCTAGGGTCAAGAGCTGGGAAACATTACAACCGAGTCGCGCGGGAGGCCCGCCGAACGCGCAGGTATGAGAACATTCCCTGGGGCATCGGACAGTTCCACTTTGCTGGTGATCGCGGCTACGATTGCGGTTTGAATTCGGTTCAGATTGAACGAGTCTGCTTGGACTACGAGGACTGGGCGCCGGTATCCGGGTTCGGAGCGACGCGGCTCGGGAAGATCGGCCCACCAGATCTCTCCTCGCTGTACCTTGCCCATCGCTACCAAGCGTCCTTTTCGAGAGAATTCAGTTGGGCTCGGTGCAATGCGGAATCTACCTTCGCCGGGCATCGCGAATACACGTCGTTCAGACGTTCAGTAATCGCAGTACCATCCTGTCGTTTCAAGAACTCGGCAATCGCCTTTGCATACAACTCGCTTCTCGAGACTCGAAGGCGACGGGCCGCCGCTTCCGCTAGGCGGAAAAGGTCATCGGGCACCGAGACAGCGGTCTTCATGAGGACAGTATAGGCCGGGTCATACCCGAGCCAGCTCGCCCCTATACTAAGCTGAACGTAACCGAATGCTAGCTATTTTTCTCCTCGCCGCTATCCTCCCCGGCTACACCCCTGAATCCAGCCGTGCCGAACAAACCTGGGAAACCAAATTTCGCGCCATCCCTTCGCCCGACAACTTGCGCGAGTACATGCGCCGACTCACGGCGCATCCGCATCACGTCGGATCGCCCTATGGAAAAGAGATCGCCGAATGGCTCCAGTCGAAGTTCAAGGAGTGGGGTTTCGATTCCCGCATTGAGACTTTCGACGTGCTCTTCCCGACTCCCAAAGAGCGCAGTTTAGAACTGATCGAGCCGCGCCATTTCACGGCCAAGCTCACCGAATCCGCCTTGACCTCAGACCCCACTTCCAACCAAGCCTCCGAACAACTGCCCACCTACAACGCCTATGGGGCCGACGGCGACGTCACCGCGCTTCTGGTCTATGTCAACTACGGCATGCCGGACGATTATGAAGAGCTCGACCGGCTCGGCATTTCCGTGAAGGGTGCCATCGTCATCTCTCGCTATGGCCACGGATGGCGCGGCGTGAAAGCCAAGGTTGCAGCCGAACACGGAGCCGTGGGTTGCCTGATTTACTCGGACCCGGGCGACGATGGCTACTCCGCTGGCAAAGTCTTCCCTGAAGGCGCATTTCGCCCTGCCGATGGCGTACAGCGAGGCAGCGTGATGGACACTCAGTATCCAGGCGATCCGCTAACGCCCGGAGAACCATCCATCCCGGGCACGAAACGTCTCGCGCTGAAGGATGCGCTCACGATTCAGAAGATCCCGGTTCTGCCGATCAGCTACGGCGATGCTCAGCCGCTGCTTGCCGAACTCCAAGGCCGCGTGGCTCCTTCGCGCTGGCGGGGGGCCTTGCCGATTACCTATCGGATCGGTCCTGGTCCAGCGAAGGTGCATCTGAAGGTCACGTCCAATTGGGACCAGCATAAGCTTTACGACGTGATCGCGCGCATGCCGGGAGCGAGCCTGCCCGACGAATGGGTGCTGCGTGGAAATCATCATGACGCCTGGGTGAATGGCGCGGAAGATCCCATCGCCGGGCTCGTCGCTCTGCTCGAAGAAGCGCGCGGGTTTGGCGAGCTTGCCAAGCAAGGCTGGAAGCCTAAGCGCACGATCGTATACTGCGCTTGGGATGGCGAGGAGCCGGGCTTGCTTGGGTCCACTGAATGGGTGGAGGCGCATTCGGACGACCTTCTGAAACATGCCGTGGCGTACTTCAACAGCGATACGAACGGGCGGGGCTACTTCCGCGCTGAGGGATCGCACAGTCTCGAAAAGTTCGTCAACTCAGTTGCGCGCGACATCACAGATCCGGAAAAGGGGACCTCGGTCTGGAAGCGGCGTCAGCTCCTGGACATCTCACGCGCCAAAACTCCCGAGGAGCGGGCCGAAATTCGAAAGCGTGACGATCTCCGGATCGGCGCCATGGGCGACGGGTCCGACTATACCGCCTTCATCCATCATCTCGGAATTCCGTCGGCTGATTTACGCTATGGAGGCGAGGCGCAGGGGGGCATCTATCATTCCATCTACGACGACTTCTATTGGTATACGCGTTTCGGCGATCCTGGTTTTGCTTACGGTCGCGCTCTGTCGCAGACTATGGGAACCGCTGTGATGAGGCTCGCCAGCGCGGACTTGCTTCCGTTCGATTTCACTAATCTGGCCGACACTGTGAAGAAGTACCTAGCGGATGTGGAGAAGCTGCTCAAGACCAATCAGGACGACATCGGCGAACGCAACAAGCAAATCGACGAAGGGGTCTTCAGCGCGACCAGCGATCCGCAGGAGCCGGTGCACCCGCCCCCGGTTCGCGATGTTCCGCCCTTCTTCAACTTCGCCCCGCTCCAGAATGCCGTTAGCCTGATCACGCGCGCGGCGGATCGTTACGCCAAGGAAGTATCGAAAGTGGAAGCGGCAGGCTTGAAGCTCGACGATGCCACTCTCCTGAGACTCAACCATCTGCTGATGCAGAGCGGCCCCAAGCTCACAGATCCGGCGGGTCTGCCTGGCCGACCCTGGTTCAAGAATCAGATTTATGCACCGGGCGCGTATACAGGGTACGAGTCGAAGCCGTTGCCTGGCATTCTCGAAGCGATGGACCGCAAGGATTGGACGGAGGCTGAGTCGCAGATCCCGCGTGCGGCGGCGGCGCTGGAGCGCGAGGCTGCCTTGATCGATGAGGCTACGAGCGTTATGCGCGGTCCGTCGCGGGTGGTTGCGCTCATGGGTGGCGGCACCGATCAGGACGAGGCTTTTCAGCGGATGTGCGATGGGGCAGCGCCAGGTGGCGGTGATTTCGTAGTTCTGCGGGGATCTGGAACGAATGCTTACGATCCGTACATTAAGAAGCTCTGTCCGGGCGTGAAGTCAGTAGAGACTCTCATCATCACCTCCCGCGCGGGAGCGACTCGCGAGGTGGCTGACAAGATCCGAAACGCCAGTGCTGTTTTCATTGCTGGCGGAAGTCAAGATAATTACATCAATTTCTGGCAGGGTACTCCGGTGCAGGAAGCAATCCAATCCGTGATCGCGAAAGGCGCTCCGGTAGGAGGCACCAGCGCTGGCTTGGCGGTGCTTGGCGAGTACAACTTCTCCGCGCTGCATGACACCATCAAGTCGAGCGAGGCGCTTGCCAATCCGTTCGATCCCCGTGTGACTATCGGTCGCGGTTTCCTGAAGATCCCGCATTTGGAAGATACCATCACCGACAGTCATTTCGTGGCGCGGGACCGGATGGGGCGGCTCGTCGTCTTCTTGGCACGGTCAGGCGCGAGGTACGGAATCGGGATCGATGAAAAAACGGTGGTGATGATGGATGCGGCGGGGTCCATGTCCGTGATCGGCAAGGGGGCGGCGTATTTCCTGCGAGCACCGGGTCCGCCGGAGAAGTGTGTCGACGGTTCGCCCCTGACGTACCGGAACATCTCCGTGCGTCGGATGAAAGCAGGCGAGCCCGACGCGACATATACGCTGTCTGTGGAGAATGGGGTGCTGACGTCCCCGGTCTACTGATTCAAAAAAGGTGGACCATTCGCAGGCGCTAAACTAGCCTCTATGAACTATTACGGAGCAAAAGAACTCGCAGCGAGTTTCCGCACTGTTCGCAAGAACACCATTCAGATTGCCGAAGAAATTCCAGAAGATAAGTACGGCTTCCGCCCTGCCGAGGGGAGTCACACTGTGGGCGAATTGCTCACGCACGTAGCCTACGGTTCGAAGTTCGTTGAACAAGTCATTTTCATCGACAAGCGCACCAGCATGGAAGGCTTCAATTTCATGGGCTTCATGGGTCCGTTGCGCGCGGAGCAAGCCAAGTCCCGAACGAAAGCCCAGATCATCGCGTTGCTCGAGTCTATGGGTGAAGAATACGCCACCCAATTAGAATCCCTTTCAGATGAGTTCCTGGGCCAAGCAATCGCGATGCCGCAGGGGGGTACTCCACCGAGCCGCACTCGTTTCGACATGCTCTTGAGTCCAAAAGAACACGAGATGCATCATCGGGGCCAGCTGATGCTGATTGAGCGGATGCTGGGAATCACCCCGCATCTCACGCGCGCCAACGAAGCCCGTATGGCCCAGATGCGAGCTTCAGCGGGTCCGACGAAATAGCGCTCTCCGCGAAAAGCTTTAGCCCGACGCCGAGCGCTTTCCCACACGCTTCTTGGAGGCGGGCAGTTCCGAGGTAATCTCCGTCGCAGATGTAGCCGGCTTCTTGACGATCATGAGGCTCTGTTTCAACGCCTCCATGATGTCGATCACCTTGGCCGGCTCATGCGCGGCAGGGGCCGCCACAATCTCCTGACCCTTCACCTTCGCCTCAATTAGCGCCTGCAGAGTGTCACGATAAGAATCCTTGTACTTGTCTGGCTCAAACGCCGCCGCCAGTGACTCCACCAGCATTTGGGCCAGTTCCACTTCCTTGTCCTTCACCAGGCTGATGTCGGTTCGGAACTCCTCCGTTTTTCGAATCTCGTGGCTATAGTACATAGTGTGCATCAACAGCCCGTGCGCGCCCGGACGGAAGATCACGATATGCTCGCGGTTGTGCATCGCGACCTTGGCGATCCCAACGTAGCCGGTCCGCTTCAAAGTGTCGAAAAGCAGCGCGTACGGCTTCTCTCCGGCCGCGTCCGGGGCCATGTAGTACGAACTCTCAAAATACACGGGATCCACTTCGGTGGATTTCACAAACTCGAGAATTTCCATCACTCTCGCCGTCGATGGGGCAACTTTCTTGATGTCCTCGTCATCGATCACGACATAGCGGTCCTTCTCATACTCGTAGCCCTTGACGATTTCGGTGCGCGGGATCGGTTTGTCCTCCGATTGGCAGTACAGCACCTGTTTCACACGCGAATTGTCGGACTTGTGCAGTTGGTTGAAACTGATCGTTTCCCCGCGAGCCGCGGTAAAAAGCTTCACCGGAAACGATACAAGACCGAAAGCGAGCTGCCCTTTCCAGATAGTGGTGGCCATAGCCTTAATCTCCCGAACCCAAACTAGATAGACATACCATAGAGTCGAATCATTATCAATAGGTTGCGGTTTATCGAACATGCTGTAATCTGGAAAGCATGTCGAATCGGGCGGCCTTTGAGCGGGAACACCCCAGTGTCTTTTACCTCGATCCCGCCAATCTGGCCGGACTGCGTCAATATCTGCTGGACATGGATTGGATGCCACCGTCTGAAGCCCTGATCTCAGCTGAAAAGGCTGGGGAAGGGAACATGAACTGTACCGTTCGGGTCCGCACCGACCGGCGCACGTTCATCCTCAAACAAGCCCGGCCATGGGTGGAAAAGTACCCCCAGATACCCGCTCCCTGGGATCGCGCCATCGTCGAAGGGCGCTTCTACGAACTGATCGGCGGACGCCCCGATCTGTCCCGACAAATGCCCGCGCTGGTCGGACTCGACCCGCACGCGCGCCTGCTCTGCCTGCAGGACCTGGGCGAATCGCAGGACTTCACGTTCGTTTATCAGGGTGGATCTATTTCCGATCAAGAACTGGAAACGCTGCTGGAATTTATGTCGAACCTGCATCGGGCGTTCCGCCACTCCACAGCGCGCGACATTTTCGTAAACCGGGAGATGCGCGGGCTCAATCACCAGCACATTTTCGTGCTTCCCCTAGAGCCGGGCAACGGTCTGGACCTCGACGAAATCACTCCGGGGCTTCAGGATGCCGCCCGCAATCTGCAGACGAACGCGGGATATAAACAGAAAGTGCGAGATGCGGGCGAATTGTACCTGGCCGACGGAGAATGTCTTTTGCATGGCGACTATTTTCCCGGAAGCTGGCTTCGATCGGCCACGGGTCTGAGAATTATCGATCCCGAGTTTTGCTTTTTCGGACCTGCCGAATTTGATGCTGGAGTAATGCTCGCTCACATGCTGATTGCCGGACAGACGCACAAGCTCGAGTTCTCAGGTTTGGACCGGGTACTGGTGGACCGGTTCGCCGGAATCGAGATTATGCGGCGGCTGATCGGCGTGGCCCAACTCCCGGTGACATGCGGCATCGAGAGAAAGCGAGAATTGCTAACTCTTTCCAGGGAGATGGTCTAATTGCGCTGGCTTCTGATCTTCTTGTGTCTGACGCTTCAAGCGAAGACGCCCGTCTGGATCGACACAGACCCATCGATGGCACCCGGCGGCCATGAAGTAGACGACGGTTTCGCCTGGATCCTGGCGTTTCATTCCAAGGAGATCGCAGTCCGCGGCGTGAGCATCGTGTTCGGAAACGCCCCGCTCGATCAAGCGATGCCGATTGCACGGCAATTCCTGCCCTCGATCGCGCCGCGAATGCAGCCGATTCCGGGAGCGGCAAGCTCGGCAGAACTCGGCACCGAAACAGCCGCCTCCCAAGCCATGGAAGCCGCCTTGCGCAAAGAGAAGCTGACGATTCTCGCCATCGGCCCGGTCACAAACGTAGCAACCGTTCTCAAGAACCACTCGGATTTGGCGCCGCGAATCGTGCGCATTGTAGCCGTCGCTGGACGCAGACCTGGTCAACACTTCATAACTGGGACGAAGGCCGGGCGGCCGCTCCGCGACTTCAATTTCGAGATGGACGCGCCGGCTTTCCAAATCCTACTGGATTCAGGAGTCCCGCTCGTGCTTGCGCCCTGGGAAATCTCATCCAAAGTTTGGCTTCGCTCCGCAGATGTAGCGCGTTTCGAAGCTGGAGGGAAGGCGCTGAAATGGATGAGCAAGCCAGCCTCGGATTGGCTAACTCTCTGGGAGCGGAATTTCGGAGTGGATGGATTCAACCCTTTCGACACTCTGGCTGTGGCCGCCGTCACCTCGCCCGAGCTGATCCAGTGCGAGGATCTGCCCGCTGAAATCCGGGAGCTCGCCGATGATGCCAAAGAAGGCGCGTCAAAGCCGTATCTGCTGGCTGGTCCGGACATTGCATCACCACGAAAGGTCCGCTACTGTTACGAGGCGAAGCCGGAGTTCAAGCCAGACCTTATGAAGCGGCTGCTGCGCAAATAAGTTTGCGCCATTTACCGATCCCTGCCCGACGCTCGCCGATGCTCCCTCGAAATGCCTGCCCTCCACTGATACGCTTCAGTCATGGAATCGGATAAATTCGGCGTCCAAGCGCGGCGGCACTCATTTCGCACGGGCTCAGGCGGTTTAATCATAGGCGGCGCGATCGTGGCCATCGGCCTTGTTCTCTTGCTGGAGAACATGGGGATCTTGCGGGAAGTTCGCATGTGGGATTATTGGCCGCTGATCCTGGTCGCCCTCGGCTTGGGGCGCATTGCCGAGTCGCAACGGCCGGCTGCCATGGTTTGGGGAGGTTTGCTCGCTGGCGCGGGCGTGCTGTTCCTGCTCCGAAACCTGGACATTCTCCGCGTCGACTTCCGAATGATCTGGCCCCTGCTGATCATCGGTTTCGGCGTCAGCATGTTGTTGCGAGCGATGGATCGCGGACGCCTGATCTCGGGGCAGATGGTGGATTCCGACCCGACGATCAGCCTATACGCCATCTTTGGAGGATCCAAGCGTCGCATCGATTCTCCTGATTTTCGAGGCGGCGAAGTGTTCGCGCTTTTCGGCGGTTTTCATATCGACCTGCGTGGATCGCAAATGCCCAGCCTGCATGGGGCGCTGGATGTAAACACGATGTTCGGCGGATGCGAAATCATCGTGCCCGAAACCTGGCGCATCAACATGAAGGGTGCGGGCATCTTTGGGGGATTCGAGGATCGCTCTCAGCCAGTCCGCCCGGTGGAGGGTGTCATTGCCCCCGAACTCGTGGTCACCGGGACTGCCCTATTCGGCGGCGTCACCGTGCGCAATTAGCCTGTCGGTTCCATCATGCATCCCATCGTCGCTTCCACCACCAGGATCATGCTTTACCTGCTTGCGTGGCTGCCAGTCACAGGTTTGCTTGCATTCCTGCTGCACGTCACGGGAGGAATCAGTCTGGGCGAGAGCGCCGTCCTTACGGGGCCGCTTTGTCTGTTCTACGCATTTGTGTGCCTCTCTCCCTGGTATCTCTGCCGGGTTCTGCCTCTGGGAGCAGGCCAGATTGCCTCAATTCTTTGGAGCCATATCGCGGCAGGAGCCGTGGCTGGCCTGTTGTGGATTGTCGTGGCGAAGGGTCTTGGTCTGTTGATCTCCCGCTATGATCCGCCCTTTGATCTTCAGCTAAGCCGCGATTTGCCGATGCTCTTCATTTTCGGCATCCTGCTCTACATGCTGGCGGTGTCGTTGCATTACGTCTTACTTTCTTTCCAGACGTCTCGGGACGCGGAGATGCAAGCCCATGAGTCTCTGATGCTGGCCCGGGAGGCTGAACTGAAGGCGCTCAAGGCCCAGATCAATCCGCACTTCCTCTTCAACAGCCTCAATTCGATTAGCGCTCTTACCGTGCTGGATGCCGCCAAAGCGCGCGACATGTGCATCCGTTTGTCGGACTTTCTGCGCAGCACGCTCAGCTTGGGCGATAAGCGCATGATCGCCTTTTCGGAGGAGTTGGCTTTGGCGCGAACTTATCTTAGTGTGGAGCAGATCCGCTTTGGCGCGCGGCTGCGAATCTGCGAGCGGGTGGACGCCGGCTGCGGCTCCTGCCTGGTGCCGCCGCTCGTGATGCAGCCTCTTGTCGAGAACGCCGTCAAGCATGGGATCGCGGGCATGCTGGAAGGCGGAACCATTCGTCTGGAGGCGTGCTGCGGAAACGGTCAACTGCGAATCGGAGTGGAAAACGAGTTTGATGCCGATGCGCCTGCGCCCAGGAAAAACGGCCTGGGCTTGACCAACGTTCGAGGGCGCCTGAGAGCGCTGTATGATAATCGCGCCCGACTCGATACCTGCGTGCACGGGAACAGCTTCCTAGCCGAACTGAGCCTTCCATGCGAAGATCGATCCCATGCCTGAAGAACAGCGGACGATTTCCCGTTATCGCCTGGACCGAAAGATCGGGGAGGGCGGAATGGGCGAGGTGTACTTGGCTCACGACACCACGCTCGGTAGAAGCGTCGCGCTCAAGATTCTTCCGCCCAGCCTGGCCTCCCAGCCTGAGCGCTTGAATCGCTTCATTCAGGAAGCGATGCTTGCCTCCGCTCTGAGCCATCCCAACGTGGCGCACATCTATGAGATGAGCCAGGCGGACGGCGTCTGGTTCATCACAATGGAGTACGTTGAGGGCGAGCCGCTGAGCGCGCGCATCGAGCGGGGTCCCTTGCCTGTGAAAGACATCGTGCGGATCGGAATCGACGTTTCCGACGTGCTCGACGCAGCCCATACAAAGGGCATCATTCATCGGGATATCAAACCGGCTAACCTGATGATCGATTCACGAGGCCGGGTGAAAGTGCTCGATTTCGGGCTCGCCAAGAAGGAAGGCGGTTTTGACGGCGGAGCGGTCACGCAGCTCCTCACCGGCGCTGGGATGGTGCTCGGAACCGTCCGGTACATGAGCCCCGAACAGGCTCTCGGGAAAGAACTGGACCATCGCACCGATCTGTTCAGCCTCGGTATCGTCTTCTATGAAATGGCGACAGCGCGGCCGCCGTTTGCCGGTGCGACGGCCCAGGAAACCGTGCATAGGCTGCTGCAGAGCCAGCCCGAGGCGCTGGCGAGATTTAACTACGAGATTCCTGTCGAACTCGATCGCATTGTAAAAAAATGCCTGGAGAAGGATCGGGAGTCCCGCTACCAGTCGGCTCGGGACTTGCTCACCGATTTGCGGAATTTGGATCGGGACTCGCAGGATGCGCATGACTTTGCCGCCGCGCCTGGATCGCTGCAACCGCGCCAAGCGATCGGCGTAATCATTGTGGATGACGAAGAACTTGCGCGGGGTCTTTTGCGCGAATATCTTGACAGCACGGAGGGTGTACAAATCCTAGCGGAGTGCGCCAACGGCTTCGAAGCGGTGAAAGCCATCGCCGAACATAAGCCGGACCTTGTGTTCCTGGACGTGCAGATGCCGAAGCTGGACGGCTTTGAGGTTCTGGAACTCATCGGCCGCGAGATTCCCGTTATCTTCGTGACTGCTTACGATCAATACGCGATGCGTGCCTTCGATGCCCATGCGGTGGACTACCTCTTAAAGCCGTTCAGCGCGGATCGGTTTCAGAAAGCCGTGGAGCGGGCTCGTCAGAGGCTTGGGCAGAAGGTGCAGCCGTTAACGGTAGGGGGCACCGAACTCGCCGCCGCCGCCCGGCCTCCGCAGCAATATGCCGAGCGGATCGTGGTGAAAGATGGCACCAAGGTTCACATCATTCCGGTGGATCGGCTGGACTACGCCGAGGCTCAAGACGATTACGTATCCCTGAATAGCCAAGGCAAGAGCTACTTGAAGCAACAGACCATTTCGAGTTTGGAGACAACGCTAGACCCTCGGCGGTTTATTCGCATTCACCGGTCTTATTTGATTAACTTCGAACGCGTCTCGAGAATCGAGCCGTACAGCAAGGACAGTCGCGTAGTGGTTCTGTCGGATGGCAAGCAATTGCCTGTCAGCCGGGCGGGATTCGAGAGGTTGAAGGCGCTGCTCGATGAAAAAACTCCATGACCGTCAGGGAGCGGTTTTCATCGCCTTGCTATCCTGAGAACGTAAACTTCACGAAGGAGAACGCTCATGGGATGTGGAAGCGGGATGCTGGGACCCAAAGTAGAAGAAGCCGTAGGCGGACACAAAGTATTTTGTGTTAAGTTCCAGAAGGAAATGCCGGGTTTGGACGAGATTCCTTTTGAGGGCCACCCGCTTGGCCAGCGCGTCTACGACAGCGTTTCGAAAGAAGCCTGGAAACTCTGGCTTGAGCACATGAAGATGATCATGAACGAGTACCGGCTGAACCTTGGCACGCAGGAGGCTCAGGAATTCCTGATCAAGCAAATGGAAGACTATTTTTACGGCGAAGGCAGCGCTTTCCCGCCTGGCTACGTCCCCCCGCGCTCGAAAAGCTAAATCACCGTTAGAGAGGCTGTGATTTCGAACTGAAGGAGCGCATGAGCGGCCCGCAGGGCGGTCACTACCTCGGCTGGACTCTCGGCCATAGCGAAGATAAAACCTAGATAGCTGTTGCCTTCCGGAAGCGGCACCAGCTTGTGACCTGGCTTAGCTGTAATAATGACTTCCTCAATTCCAGTCACCTTACCTGCAGCTTCCAGTCCAGAAACGCTTTGATAAACGCCTCCCCGGGGAATTGGAATCATCATCACTCCACGGGCGTTTGCAATTAGAGGTTCAGGGACAATCGGGTCGCGCACCGCGTGCCTCAGGATTCGGTCCGCCAGGCCCGGCAATACACGTCCGCACAGTCCGCCGATCGGGCGCGCCGCCACCTCCAACATCCACACTCCCTCCTGATTCACTCGCATCTCGGCGTGTACCGGACCTTCCGTTAGTCCCAGCGCGCGCACGGCAGTCTGGGCGGCGTGCGTGATCGCCGCCTGCACGGCGGATCCTTCCCGTGACGGAGTAACGTAAATCGTCTCTTCGAAAAAGGGGCCGTCCAGCGGATCCGGCTTGTCAAACAGAGCCAGAACGCAGAGTTGGCCGTCGGTCAGCAGGCCCTCCAGGGCAAACTCACGTCCTGGAATGAAGCTTTCCACCTGGATAAAGCGATCGCCTTCCTCCCTCCTCGAAGCACTCAGTATCGCCTTTATGCGATCGAAATCCGCAACAAATTCCTCCCGTGAGTTGGCCCGAATCACGCCGCGACTGCCGGAAAGTCCGAGCGGCTTCAGAACGCATGGGTAAGGGGCTCGGTCGGCGGCGAGCGCCGCTCCCTCATCGACCGATGCCCGATAAAATGATGGTACGGGAAGGCCTGCGGCCTGGAACCGCAGCCGCGCCAAATACTTATCGCAGCTTGCTAAAACCGAATCTACGGAGTTGTACTTTATCCCAAGCTTTCCAGCAATTACGGCCGCCACCCACGCTGGACGGTCTCCAAGCGCAACGATCCCGTCGCACCTCGGCAGTGACGCGGACTCAGGATTGTCGAACCGGATGGGCAAGGCGTTGTCCCCCCACGGGTTATCGAGAACATGGCAGCGATCCGTGGCAAGAGTGACATCAATGTTCAACCGCTGAGCCGCCTCCACGAACATCTGCGTCTGATAGCCGGTAGTCGCTGCCACCAGCAGAATGCGCTTAGAAGCAGTCGTCACTCTGAATCCGGCGAACTTGAGCGATCATCTATAGTAAGGAGCTTCCTTTGTTCTCACGTACAATTATCTCCCTCCTAGCGCTCTCGGCACCCATGCTGTTCGGCGGCGATGTGTTCTCCGATTACCGGCAGCAGAAGCCCGGCGTTATCCATAAAATCACAGCCGCCGATTTGCCAAAGCCGTACGCGACCGAAGGCGTTGACAATGGCCCCCACATGGTCTCCCGACCCGCCAACGCGTGGCCTCAGACCCTGCCCGGATTCAAAGTGGAGCTTTATGCCAGCGGTCTCCAGCACCCCCGGCTGGCTCGAACGGCCCCTAATGGAGATTTATTCGTAGCGGCCAGCGAACCCGGCAAGATCTTCGTGTTTCGCGGAATCGGGGCAGACGGCAAGGCTGGGTCCACATCTGAGTTCGCCTCCGGCTTGCAGCAGCCGTTCGGAATCGTCTTCTACCCTCCCGGACCGGATCCCAAGTACATATACGTCGCCAATACAGATTCGGTGGTCCGCTTTCCATACACCAAAGGCGATCTGAAGGCAACGGCGAAACCTGAAGTGATCGTCCCCGACATTCCCGGCGGGGGACGTCTACGCGGCGGCGGACACTGGACGCGCGACATCGCCTTCTCGCGGGACGGCAAGAAAATGTTCGTGTCAGTGGGGTCGCACTCGAACGTGGACGACCCCGACACCACGCCGGCGGAGTTCCACCGAGCTGACATTCTCGAGTTCAATCCAGATGGAAGTGGCCTGAGAATCTACGCATCGGGTATCCGAAATCCGGTCGGGATCGCAGTGCATCCGCAAACGGGCGAGCTATGGTGTTCCGTGAACGAGCGCGACATGCTCGGCGATAACCTCGTGCCCGACTACATCACGCACGTTCAAGAGGGCGGTTTCTACGGCTGGCCGTGGTATTACACGGGCGGCAATCAGGACCCGCGCCATCAAGGCAAGCACCCGGAGCTGAAGAGCAAAGTGATCGTGCCAGACGTTCTTCTCCAACCGCATAATGCATCGTTGGAAATGACCTTCTACGATGGCAAGCAGTTCCCGAATGCTTATCAAGGCAGCATTTTCGCCGCAGAGCATGGCTCGTGGAATAAAGCAGTCCGGACAGGGTATGAAGTAGTTAGAGTGCCTCTGAAGAGCGGACACGCGGCAGGCGAGTACGAGGATTTTCTCACCGGTTTTGTAACGCCCGAGGGGAACGTTTGGGGCCGACCTGTGGGCGTGGCAATTGCGTCCGACGGCTCGCTGATGGTTACGGATGATGGATCTAACTCGATCTGGCGTGTTAGCTATATAGGCAAGTAGGAGAATTCAATCATGACAAGTTTCGATTTAACTCGGCGGCAACTTTTGGGTTTGATCGGCGGAGTGGCCAGCTTGCATCCGCTCTTAGCAGGCGACGCGAAGCAGCACACTGTGCGCATCGTGGAGTTTGATAAATCCGGTAAACGGAAAGGAGTAGTAGAAGTGGAAAAAGTAGTAAAGTCCGATGCTGAATGGAAAAAGGAATTGAGTCCCGAGCAGTTTCAAGTCGCACGGAAAGCGGGCACTGAGCGTCCGTTTACCGGGAAGTATGCCGATAACCATGCCGACGGCATCTATAATTGCGTCTGCTGCGGCACGCCTTTGTTCGATTCCAAGACGAAGTTCGAGTCCGGTACTGGGTGGCCCAGCTTTTGGCAGCCGCTCGCGAAGGAGAATGTGGCAAATCACAGCGATACCAGTTTTGGCATGAATCGGAACGAGGTGAATTGCGCCCGCTGCGACGCTCATCTCGGCCACGTTTTCGACGACGGTCCGGGGCCTACGCATCTGCGATATTGCATGAACTCGGCTTCTCTGAACTTCGTGCCTCGCGGCTAAGAACTACCTTCCGCTCTTCACGATTACCAGATTGAGCTCGGCGTAACATCGCACTGCGTCCAAAAACCGCGTCCAATTTAGCGGCTTTAATATATAGCTGTTGATCGGGAGACTGTACGTTCGGAGCATTTGCTGGCGCTCCACTGGAGACGTGGTGAGCACGACGACCGGTATATTGCGCAGATCTGCATCGGTCTTCACCTCGGCCAGCACTTCCGCTCCGCTCTTCTTCGGTAAATTCAGATCCAGCAGAATCAGGTCCGGGCGCTGCACCGCTGCGTATTTTCCCTGCTTCCGCAAATAGGCCAAAGCGGCTTCGCCATCGCCCACGACATTCGTTGTATTCTGAATCCGGCCTTCTTTCAAAGCTTCGCGAGCCCAGCGGACATCTGCCGGGTTGTCCTCGACCATAAGAATTTCGATCGGGCTACAGGGCACGTCGGGCACCATCGATCCACTCTCCGTTCTAGCCGGCTGTCGGCTGAGGCTTCTTGTCGTCTTCTTTCTTTTCTTCCCTCTTCGGCTGAGGCTTCGGAAGAGTTTTGCGTGGCAGCATTTCAGGACGCGTCGCGGCGTTGTAGACGAATGAAGCGATAATCGCCGAAGCCTGCATCAGGTCTCCGGCCTGTATACGATCGTAGACGTCCATGTTGGAATGATGGGTACGAGTGCTGTATTCCATGGGCTCCTGGATGAACTGGAAGCCCGGCAAACCAACCGCATCGAAGGAAAGATGATCGGTGCCGCCCGTATTGCGGATGCTCAGGGTAGATGCCCCAAGATCCTGGAAGGGTTTCAGCCATGCCTCGAAAATGGGCCTGACCATGTCGTTGTTCTGCAAGTATACGCCACGGATCTTGCCCGTGCCGTTATCAAAATTGAAGTAGGCGGCCAGTTTGGGTTGTTCCGCAGTCAGCTTCATCGTTTGGGGATCTCCGAAGTGCTCTTTAACGTACGCCTTCGAACCGAGCAGTCCTTCCTCCTCGCCGCCCCACAAGCCGATCCTTACGGTCCGATCCATCTTTACGTTAAGCGTCTTCAAAATGCGCATGGCCTCAATCATCACGGCGCTGCCGGCAGCGTTATCGGTCGCCCCCGTTCCGCCCTGCCAGGAATCGAGATGCGCACCGATCATCACGACCTCATCCTTTTTCGAACTCCCGGGAATCTCGCCGGTCACGTTGAAGGAGTCCATGTTGTCGGTGTAAAACTCGTTTCTAATGTTGAATTCGAGCTTCACCGGAATCTTGTGCTGGATGAGGCGAACCATGCGGTTGTAATGCTCCGGAGTGAGTGCGACCGATGCCAAGGCGATGGGCTTCTTGGGATCGTATGCGCCTCCCGAGCCGGCGAAAACCGTCCCTCCGTCGCCGTTGTAGCCGTAACTCAGCAGGATCAGTGCGCCTTCGTCCTTATAAAAGGTCGATACTTTTTCCTGAAAATTTCTGCGCTCTTCCATCATCTTGCGGCGGGCTTCCGGGTCGGTCGGAATGGGGCCGTTGCCGAAAGCGGGCGGACGTCCTCCGCCAAAGGGCCGCGCTCCCGGTTCCGGCGCTAGCGCCTCAGAGGACAGTTCGGCATCGGTATAACGGCGGCCCAGTGAAGTTGTGTTGAACGCGATCTCCTTCAAAGGTTGGGAAAGAATCATTTTCCCTTTCAACTTGCCCTTGTACTTTTCGAAATCCTTCTCGGTCAGAATGATGACGAGTATAGGTTCGCCCGAGATGGTGCCTTCCGTTCCGGCTGTCCACGCTAGCGGGAATCCAATCAGGGGCGAATATTGGGGCTCCACCATGTGGCCTTCGTAGTGCTTGCATGCCCAGCCGCGACCGAAGGGTCCCCACTTTTCTTCCTTGGCGTTGGCCAGCCCGTATTCCTTAAAACGGCTCACAACCCAATCGCCTGCCTCCTTGTAACCGGGCGATCCGGCGAGCCGCGGGCCGTGAACGTCCGTCAGGTAAAACATATGGTCCATCACCTTGGAGTTGTCGAAGGCTTCCGCTTTGATACGGCCAACCATCGACAAATCGACTCTCTCTTCCGCAAGCAGAAGCAGCGGGATCATGACAGTTGCAGCGCTTGCAAGCAGGGAACGTCTGGCGTTTAACATAGGGTGTCCTTAACTGGAAAGGATATCATGGCAGTGCGTTGTACCCCGCGCCGCCTGATAGACTGGAATCGATTCCATGAGATTCGGCGTCATAGTGTTTCCTGGCAGCAATTGCGATCACGATGCGTGGTATGCATTGACTCACAATTTGGGCCAACAAGCTGAATTTATCTGGCACGATTCCCTTCAGCTTCCCGCTCATCTGGACGCCGTGATCCTGCCAGGCGGGTTCTCCTACGGCGACTACTTGCGCTGCGGGGCGATTGCCAGATTTTCTCCAGTGATGGGCGCAGTTAAGCGGTTCGCGGATGAGGGCGGATTGGTTATGGGCATCTGCAACGGCTTTCAAGTTTTGGTGGAGGCCGGTATGCTGCCCGGGGCGCTAGTGCGGAACAAGGGCTTAAAGTTTGCGTGTCGTCCCACGCCTCTGCTGGTGGAAACGATTCACTCGCCTTTTACGTCGGAAGCCACCAAGGGCCAAGTGATTCATTTGCCCGTAGCGCATGGCGAGGGCTGCTATGTTGCCGACGAACGAACCCTCGACGAATTGGAGTCGGACGATCGGGTTCTGTTCCGTTACCTCGACAATCCGAACGGTTCCATGCGAGACATCGCGGGCATTATAAATAAGAGACGCAACGTCATGGGAATGATGCCGCATCCCGAACGGGCTACCGAAGTTCTCATGGGTTGCACAGATGGTCTCGTCGTCTTGCAATCGGTTGTGCAGTTTGCCGCCTGCCTTGCTTCATGAGCGCTTTTTCCGACGACATTATCGCTCTTCACCAACTGACAGAGGGCGAATATCAAAAAATTGTATCCCTGCTCGGGCGCGAACCCACCTACACCGAACTGGGCATTTTCAGTGTGATGTGGAGCGAGCATTGCTCGTACAAGAGTTCCCGGCTGCATTTGAAGAAGCTGCCTACGCGCGGCAAGCTGGTGCTGCAAGGTCCGGGCGAAAATGCGGGAATCATCGATATCGGTGACGATTATGCGATCGCCTTTAAGATCGAATCGCATAATCACCCCAGCTTCATCGAGCCGTTCCAGGGCGCCGCTACCGGCGTGGGCGGCATCCTCCGGGACATTTTCACTATGGGCGCGCGACCCATCGCGGTGATGGACGCGCCGCGGTTTGGACCGCTCGATGTGGCGCGCAATCGCCGCATTCTGGAAGGCGTTGTCTCGGGCATCTCTCACTACGGGAATTGCTTTGGAGTTCCCACGGTAGGCGGAGAGTGCGTGTTCGAGCCCTGCTACAACGGCAACCCACTGGTGAATGTCTTCGCGCTCGGGATTTTCAAGAAGGACGAAATCTTCTATGGCAAAGCGGAGGGCATCGGGAATCCGGTGATCTATGTAGGCGCGAAGACCGGGCGCGACGGCATTCACGGCGCTACGATGGCTTCCGGCGAGTTCACCGAGGAGTCCAAGCAGAAGCGCCCGAATGTGCAGGTCGGTGACCCGTTCATGGAAAAGCTGCTGCTGGAGGCCTGCCTTGAAGCAATGCAGACCGGAGCCATTGTTGGAATTCAGGACATGGGCGCGGCTGGACTGACCTGCTCCACTTGCGAGATGGGCAGCCGCGCCGGGACCGGAGTCGAGATTGATCTCAAGCTAGTCCCGCAGCGCGAGACCGGCATGACTCCGTATGAAATCATGTTGTCGGAATCGCAAGAGCGCATGTTGTTGGTGGCCGAGAGAGGGCGGGAAGATGAGGTTTTTCAGGTCTTCCGCAAGTGGGGATTAGACGCGGTGACCGTTGGCAGCGTGACCGGCGACGGCATTCTGCGGGTGAAGAATCATGGCGAAATAGTAGCCGAGATCCCCAACCGCGATCTGGCGGATGAAGCGCCTCTGTATGATCGGCCCCACACGAAACCGTACAGGCCCGCACCCTACGAAGCTCCGCTGCTCCCCGACCGAACCGCTCAGCTAGAGGCCGACCTGATCGCGATGCTTGGCTCGGCGGACATCTGTTCCAAGCGTTGGATTTGGGAGCAATACGATTCCACGGTTCGCACCAATACCGTTGCGGGACCCGGAACCGATGCCGCGATCATCCGGATTAAAGAGACCGGCACTTCCATTGCGATGTCGCTCGACGGCAATGCGCGGTTCTGTCTTCTGGATCCCCGCGAAGGGAGCAAGCTGATCGTCGCCGAGTGCTGCCGCAATCTGTCCACCGTGGGCGCGCTGCCGGTGGCGGCTACGAACAATCTCAATTTCGGCAATCCCGAGCGCCCCGAGATCATGGCGCAACTGGTGGAGTCTATCGAAGGCATTGCAGAGGCGTGCGCTTTCTTCGAAACGCCTATCACGGGAGGGAATGTCAGTCTCTATAACGAAACCCTGGGCGAAGGCATTTTTCCGTCACCCGTGATGGGGATCGTGGGCTTGCTGAGAACCGGCCCGCCCGTGCCGATGCAATTCCAAAATTCGGACCGAACCATCATCCTGCTGGGCGGACTTGGGCGTTGCGATGCGATCCGGTTTGGGGGCACGCAGTACGCCAAGGTGATTGTGAACGGGCTGTGGGGATTGCCGCCAGAGCTCGACATGGATTACGAGAAGCGCGTGCATGGGGCCATTCGACAGATTGTGGGGGAAGCAATGGCGGAGTCGACGCATGACTTGAGCGATGGCGGGCTGGGGGTCGCGTTGGCGGAGAGTTCGTTCGGTCCTTCCGCGATAGGGGCGAGCATTGAGTTCGATTCCGAGCTTAGGCCCGAATTTCTGCTCTTCCATGAAGGCCCTTCCAGGATCTTGGTTTCCACAGCCCACCCTGAGCGCATCCGCGAAATCGCCACCGAACACGGCGTGCAAGCGGTGACGATCGGCGTCACAATGAAAGAACGGTTACGAATATCGAACCGGTCAGTGACTTGGGTAGACTCCGAGCTGAAGGCGCTCCGAGGATCTTGGGAAACCTCGCTGGAACGCCTGCTCCACCAATCTTGACTGGTGCACGATAGACTGGTCGGCTGGAGCATTTGTGTCCATGATGCGCATCATCACACTCCTTGCCGTTGCCACTGCTACACCCGTCATCTTCGCCAACACCTGCGAGAACCTCTCCACCCTCGTGCTGGCCAACACGACAATTACTCACGCCGAAACCATCGAAACGGGTGCGTTCAAGTTGCCCTCCGCTCCTTCTGCGCAACAGTCAGCCTTCGAACACCTGCCGGCTTTTTGCCGCGTCGCCGCCGAGATCAAGCCGACCCCCGACTCAAATATCAAAATCGAAGTCTGGATGCCATCCGAACGGTGGAACGGAAAATTTCTAGGAATCGGGAATGGCGGATGGTCCGGCGCAATTGTCTACCCGGGTCTGGCGACGGGGTTGAATCGAGGCTATGCTACCGCTTCCACCAATACCGGCCACGATGGCGGGGACGCGTCGTTCGCGTTAGGACACCCTGAGAAACTTGCTGACTTTGGATACCGGGCAGTGCATGAGATGACCGTAAAGGGCAAAGCGATCATCGAAGCCTTCTATTCCAAGGCCCCGGTGCGCTCCTATTGGAGTGGATGCTCATCCGGAGGAAAGCAGGGGCTCAAAGAGGCTCAAAAATTTCCTCGGGACTACGACGGCATCGTGGCGGGCGCCCCTGCCAACTACTGGACCCACCTCATGATCGGGGATCTGTGGCCAGCCGTCGCCACACTGGCCAACCCGGCCGGTTTCCTTCCACCAGCGAAGTTAGAACTCATCCACCAGGCCGCTCTAAAAACTTGCGACGACCTCGATGGAGCGAAGGACGGTTTAATCGAAGACCCCATGAGTTGCCATTTTGATCCTGGAACATTGCAGTGTACGGAAGCGGGAATCGAGGGGTGTCTGACTGCTCCTCAGGTGGAATCCGCGCGCAAAATCTACGGCGGCGCAAAGAACCCGCGAACCGGCAAGCAAATCTTCCCTGGCATGACGCCCGGCAGCGAACTTGTGTGGGGTGCCTTGGCGGGCGGTCCGCAACCCTTCGCTATTCCTGTCTCGCATTTTCAGTATGTCGTTTTCAAGGATAAAAATTGGGATTTCAAGTCGCTCGATTTTGATAAGGACGTGGCACTCGCCGACAAGCTGGACGACAATTTACTGAATGCGACCGATCCCAACCTGAAAGATTTCTTCGCGCACGGCGGAAAGCTGCTCATGTATCACGGCTGGAACGATCAATTGATTTCGCCCTTGAATTCAGTGGACTACTACAACTCGGTCGCTAAAAAGATGGGCGGCGCCTCCAAGATCAACGATTCATTTCGCCTGTTCATGGCCCCTGGAATGAACCATTGCGGGGGGGGCGACGGTCCCTCCCGCATCGACCCGCTGGCCGCGATCGAGCAATGGGTGGAACAGGACAAAGCCCCTGATCGCCTTCTCGCGACGCATCCGGGAACCAAGGATACCGTTGATCGCACGCGTCCGCTATGCCCGTATCCTCAGATCGCAAAGTATCGGGGAAGCGGAAGCATTGACGATGCCGCAAGCTTCGTTTGTGGGGTCCGGTAAGTTACAATAAAAGGGCGGTTACGAAGATCGAACCGGTCAGTGACTTGGGTAGAGTCCGAGTTGAAGGCGCTCCGAGAAACTTTGGGAAACCTCTCTAGAACACCTGCTTCACCAATCTTGACCGGCACGAAAGCATCCGTCGACGGATTCCGCGACGAGTGCGGCGTTTTCGCAATCTACGGTCATTCCGAAGCTTCCAATCTAACCTATCTGGGGCTGTACGCCTTGCAGCATCGCGGACAAGAGAGCGCTGGAATAGCCACCAGCGATGGGCGCGATATCCACTGCTTCAAGAGCATGGGCCATGTAGCTGACATCTTCACGCCCAGCGTGATTAGCGAGCTGCCCGGCGATACCGCGATCGGACATACGCGTTACTCCACGGCGGGCGACACGGTGCTGCTGAACGCTCAGCCATTCTCCGTGGCCTGCAACAAGGGTCGAATCGCAGTCGCGCACAACGGCAATATCACCAATGCGCTGGAGTTGCGGCAGGACCTGGAGCGCGATGGATCGATCTTTCAAGCCTCGAGCGACACGGAGGTAGTGCTGCACCTGGTAGCCCGCTCTCGGGAGCGCACGCTGTCCGGTGCCCTGCGCGAAGCGCTGCTGCAACTCGAGGGCGCCTTCTCGCTTGTGTTTCTGGCTCAGAATCGTATTATCGTCGCCCGCGATCCTTATGGATTTCGCCCGCTCGCAATGGGGCGGCTAGTGCAGCCGGATGGCCGGGTCGCGCACGTGTTTGCATCCGAGACCTGCGCCTTCGATCTAATCGACGCCGAGTATGTGGGCGATGTGGAACCGGGCGAGATGGTGTGCGTGGGACCGGAAGGCATGACCCGCGAACGCTACACGCCGGCGCGGAAGCGATCCCAGTGCGTGTTTGAGCACGTCTATTTCTCTCGTCCAGACTCGATCGTGTTTGGCCGCTCGGTGCAGGAATCACGCGAGAATCTGGGACGGCTACTGGCTCGCGAGTCGCCGGTAGATGCGGATGTCGTGGTTCCGGTTCCGGATTCGGGCGTGGCTGCCGCTCTGGGATATGCCGACGAGTCCGGCATTCCATTTCGCCAGGCTTTGATTCGAAACCACTACGTCGGCAGGACGTTTATCGAGCCGTCGCAAGCTATCCGGGACTTCGGCGTAAAGCTAAAGCTGAATCCTATTCGTCATCTGATAGAAGGGAAGCGGGTAATTCTCGTGGATGACTCGATTGTCCGCGGGACCACTAGCAAGAAGATCGTCCGGATGGTTCGCAATGCAGGCGCCCGGGAAGTGCATATGCGCATTTCATGTCCTCCTACGATTTCGCCTTGCTTTTATGGAGTGGATACTCCTTCCAAGCGCGAGTTGATCGCGGCGAACAATTCCATCGAAGAGATCCGGGAGTTTGTGGAAGCGGATACGCTTGCTTACCTATCGCTGCCCGCCCTGCACCGGGCTGTGCGGGACGATAAGGGTGAGTATTGCTATTCGTGCTATACGGGGGATTATCCGACGGAGCTGGTACAGATAGAAGAACTGGCCGGGTACGGTGCCAGGCTGTAGCCGGGATGCGGCGGCGCTGGCCGCACCCCGAGCCTTGCTTTAGGTAGTCGACCGTTTGGCGGTAAATTCCTGACTGCGGCCTTCTCCGCCTTCGCGCTCCTGCTTGAACTTGATCTCGTCGCCTGAGACTTTTCCGGTGTAGTTCAGCTTCACGCTGTTGCCCTGGAACTCACGAGTAACGGTGAACGAGATAGTGTCGCCATCAACCTTGCCGTTCGTAATCTCGGTATCGCCTTGGGGTCCGCCGAGTGTTCCCGTTAACTTGGCCCCGTCGGCTTTCAAATTCATGGTGATCTGGCGGGTTTGGCCTCCGCGGCCCGGTACTTCCGCACTCCATTTGCCCGTGGCATCCGCTGCAAATGCCGCAATGGCCAACAAGCATGACAACAAAACTAAACGAATTTTCATGTGGTTCCTCTTTAAAATCAGGGATCTGACGCTTTAATGGATGGTTATCTAAACGCTGAAGTTACTCCACGAGGTGTAAAGAAAGGTAATGGACCATCCAGAAAACGGTAGCGAAACCGGCCAAACCGGAATGCACCTGCAGGAGAACGGTTAAGAAACCACTCGCATGGGTAAAACTACTCTTGCGACGGAAGATAGGGCCCTACCATCAAACAGGTATTCGAAAAAAGAAAGAGGAAACCAACATGAAAAAAGCTTTACGTGCGTTGATGTGTTTGGGATTGAGCGTAGCCTATGCGGCCTCCACCTATCGCGTGAATCTGTATCGCGCGACGACGGTGAACGGGACCGAACTGAAAGCTGGCGAGTGCAAAGTTGAATTGCACGACAACAAGATTGTCTTCAAGCAAGGCAAGGTGAGCGCCGAAGCCAGTGTAAAAGTTGAGACCAGCGGACAGAAGTTTCTGTCAACCACCGTGGGTTATACGGGCGAGGGTTCAGGCAGTAGTTTGCAGGAAATCCGCCTGGGCGGTACAACTACGAAAGTACTTTTTGATCAAGGGAACACTGCAGTAGTCGGCTCCAAGTAGAGCTTTCCAGCCTCAAGAAGCGCCGAACTTCCGTCGAGAGGGGACCCGGGCGGCATCCAAGGCCGGGTCTTCTCCACGTGGCGTTCTGGCCGCCCGGACGAATTCATACCTTTCCAGAGTCGCGGCAATGTCGGTCGAACCAAGGCGAACAACCTTGCCCAGACAGCGGATACGCACAATATCCGAGTCCAGTGATGTTGGAAGAGTAATTAGGTATTCGAGAGAATCTCCAAGTTCCACGTTCGCTTCAATTGAGAATAACACCCCTACTGAGCTGATGTTGACCGTTGTGCCTTCGAGTCGGGTTTGAGCCGATCCGTTGCGCACGAGTTCGAATGGCAACTTCAACTCGAAGCGCCTTGCTTTACGTTGTTCTATCACGAGACAACTTAGATTATCGGTGTTGGCTTACAAGGTCAATACACGCACTGGGTGAAATGTACTAGATGCCTCAACCAGAGTAATGTATCTAACCGATTTACCTTAGGTGCATTATAGGTTCCAGTTCACTTGCCGAGCAAGCTCTGAATTGCCTCCAGTTCGCGTCCAGCTTCAGCCCATTTGCCTTGCGATGTCAAATCGCGATATCGCTGGAAATGCTGTCGGATCTGTTCCACTCGCCCATCCTGGCCCGCTGGCGTTGTTACTGGCAGGCTGGAGCTTCCGCGTGTTTCCTGCGTCGGCGCGGTTTGAGATACGCCCGACGCTCCCCTGCCTAACTGTTCCAGCGCCTGCTGGTAAGTGTCCGAGTATATAAGAGTGTTGCCCATGGCCAGCGCGACCTTCTTAAGCTGAGGCATCTTGGCCTGGGAAGCTTGTAAGTAAATGGGCTCCACATACAAAAACGTGTTTTCCACAGGTAGTACCAGCATCTGTCCGCGCAGCACTTGCGAACCCTGCTGATTCCACAACGTAAGATCTTTGGAAATGTTCTGATCTTGATTGATTCGCGCTTCCACTTGCATCGGACCGAGTATGATCTCCTGTTTCGAAAGCAGCAACACTACCTTCTCGCCTAGATGCTCCCCATCGCAACGGGCCATCATCAGGCCGATCAAGTTGTCGCGGTTCCGCGGGGTGAAGGGGATCATCACCAGAAACTCAGGAGTCTTCTCGCCTGGTAGAGTGGCCACCACATAGTTAGGCGTCACCGGTTCGGGAGCCGAACTCTGGCCCGATGTGAACTTGGCAAGGTCCCATGCATCGGACTTGTTATAAAACGTTTCCGGATCGCGCATGTGGAACGTGCGATAAATCTCTGCCTGCGTTCGGAAGATCAATTCCGGGTAACGCACATGCTCCCGGACGTCAGCTGGCATGGCCGAGGCGGGCAGGAAGAGATCCGGGAAGAGGTTGCGATAGGCCCCGATGAGCGGATCCTCGGGATCGAAGATATAGAGCTTAATGGTGCCGTCGTAGGCGTCCACAGTGGCTTTGACAGAATTGCGAATGTAGTTGAGAGAGCCCATCCCCTCGAAGTCGAGCTTGCGCGAGTAGGGGTGAGCATCGGACGTCATGTAGCCATCCACGATCCAGACGAGCCGGCCCTGCTTGTCTACGACCATGTACGGGTCCGAATCCCAGAGCATGAATCCTGCTAGCGTTTCCAATCGGTCGGTAATCTTTCGATGGATCATCATCCGGCTCTCAGGGGTCAGGTAGCCTGTCAACAGAATGTTCCAGTCCCCGCGGGAAACGGCTGCGGCAGTTCGCAGGGCGAGCGACGAAATGGGAAAACCGCCCTTGCCCTCATAGCGGGTTTGCACGTTATGTTCGCCCGCCGGGTAATTGAATTCTGCTTGCGCCGTGCGCACGAACACAGGATCTTCCGATTGTTCGCCAAAGTAGATTTCCGGACGAGTCAGCTTTAGGTCGGGAACCGCAATCTCAGGTGGAGCATCCTTTACGAACAGTACTGGCAGGCCATTGGCCGTAATTTGATTCGACTCAGCCATCACGATTCCGTACCCGTGCGTGTAAATGAAATGCGGATTGATCCAACGCGAGCGGGCATCCCCTAATCCATTGAGATCGAGTTCTCGGGGAGCGAGCATGACGTGGCGGAGTTTTCCGCCGATCGTATATCGATCGACGTCGACATCGGAGTAGACGTAAGGACGCAACGGCTGGATCTGGGAGACAGTCTCGCGAAAAGCCTTCATATCCCAGAGCCTGACGTTATCCAGCAAGGGGCGGTATTTTTCCACATCGATCACCGCTTCCGCCTTCGCTTGAATTTGAACCTCCTTCGTGCGGCTGTCGATACCGTAGGCGGAACGAGTAGCCTGAATGTGGCGTTCGATAAACGGTTTTTCGAGCGAGATCTCATTGGGCCGCACATAGGCCGCGCCCACCGCCATCGGGATCAGCGCCCGAAGGATCATTGCGCCAACCACTAGCCCAAGCGCGATCTTCGGACTCTTGGCAACTATGGCGACGGCGGCAAGAATGCAAGCCGCAATGAGCACCCATTGCAGCGGCAGGCCGAAGTATTGGTTTACGTAATCAATCCCAACCATGAACCCGTGCTCATTGAGCAGCATGCGGTAGCGACCTAGGAAAAATCGGACGGCGAGCTCAATCAGGAAGACGGTTGAAAGCAAGCGAACGAAGCTGGATTCCATCGCCCCCCGCAAACTGAAGTGTGCGAGGTCGATGTGCTGAAGCTGCGACCAGTCGGTCATGGTTTTTTGCAAGTGCCAGAAGCGCGTCGCGGCCCAATAAAGAATCGCTGCTACGGCCACAATGGTCAGCACCAGCGATAGAAGCACGGAGTAGAACGGAAGATCGAAGAGATAGAAACCAAGCGGCTGGTTAAACACCGGGTCATGCCATTGGGCCGCGCCGCGAGCCAGTGCGCGTCCGCCGAAGAAACGAACAACTGTCCAGCTATCCATCGCGCCGACCGCCAGGATCCACGACAAAATCAAGATTGCCAGAGTCGATAGTTTGGCGTAGAGGGGATAGCGGCCGAGTCTGGTGCCCGCGTGTTGCAGTGCGCGCGCATGGGAAATCCACAGAACCGCGAATGCCGTGAGTGTCGCGACAGCGGTTGGAGCGTAGCTATAGATCCAGGTGTTAATCCAGGTTGCGAGCTGGCCCATCTCCTTCCACCACTGATAATCGATGGCGAGGGAGGCTAGAAATCGAGCGCTGAACAACAACGCTACGATGACGATGGCGAGCGTGATGCAACCGCTCCGGGGCGTGCGGACACCTTCAATGGCGGCGCGAGGGGAGTTGTAGTCCAAGCCTTATGGTAACGCCGCTACTTGGCGAAAGGGTGACGGTTGACCTATCATCATGAAGAAGGAGTCGCCCGAAAATGCAGTTTGCGGGACAACCGAAACCGCCCGTTGGCATCCTGTTCGATTCGGACATGGGCCGGGATATCGACCAGGCGCTCGCGCTCGCCCTGCTCTACGGCTTCGATGGAAAAAACGAAGCTCGCATAGTCGCACTCAGCGTTAGCGGACCCAGTCTAAATGCGGCCGCTTTCTGCGATGCGGTGGGCCGTTTTTACGCTGGCCCGGTTAACGGCGGATTTGGCGGATTTGCCCGTTCACTGCCCGTAGGGCTGTCGACCACTGGCAAGACTCTCGAGGACGCGCCCATGCTCGCCGTCCCGCTCGACAGGAAGAAGCCTGACGGAACCCCGGCTTATGTTCATAACATTCACAAGCTGAACGATACGGCGGATCCGGCCGCGCTCATCCGAAATGCGCTCACATCGCAATACGATCAAAACTCTCTCGTGGTCCTTGCCGGGCCCGCGACGAACCTGGTCCGTGTTCTTGCGCTTCCAGGCGTGAAGGAGTTGATTGCACGCAAAGTCCGCTTCCTGACGATCGCGGCGGGAGCTTACGGGGAGGGCAAGCCCGACTACACCATTCAGGCGGATATTCCGTCGGCGAAGAAACTGTTCGCTGAGTGGCCTACGCCGATCGTGGCATGCGGGGCCGAAATCGCGGGTGGGGTCCTTTACCCGGCGGCGAGCATCGAGAAGGATTTCGAATGGTCACCGGCGCACCCGGTGGTGGACGCCTATCGCGCTTACAAGCCGATGCCTTACGATGCTCCCACGCGTGACATGGCTGCGGTGCTCTACGCAGTTCGTCCTCAGGAAGGCTACTTCAAGCTGTCGGCCCCGGGAACGATTAGCGTTCTGGATGATGGCCGGACGGAGTTCAACGTCTCCGCTGAGGGAAGACATCGGTATCTGATCTCTGACCCGGAGCAACTGGCCAGAATTCTAAAGGTTTATACAGAGGTGGCGAGCGCTAAGCCAGTGCCGCGTCAGCCTTTCCGTCGACCGAAGGCGGATGTGAAAGCGGACGTGAAGCCGGATGTCAAGCCCGAAGAGAAACCGGAAGTCAAGCCACAACCTTGATACGGGTAAAATAGCGTCATGAGCACCGTTGGTGCAGCGCTCACAACTTGGGCTGAGTTTATCGAGCTGCCTGAGGACGACGAACAGACTGGCGCTCGGCATGAATTGCATGATGGGGAAGTAGTTCTTGTGCCGCCAGCCAGGCCAATTCACATCTACATCCAGAGACGGATAACCGCCTGGCTCGATAAGGCGGCTAAGGGGGCTGGAGGGGCCATGGCCGAATTCCCTTATCGACCCGCTCCTAGTCTGCAGTATTGGCGCGCCGATGTAGCCTATTTGCCTAACGCAGACTGGCATGCCCTTCAAACGGACGACTACGTCATCTATTCGCCTCCACTGATCGTGGAAGTGCTTTCGCCATCGAATCGCGCGTCCAAAATCGATCGCCAGCGCCGAGTTGCATTCTCCGCCGGCACTCAAGAATTTTGGGTTGTCGACACTCGGGCTAAAACGATAGAAGTGTCGCTGCCGGGGAAAGCGTCGCGGTTGTATGGAATCGGCGAGAAGCTTCCTGTTGCCGTTTTGTCCGGCGTGGAATTGCCAATTGCCGAACTATTCGCCTAGGCTAAATTCAGGACTTGCATCACGGTGCCGCGCGAATTCTCGATCTTCTTCTGCAATAGCATGATCGCGTAAATCAACTGCTCGGGCCGGGGGGGACAGCCTGGAACGTAGACATCCACCGGGATCACCTGATTCACCGGAATCAGAGCATAGTTGCTGAAAACGCCGGTGGAAGTGGCGCAGGCCCCCATTGAGATCACCCACTTCGGCTCGGGCATTTGCTCATACAGTCGACGGATCACGGGTGCCATCTTGTTGGACACGCGTCCGGCGATAATCATGAGATCGGATTGACGGGGCGACCCACGCATTACCTCGGCACCGAAACGCGAGATGTCGTAGCGCGAACCGATCATCGACATCATCTCAATCGCGCAGCAAGCCAGACCGAACGACATCGGCCATATCGAATTCTTGCGCGCCCAGTTGATGGCCTTATCGAGAGTCGTGGTCACAATGCTTTCGGACAAGTCGGCAATCTGTTCGTTATCGATCCTGGCGAAAAGCTCGGATGGAAGGCTCAGTTGAAACTTGTTCTCTGTGTCCACGATCCTATTATCACATGCACCCTATTCAGCAGGCCGCTACACTTCTGGGCGTCGAGCAGGGCTTTTGGGACATCTGGGGGAAGCGGCATGAAGCACCCGATGACGTTCTAAAAGCGATACTGCATTCACTTGGCCTGGACACAGCGTCCGACAAATCGCTGGAACAGGCTCTGGAACTACGCCGCACCGAGGATTGGACCCGGATGCTTCCTCCAACTTTGGTGGTGCTGCAGGAAGACGCCTCGTTTTTGATTTCAGTTCCCAACTCACTGGCTGCCGTGCGTGTGCACGCCAGCATTGAGTTCGAAGAAGGCGGCACTCGGGAAGTGTCGGTCTCTCTGGCGGAGTCGCCCGTCGCGGAGGAAGGCGCGGTCAACCACGAGATCTACGTGAAGAAGGAGATTTCGCTGGGGGCTGGGCTCCCGCTCGGATACCACCGTATTCTGTTGAATATCTCAGGCCGTCCCAAGTCGGAAGCGCGGCTGGTGGTCTGTCCTAGTCGAGCCTTTCAGCCCCAATGGCTGCAGAACGGGAAAGCTGCGGGGATCGCAGTCAGTCTGTATGGCGTGCGCTCGTCTCGAAACTGGGGCTGCGGCGACTGCACCGATCTGCGCCATCTGATCGACTGGGCGGCTGACGATCTTGGCGTCAGCTTTGTGGCTTTGAACCCGCTCCACGCAATTCCCAATCGGCAGCCGTACAACACCAGTCCATATCTTCCGAATTCGATCTTTTATCGCAATCACATTTATTTGGATTTGGAAGCGATAGACGATTTCAAGAGTTCGACGTGTGCGAGGCGCATCGCGGACAGCCCCAAGGTCCAGCTCGAGATGGCGGCGCTTCGGGATTCGCAATACGTCGAATACGAGCGCATCAGTCGTCTCAAGATGCGCTTCCTAAAGCTTCTATTCCGAAATTTTCTGACCGTGGAGTTTCGCCGTCAAACAGATCGAGCGAAAGCGTTCCAGGCCTACGTAGATCGGGAGGGCAAGCTCCTGGATATGTTTGCCGTACACTCAGCTCTCGATGAAGCGATTCACAAGAGCGACCCCAATGTTTGGAATTGGCATGCCTGGCCATCCCACTACCAGGATCCGGACTCGCCTGAAACGCGGGCATTCGCGAAAGAGAACTGGCGCACGGTCCTGCTGCACAAGTATATTCAGTGGCAGCTTAATCTCCAGTTTGAGCAAACGCAAGCCTACGCGCTGACGCGGGGACTCAGCATCGGACTCTACCATGATCTTGCTCTGGCGACTGACAGATTCGGATCGGATCTGTGGGCCCATCGCTCGTTCTACGCCGAAGGATGCCGGGTGGGCTCTCCACCCGACGATTTCTCGCCGAAAGGCCAGGATTGGTCATTTCCACCGCCAAATTCGGTTCGGCACTTTGAGGATGGCTATCGGTTATTTGCCGAGTCTATTCGAAAGGCCAGCGCTCATGGCGGCGCGCTTCGGATTGACCATGTCATGCGCTTCTTCCGGCTCTACTGGATTCCCGATGGAAAACAGGCCACGGAGGGCACTTATGTCCAGGATCGTTTTAACGACCTGGTGCGCGTTCTGGCCCTGGAGAGTGTCCGCGGACAGTTCATTGTGGTGGGCGAAGATTTGGGAACCGTTCCGGATCAGACCCGCGACATCTTGCGGCAATTCGGCGTTCTGAGTTATCGACTTTTTTACTTCGAACGTGACCGAGACGGGCGTTTCAACCGACCGCTCGACTATCCCAGGCAGGCGCTCGTTTCAGCAAGCACGCACGATCTGCCGACTCTGGCAGGGTTCTGGCAGAATGCCGATATCGATGCCAGGCGTGCTGCCGGCGTCATTGGAGATGAGCATTCCTATCGTGCAGCCCTGGATGAGCGAGCGTCAGAAAAACAAAAGATTTTGACCCTGTTGAAAGAGCTAGGACTGCTGCCGGAATGGGTTCCGTGGGACTCTCAACAAGTGCCCGAGTTGAATGGCGAACTCCATAACGCCATCATCGGATTCCTGGCGTCCACGCCTTCGCAGTTGCTGGTCGTGAATCAAGAGGACCTGTTCAAGGATGTGGATCAGCAGAACTTGCCGGGAACGACGGCCGAGCATCCGAACTGGCGCAACAAGATGAAGTACACAGTGGAGCAACTCGCGGGCGAAACTGCCAGAGCGTACAGCCGGATGCTGCGGAATTGGCTGGATCGGACCGGTCGACGCAACACTTACATAAAGTAGTCTTTCACTTTCTCAAGGATGCTCTTGTCGTGAGGCTCGTTTTCCACCGGCAGGGTGTCCTTCAACTGCTCGAAGAGCTTCTTTTGTTCGCGTGTTAGTTTGGTGGGGATCTTGACGTCGATATGGACAAATAGATCGCCTCGACCGCTGCCCTGTAGATGCGGTATCCCCAGGCTTCGCAAGCGCACCTTGGAGCCGCTTTGCGTTCCGTCGGCTACTTTGATTTTTTGTAGACCGTCGAACGTCAGCAGGTCCACTTCGGTCCCCAAAGCTGCCTGCGCGATGTTGATGGGAACCGTACAGTGCAGATCGTCTTCGTGACGCTCGAAGATGGCGTGGTCCTTCACTTTGATGAAGACGTAAAGGTCGCCTGATGGCCCGTTGTTGGGACCGGGTTGCCCTTCCCCAGCCAGCCGAAGCCTTGTGCCGGTGCTCACGCCGGCTGGTATGTTCACCTTTAGCTTGCGGTCGGATCGAATATGGCCTTCACCTTTGCATTGCAGGCACGGACGCCTGATAATTTGACCGCGGCCATTGCACTGCCCGCAAGTGCGCCGAATCTGGAGAAAACTCTGCTGATAGAGCACTTCTCCCCGCCCGTGGCACATCGGACAACTAACGAGACCGTCCACTTTTTCGGCTCCGGTGCCCGTACAGCGTGTGCAGGCTTCCATCCTCGGAACGAGGATATCGGCGCTCATGCCCCGCATCACGTCGTCGAATCCAACTTCGAGATCGTAACGAAGGTCCTCGCCGCGCTGCGCACGGCTGCGCTTGCGACCGCCGCCCCCACTCCCGAAAATGTCGCCTCCGAAGCCAAATAAGTCGCCTAGAATATCGCCCAGATCAACCGAACTGGAATCGAAACCTCCAGCCGCTCCCGCCAAGCCCTGATGCCCGAAGCGGTCGTAGGCTGCTCGTTTCTGCGGATCACTCAGAACGCCATAAGCCTCAGCTGCTTCTTTGAACTTCTCCTCGGCATCCCGATCGTTGGGGTTCCTGTCAGGATGGTGCATCAGCGCTAATTTGCGATAGGCCACCTTCAGACCTGGATCGTCGGTATCGCGGCCGACGCCGAGTATCTCGTAGTAATCCCGTTTGGTCGCGTTCATTTCTTAGTTACGGCTACCTTCACCATCGCAGGCCTCAGCAAGCGGCCTTTGAAATTATACCCCCGTTGATACTCTTCGAGGATCGTATCCGCGGCCTCGTCGGATTCGGCCATCTCGACGGCGTGATGGATGTGCGGATCGAACGCCAGGCCCGTGGAATTGATCGGCTCTAATCCCAATTTCTTTAGGGACTCCCCCACACGGCTATATATCAGCTCCATGCCGCGGGCGTATTCCTTATCGGCTACTTCGACTTTCAAGGCTCGTTCGAAATCGTCGAGGATTGGCAGAAGCGCCCGAACCGTCTCTGTGTTCGCGTACTCCAAAACGTCCGCCTTTTCCCGTTCGGCCCGACGACGAAAATTATCGAACTCGGCTTGGCGGCGAAGGAGGCGATCCTGCAAATCTGTCCTTTCGGCCGAAAGACGATCGCGTTCGGCTGCCAACTCCTCCGGCGAGGAGGCCAGCCCATCAACGCCCTGCGAAGTAGCCTCTTCGGCAGAATCCACAGGAGAGTTACTCATGTCCATATTTCTAGTTTAAGGGGTGCGGCGCAGCGATTCGGGTCAAACCTTTTAGGATGGAAGACGCCGAAACGCCTGGCCCATATGCAGCACTGCCGAGATAACCTTCTCATAATTCATGCGCATGGGGCCAATCACCGCTATTTTGGCAGAGAGTCCGCCTTCCATTTCGACGCTGATTCCAATTAATGAAAGCTCGCTCATGCTGGGATGTGCGTCGGCCATGCCTACCTGAACGGACAGTTCCCCGTCGGGCAGCTCGAGAAACCGGTCCAGCAACTGCAAGATACGTTTTTTCTCTTCGAGCGTACGGAACAGATCCCGCAGCTTCTCTTGGGTGAGGTGCAGATCCAGGCCGACCAGATAGCTGGCACCATCCATGTGAACTTCAGGCAGCAGCCCAAGATCGAGCAACCCCTTCTCGTAAAGTTGGTTCAGCCTTTTCAGAAGCGCGTCATAGGCTGCGCTCTCCTGCTCCAACCTGCGTCTGAGTTCATCGTGCACACGAGAGAGCATCCAGCCGCCGAAATTGCGGTTGATGTAATTCCGGATCGATTGCAACTCTTCCTGGTTGACTGTTTCGTCCAGAGTGACGATGCGATTGCGCACCATCCTGTCGCGGGTAACCACAATCATCAGGACCCGACTTTCAGCCAACAGGATCAGCTCGATCTGATCGAGTTCCTGATTGGAAGTTGGAATGGCGGCAGCGATTCCGATGCTGCGCGTCATCTCTGTCAACAGGTGCGAAGAGTGCTCAATGCGTGCTTCCACACTCGAAAGCGCTCCCAGTTCGGTCCGCAGCCGGTGCAGTTCCGCTGCCAGGACCCGAGCTCGCGCCAATGAGCGCACATAACTTTGAAAGGCCTTTTCGGTGGGAATGCGTCCAGCCGACGTATGTGGCTGAGCCAGAAAGCCTTCATCGCAAAGGTCTGCCATCACATTCCGGACGGAAGCAGCGCTCAACCCGTCCCTGCGGCGTCTAGATACAGTTCGAGAGGCCACCGGTTCTCCCGTTTCGATGTAAGAATGCACAATCGAATGCAGGATCTCGGCGTTGCGGGCTGTCACTGAGGATCTCTTGGCCATAATGACAACAGTGGAAACAGTAACCCTTTTTCTTTCAATTGTAAAGGAGATTTAAGCCGCCGTCAAGGGTGAGTGCCCATTGTCGGGTGGTTCGGTCTGTTTGTCGGTTCGTAGTCCGTGTCGCTGTTGCCGCTCTCGATCTCTTAAGCGCCGCGCAGAAGCATATGCCACATTTCAGCTCTGTCGCCGCCGCCCTTGCAAGTTACACTAGTGAGATATGCGTTTTCTTCTCCTTGCGGTCCTGTGCCTGGGGTCCATCAGCGCCCAGGTGAAGCCTGCTTCTGCCCTCGACAAACCAACCCTCGAAGCATACATCCGCCATTTGCTGGCGATGAGCAGCGACGTGCAGGTGAAAATCGACGATCCGAAACCGTCGCCCATGCCCGATCTGAAGCAGGTGGATGTTCACCTCGCGCTCGGCGGGCGATATCAGGATGAGACCTTCTTCATTTCCAAGGACGGCAAAAAGATCATTCGGGGACTCATCTATGACGTGGCGCAGAACCCATTTCAGCCGGAACTGGACAAACTAAAGACCGACCTCTCGCCCAGTTTTGGCGTACCCGCCGCTCCAGTCGTCATGGTGATTTTCAGCGACTTCCAATGCCCGAATTGCAAAGAGGAGGCGAAACTGATCCGGGACAACATTCCCGCCAAGTTTCCCAAGGAAGTGCGCGTATATTTCAAAGATTTCCCGCTCGAAGCGATTCATCCCTGGGCGAAGGCGGCAGCCATGGACGGGCGTTGCGTTTTCCGTCAGACCCCCGAAGCATTTTGGAAATATCACGACTGGATGTACGAGAACCAGGGTGAAATCACTGCTGAGAATTTGAAGGATAAAGTGCTGGGCTGGGCGAAGTCCGCCGATCTCGACACGCTCCAACTGGGCCGCTGCATCGACAATAAGGCAACCGAGGCTGAGATCGACAAGGAGATTGCGGAAGGTCGCGCTCTCAAGGTGGAGGGAACGCCGACCACGTTTCTCAATGGCCGGCGGCTGTTCGGCAATTATCCATGGCCCAACCTCGAGCAACTGATCCAAGGCGAGCTCAAGTACCAGCAGACTTCTCGCGACGCGGCCGAGAAATGCTGCGAGATCACGATCGGCTCTCCCTTGAAGAAGTAGATGCGAGGATTGCTTCTGCTCATCCTGGCCGGCTGCCTTTGCGCGGCGGACCTAAGTCCCGATGAATACATCGGCTACGTTAAATTTCTCGCTTCGGAGAACATGCGCGGACGGGCCACGGGCTCGCCGGAACTCGAGAAGGCGGCCGATTACATCGCCGCTCGGTTTCGCGAACTTGGCCTGAAACCGCTGCACGGAGAGAGCTACTTCCAAGACTTCGACGTAACAACGTCCGCGCATCTGGGTTCTCGCAGCACCTTCGCCTACCGGGCAAATGGCCGCAAGAAGAGTCTAAAGCTCCAGCACGAGTTCATCCCTCTCAATCTTTCGAAAAAGGGCAAAGTCTCGGGTCAAGTGGTATTCGCCGGCTATGGAATCACCGCGCCCGAATATAACTACGACGACTATTCGGGGATCGATGTAAAGGACAAGATTGTGCTTCTGCTGCGGCACGAGCCTCAGGAGTTTGACGACAAAAGCGTTTTCGACGGGAAGGTATACACCGCTCATTCCCAGATTTTCGCCAAAGCAGTGAACGCGAAGGTACACGGGGCGCGAGCCATTCTGATGGTGAACGATGTCGCCGCTCATCCGAACGACAGCGATCAGTTGGAGAAGTTCGGGTCCACGGCAGGTCCCGGGAATTCTGGAGTGGAGTTCGTTCAAGTGAAGGCCGACGTGGTTTCCAAGTGGTTCACGCTGGCTGGAAAATCGATGGAGCAAGTGGAGGCCGACATCGACAAATCGCTGAAGCCCCAGTCTTTTGACTTTCCTCCTTCCCTCGCGGTGGATCTCGATGTCGACGTGGAACGGGAGATTAAAACCGTTCACAACGTGGGCGGGTATTTGCCCGGCCAGACAGATGAGTACGTGATCCTGGGAGCCCACTACGACCATCTTGGGTTGGGGGAACAGTTTTCGCTCGCGCCATCGATGGCGGGAACCGTTCACCCCGGAGCCGATGACAACGCGTCCGGAACCGCCGGAGTTTTGGAGCTGGCGCATTGGTTCTCGCAGGGCCCCAAGCACAAACGCGGCGTCCTGTTCCTCGCTTTCGCCGGAGAGGAGCTGGGACTGTTGGGGTCCAGCTATTACGCGAATCATCCCGAGCTGCCGATTGACAAGGCCGTCGCGATGGTCAATTTAGACATGATCGGACGCCTGCGGGACAACAAGGTGTACGTAGGCGGAGTGGGGTCAGGAACGAACTTGCGGGACCTGGTCAAAGATCTGGCCCCAAAGCACGGGCTGCAGGCCGACATCAGCGAAAAGGCAGGTTACGGGTCGAGTGACCACACGTCTTTTACGACCAAGCAGGTCCCGGTGCTGTTCTTTTTCTCGGGCTTGCACGCGGATTATCATAAGCCCGGCGATACCTGGGATAAGATCGACGCGCGTGCCGCCGTGAAACTGCTGGACATGATCGGCGACGTGATCGTGCGCCTCGATGATGGCGAGACCCGGCCCAAGTTTGTCAGGGTAGAGGAGCCGAAACAGCCGGGACAGGTGGCGGGAGGCTCGACGAAATCAGGCTACGGTCCGGATTTTGGCAGCATCCCCGACTTCACCGAGCTGCCCAATGGCGTGCGCTTCGCCGATGTGCGTCCTGGATCTCCGGCTGCCAAGGCTGGATTGAAGGCAGGCGACATTCTGACCGAGTTCGACGGCAAACACATCCAGAATCTCTATGACTTCACTTACGCCCTTAGGTCCAAAAAGCCCGGACAAGAGGTACTGGTGAAGGTATTACGAGAGAGTCAAACGATTGAAGCCAAGGTACTGCTGACGGAACGCCGGTAAACTTGCATACTAAGTTTACATATGACAGCGCAACAATCCGACCAGCTCATCGCCCTTCCCGTCCAAGGCGCGTCGCGTAACCTTCCTCCGCTCATCCTGCACCCTTTTGCCGAGGCGACCGGGCCGAGCAAGCTGGTGGAGAGTTCGCGCGCCAGTCTGATTATTCAGGGTCTGCTGCCTGCCGGGCAAGCCTCGCCGGACCAGCTGCAGCGAACGCTGCTGGAGGGTCGCTACTCGGAACTGCGGATGCTGTATTACGTGGGCAAGGACGTCCAGCGCTGGATCGACCAGTGCATGGACGCCGTTGGAAGGACGGAAGGCTGCGCGCCTGCAGGAATCCTTCCGCAGAGTTTTGCGTCGCTGCTGATTCAGCATACGCCGCCGGAGGTCGCCGACAAGCTGAAGAAATGGAGCGTGAACGACTTCAAAGCCATATTCAGCCGAGGCCTGGGCTTGAACTCGATGTTCACTGACGTTCCGGCCCGCGCAGGCCTTTCGGACGAATTTGTCCGGAACTACTATCGCTACGCCGATCAACTCTTTTTCGCCTGGCAGAGCAGCTCCGCGTACACTCAGATTAATCCTGCCCAGTACCGCTTCGATCTGTATTCGTCGGGCGAGTATTCTCGGATGCTGGAACAACAGTGGGGGTGAGCCGGTCTACAGCAAGGGTACGATTCGCCCGGCTATGGTGATGTAGCTGGCAATCGTGTCGAGAACGCGCCCAAACTGCTCCAGCGAAGTAAGCGCTTCTCGCAGATGCTTTCTGCCATTCTCCAAATCGGCCTCGTTCGCTTTCAGCTTTTCCATGATGCCCAACAAGACCGCATTCCCGAGCGCAAGCCTGAGTTGCTGAATATCCAGCATCTGGCGCAAGGCGCGGCGTCTTTCCCCGGCGCTTCCCCGATGCGAAGCCGCATCCCACTCAGGCGACGTCATGCATAGGAGCGTTTCGTTCAATTGGGCCAGGAGGTCCGAGTAGATATCGGCAGCGTCCATGGACTAAAGAGCCGCCTTCTGAAGATGGTCGGCCAGGGAAAGCAATGCGTTGATTTCGACTGCCAGGCTGGACAGGCTGGCGCGATCAAGGCGGTTCTGAACCAGCGAATTGAAACACTCCCTTAATTTCTTGGCGGCACCCGAAGCCGCTTCCGCGCGATCGAGGGCTCCAGATCCAAAGAGCACCTGTTCGCGATGAGACGCCCAGTCACTCGGCAACTCGCGCGGTCCAATGTAGGGTGCAATCACGTCCTGCGTCTCCTCAAGATTGATTCGTGCTTTCGTATCCGTTCGTAAATCGCTCGCGATTGCTTTGAAAACCGCCTCCTGCAACCCTAGTTCTTCCGCTATGGCTTTCGAGCGCGCCCTGAGTTCGGCATCGAGCGCTCGCACCTTCAGAGCCGCAACCACGGGAGCGGCGACATCCGGCATGAAACTGGAAACCGAGGCGGTGCCAATGGAAGATCCCCTCAGCGCGGTACCGAGTTTCGATATTGAATCGTAAACTCCACTGGCCGATTTGGCGAGGGGTTCAGGATTCTTGCTGTCCGCCATTGCCGCCAAGGTTTCAAAGTAGCCCTGGAGAAGCCTGCCGTGCCGCCCCACGTCTTTCAGCAGAACCAGACGCTGGCGCAGGAGCTCGTTGCTTCTCGCGAGCCGGTCACGGCGCTCATCGCTGGAGAAAGCGGTCCGAGTCGCGCGCAGAACCGACGAGTCGTTTCGAACGGCGGCGGTTCCCGCTTCGTCGAGGACAGTTTGGCTGGCTTTCACGTAGGCGACGCCTGCTTGAGCGAATCCGCTAAATTGAGATACTCGGGCCGAGACACAGCCGGAGAGAACTGCGCAGGCAGCCAGTCCGGCGGCGTAGAGAGCGATTCGCATGAGTGATCTAATGCTATATCTTATCTCGCACTCGATTCAGCGGCGTCCCGAACCGTCCGCAAATCAAGGAACATCCTTTGCGGGCCTGCGTCCGACCCATCGCCAATTGGGAGAAATCCATAGCGTGCATACCAACTGATCCGATCCGGATACGCATCTATGACTATGCAGCGGCAACCAATCTCGTTAGCAACCCGCAGGCTGATGCGGAACGCCTCCGCAATCAAGGCGTGTCCAAGCCCTCGTCCTGCGAACCGAAGATCCACACCTAGGCGCGCGAGTAAAATCACGGGCAAATCGTTAGGGGGCAGCCCTCGAACATTTTTCTTCGGAAACACCTCGCGGGGCACGCTCGCCGTCGCAAGAGTAAAGTAGCCAAGCACCGCATCGAGCGCGCCTTCATCGACAGCCACATAGCTCACTCCAATCGAGCTTTTCTCCTGATTGCCCCAGGCGTGGCGCTTGAGATAATTATCGAGGGCCGCATCGCCGCATCCGAAGCCTTGCACTCGATCGTGTTCTTCGAGGCGTCGGATGACAATCGCCATTCAATCGCGCATGGCCCGAATCAGGGCCGCAGTGGGCTGGTCTGGTTCCGTCTTGAATGCGAGCTCGGCAAGACTCTCAAGCTCGCCCTTGGTCCACTGGATCTGGATGCGCGGAAGGAGAAGGTCGGGCGCCACTCTTTCCAGTCGAGGCAAGACCAGCACTTTGCGTTCTCCCGTTGCGCTCTCGCTGAGAATACGGTGGCCTAGTCTCCGCTCTGACACCGCCCATCTAAACAGCGCTAGCGCGTCCGACAAAAGATCTGTGTTGCTCGTCAGCTGCAGTTCTTCTTTTAGCGCGCGCATCGTCCGATCCTCTGCTGGTGCAAGGTCCGCTTGGAACTTGGCCTTTCGAGGCCGGCTGATCTGGGGCGCCTCGATTCGTTTTCTCGTTTTCAAAGCCATCGCATACTATTGTACTCCGAAACTAAACCAGAATAGAGTTAGACCGGATACCCGATGCAGGCTGCTCAGCAGGGCTGAGAGTTGGATTCCACCGTTTTCTTCAGCATTTTCTCAACGACATCGAAATCGATCTTTTCAGGACGCGGGAAGCGAATGCAGCCCTTTCCAATATCGAGATCGGCGAGAGCCGCACGGTACTCGTCCACCACAAGTTTTTCCATCACATATAGCGAGATGTAGTTTTTCTGACTTGCAAACGCCACCTCTAAGACTCCGTTTCGCTTGTAGGCCGGCATGCCGAATTCCATGCATTCTTCATAGCCTGCGAGCGAGGTGAGGCAGAGCTGCCTTAGTTTCAAAAGTGCCGCCTGCCTAGCCACCGGTGCTAAGTTGACGTAGGTAGCAACATCAGGTGCTTTGATCGTCATAGTCCCGCTTTCCTCCATAATTGATCCACTCTCGCCCGCACGTCGTCCGTCATCCGAATCACGTCCGGCCAAGGCCTGACAAATCCTTCTTCCTTCCACTTTCTGGTCGCATCGATGCCCATCTTGGATCCAAAATTCGGCAACCTGCTGGCGTGGTCCAGCGAATCGATAGGACCCATCACGAACTGAATATCCCGCTCCGGATCGATGTTGTTGAGCGCCTTCCAAGCCACCTCGCTCACGTTTTGCACGTCCACATCCTCGTCAACGACAACGATGCACTTGCTAAACATCGCTTGCCCCAATCCCCAAATAGCGTGCATCACCTTGCGCGCATGCAGGGGATACGCCTTGCGAATCGACACCAAAATCAAGTTGTGGAAAATGCCCTCGGCCGGAAGACACATATCGCGCACTTCAGGCAGCTGCATCCGCATCAGCGGCAGAAAAATGCGCTCGATGGCTTTGCCCATGTAGAAATCCTCCATGGGTGGGGGGCCAACTATGGTGGTGGCATAAATCGGATCCTTGCGATGCGTGATGCACTCGATGTGGAACACAGGATAATCGTCGTCCAGCGAATAGAACCCGGTATGATCCCCGAACGGGCCTTCGCGCCGCTGCTCGCCCAATTCGACATATCCCTCCAGCACGATCTCGGCGTTGGCCGGAACTTCCACGTCATTCGTTTCGCTCTTCACCATTTCTACCGGCTTGCCGCGCAAGAAGCCCGCGATCATCATTTCATCCAGATCCGGCGGCAGCGGCAAAATCGCCGAGTACATCGTGGCCGGGTCCGATCCGATCGCAACCGAAACGGGCATACGGGCCTGCTTGCCTTCCTTCAGCAATTTGCGGTAGTGGTCCGCGCCTTGCTTGTGCGTCTGCCAATGCATGCCGGTGGTGCGCGCATCGTAAACCTGCATGCGGTACATGCCGCAGTTCCGCTTCCCTGTATCCGGATTCTTGGTGAAGACCATGGGAAGCGTAATGAATCGTCCTCCATCCTGAGGCCAGCAATGCAGCACCGGAAATTCAGCGAGCGAGAAATTATCCTTCCGGATCACCTCCTTGCAGGGACCGCCGCTGACGATCTTCGGAAAGAACGAACCCATTTCGGCCAGCTTGGGCAGCATCTTCAACTTCCCGATCAGCCCTTGCGGCATGCGCATTTCCAGGTACTCGGCGATGCGGCCAGCCACTTCGTCCACTGAATCCACCCCCAGGGCGATCTCCATGCGGCGCATGCTGGCGAAGCCGTTGATCAACAGAGGAACCTTGCTTCCCTTAGGGTTTTCGAAAAGCAGCGCTGGGCCGCCGGTTTTCACTGACCGATCGGCGAACTCCGTGATTTCCAGGTGCGGATCCACCTCGAACGGGATGCGCTTCAGTTCTTTGTTTTTTTCGAGCGCGCGCACGAAATCGCGCAGGTCGTTATGAGCCATGTGATTTTACTATGATGGAAACGTCTACCGATGACAAATCGAACCGCTTTAATTACGGGCGCCAGCCGGGGAATTGGAAAAGCCTGCGCGCTCGCGTTAGCCGAAGCCGGCGTGAGGGTTGCACTCGCCGCACGCAATGTCGAACTGCTGGAAACTCTGGCCGCAGAAATCCGTTTGCGCGGTCGTGAAGCGTTTGTCGTGTCGCTCGATCTCACCAGTCCTGAATCGATAAAGGCCGCAGTCGCCCAGGTCTCGAAAGAGTTCGGCCGCATCGACATTCTAGTGAACAACGCCGGCATGACCAAGGATGGCCTCGCGCTGCGGATGAAGAAAGATGATTGGGATGTCGTGCTTGCCACCAACCTCACCGGGGCTTTTCTCATGAGCCAACAAGTGCTACAGGGTATGATGCGCGAGCGGTGGGGCCGCATCATTAACATTTCGTCGGTGGTGGCGGAAATGGGCAATCCGGGCCAATCGAACTACGTTGCGTCGAAGGCGGGTCTGATCGGGTTCACCAAGTCGTTGGCGCACGAGATGGGCAGCCGGAACATCACGGTGAACGCGGTGGCGCCGGGATTTGTCGAAACCGATATGACCCATGGACTCCCGCCGGAGCTGAAGGAAAAGATGCTGGCCAACATACCGTTGAGGCGCATCGGGCAGCCTGAAGATATCGCGGGCGCGGTGGTTTTTCTGGCAAGCGACGCAGCGGCTTACATCACCGGACACGTGCTGGATGTCAACGGCGGAATTCATATGTAGCGGGCGGCTCGGGCATTCCTACAGCCCGACTCGCCGGAGAATCTCCCTGGCCCCCGTCTTCAGCAATCCTGGGTTTGACCACAGCGCCTGAAACGCCCATCCGCCAAGCAATTCCGTTTTCAGTGCCTGCCCGAATTGATAGGGAGTGAGCCGGCTTAGAGTCTCGGTGCCGAGGTCCCATCGCTCATCGCTCCAGCGCGCGATGCGCCGATTGATCTCGGCCGCCACTCGCAGATTCGCACCATACTTGGCCTTCCAACGCTTTTCGTACCTAGCCAGAAATTCGGCTGAGACGTCGCCTGTGTGGATCGCCTCAGCCGCCACCTCGCCAGCCATCTTGCCCGCCCAGATCGCCCAACGAATTCCCTCGCCCAATAGCGCTGACGGCTGGCCGGCCGAATCGCCCGCGCCCATGATTCCGTTTCCAACGAAGCGTTCGCACAGGCCATCCGAGGGAATTAACCCCGTGTGGTATTCCACCGGCTGCGCTCCGCGCAAATCCATTCCGAAGCGTGCGGCATTCTCCACGAGGCGGTTCAGATAGTCCTCCGGATTCGCGTTGGTGTCTGCGTGAATGACACCCACACCTAAGCGGACTCGATGATTGCCATACGGTAACGCCCAAGCATAGCCGCTAGGCGCGACAACACTGCCGACAATCAGCACCACTTCCTCTTCGTCATAATTCGGAGCGTATAGGTCGTACTCGGCGCCCACGCCGAAACGTTGGTGACCCCTCATCACGCCAGCTTGCCGAAGCAGTCCCGCGCGGTAGCCCGTTGCATCGATCACAATGCGGCTCCGCACGTCCGTTTCCTTGCCGCGAAAATTCTTGATCTTCGCGCCCGTCGTGCGGTCGGAGTCCATCGTAAGGTCGAGCACCGAAGTGGCCGGGAACACCTGGACACCGGCGAGAATCGCGCGTTGAGCCAGGAATTGATAGGTCCGGCGCACATCCATGCCGCAAGCGATCGGGTTGGCGTACTCGAAGCGGGCGCTGCGATTTGGAGAAACGAAGCGGCATACCTTGACCGGATGATAGAGATGGGCGGGGATGCCAAGCTCTTCGAGATCGCGAATAAAACTGCCGCCGGAGGTGCGGGTTGGCGATCCGATTTCGGAGTTTTTCTCGAACACGGCAACGGATGCGCCGCCTTGAGCCGCAGCCTCCGCCGCAGCCAATCCGCCAGGCCCTCCGCCCGCCACGATCACGTCAACTTCGGAAAGCATGGAAACTTCAATTTAACATTTGGGTGCTTGGCGGGTATAATCTCGACAATGACGAAAGCCCTGTTCCTGCTCGCGATCGCCGCATGTTGCCAAGCCGCCGAGCCCGTCGCCGACACCTTTCTGCTCGGGCTGGACGCGATCGCCCAGAAGCAACTCGATGTGCGTGAGTCGGGCATCCAAGCCATCCGCGACCCAAGCGCCGCCCGCCAGCGTCAGGAGCATGTTCGCGCCAAGATCCTCGAATTGATCGGCGGACTTCCGGATTATCAGGGTCCTCTGAACGCGCGCAAGACGGGCGAGGTTCGGCAGCCGGGATTCGTCATCGAGAAGATCGTTTTCGAAAGCTTGCCCCAGGTCTTCGTGACCGCGAATCTCTACCGACCCGACCGGACCGGCCAGTTTCCTGGAGTGTTGCTGCCGCTGGGTCACTGGGAATATGGCAAGCCCGCGGTGCAGCAAATCGCGGGAAATCTGGCGCTGAAGGGATTCGTGGTGCTCACATACGACCCGTTCGGCCAAGGCGAACGGCAGCAGCTCTATGATCGGCGCCTCGGCGGATCTTTAGCGAACCAGGGCACGGAGCAACACCTCCTTGCCGGAGGACTGAGCGTGCTGATTGGCCAGAGCTTCGCCCGCTATCGGATTTGGGACGCAAAGCGCGCGCTCGATTATCTGGTGAGCCGGCCTGAAGTGATCACGGATCGTATCGGTTGTACCGGCTGCTCCGGGGGCGGAACAATCACCACTTACATCTCAGCGCTTGATTCGCGGATCAAAGTTGCCGCGCCAGCCTGTTACATCAATTCATTCCGCAAGCTGTTCAGCGGTCCCGTTGGCGATTCCGAGCAGAGCCTGCCGAACTTCCTCGCCGCCGGTCTCGATCTACCAGACTATATCGAACTCTTCGCGCCTAAACCCTGGCTGATCTCTTCGACGCGCGACGACTTCTTTCCTTTGGAGGGGGCGCGGATCGCTTTTGAAGAGGCGCGCCGCTGGTATGGGATCTACGGAGCAGAGGACAAAATCAAGTGGGTGGTGGGACCCGGCGGGCATGGCACCCCTCTCGTGGTTCGTGAAGCGATTTACGAGTGGATGATTCGCTGGCTGAAAGGAGGCGAAGGATCGGCAGCCGAGCAAAATGTTCCGCTACTGCCCGAGGATGCGCTCTGGGTTACGCCGACCGGGCAAGTGGCTGATCTGGGCGGCAGCCGCGAAGTATATGACGTGATTCGCGATGACTACCGCAAGCGCAAACCAGGATCTCGCGCGGAACTGCTCACGATGCTGCGGGAGTTGGTTGATCCTCCGCATGCTGCCCCGAGTGTCCATCTCGAAGGTCAGGCGATCAGCTTCGAAACGGAAGCCGGCCTGCAAGTTCATGGGACGCTCCTGGTTCCAAAGACGAAGGGGCCGCATCCGGCGGTGATAGTAGTGGATACGCGGGGGCAGACTCCGCAGCGAGCACTCGACTTGGTGGAGCAGGGCAACGTAGTTCTGGTTCTGCTCCCGCGCGGGCTGCCTTCAAATCTAACGTCGCGCGCATATTCGGGCGATTGGCTACCCAACGTGCGGTCTTGGTTCATCGGCCGAAACTTGCCGGCTATGCGCGCGCATGACATTCTCAATGGATTTCAAGTCTTGAGGGCTCGCCCAGATGTGGATGCGACGAGGGTCGCAGCGGAAGCGAGTGGGATTTCGGGTATTTGGCTGATGATGGCTGCTGCGGTGGAGCCCGGAATCTTAAAGGTAACTGTGAGCCAAACGCCATTGAGCTTCGATCGGGCGTTCGACAATCCGCTGACGCGCGATCTGCATAGCGCAGTTATCCGAGGCTTTGCTTTGAAGTGGGATTTAGCAGATCTAGTGGAGCCGGAGAGGGTTTCATGGGTGGATCCGACGGATTGGCTGGGCCACGTGATACCGCTGAAGGGGAATTATAAGTACACGCCAGCTACCCAGTAAAATGAATTCATGACCGTGACACTTGATATTTCTCCAGAACGGGAGGCGTTGCTGAGGGAACACGCGCAGGCATTCGGGAACACCATTGAAGAGTGGCTGGTAAAAGTGACCGAGCAGATGGTGCCTCCGGGTTCCATCGCTCACTTGCAGAGGAGCAATCCCAAGGAGTGGATTCGGCGTTTTGACGAATGGGTCGACAGTCACGACCCCAATACTCCGGTTCTCTCCGACGAGGCCATGAGCCGCGAGAGCATCTACCCGGATCGTTTTTGACTACGTGCTTGTAGATACAAGCACATTGTTGCGCACCCTCCAACCCAAACATTCGCAGCACGAGGTCGCTCGTTCAGCGATACAGTTCTTAACAGAGGCAGGCCGCGATCTTCATATCGTTTCTCAAAACCTCGTCGAACTTTGGGCGGTGGCTACGCGACCGTTCCAACAGAACGGCCTTGGCCTGACCCCAGCTGAAGCAGCGATGGAACTGGACAGGGTCAAAGGAAGATTTATCTTTTTGCCAGAAAATGCGGATATCTACACGGCCTGGGAAGCTCTCGTCATACGGTACGCCGTCTCCGGTAAACCCACCCACGATGCCCGCCTGGTCGCAGCCATGCAAGTACACGGCCTAACGTCCATTCTCACCTTCGACAGAACCGGATTTTCGAGATTTCCCGGTATTCAGGTCGTCCATCCCGCTGATGTTGGGTAACGCAGCCAAATCCGGATCTACCCACTCCCGCCGAGCCTGCTCGCTCTTGAGCACGGCACTCGAATAGTAAGCCGACAACGCCTCCTTATCCAGCAGCCCCGCCGCCAGCCTTACCCAAGCGACAGTCATCGTGTGATGATACTTGCCCGGCTGTCCGGCCTTCATAGAAAATCGACGAATGCCCTCCGCAACGCGCTCCTCCGCCTCCGGCATTCCGTACTTCCTCACGTACAGCAAAGCCAGCCGAATATGGTCCGAGTGGTGGAAGCTCTCAATCGTCCCCGCTTCAAACGCGGCCACGAATTCCGCATCAGTATAGTCCATAATGCTATTGTCCATGCCGAAGCCCCTTGTACTCGTTCTGCTCCTCGCCCTATCCGTCTCCGCCCAGATCTCAGAACTCTCCGGCGAACGCATCCGCGCCCATGTGAAATTCCTGGCAAGCGATCTTCTTGAAGGCCGGGGCGTGGGAACTCGCGGCGGCGACTTGGCCACCGAGTACATCGCCAGTCAATTCGCTCTGGCGGGCGCAAGACCGGCGGGAGACAGGGGGACCTATTTCCAACGCGTGCCCCTGGTCGGCGCGGAAACGCAGCCTAACGCGAAACTCCTGGCGGAAAGCGGCGGCAAGACCATGTCGTTCGCTTGGCGCGATGAATTCGTCGGGGTCACCCAGATGCAGAAATCGGACGCACGGTTCGACGCCGAAGCTGTTTTCGTTGGACACGGCATCGTCGCGCCCGAGTTCGACTGGGACGACTTCAAAGGAACGGACGTGAAAGGCAAGGTGGTGATCCTGTTCACCAATGAACCTCCGTCGGACGACCCAAAGTTCTTCGGAGGCAAAGCACTCACCTACTACGGTCGCTGGACCTACAAATACGAGCAAGCCGCCCGCATGGGTGCAGCCGCAGTATTCATCATCCACACCACTCCAACGGCAGGATACGGATGGGAGGTCGTGCGTGGCACATGGGGCAAAGAGAATCCGCAAATTCGCAACGTGCTTGATGCTCCAGCGCTGGCCTACGCAGGCTGGCTGACGCAGGCTGCCGGCGAGAAGCTGCTGCAAATGGCGGGCAAAAGAGTCGACGAATTGCTGACTGCGGCAAACACACGCGACTTTCACCCGATCCCGCTGGGGATCCGAATACGAGGCGACATGCCCACCAAACTGCGTAACATCGAGTCTCGCAACGTCGCCGCCGTGATACCCGGAAGCGATCCTCAACTCAAGGACCAGGCGATTGTGTTCAGCGCCCATTGGGACCACCTAGGCATTAGCACCCCCGTTAATGGAGACTCTATCTACAATGGCGCGGTGGATAATGCGACCGGATGCGCGATGCTGATCGAAATGGCGCATGCCTGGAAAGGCTTGACGCAAAAGCCTCGTCGCTCAGCGCTGTTCGTGGCTGTGACTGCCGAGGAAGCAGGCGATCTGGGAGCGGACTACTATACCGAACATCCCATTTTTCCGCTAGGAAAAACGGCGTTGAATATAAATCTGGATGGCTTCTACCCGTTCGGCGCTACTAAGGACATCCTGGTTACCGGTGCCGAGCGAACCACTGTCTGGCCAACAGTGCAGGAGAGCGCGCGGCGCATGAACCTTGACATCAAACCCGATCCGCATCCCGAGCAAGGTCTCTACTATCGATCCGATCACTTCTCGTTTGCCAAGGCGGGAGTGCCTGCGTTCTCCATCGAGCTTGGCACCGAGTACTATGGCAAGCCCGCCGACTATGGCGCAAAAATCTTCGATGAATACAATGACAAGCATTATCATCAGCCCTCCGACGAGTATCGCGAGGACTGGAACTTCGCCGGGATGGAGGAGGCGGTCAAGTTCGCCTTTTTGATCGGCACTACCGTGGCGAATCAGGAAAAGTTGCCCACTTGGCACGCCGGAGACGAGTTCCTCCCCGCACGCCAAAAGACGGGCGTCCAGTAGGCCCGCAGCAGCCCGCATTGCAGGAGCAAGGCCAAAAAGAGTAGACTTTGGTTGAGACAACTGCCATGCCTGATAAATCCGATCTAACCCGCCGCGACGTCGTGAAAATTGCAGGAGCCGCAACCGTAGCGGTCGCCGCAACTCAATTTCAAGGAGCGCCCGCCATCGTAAAGGCCGCCCCCGATCAAATGAAATATGGCGTGATCGGCACAGGAGGCCGCGGCAGTTACCTGCTAAAACATCTGGCCAAGGTCGACAACGGACGCTGCGGAGCCATCTGCGATCTTGACGACGAGAAGCTGAACAAGGCAGCAGGCGTAATCGGGACGAACCCGACCAAGTACAAGGATTATCGAGAGCTTCTGGCCGACAAGAACCTCGAATCGGTGATCATCGCCGTTCCGCTGTTCGAACATTATCGCGTGACTCGCGATGCGCTACTGGCTGGCAAACATGTCTTCTGCGAGAAGAGCCTGGTCTTCAAGCCGGAGGAGATCCACGCTTTGCGCGCTCTCTACGCCCAGCACCCCAAGCAGCTTTTGCAGGTGGGCCTGCAGCGCAGATATAGCAAGTTCTACCAGTTAGCCAAGCAGATGGTGGATAAGGGGCTGCTCGGGAACGTCACCCATGTGCACGCGCAGTGGCACCGCAATCCAGGCTGGGTGATGAACGGCTTCAATTGGCGGCTCTACAAGCAGTTCTCTGGTGGACTTTCGGCCGAACTCGCGTCTCACCAAATCGACATTTCGGACTGGATGTTCGGCGGATCGCCCGAATTCGTCATTGGAGTCGGTGGCCTCGACACGTGGAAGGATGGTCGAGACGTTTACGATAACATTCAGCTCATCTACAAGTATCCGAAGAACCAGAAACTGGTGTACAGCTCCATCACGACCAACTCTCACATGCCGTATCTGAACAGCAGCCGACCCGAGTTCGGCGAGATCATCATGGGCACCGCCGGTTCGCTGGAGATGACCGTAGGAGACGGGGAAGCCACTATGCCGACCGCGCTCTGGTATCGCGAAACGGCCAAAGTGGTTTCATCGCCACCGCCTCTGCCGGGCTCGAAGGAAAAGCCTGCAGCAGCTGGCGCCAGCTTCGCTTTGGGCGCAGGTCAGAAGGGCATGCCGATCGCTCTTGCCACCGATGATCTGAAGGTGGATTTGCAGAACGACAGTTTCCTTCAGCGCGAGAAGAAATTCGCTCAGCGCTGGCTTTACACCAAGGGTATCATGGTTGACGATGAGGATCGCAACCCCGTGGAGACTCAACTCGAAGCGTTTTTCAACGACTCGCGCACGATGAAGCGTCCGCTCGCCGACATCGAGGTGGGGTTGGCGGATTCCACGGCCGTAATGCTTTCCAATCTCGCCATGGATCAGGATCGCAAAGTATTTTTCAAAGAGATTGAGACCATGGGCCGCGACGCAACTCCGCAGCAGATGGAAGGCGATCTGGTGAAGGCGGAAGACAGTTATCGCCGGTCTCTCGCAAATCGTAAATACAGCCCGGTCTAAAGGTGGCGGAAACCAAGTTCCACGACCGGCGAGCGGTACAGATCGAGAATGAAAATATCCGGCTGACCGTAACCGTCGAGGGCGGTCATGTGGCGGAAATTCTGCACAAGGCGAGCGGAGTCAATCCGCTTTGGATCCCGCCTTGGCCTTCCATCGAGCCATCCACATACAGCGCGGCGGGCCATCCAGAGTTTGGCGATTACAACGAGAGCCTGCTGCTGTCCGGAATCATGGGGCACAATCTGTGCCTGGATTTGTTTGGAACCCCCTCGGACGCCGAATACGCGGCTGGCATTTATGTTCACGGCGAAGGCAGCGTTGTTCCTTACGATATATCGGCGCAAGGCGATGAACTTATTGCGAAATGTACGCTGCCGCAGTCGCAACTTGCTTTCGAGCGGCGATTAAAGCTGAGCCCCAAGCGGGTAACGTTCAGCGAGACCGTGGAGAACTTATCGGCGTACGATCGACCCTCCGCGTGGACTCAGCATGTCACTCTCGGTCCGCCATTTCTCGAGCGTGGCACTACTGTGTTCCGCGCTCCCGGAACGAAGTCGCGATCTCTCGGCACGATTACAGATTTCGACTGGCCCTATCTTCCTCTGAAGGATGGACGCAAGGAAGATATGCAGGTCTATACCAATGCTGAATCGTCGGGCGGGTTCACGACGCACCTGATGGACCCGCATCTCGACAGGGCGTATTTCTTCGCGTATTCGCCCGCTTCGAAGATCCTCTTCGGCTACGTCTGGAAGCGCACGGATTTCCCCTGGCTTGGCATCTGGGAAGAGAATCACAGTCGTGATCACGCCCCCTGGCATAAGCGCACCATGACGCGCGGCATGGAGTTTGGTGCTTCGCCCTTTCCCGAAACCCGGCGACAGATGATTGAGCGCAATGGAATGTATGGCGTGCCGGGATATCGCTGGATTCCAGGCAAGGGCAAGGTCCATGTGGAGTATTACGCCTTCATCACCGAAGCGAGCGGCATACCGGATACGCTGGAAGAAGCCGAGAAGCAGTTACAATACTGATCCTTACTTAGTTATGGCGATCCTGAGTGACTACGCCGCCCTGCCCGCCAACCTGACTGACTACGCCATAGCGTGTTCGTCTCCTACAAGCGCGATCCCCAGATAGAGCCATGGATAAACCGCGTAGTGTCCCAAGTGCGGTGTTCGCCCGCATCGTTCAATTCCCAAAGACCCCGATCTTCGGCCCATGATGGAAGGCATCCAACCTGAAGGACTTCCCTGACATGCGGGACGTCGTCATGAATCTTGCTGACGCCAAAGTTCTGTATGTCAAGGATGGTCGCATTCATATGACTATGAGGCGCTGCTCCGTCCCCTGGCCGCCTTTGCGGGACACGTCTAGGGACGGTGAGGCCATCGAGAGATCTTTGTGAGTTCAGCAAATGCCTGACATCCAGCCTCACGGAAGACGCTCTTCTTCAAAGCGCTGCTGAGTCACGCCGCATATGATGAGGGAGGCTGGAAATCATGATGCTTTGATGCCGATTACGTGGAACTATTGGTGGCTCATCAGCCGGCCAAACCCCGAAGTCGCGAGGAGTTGGCGGAAATGACGGCACTCCTCGAAAGCCTGGCAGCCAATGAGACGCGGCAAACGCCGGCAATGGAGGAGTTCATGGAAACCCTCACGGCGCTCGTCCTGCAGTACGAGGAGGAGATCCATCCTGTCCCCGAATCATCGCCATCAGGGGTCTTAAAATTCCTGATGGAAGAGCACAATGTGCGAGCAGGTGGATCTGGTGCCCATATTGGGCAGCAAGTCGTACGTGAGCCGGATCTTGTCTGACCATCGACCGATCAGCAAGGATGCGGCCTCCAAGCTTGCACAGTTTTTTCGCGTGAGCCCGCACAGCTTTTTGTGAGCTTATTTTCGAACGTAGCCCGCGGCAGCCGACCGCTTCCCGCCTTGCCGGTGAGCTTCATCGGATAGCGCGTGGACTCCGCTGGCATCCACCCATCGATTGTAGAAATTGAACAGAGAACACACGGTGATGGCGTAGTAGATCGCTTCGTCATCCCAACCCGCTGCGTGGAGCGGCTGCATGTCAGCCGCAGTCATACTCGGCGAATCGCTATTCACCTTATCCACAAATCGAAACAGAACTTTTTCCTCTTCGCTTAGCCCAGACGACTCCAGATCGCGGAGAACAGCCTCAACAAACTCGGGCTCCTTCTCCAAGAGCACAGCCGCGACCGCGGCGTGCGACTTCAGTCAAAACGGGCAATGATTCCGCGCCGATGTGTACGCTGCAATCAATTCGCGAATGCCAGGAGTCAGTGGCGCGGGCTCGCGCATGATTTCCTGGGTGAATCGAGCGAGGTGGGCCGTCGCCTCAGGCTTGAATGCGAACATGTGCCAGATCTGCGGATACTCCGGGCTGGCTGCTTGCATTGCGCGGACCGCGTCGGCGTATGGGCCTGGCTGCGGATTCTTTTCCACGCCGGGCAGGAACATGGGCTTCATCTTGTCACTCCGACCCTCTTCATTACCTGATCTATCCCCGCAAAAATGCGATCCTCCACATCATCCGCATAGGGACCCGGCTGACCGTAGTATGTCATGCTGTCCACGGCCTCATAGCCACCTTCCTTAAGTACTCGCCTCGAAGGGATGTAGCTCAGCACATCGTTCGAATATCCAGCCACGATCAACTTCCCGCTGCCATATTCTCGCTTTGCCCGTAAAGCGTAATCGACCACCACCTCTCCCCCCAAAGCGAGAATCGTGAGACTCTTGTCAAATCGAATCGCCTGAATGGGATACGGCGTGCTCCGCACAGGACGGCGTTCGTCATAGGCGCGCAGCATCGCCTGTGCCCGGCGCACGCGCGGAGCGCTAGGATTCTTCAATTCTTCTTCGAACGTCTCGCGCGTGTGCAAAGCAAACTTAAGCTCGATATTCTCGAACGCGGCCCGGATCGGCGCGTGCACAGGCGTGAGCGATCCCGCCAGCACCCGATCCACTTCGTTCGCCAGAGTCTTGCCGTGCCGCTCTGCCAGAGCGAGTGTGCTCCGAGGATTCGGATTCTGATCGGCGCCGCACAGCATCATGAACAGAGCGGTGGCACCAGGATGCGCTTTCTCCAACTCGATCTGAGCGAAGCCTGCATAGTCGCCGCTGAGCTGGTAGAACTGTCCCGTGAGCGTCGTGTTGTGGCACGCGTAAGCGAAGAGCACCGCCTTCAAGGTGCCGTCCACTCCAGTCACGCGGATCACAGGAACATCGGGATCAACCGGCCCGCTAGGATTGACGCCGATCTTCACCCCATTCGGCGTTGGTTCACGCCGGTTTACGCCGAAATGAGCCGCACCCATGCCGTACGATAGCTGGACCGGTTCAAGCTTCCCCAGCGCAGCTCCTATTACCGAAACCAGGTTGTCGGTGAGCTCAGTGCCGTAGACGTCGATGCGCCGCTTGTCTTCATCGCCAAGTTCGAACATCGTCTGCAGGTTCTTGCGCACCAAAGGTCCTGTGTGCGTGTGCGAAGAGTTGAGGAGTAAATGGGAACGGTCCAGATCGAATTGTTTCAGCGCCCGCGCGGCAACCACATCGGAGATCGCGCGTGGAAGGCCGATGAGATCGGTGGTTACGATCACTACCCGATTCTGCTTTGGGTCCTCAATGGCGAGCGCCTTCGCCCACAGCGGATGAATCACACCTTCAGACGCATGCTTACGGTCGCCGTATCCCGACATCCAGATCGGGGTCTTGGGGGTGATGTCGATGCGGGCTACGCCAGCCTTGAAGTCGGCTCCGAAAGCGCACCCGGCCAACACGAGAGCAAGTACGCCAGCTCGCATCAAATCCAAACCTTGTCTACCGGAACACCGGCGCGACACATCTCGCATGAAGAGGCGTCCTTGTAGTAAGTAGCGTCGAGCTTGGCCAAGTAGTAGAGCGGGAGCGGGCCAAAGTCGATGGTCTTGGGATTCGGCTGATAGATGATCACCGCCAGGGCAACGACTTCCGCACCGTTCGACTCCACGAGCCTTTTCAAGTCACCGATGCTGCGGCCCGATCGCAAAATATCGTCCACGAGCAGCACCTTTTCATCTTTTTCCTGTTCGAGGTACTGTCGGAAATGCAGCGGAGTGTTCTCACCTTTGCGCTCGGCCCAGTAAACTTGGTGTGCGCGTAAAGCTTCGCACACAGAGTAAGCTACTGGCAGACCACCCGTGGCCTGCGAAACGATTGACAACTCCGGAATGATCGCACGGATTTCGGGGTTCGCGCGCAAGAGCCGGCTCAGGCCGACACCCAACATCTTGGCGTGTTGGAAATATCGCATGGCCAACTGCACCTGTATATGTTCGGTGGCATGCAAGCCGTTCGGGTATTCGAAGTGTCCGTCGCGGATCGCCCCTGTTTCCCGCAGCACCGCTATCACCTCATCCTGCGTGGGAACCAGATGCATTAATGAGCTCCTTTGCCCGTCAGCACGCGCGGGATGGTGCGCAGCATGATCTTCCAGTCGAGCGTCAGCGACCAAGTATCGATATATTGCATATCCATTTTCATCCAAGTGTCGAAGTCGAGCGCGTCCCTTCCCGAGACCGCCCACAGGCAAGTGAGCCCGGGCCGCATGCGCAGGCGGCGACGTTGCCAGCGCTGATACAGCTCCACTTCATTGGGCACCGCCGGGCGCGGACCTACTAGCGACATGTCGCCCTTGAGCACGTTCCAGAGTTGCGGCCACTCATCCACTGAGAACTTGCGCAGGAACCCTCCCACGCGCGTGAGACGAGGATCGTTCGGGATCTTAAACGCGGTTTGCTTATTGTTTAGGTGCATCAGGCCGGGCTTCAAATCCTCGGCATTTTCGCACATGGAGCGGAATTTATAGAACATGAAGCGGCGTCCATTCAGGCCGCAGCGAACCTGGCGGAAAATTGCCGGTCCGGGAGAAGTGATCCGGATCAGGAGCGCGGTAGCAACCATCACTGGAAGAACCAGCACAAGGGCTGCGGCCGCCAGCACGATGTCAGTGAGGCGCTTCAGCAGCAGCCGGATCTCATCGTGGGGTGCTGCCGAAAAGGTAAGCAGGGGAATGGTGCCCAGCTTATCGAGGTAAACTTCGCTGTTCACATGGGGAAAGAAGTCCACGATCACGCGCGTTCGAACGCCTTCTTCGTCGCACAGCAGGAACACGTCCTCCATCCCCGCTAACTGGCGGCTATCCACGGCGAATATGATCTCGTCGATCACGTGTTCCTGAAGCAACTCGGAGAGACTCGCGATGGGGCGAACCGGATGAGTCTTCGTCAGTTCGATAGCGCCTTCGTATTCGTCAAGAAAGCCCATCAGCTTGACCCCGTAATCGGAGGACTGTTCGAGTGAACGTCCCAGGCGGATGGCCCTTTCGCCGGTTCCCACCACCATGATGTAGTGCGTGGTTCCGAACTCGCGCCGAACTCGGCCCACCCATGGTCCGGCATAGATTCGGAACAGGCACAGAATCACCCACGCGTAGACGGCGAAGATGAGCACGAACGGGCGGCTCAGATCGAGACGCGTCAGGTACTGGGCCAGGACGAGGGCGATTGCTCCGAGCGCGCACTGGCGAAATGTGTCGCGCAGAACCACGCGCGGGTGGGCCGAATCGAGCTTTTCGTAGACGTTTAGCCAGTATCCAATCACTACCCAGCAGACGGCTGAGAGCAGGAGCAGCAAACCGGCGATGCGGTAGTCAATGAAGAATGCCCGTTCCAGGTGAATGCGGGCTCGCGTTTCGTAGGCTGCAAGGAAAGCGATCGCCGTCAGAGCTATATCGGTGAGCCCAAACAGGATCTTTACTTTTCTATAGTGTCGGCTGAACACTCCGGAATCAGGATATCATTAGCGGTTTGGCTGGTCGCGCACGCAGCGAAAGCCAAGATCGCCCCGGTGCCTCAATGCGGGAAACGCCGACCACTCGTACATCGGCACAAGCGGGCTCAGAGAAGAGCCGCCCCGAATTTGGCACCAAGGCTCGTCCGCGGTCGCGTTCGGCGTGAAGCGTTTCGCGACGCGTTTCAATGCTTCAGCGCTTGGTGTTAACTTTTGATCCACTAGTTCCCAAACGTTCTTGCTCATATGCATTGCCCCATAGGGGCTCTTTGCATCGCTGGCCAGTTTCGGATCTTCCTGGTCACCCCAGGGGTATTTACGTCCATCCGTTCCTCGGGCGGCCTTCTCCCATTCGAGCTCGCTCGGCACCCGCTTGTTGGCCCAGCGCGCGAATTCTCTGGCATCAACGAGAGATACGTTTACAACCGGAAACGTAGGCTTGTCAGCCGGAAAATTGGGCGGGGCTGCGTAGCTGGTGGCTTTCAGAAATTGGGCGTACTCGGCATTCGTCACCTCGTCTCGGTCAATGTAAAACGCCGCCGTCTCCCGGTTCTCCTTTTTCTCCCCAAATAAGAAAGGACCGGCGGGTACCTGAACCATATCCGCAGGAGGCGAAGGCGCTTTGGGAACTTCCGTTGGCCGCGACCGCATCAAGAACAGACCACCCGCGACCAGCAGTACAACGAGGGCAGCGGCTGCGGGCCACATCCAGGGCATGCTGGATTTTTTTCCCGGGGAGGCCTCGGATACCTCTGGTGCTGGCTTTGCGACAATCGTCCCGCCCCCAACCGCGGCTTCGATCTGCCGCCGCACTTCCGAAAAGCTTTGAGGCCGGGCCGCAGGTTCCTTTTCCGTGCAGCGTCGAACCAAGTCAATCACCCCAGACGGCGCGTTCGCGTTCTTCAGCGGAGCCAGATCGACGGGCTCGTTCAGGATTTGCCAGAAGACCCGCTCGACGCTGTCACCCGCCAGCGGCTTGGTCCCCGTGATCAGTTCGAACAGAAGTATCCCGAAAGCGTAGATATCTGAAAGATGGTTCACCTGCTTGCCAAGCACCTGCTCGGGCGCCATGTACGATGGCGTTCCCAGCGTGTAGCCAGCCTTGGTCATGGACGTCTGATCCGTCTTAGCGATGCCAAAATCCATCAGCTTGGCGACATTCTCGCCGGTGATGTAGACGTTTTGCGGTTTCAGGTCTCGGTGCACGATCCCGAGAGAATGAATGTGCTCCATCGCCCGCGTGATTTGAACCGCGGTCGACAGCCGTTCCGCGATAGAACCCGCACGTCCCTCCTTGATCGCGTCGGCCAAATCTTGGCCTTCGAGAAACTCCATGACCATGAACAACTGGCCAGCTTCGTCTCCGAAGTCGTACACGCGAATAATGTTCTCGTGGATGATATTCCCGGCAAGCTGGGCCTCGCGAATGAAGCGAGCTTTGGTGCCCTCGTCTGACGCGGCGGATTCCGTAAGAATCTTGATGGCAACCGTGCGCCCGAGCAGCGTGTCCACGGCTTTGTAGACGTGAGACATCCCGCCGCCGAGGAACTTCGTCAATTCATATTTGCCGATGCGTTGCGGCGGCAGAAAGGTCTCCCGTTCCTGTTAAAAGCCGCTGCGGGGTCGATAGCCCGGACGCGCGCGGACACGCATTTTCTTGCCAGCGTCGGAGGCGATTTCCACGCTCACTTTGCGGAACCCTTCGTTCGGGTTAGGCTGCGGATAGTAGGTAATCGTGTAGCTGTTGCCTAAATCCTCGCGAATGCTTTCGAAGGCTTCCACCTGTTTCTGCCACGTCTTGGCGAAATACGCTTTACCACCAGTGCGGGTCGCGATACGCCGGAAAATATTGCTCGAAACCGGATCTTTACTCACTTCGCTGGTAGAGATCACGTATATCGGAATGCCTTCGTCTTCGGCCACCGCGCGAACATCGTCGGGGGCGACCATGCTCGAGTTATCGGGACCGTTCGAGAAGACGATGATCACTTTTCGGCCTGGGATTTTCGAGGCGTCGCGCAACGTCAGCAGCAACCCATTGTAGAGCGCGGCATCATCGCCGGCGACGGCTTTGCGCAGACCGAAGATGGCCTCGCCGCGATCATGCGTGAGGGGCGCAGGACGCCCCAGATTCCGGCTGAACGTGTATACGGCAACGGAATCGGCCCGGTCCAGGCCGCGCACGAAATCGGCTATCGCGTCAGAAGCATAAACGAAGCCACGGTACATATAATTGCTGGTGTCGAATAGCACGAAGACGTTGGTGCCTACGAAGGCATCCGACCGGACCTCGCCTTCCTTGCCAGGCTCGTTTGAAACGGGGGTGCTGGCCAGGAGCGGCCGCGTGGTTCCGTTTTCGAGAACCTGGACGGGGGGCTTATTCCCCTCTCCGAAGGTGTTGATCTTTTGGGCGATTCCGTCTTCGGAGATCCGGAAGTCGGCTGGCTTCAGGCCGTTAATGTAGTGGTTCTTGCTGTCGGTGACCGTGAAGCTGAGCACCACCATGTCAACTTTAACGCGGAAGGTTGGCCGCTCTTGGGCGGTGAGCACCAACGCGGTTCCGAGCACTAATGTTTTAGAAATCGAATTCAAGCACCCCTCCTGAAATTGGCTATTCGCCGCCCGCTGCTAATGTCTGTTTTCTGCTTTTCTGCCGCAAGTCATCGCCCACCGCTCGCAGGGACCGCAGCAAGGCCGGCCAATCCTCCAGGTGAGTCGCGAAAATCTTCTCCACAGTTTGCTGGGTCCACTGGGGTACAAGCACATTCAACTGAGATGGCGGAATCTGCAACTCATCCGCCAGCGCCGCGTAATAGAGAAGATTCGATTCCCAACTTTCGGCCAGGATTCTGCTTGAGTATCCCATCAACGTCGGGAAGGTCCGGAGGTTGAGAAGCTGGGGCGAGTATGAATTGGCCAAGGTCGGCTTGGGCGTCCCAAACGCGCGCGAAACTGCGTCGTAGCTAAGATCCTTAGGTGCCTCCGCCGATTCGCGACGGATTTCTTTGGCGATGGGCCCATCGTCGTTCTTGTTGGAGGCCAGCAGGTCCATCGAGACGGCGAACATTTCCGACGGCATGACGTTTTCCACGGCGGAGCGCATTTCACCCATTTCAAGAAGGCTCCCGATCTTGCGCACGCGTGCAGGCGGAGCGTGGCGATCCAGAGCATCCAGGAAAGCCTGCCGCTGCGCCGCGCTCACGACCCCTTCGGCCATCCTAACTTCGGCATAGTTCATGTGCAGCGCGACCCAGTGAAGCTGGGACGGCGAAACGTTCCACCAGCGCGGAACAGTCGCGCTGACGAGCATTTGAGGAACGAGGTCGCCCCAGATGAGAGCCTGCTCGCGGGAGGGAATCAGGAAATTTTGTTCCGCTTCGGCGAGCGCATAGGGCAATCCGCTCAGCGATCCAACCAGCTTGCCGCCTGCGCTGGTGGGCCATCCTCCGCCCAGAACCTCGGTATTTTTCCAAGTCTGATTCGATCCCTGGAGACCGATGAAATCGTGGCTGCGCACGAACAGCGGATTGGTGTGCAGGATTTGCGCTCCCGGGGGCGCGTAGTGCATATAGGTAAGCCCAACCAGCGTGTCGCGGAGGAAAGGCGCCAACAAACCGCGGATGTCGTCGAGCTTCTTGGGATCTGTTCCGGAGCGATCGATGAGTGCGCGGAGATTCAACTTGCGCTGCTGCTCTATGTGCTTTTCGGGCCAATAACCGAACGCCATCGAGTTCTTCTCAGCGCTGCTCATGGAGGCTCGCGGGAGCTGAATTTCGGCAATGCGCGCGGCCGCCTTTGTGATCAACTGCTGATTGACCTTTTCCCCGCGCGAGAGACTCTCTAAGTTATCCACGAGATCGAAGATCGTTTTCAAAGAGATGAGCCGCTGCGACTCGAATATGCGGATCATCTCTTCCACCATTTGCAGGTGAGAATCGCTGTCCGAGGGAGCCGCGGCGCCGGCCAACAAGTCGATGAACCGGTCCTGAGGCGAAGCGTCAGCAGGCGAGTGAGTGGCAGCCAGCAGACTTTTTACTCCCGTCCGGCCAGCTTCAAAAACCTCCCGCTCGTTCTTCGCCTTTCCGAACAATGCGGCCATTTTGGTGAAACTCGCATCGGCTTCGGCGGCCGGAATCGTTCCCTGCCGATAGAGAATCTGCCACATGGCAACCAAGGCCTGATAAGTGCCAGCGGCGTCCGAGCGCAGGCCCAGGTCCTTGATCTGATTCACTTCTTCGGCCGCGTCTAGAAACTGATTGATTGCGCCATTGCCCAGATCTGTGGCTTCCGCGAAGAGAGAATACTGCGCTCCATATTGGGCGAACTCGCGAGCCATCCGGTCCGCTGTTTCGGCGTCCAGCGGCTTGGCGCGATGTCGATCCACGTCGCTTAAGGAGAGAAAAATTTTCAGCGGTTCATTCTCCACGGATTTGCGGGTTAGCGCAAAGAGGGCCTCGAGAACATCATCGCCATCTTTCCAATTGGTGGCCGCTTTCGTCAGCTTCGCGTCGTACTTGCTGTGCTGCGGATGGTTGGTGAACAGCTTCCTCCAAACGTCCACGCCGCCGGGAATATGCGGATGCCCGTCAGGATCCAGGCGCAGACGGGTGGTCAGCAACATCATGTCGGTGTTCGAACGGAACACGGGCCGGGCGGGTCCGGGGCTGGTCACTTTGCCGCGGATCGCGGCATAGAACCGTTTCATGCGCTCGGGCTCAGTTAGGTACTGCTGAACCGGACCGTTGGACGGGGAATAGGTGATGCGCCCAAGCGAGTCGAAATAGCTGGCCATCCAACCGTCTTCGCGGGCGACCAGTCTCTCAAAGAAAGCCGCGCCTTTATCGGGCGAGACGCCGACCATGTCGGCCCAGGCCTTCTCGCTTCTCGCTCCGCCGGGTACCACGGCCTTGCCGTTGCGAATGTCGAACATGCCGCCGTAGAAATCCAGCACATGCGCGAACGCTCGAATCTTCTGAATGGTAACGGTCTTGCGCAGATCCTCCGCCGTTTGCGGATCAAGCTTTGAGAGCCCAAGATAAAGGCGGCAGATCGAGGGATCTCCGATAAAAGCGTCGATAAATTCGGCAGGCTGTTTCTCCTTGGCGGAGAGCCAATATTCGGGACCGTAAAGGACGGGCACTTCGGTCGGATGGTAATCGTAGGTGAAAGGCCGGTTGGTCCGAAGGGACTGCTCGAGTTGAGCGAGCGGGAACCCTGAATCGATGGTCAAGAACGCGCGAGTGGCATTCAGAGTTTCCAGAACGACATCGCTGCCACAGCCGCCGCGCATCCGATAGCCCAGCACGCGCAGCAGATCGTTGGTCTGGGCTGAGTCGCAGGATTCGATCTTGATCACTTTATCTGCGCCGGCGAGCTTATCCAGTTCGCGCGCTTGGGTCAAGTAGCGCACCACCAGTTTTAAATATTCGGTCTGCTCCAGCGCTTCATTGCTGCTGGTGGCTTGATAACCATTGGTGACGATATTGCGGGCCAACGCCGATACCAAGTCGTCCGGGTTCATATCCGGCGAGAGAGCGGCCATGCGCGAGAACGAACGAATCGGACCGGGAATCTGGACCGTCTGCTTTTTTTCGGGAGGGGCGAGGCGTTTAGTCGGAAGGGTGAAATCGGTACCCCCGCCGTCGCTGTATTGAGCGAAATGCTTGGCTGAGGAGGCTCGGTCTTCCGCATATATATCGAGCAGCAGGAGACGGCGCGCAGCGGCGAGTTTAGCGGGTCCGCTGGATGCGGCAAGAACCTTCTCGTAGGCTTCGCGCGTAGCCGGGTCGTGATGCCGGTCTAGAAATTCCGCATAGGCTTTGAGCGCGTCCGGGGTGGCGGAAGCGGATTGAGCTTCACGATGAAGCAGACTTCTGGCTCCGGCCGCGTCCCCTTTGACTTCCAGTTCCCAGGCGCGAAGGCCTATGTCGTCAGCCCGCAAACAGCAGGCAAAACTTCCCAGTGTTGCTCCAAACGTTATAAGAAAAAATGCGAGGGATTTCATCCGCCCTCCTCCTTCCCACTCTTGGATACCTACTGTATCATTCTCGCGCTGGCGGCGCACAACCCAGTCTTAAGACCAGTCCGCTGGTCCGCGCCTCCACTTCCTTGTGCGATTCGTCTGAAATGAGAAATGTAGGCCAGCGTCCATTCAGCGAGGGATTTATCATGATCGACACGAGCAACGATACTTTAGTCGGCTTATTCGAAGACCAGCGCTCTGCGCAGTCGGTGGTCGAGGATTTGGTACGCAGCGGGCTTAGCAAAGATCGAGTCCATCTAAGCTCTAGCGCAGACTACGTTAGCGAGGCCGCCACGGGGGGAGGCGGGTTAACCGGGACCGCCCCGACCGAGCATCACGGCGGATTTATGGGTTGGCTTAGCTCCATCTTCGGGCTGGATGACGATTACGCCGCCAACGACCGATCGCACTATGCTGAGGCCGTGCAGCGCGGCGGTTTTGTCGTCGGCGTAAATGCCAACGAACAAGAACACGACCGCGTCATTGGAATCATGAATGACCATGGTGCTCTCGACATTGATCAGCATGCCGCGAAATACGGATATGCGGCACCCGTTGCCTCTGACGCGGGCCCGCGAATCACTGACCGCGTATCCTCAGCGGCTGATCAAGCCACGGGCACCGTTCCCGTGGTTCAAGAGGAACTGCAGGTGGGTAAGCGGAGCGTGCAGCGCGGTGGAGTGCGGATCTATTCACGCGTCATCGAGCAGCCCGTTCAGCAAGATGTTCAGCTTCACGAGGAGAACGTGACGATCGAACGTCGGCCAGTGGACCGACCGCTGTTCGAAGCGGACCGTGCCGGCTTGCGCGACCAGACTATCGAATTCACAGGGATGGCTGAAGAGCCCGTTATCAACAAACAGGCCCGTGTTGTCGAGGAGGTAAGGGTCGGTAAGGAAGCTACCGAACGGACCCAGACAGTCCGGGACACAGTCCGACGGACAGAGGTCGAAACCGAAAATTTAGGCGGGAGCCGCGGGACCGACTTCACGGATGATTTCCGGAGAGATTTCAAGAGCAACTACGGCTCATCGGGCGCCACTTATGAGTCGTATGCTCCGGCCTACGATTACGGCTATCGTATGGCCAGCGATACTCACTATAAGGGCCATAGCTGGAACGACGTGGAGTCAACGCTCAAGACGGATTATCTGCGTGAGAACCCGAATAGCACGTGGGACCAGGCCAAAGGCGCAATTCGTTACGGTTGGGAGAAAGTCACCGGCCAGCGCTAGGGTTTTCCGCTAGAGGCGGGGTTTACCGAAAGCCCCGCTTCCAGCCCATTTAAGGAGTGGGCATGCAGGAAAACAACGAGATCGTTATACCTGTCATCTCTGAAGAACTGACCGTCGACAAACGCCAGGTTCCCACAGGGGCATTCGCGTTCACAAGATTGTTCAGGAGCACGAAGAAATATAGTGAGTATGCCGCTCCGCAAGGAGCATATCGAGGTTCGCCGTGTTTTAGAGGTCAAGATGTTGACGGTCCTAATGCCAGTCAGATATGAGGGGCAAACCACGATCATCCCGCTTGTGGAGGAAGTGGTCGTGGTACGGTCGCACCCTACATGCATCGATCCTTAGCTTTTCACGGATCTGTCACCAGATTGTAAATCGATTACCGCTCCGCTGTGCTAGCCTCCTCAGAGGGGTAATCAATGAAGCGTTTCGCGTCAATTATCTGTTTGATAGTCATCGGTCTAGTCTCAGCTTTTGCTCAATTCGACGGGGGCAGCCTGTTAGGCACGGTGCGGGATGCCAACGCTGGCGTGGTGGCAGGCGTCAAGATCACGCTTCTCAACACCGAAACCGGCATCTCCGCAGTTACCACCACCGATGTTAACGGCAATTACGAATTTCCAGCCGTTAAAGTCGGAATCTACAACGTCACGGCCGAGCAGCCCGGATTCTCCAAAGCCCTGGCCAGCAACATCCAGGTAAACGTCAGCTCCCGCCAGCGCGTCGATCTCCAACTCGCCGTAGGACAAGTCGCCGAAACCGTGGAAGTGACCGGTGCCGCACCTCTTGTCGAAACAGAAACCAGTCAGCGTGATCAGGTATTCAGCCATCTCGCAACCGTCGAACTGCCGTTGAACGGCCGCGAGTACTCCGCGCTGGTGCTGCTCACTTCCGGGGTCCGTGCCGCAGCAATTGGAACCGGGAGCCCGTCGGCTCTACTTCCTCGCGAAGGCGCTTTCAACGTGAACGGACTGCGCAGCACTTTTAACAATTTCATGCTCGACGGGCTGGACAACAACGCATACGGAACCAGCAATCAAGGCTTCTCGAACCAGGTAGTTCAGCCGACACCGGATTCCATCGCCGAGTTCCAAGTGGTGACGAATAATGAGAGTGCCGAATACGGCCGCAGCGCCGGAGCCACCATCAATGTCGCCTATGCCAGCGGGACCAACCAATACCACCTGAACCTGTGGGAGTTCTTACGGAATACCGACCTGAATGCGGTGGGGTTTGTAAAGCCGAGAGTGGGGAAACAATTTCCGTTCCATCGCAATCAGTTCGGGGGCACGCTCGGCGGTCCAATCGTGAAAAATCGGGCGTTCTTCTTTCTCGATTACGAGGGCTTTCGCCAGATTCGCAATATCCCGACATTTCTCACAATTCCTACCTTGGCCCAGCGCCAGGGAATTCTGCCCGTGTCGGTCACTAATCCGCTCACGGGAAAAACATACCCCGCAGGTACTCAGATCCCCGCGTCAGCGATTCAACCTTTCGCCTTGAAGGTGTTGGGCGATCTTCCCGCGCCGTCGTTCGCCACCGATCCTGGCAAAGCGCCCGGCAACAACTTCTTGATCTCGCAGCCGTTTCGCTATTTCAACGACAAATACGATGCTAAGTTCGATTATCAGATCACGCAGAAGATCAACGGCTTCGTTCGGCTGGGACAGCGGAAGGTCAATGATTTCGACACGCCCCCTCTTCCCGCGCCATCGGGTGGCAGCGGAAACAGCTCAATCTATGTTCTGAATCAGCAACTCGCCACCGGGATCAATTGGGTCGCTTCCGCTTCGCAGGTAGTGGAATTCCGATTTGGCATTTCGCGGACGCGAGCAGGCAAGAGCCCGGCCGCGCTGGGCGAGCCGAATGCCCTGGCGCTCTATGGCATCCCCGGACTGCCAACCGATCCGCGTATTTCAGGCGGCCTGCCTACCGAGCAGATCAGCGGATACTCCGATTTGGGGCGGCAGGCGACCAATCCGCAGTGGCAATATCCCACGTTGTACAACCCCAAGGTGAACTACTCGAAAGTGCTTGGCCGGCATTCGCTCAAAGCCGGTTATGAGTTCCAGCGCGTGAACACGGAGGTGCAGGATGTGAATCCCCTGTATGGCCGCGATGCTTACGCGAACAAGTTCAGCGGAGACAATTTCGGCGACTTTCTGTTCGGCCTGCGAAACCAGTACGCTCTGAGCACTCTGTTTGTCGCGAACCTTCGCCAGAACATGCACTTCTTGTATCTGCAGGACGATTATAAACTCAGCCAGAAGCTGACCTTAAATTTGGGCGTCCGCTATGAGTACGCGAGTCCGCAATGGGAAGCCAAGAACAACCTGACAAACTTCGATCCATCCACGGCAACCATTCTGCATGCCAAGGACGGCTCCATCTATGATCGCTCGCTCATTCACCCGGATCGGGGTGACTGGGCACCACGCCTCGGGCTGGCTTACTCCATCCTGCCGAAGACCGTTATCCGAGGCGGCTTTGGCGTCAGTTACGTCCATTTCAACCGCAGCGGCGCGGGCAATCTTCTGCCGATCAATGGACCTCAGGTGGTGAATGCCGTCATCAACCAGAGTCCCGCTCAGCCTGGCTTCCTAACTACTCAGCAAGGTTTTCCAGCGGGCCTGACCGATCCCGCGAACTTCAACCCGCTCACGGCTAATATCACTTACATGCCCAGCAACACGAAGCATAGCTATGTGATGAGCTGGTTTTTCTCGGTGCAGCACGAAGTGGCCAAGAATACTTTGATCGATGTAGCTTACGTCGGCAATCGCGCGAACCGGCTGCTGACTTTCGCCAATTTCAATGAGGAGTTGCCCAATCAGCCCGGGCAAACTCTGACTGTGGCGCAACGGCAGAACACGCGGCCAATTCCGACCTATGGCGACATCACGTATGCATGGAATGGCGGCTTCTCGGACTATCACAGTTTGCAGGTTCGGTTCGAGCATCGGTTCTCGCAGGGTCTGTTCCTGTTGAATTCGTTTACGTGGTCGAAGGCCATCGATAACACATCAGGATCGTTGGAGAATCCCAATGGCAACTTCGTGGGTCCGCAGAGCTTTTACGCCTTGGGCCGCGATAAGGCTCTCTCGGCGTACGACCAGCCTTTCACAAACACGACCAGTCTGGTATATCAAACGCCTTTTGGAAAGGGCCGGCGGTTCGCATCCTCGATGCCCGCAGTTGCCGAATTCTTCCTGGGCGGATGGGAATTGAGCGGCATTAATAGCGCCTACAGCGGCCAGCCAATCACGATCACCTACAGCCCGTCTTCGGTCTTCCAAGTCTCTGGAATTCAGCAAGATTTCCGGGGCGCCAACAATTACCGGGTGAACATCATCGGCGACCCGGTGAACCACTCCAGCAATCACATCGATCACTTCCTGAACGTCGATAATATTCGTATTCCGACGGATCCAAGCAAACCGTTTGGAAACTCGGGACGCGATATCGCTCGCAGCGACCCGTTCTGGGGTATGGACCTAGCGCTGAACAAAACGTTCACAACGCCGTGGGAGCGGGCTCGAGTTCAGTTCCGAGCCGAGGCGTTCAACGTTCTGAACCGGACCAACTTTCTTCCGACACCCAACTTTAATTGCGGAAGTTACAACTCCACTACGGGAATGTGCACGCAGACGACCTTCGGTAAGATCACCAATACGTTCGATCCTCGGCTGCTCCAGCTCGGGTTGAAGCTTACGTTTTAGGGACGGCTATCGTGATGTTTCTGTACTTCATGCCGCCAGTGTGGTCGCCCTGGATGTACAGCGGGCCGGGTTCGGCCTCGCGGCTGTCTATCGCGCCACCCGTGATGCCAGGAATTTCCTGGTGATCAATAATCAGCACGCCGCTGCGCTCGATGGTGACGTTGCGGCCGACCAGCGTCACATCGAAGCTCTCCCACTGGCCGGGCTTCCGCGGTAGAGAGACCGATGGTTTGAGAAAACCGTAGATTGCGCCCATGCTGTGGAATTCGTCGTTGGTGCCCGGAGCTTCGTAATCCACCTGGATTTCATAGCGGCCACGCAGATACACGCCGCTATTTCCCAAGTCGGGGCAATTGTACTCGATGTGCAGCTTGAAATCTTGCAACTTGCGGGTGTTCCTGATGTTTGCGCCTGCCTTCACATTCACTAGTTCTCCGCTGAGAGCTTTCCAGTGATTATCGGCGGGCGCGTCCGGCTCCCATCCAGCCAAATCTTTGCCATTGAAGAGGGGCTCGGGTTTGCTCCATGCGGCGGGAGCTCGCCGATCCAGCGCTGGAGCTGGCACCGCGGTGATTCGTCCATCCACGCCATCGCTGCGTTTCTGGATCCCGATCAGATTCCCGCCTGCCACGTCAAATTGCCATGTGACCTGAATGGGTTTTTCAAACCACTCAGAGGAGGTAAATGAGAGCCGAGAGCCCATCAGCTTGAGATCTTTTACCGGATGAACGCTGGATACGCGGCCCTGCACGCGGACTTGGGGCTGACCGTCCTTTTCGGTGAATTCCATCCAGGAAGGATAGGTGCCTTGGGGCGTCGTAATGTTCAAATCCCACCGGCCCGCGAAAGGGGAGGTCGCGAGGGCGGGCATCGACATCGCGATTGCAAGGGCAAGTGTGAGCTCGATAGGCTTCATGTTAGCCCATTGTAGCCAGTTCAGATGCTCACTAGCGCGTTAGGCTATGTAGTCGAACGCAGGTCAATACGCTCAGCAGTGGTTTCGCTTTTTTAAGCTGCGGCCAATTAGCCGAACTTAGAAATAGAACTTGGCCGCAATTTGAAGAATGCGCATATCCCGCGCCGCATTGTGCTCTCCGAAGTAAGTTCCTAATACTGCGGTGCTCCCGGCAGGCCGCACATTATTGGTAACGGCCAGTCCGCTGAAGTTGCTGAAAATTGCATTCCCGGCCTGTCCTGCGCCGTTCACGATATTCGTGCTCAGGTTGTACCCGGAGAATTGCGGGTGGTTAAAGACGTTAAATGCTTCGAGCCGAAGCTGCAGGTAACGCTTTCCTTCACCACCTAAAAGAACGTTCTTGAAAATGGAGAGATCCTGGTTGTGAATTCCGGGGTTTCGCAGGTAAAAGCGGGGATACGGTCCTGCATTTCCAACCCCAGGAACACTAAATGCGCCCAGATTAATGCGATCTCCCGATTGAGGATCGCCGGTTATTAGAAAGCGAGGCGCTTGGCCGGATAGATTCGCCGCGGAGTAAGTTCCCAGCAAGCGATTCCCTGCATCCTGCCCCGATATGCTGAGGCCCAGCTCGGTCGGGCTTCCCGTCGCGATCGATGTGTTTCCAGTCAGAGTCCAGCTATCGACAACGGCTTTGGCTACGCGGTTACCTCTCAGGAGTCCGCTGGCTTTCGGCAGATCCCAGACGAATGTGCCCACGAAATAATGCGTGCGGTCGAAGTTTGCTAGACCGTAATCCAGGTGCGCATTGCGAACGTTGGTGTAAGTACCATCGTCCGAGACTGTGGTCGTCGTCCTGGACAAAGTGTAAGCCGCAGTGAAGGTTAGACCCCGGGAGAAGCGTCGTCTGAACTCTATCTGGAGAGATTTGTAACTGGAATTCGCATCGAAGTTATAGTAAGTGATGTCGCTGTAGCCCTGATACGGACGCAAGTAATCCACGGCAAGTGCGTTGGCACCGCTGAAGCTCAGGCCGGCGGCCGAATAGATAGAGGGCAACCCCGGCTCCGCTGCTGGAATCACTCCCGCGGCATATTTGGTCGGGTCCTGAGAAGAGGCGCTAAAGGTAGATCCATATGCTGGCGCATTCAGATTCGTGCGGCGAGCCAAGTGTCTAGACTGTGTGCCCACGAAAGATACATCCACTACAGTGCCGACGCCGATATTTCGTTGGACCCCGATGCTGTAGCTATAAATCGTAGGGAAGGTGGAGTCCTTGTTAACCCCGGTAATGGTCAACGGCGACAGGGCTCCGCCGCCACCGCTGGTGATATCTTGCAGGTACCCGTTGGAGAGCGTGGGGCTCAACACGAACGGCGGGTTCGTGGCGCCGAATCCCGTGATTCCACTCTGATACCGATCGAACGTGATGCCGAAACCGCCGCGAACAACGGTCTTATGGCTGCCGGTCACATCCCATGCGAATCCCAAGCGCGGCTGAGGAAGGATCAAGGGAGCGTTGATCCCGCCTTTAGGGTAGCCATTCGAAGCGAGAGTGATTCCATCGCTGAAATTGCCGGAGTTCGGCACCAGCTTACCTACATAGAATGCCGGGAGCGTGTTGGCCAGCGTAGGCGTCACTCCGAGAGAAGGATCCACCGCTCGGTATGTTGCCGCTCCCGATCCGCAGGTGGAGGCCCCCACACACACGGGCCGGTAAATACGAGGCGCTTTGGAAGGATCGTACAAGCTGGGATTGAAGAACGCTCCATCTCCTACGCGATTGTAGACCGGCTGATACCACGAGAATCGAATACCCAGGTCGAGGGTCAGGCGCGGATGGACCTTCCAGGAATCCTGCACATACCAGGAGATATCGTGATAGAAGTAGTCGGCATAAGGCTTCGCGTTATCTTGCCGGTAAGAAGTGTAAACGCCCAGCAGCGCGTTTGCGAAGGGGTCCCCTGAATTCAGAGGGTTGCTGGCGACGTTGGTGAAGTCGAGGTCGCTTTCCACGTGAGTCTGCGAATTGCTGGCATTCGAGGCGCTTTGGTAATAGAAGCCGAATTTAAAAACATGGTTGCCCTTCACCTTGGTGACGTTGTCCATCACATGCCAGATTGAGAATCGCTGGTCGAAGACTCCGAACACCGATGTATTCGCGGTGGTCGCGCTGGGGATGCCGCCGAAATTCAAGCTGGGGATCAGGCCGCTCGCGTTGGCGTCGGGGTAGAGCAGCGGCGTATTTATGCCAGTCACGGTGCGTGTGGCTTTATTGTCCGAAGGGGCGATAGTTACGCCTCCGCGGCCCGCCCCGAAAATAAATTCATTGATAAGGGTGGGAGTGAAGTTTGTGGACAGCGAAAGCGTGGGGATGCTGCCCGGGCCATTCTTGCGATCGGTGATCGTGAGCGGCCAGTTCCAGGAAGCCGTAGTGGTCCCGTAGGCGAACTGCTGATCGTCGCGATTGTAAACCCAACGGACGCTCAACCGGCTGGTCGAGTTAATCTGCCAATCGCCGCGAAGAATGTTTTCGCTGCGCGGGTAGGAACTCGGCACCTGAGACGTGTAATTGTACACGTTGCCGCCAAGTGTTGTGTTCGAAGCCGGAATGAAGCTAAGGATCGATTTTCCCGGCGCGTAAATCCGGCTCGCTGGAATCACATTGCCGGGAAAGGCCTGACCTGTAGTTGGATCGATGATCGTGATCGGCTTTCCCGTGCCATCCACTGAGTGCGAGAAATCCCCTCCACGTTCGGCAGCAGTGGGCACCAGAATGTTCAGCGAGGCAGCTTGCGGCACTAGTTGCCGGTAATATTCCTGGCTGATGAAGAAGAACAGTTTGTTCCTGCCGTTCACAACATGGGGAATGATGACAGGCCCGCCAAAATCCCAGCCGTAGTAATTGTAGCGATACAGGGGGCGGGGAAAGCCGTTCGCCGAGCCGCCGCGCAGATCGTTGAAGTACGGGTCGGCGTTCAAGCTGTCATGCCGTCGGAAGTAGCGCGCGCCGCCGTGGAACTCGTTGGTCCCGCCTCGCGTGGTGAGCGCGATGAAACCGCCTCCCGCTCTGCCATATTCGGCCTGATAGTTTGACGTGAGAACTTTCACTTCATCGAGCGCATCCGGGTTTACCGAGACCAAGGCGCCGGTGTTATTTCCAAGATTCAGATTCGTGACTCCATCCACGGTGTACTCGTGTTGGGCGCTCCGTGTACCGTTGATCGAGAAACCTCCGGTGATGTTGGTTACGGTGGAAGCCGCATTCGCGGTTACTCCCCCGGCGATCACTCCGGGAATGGTCCGCATCAGGTCCACTACGTTGCGTCCGTTGAGGGCGATGTTTCGAAGCTGGCGATTGGTGATTACATTCGAGCGCTCGCCCGACTCGGTTTGGATCTCAAGTTGACCCGCCTCAGCTTGGACCGAGACCGTTTCGGTGAGACTGCCCACCTGCAGCACTACATCTCCAATGCTGACTTTGGTGGCAACGTCGACCACGACGCCAGCTCGCTCGCTCTTTTTGAAGCCAGACATCTCGGCCGTTACGGTATAGATTCCAGGCGGGAGTAGTGGAAATACAAAGTCTCCCTCCCCGTTGGTTGTAGTGCTCTGTGCCACGCCTGCGCTGGGATTCGCCACGGTCACGGCTGCGCGCGGGACCACCCCGCCGTTTGCATCCTTCACCGTTCCTGAAATGGATCCGTTGCTCTGTCCAAATGCAGCACCGGTCAGGGCAGCCAGCGCATACAGTGCGCCGAGCATCTTTTTAGTAAACATGACTTTCCTCCGTCTTCCCAAAGCGCAAATTGAATAGGTCTGGTGTATCGTATTGCATTCTGCGGAGAATGTCATCACATTTCGTCTATTCGAAACTATGCGAATTGCGTATCGTTTAGTATGCGTTTGCATAGGCGCACGGCAATGCTCGCTGGCGTATTCTTAGAAATCGGCACGATGAATTTGTATCTCAAACTTTTGTGCTTGGGCATAATCCCGCTTCTCGGTAGCTCAACTGCTATTCCACGCTACGGGATCGACTTTTGGCGTGAAGCGGAAGGGCTTCCTCAGTCCAGAATCAGAGCCATCGTGCAGACCCGGGACGGATATCTCTGGCTTGGAAGCGACAACGGTGTCGTTCGGTTCAACGGCGCCAGCTTCACGTCCTTCACCGTGGAAACCGGAAGCCTCAAAGACAATGAGGTTTGGGCGTTGCTGGAAGACGACGAAAACGCTCTCTGGATTGCGACCTATGGCGGAGGAGTCACTCGTTTTCAGGACGGCCGATTCAAGACCTTCACCACCGCCGACGGATTGCCGGACGATGTAGTTACGCGTCTCGACAAGGATTTGTCGGGCAATGTTTGGCTCTCCACTCCGGCCGGTCTATCCCGGTATTCCCGAGGAGTTTTTACCACTTTTCCTAAAGTGAACGGAGCCGCCCGTAATGGTTTTGGTGCCTTCTGTGCGCGATGTCCGCAGGGGGTGATCGCCGCAACGGCGTCGCAGGTGTTTCGCCTCGTAGATGGCAGGTTCGAGCTGCTGCCGGGAGTAGCGCGGGAGAGCGAGGGGACGGTGGAACAACTCGTCTGCGCCCGGGACGGTTCGCTTTGGATCGGCTACAGCAATGCAGTCATCAAGAGGTGGAAGGATGGTGCGACGGCCACCTATGCCCCGTCCCCCAGCCACGCGCCGCAAGTGACCCTGCTCTACGAAGATCCAGCCGGGGACATGTGGGCGGCTTTTGGTCAGCGGCTGCACAGATTCAAAGAAGGCCGGTTCGAATCCGTGATTCTTGAAGACCAGAAGACCGAGCTGGGAGTTGTCTACAGCATGTACACCGACCGCGAAGGCAGCGTCTGGGTGGGCTTGCAATCGAACGGACTGGGACGGCTGCGAGTGAACCAGCTTTCAACCATAACGTCCATTGAGGGGCTGCCGAACGACAGCGCCAGATCGGTTTTCCAAGACAAGCGAGGAGATATCTGGATCGGCACTGCTAGCGGTTTTGGAAAATTTAAAGATGGGCGGGTTCGTGCGTACGCAGAGTTCGAAGGCCGCCGCTTGGGGCCAGTGAGGTCGTTCGCCGAAGATCCGCAAGGAAATCTGTGGGTAGCGTCCGGCAGCAATCTGCTGTTGATGAAAGAAGGCCGCCTGACCCGCGTTCCCGGTTGGCGGGACAGGTCTGAAATCGAAGTGATCTATAAGGACCGCGAGGGTGGCATGTGGGTGGGTACCGATGGAGACGGGCTATTCAAGCACGTGGGAACAGATTTTAGGAACTACGGTTCGGGGGATGGAATGGCGGGCAACCGCATTCGAGCGATCCTCCAGGATCGCCGGGGCACGCTTTGGATCAGTGCGTTCGGACACGGCGTTACCAGCTTGGCAGCAGGTAAATTCACGAACTACGGCATGGCGGCTGGGCTCGCTGGAAATCGCGTCTCGACCATCCACGAAGACGAAGAAGGGACGCTTTGGTTCGCTACCCGGGGCGGCCTCACGCGATTTAAAGATGGAAGGTTCTTTTCTTACACCTCCGCATCTGGCCTGCTCGTAAATTTCGTCTATACGATCCTTGATGACGGACGAGGCAGCTTTTGGTTCAGCTGTGCTCAGGGTCTGTTTAAAGTGAGCAAAGCGGAACTGCGAGATTTCGCCGATGGGCGTATTAAGAAGGTCGCTTCGATTAGTTATGGCGTAAGAGATGGCATGAAAACGCGCGCCTGCAACGTGGGGAATCAGCCAGCCGCGTGGAAAGCAGCCAACGGGATGCTCCTCTTCAGCTCGATGAAAGGCATCGTCATGGTTCCGAGCAGCATCTCATCCAGCAATTTCGTTCCCCCCGTTTATATCGAGAGCGTCAGCGTTAACAGGCATAAGCAGCAGTTGAACCGCGAGCCCACATTGCCGCTCGGTGCCGGAGAAGTTCAGGTGGATTACGCCGCGCTCAGTTACCTTAACCCAGAGAAAGTGCGATTCAAGTACATGCTGGAAGGCTTCGACACGGACTGGGCTGACGCGGACGGAAGAAGATTCGCATACTACGCTAATCTGCCCCCCGGCAAGTATCGGTTTCATGTGATTGCTGGAAATATGGATGGATCGTGGAATCAAACCGGCGCGTCCTTCAGCTTCTACTTGAGCCCGCGTTTTTATCAAACACGGCTGTTCCTGGCCTGTGCGGCCACTGGCATTCTACTGCTGGCGTGGCTGCTTTATAGGCTTCGCGTGCACGAACTCAAGGCCAGGTATTCGGCTGTACTCGCGGAGCGCAATCGAATTTCTCAGGACATTCACGACACGTTCGCTCAAAATCTGGCGGGGATTGCGCTGCAACTCGATTCGATGACAATGCAGTTGGAGGAGATTCCGCCAGCTCTGCGCGAGAGTATCGACGAAGCCTGCAATCTTACGCGCTACAGTTTGGCGGAAGCAAGGCGCGCCGTTTCAGACCTGCGCTCGGGCGATCTCGACCGCGCCGAGCTTTCCGTTGCTTTGCCTGAGATCGCCAACAGGATGGCCGCGAGCACAACGGTGAGAATGTCCATTCAAGTACTGGGCACGCCTCAAGCGTTGAGCGCGGTGGCGGAGAAGAATCTCATGCGCATTTTCCAGGAAGCGATCGCGAATGCGCTCAAACACGCCCAGGCTCAGGCGATCGACGTTGAATTGAGATACGAGGAGGAAGGTCTAGCATTGAGGGTGCGCGATGATGGCCGCGGCTTCGATGCCGAGAGAGCCATTCCTCTGGCTATCGGGCATTACGGGCTAACCGGCATGCGCGAACGTGCTGAAAGAATCGGCGGCTGTCTTACTCTGAAAAGCGCTCCGGGTGAAGGAACCGAGTTGCTGATCGTAGTGCCCTTCGCGGCCTGCGCCGAAGGCATGGGTCTGTGAGTCACTCCACGCAGATTCGCATCATGATCGTGGAAGATCATTTCGTAGTCCGGGTGGGGCTGAAGGCGATCATCAATAGCCAGCAGGATATGGTAACGGTGGCCGAGGCGGGCAACGGAAAGCAGGCGATCGAGGCTTTTGAACAATACCAGCCGGATGTAACTCTGATGGATTTGAGAATTCCCGGTCTAAATGGAATCGACGCAATTAGCGGGATCATTGGCAAATTTCCCCGGGCGCGGATTATTGTCTTGTCCAGTTACGCGGGAGATGAAAACATTTTTAGAGCGTTTCAGGCTGGCGCCAGAGCGTATTTCTTGAAGGATATAAAAGGGCAGGATTTGGTGAACGCGATTCGGGCCGTGCATGATGGGCAGCGTCCGGTTCCGCAGGAGATCGCGTCGCGGCTGGCCGATAGGGTGCCGCGCGTGGCCTTGAGTTCGCGCGAGATGGAAATTTTGACACTGATCGCCAGGGGCAAGTCGAATAAGGAAATCGCGACGGCGCTGACGATCAGCGAGGGAACCGTCAGGGTGCATGCCAGCAACGTATTCGCTAAGCTGGGCTGCGGGGATCGTGCGCAGGCGGTGTCGGAGGCATTTCGTCGGGGGATCATCGACGTGGAGTAGTGCGGCCGCTCGGGTTTTGGCGCCTGCTTGGTGGTACGATCTTGCAAGTCATGAAACTTTCACGCCGATCATTTGCCGGTGCCTTATTGGCCACGCCGCTCGCCACTCATGCGCAGACTGGAGGCCTCAAAGCCCGCATCAAGATCGATTCCGAACGCACCATAGGACAGATCGATCCTAAGATCTATGGAAACTTCGCCGAGCACCTGGGGCGCTGTATCGAGGGAGGCATCTTCGACGAAGGCTCTCCGCTTTCGGACTCCAACGGCTATCGCAAAGATGTGCTCAAAGCCGTCAAGGATCTGAACGTTACGCTGCTGCGCTGGCCTGGCGGGAACTTCGCGTCGAACTACCATTGGACCGACGGAATCGGGCCCCGCGAGCAGCGTCCCAAGCGTCTGGAGATGGCCTGGGGCACCGTGGAGAGCAACCGCTTCGGCACTCATGACTTTCTAAACTATTCCGAAATGCTGGGCACCGAACCCTATCTTTGCGCCAACCTGGGCACGGGCACTTGGCAGGAAGCGCAACAGTGGGTAGAGTATTGCAACCTCGCGGACGGAACCGCCATGTCCGATTTGCGCAAGCGGAATGGGCGCAAGGATCCTTGGAAGGTTAAGTATTGGGGCCTCGGAAACGAGATGGACGGGAGTTGGCAGATGGGTCACCGTTCCGCCGAGGATTACGGAAAATTCGCCCTCGAAGCTGCCAAGCTGATGAAGTGGACGGATCCGTCCGTCCAGTTAATCGCGGCTGGCTCGTCCGATTTCGGCGCACGTGCAGACTGGACTGGCTGGAATCGCACGGTGCTTGATGCGCTGAAAAGCCATGTCGATTATCTATCGCTGCACACGTATGTCGGCAATCGGGACAACGACTACTACGAGTTCATGGCGAGTTCGCTCGACCTCGCCGAGCGCACCAAGATCGCTGAAGGGATCATCCGAGGGGTTCTCTCGAACGAGCCTCGCAGCAAGAAGATTTACATCGCCTGGGACGAGTGGAACGTTTGGTATCGCGCTCGCGGCAACAAAGAGCGGGGCCGTCGCATTCTGGAAGAAAAATACAACCTCGAAGACGCGCTCGTGATCGCCAGTTTCCTGAACACGTTCATCAACCACGCCCACATCGTGAAGATCGCCAACATGGCGCAAATCGTAAATGTGATCGCGCCGATTTTCACGGATGACAAAGGACTGTTCCTGCAAACTATTTACTATCCGCTTCAACTGTTCGCCCAGAATTCGAAGGGCACGGCTCTTGAGCTGTTCGTAGATGGTCCGGTTTACAAGAGCAAGAGGTTTGATGCCGTGCCGTACTTGGATGTCTCGGCCGCACTCGACGGCGCGACCGTTGTGCTGAATGTGGTGAACCGGCACCGCGATCAGGCGATCGATGCGGAATTCGAAACCGAGGACAAGCAGTGGAACGGATCGTATGAAGTGGCTGAGGTGAACGGACCGGACATCAAGGCGGAAAACACGTTCGGCACTACCGCCGTCAAGACGGTCCGTAAATCGGTCACGGCGAGCGGGCGAAAAATGCGCTACAGCTTTCCCCCGCATTCTTACACGATGATCAAGGGCTCGCTTCTATAAAATGCCGGTGCGGTAACCTTTAAGAACCTCACATGGAGAGATTCACCGGCATTCTCGGGCTGGCCGCGATTCTTATTGTCTGCTTCCTGCTCTCAACGCACAAGAGATCCATCCGTCCTCGCGTCGTGTTCTGGGGTCTCGGACTGCAGTTCCTATTTGCCTTCCTGGTCTTAAAAACGGATTTCGGAAAGCTCTTCGATAAGGCCAGCCAGGGCGTCACTGCTATGCTGCACTACTCTGAAGCTGGCAGCCATTTCGTTTTTGGAGACGCGCTCGGATCAAACGCCCAGTTCGGCGTAATCTTCGCCTTTCAGGTGCTGCCGATCGTAATCTTCATCGCCAGCTTTTTCTCGATTCTTTATTACCTCGGCGTGATGCAGTTGCTTGTAAAGGGCATGGCGATTGTGATGCAGCGCGTCATGGGCGCGAGCGGTGCCGAGTCCACCAGCGTGGCCGCCAGCATCTTCATGGGCCAGACCGAAGCTCCGCTCACCATCAAGCCCTTCCTCGCCGGTTTGACTGAGTCCGAACTGTTCACCATTATGGTTAGCGGCATGGCGCATGTGTCGGGAGCGGTGATGGGCGCCTACGTTCTCATGGCGCACGTGGACGCGAAGCACCTGCTCACTGCCGTGATCATGACTGCCCCGGCAACCATCATGCTCGCTAAGATTCTCAAACCCGAAGTGGGCGTTCCCGCTACCTCTGGAGATGTGAAAATCATCGTCGAGAAGCCGGGGGTCAACATCATTGATGCTGCCGCGCGCGGAGCGGGCGACGGGCTCCACTTGGCGCTCAATATCGCTGGCATGCTGATCGCCTTTCTGGCGCTGATCGCAATGGCGAACGGGATTCTCGGTGCCATCTTCCACATCACTCTGCAGGAGATTTTTGGGAAACTCTTCTCCCCGATCGCGTGGCTTCTTGGGGTTCGTTATAACGATTGCGCCACCATCGGAAGCCTGCTCGGCACGCGATTTGTGTTGAACGAGTTCATAGCTTTTCAATCCCTGGGACCGCTCCGGCCGCAGCTCGACCCGCGCTCGTTCGTGATCGCAACGTACGCGTTGTGCGGGTTTGCGAATCTCAGCTCAATCGCGATTCAGATCGGCGGCATCGGAGCCCTCGCGCCCACCCGCAAGTCAGACGTCGCCAGGCTCGGGATCAAGGCCGTGCTCGCGGGAACCTTGGCCAACTTCATGACCGCATGCATCGCGGGGATGCTGCTCTAATGCAGACCGCTGTCAGCTTCATTCGTTCTCAGATTCAAGCAGCCCCAAAGATTGGTGTAGTGCTGGGCAGCGGCCTGGGGGACTTTGCGCGTGAGTTGACCGATCCAATTGAGATCCCCTACACGGCTATACCTGGTTGGCTTCCTTCCACGGCAATCGGGCATGCTGGCAAGCTGATCATTGGAAAGCTGGACGGGCTGGAACTTGCGGTGATGGCCGGCCGCAATCATTTATACGAGGGGTACTCAGCGGCGCAGGTGACCTACGGCGTACGTGTGCTGTGTGGACTCGGTGTGCGTTCGATCGTGTTCACTAACGCCGCTGGCGGGATTAATCTCGGCTATTCGCAGGGCGCGCTGGTGTTGATCTCCGACCACCTCAATCTGCAAGGGCAAAACCCGCTGACCGGTCCCAATGACGATTCTCTCGGTCCCCGTTTTCCGGATATGTCGGACGCCTATTGCGCAGAGTATCGGCAGATCGCCCGCGCGGCGGCTAATGAACTCGGCGTCCAGTTGTCGGAAGGCGTGTATGCCGCGCTGCCTGGACCGAGTTATGAAACGCCCGCCGAGATTCGCTTCCTCCGAACTATTGGCGCGGACTTAGTGGGCATGTCGACGGTCCCCGAGACGATCATGGCAAACTACCTGGGCATGCGAGTGCTTGCGATCTCTTGCGTGACGAACATGGCGGCCGGAATTCTGCCGCAAAAGATAAATCATGAAGAAGTCCTGGAAACAGGCCGCAATGTCCGAGGAACATTGATACGCCTATTGAAGGCTCTCCTGCCGAAGTTATGAGCCCGTTTCTTCTAGCTGCCTTAGCGGTCCGCGAGAATGCGTACGCGCCTTACTCGCATTTCAAGGTGGGCGCGGCGCTGGAAGACAAACTGGGTCGAGTGTTTACCGGCTGCAACGTGGAGAACGCGACTTACGGACTTACTGTCTGCGCGGAGCGAGTTGCAGTTTTCAAGGCCATCTCCGAAGGTGTGCGCCCGCGCGAGTTCGTGCGCATTGCAGTGGCGGCTGATACTGAACACCCGACTCCACCCTGCGGCGCATGCCGGCAGATCCTGTGGGAGTTTTGCGGGGACATCGAACTTACGATGGTAAACCTACATGGCCTCATCGAGACAGTGCGATTGAAAGAGATCTTTCCGAGACCGTTCGACGACTCATTCCTTACATAAATGCGCTTGATTCTGACAGCGACTCTGGGGCTCAGCTTTACTCTTATCTCGACGGCTCAGCCGGTGGATGCCATCTATACGGCGCGTTACGTGGTAACCATGGATGGCTCGCGCCGCCTGATCGACAACGGTGCGATCGCTGTCAAGGGAGAGCGCATTGTCGATGTCGGTCCGGCAGCCGCTGTCATTGCCAAACACGCCAGCAAACAACGCATAGATCGGCCGCAGGCGCTCATAATGCCAGGTCTGATCAACACTCACACTCATGCGCCGATGTCCCTCTTCCGCGGCTTGGCCGATGATCTGGTCCTGCAGGAGTGGCTCGAGAAATACATTTTTCCCGCCGAGGCGAAGAATGTGAATCCTGAGTTCGTCACTTGGGGGACGCGGCTGGCGTGCTTGGAGATGATGCTTTCGGGAACCACCACATACATTGACATGTACTTCTTCGAGGAGAAGGTTGCCGAAGCGACCAAGGAAGCCGGATTGCGCGGAGTTTTAGGCGAGACGATCATCGGCTTTAAAGATCCGGATTCGGCCAGTCCAGCGGATGGTCTCAAGTACGCCGAAAACTTTATTCGACGCTTCAAGGGCGACTCGCTAATCGTGCCAACCGTTGCCCCTCACGCCCTTTACACCAACAGCGATGAAACTCTGAAAGCATCGCGCGCGCTTGCGGACCGCTATGGCGTCCCTCTCGTCATCCACCTCTCTGAAACGAAGCGCGAAAATGACGAGATGCGAGCCAAGCGCGGCATGAGCCCGACGAAGGTGCTCGACTCAATCGGTGTCTTGCGTGGTCCAACGATCGCGGCCCATGGAGTGTGGCTGGACGATGCCGACATCGCGATCCTGAAGTCGCGCCACACAGGAATCGCGCACAATCCGTCGAGCAATATGAAACTCGCCAGCGGCATTGCCCCAGTTGTGAAGCTGTTGAGCGCAGGCATCCCGGTGGGCCTGGGTACCGATGGACCGGCTGGCAGCAACAACGATTTCGACCTGATGGAGGAGATGAACCTGGCCGCCGATCTTCAAAAGGTGGCCACCATGGACCCGCGTTCTTTACCGGCTCAGCAAGCTGTTGAGATGGCGACGATACTGGGCGCGAGAGTCGCCGGTCTTGAAAAGGAAATTGGGTCGCTCGAGATTGGCAAGCGAGCCGACTTTATCAGCCTGCGATTGAATAAGCCGCACTCAGTGCCTCTTTACAATGTGTATTCGCAGATTGTGTACGCTTTGAAGGGATCGGATGTCCGCGATGTTGTCGTAAATGGAAAGGCCGTGGTGAGGGATGGTAAGTCCCTCACGCTGAACGAGGCTGAGATCATTGAGAAGGCTCGCGCTTACGGAGAGCGAGTTAGAAAGTCCTTGTCAAACGGCTCGAAGTAATTGATCGCTCCCTGCCTAGAACGTGCCGCCCGGCGGGCAAGCTTTCGACGGACCCGTAAACTTGCCGTTACTCGAGAACTTACCGCCAGTCCCTACCGAGGCAGTGGTGGACTTGTTAAAGTACCAACTGTAGAATCCTAACTCCTGCATGTGATAAGCCTTGCCGCTAAGAGTGATGGCTGTCATCAGCGTTCCCGAGAGCGGATCCCCATTCTCCCAGTTACCCTGGCACCCCGAAACCTGACCGATATTCCCCCACGCTGGAGTCGCGTTAGTTCCCAGCGGGTCGTCCATCCATTCAGCAATCTCATGGCTCGCACAAACCGTGAAAACGCGCAAAAATCCACCGGCCCCAAAACCGAGGAAGGCAAACGTCGCTCCTCCCTCAACGGCATCCGCCACGGACTCACCGGCCAAATCATCGTCCTGCCCACGGAAGATCTCGCCGAGTTCGAACGCTTTGCCGGCACCTTCTGGCACGACTACAAGCCCCAAGGCGCACTCGAATCCCAACTCGTGCAAATGGTCTCCGACATCGCCTGGCGTATCAATCACGCATCCGCCGTTGAAAAAGTTCGCATCTCCCTCACCATCGACGATGAGCGCGAAAGCGTCGATACTGATTGCACCCCGGCGCATAACGCCTTCGTCGAAGCCCGCAACTACGAGAAGAATTCGGAAACCATCAAGAACATCAGCCTCTACGAAACCCGCCTTGCAAACCGCTTCAACAAAGCCGTCAAGCAGCTCCACGACGTCCAAGCCGAGCGCCGCATCCACGAAGCCGAAGAAATGGAGAAGGCCGCCGCAATCTATGAAATGGAAGAGGAGACCGCCGCAGCCGCGCCTGGCAGGCGTTTCACCTACACGCCCGCCGACGATGGCTTCGCTTTTTCAACTGCCCAAATCAAGGTTCACGTCCGCCTCCGCAACCGCCTCGTCGCAGCTCGCCACTGCCAAAAGATCCGCACTGCGGCGGCCCCCTGTTAAAAGTGCGCCGCAATCACGTATGAAATGGCAGCCCTCCACCTTGTTCTACTCTAGTAACAGCAACGTTATGCGCAAACGCGTCATTCTCGGCTCGGGCGTGGTCCTGCTCGCATTCCTGGTGACCATCCTCGTCTGGCAAGGCTCCTTTACGTTCGGCTCTTTCGCCCCTTCCAGCCTTGAGCAGACCTATCTCTTCTGGGCGCTTTCCACCATCATTTTCATCCTCACCATCGGGCTCGCTTTCATGCTGCTGCGGACCTTCGTCAAGCTCTACATGGAGCGCCAGACGGATCGCGTCGGTTCGCACATCAAGAGTAAACTCATCGGCGGCGCGCTCGCGCTCAGCTTTCTCCCCGTCATCTTCTTGGTCTTGTGGAGCTTCACCGTTCTCAACTTCAACCTCGACAAATGGTTCAGCCGACCCGGACAAAACATCAATCGAGGCTTAGTCGATCTCGGCAATCTGATCGACACGCAGATGCATGCCAAGCTGAAAGCTCAAGGTCACTGGATGGCCTTGCTGCTCAGCTCCGACGATCGCGGAGTATACGACCGTTTTTGCCGCGAGCAGGACGTGGGCCGCGTGCAGTTGCTCACAGCCGCCGGGACGCTGCGCACGCTGTGCGGAAGGCCTACCGGCGCATTCCCTTACAGTCAGTCCGTCGATGTGCCCGGCGGCACGCTAACCCTCTCTTCGGCCCTTCCCTTCGACCTCGCAGCGAAGAAAGCCGATATCGATCGCTCCGTCGGCGATTACAAAAAGCTCTCCACCGACCGAAAGAGCTTCCGCAACATCTACCTCTTGCTGCTGTCCCTGATCACGCTCTTCGTCCTGTTCTTCGCCACCTGGCTGGCCCGCTATCTCGCAAGTCAAATCAGCACGCCCATCACGGCCCTGCTCGATGCCGCGCAACGTATCCGTAACGGCGACTTGAGCCATCGAGTCCATGTCGCCGCCATTGACGAACTCGCCACCTTCGTCAAGGCGTTCAACGAGATGACCGCCGATCTCCAAACCAACAGCAACGAGCTCGAAGCGCGTCGCCGTTTCACCGAAGCGATTCTCGAAAGCATCCCTACCGGCGTCATTTCGCTTTCCGCCGACGGCGAGATCCAGCGCGTGAACAGAGCCCTGATGGGAATCTTCTCGGAGGCGCAAGTTCGTTCGGCCACGCGGCTCGACAATCTGTTTCCGCGCGAGGACGCGGCCGAGATTCGCTATCTCATGAATCGCGCCCGCCGCACTGGTCTGGCAGGCACGCAACTCGATTTCAAGTCCAAAGGGCGTGTTCTCCATTTATCGCTTACCGTGGCCGCTATCGACCAGCGTCGCAGCTCCGGCTTCGTGCTGGTCATTGAGGACACCGGCGATCTCCTGCGGGCCCAAAAAGCCGTTGCCTGGAACGAGGTAGCGCGTAGGGTCGCGCACGAGATCAAGAACCCGCTCACGCCTATCTCGCTTTGCGCCGATCGCATCAGCCGCCAGCTTGATCGACATTCGATCAACCCCGACCTGGAGCGCATTCTCCGGGAGTGCTCCACCACCATCTCGCGCGAGGTTCAATCGGTCAAATCGCTGGTGGATGAGTTCGCGCAGTTTACGCGCTTCCCCGCCGCGCACCTGGTTCCGTCGGACTTGAACGAAGTAGTCGGGAACGGCTTGGCTGTCTTCGACGGTCGGCTCGATGGCGTTACGCTGCGCACGGAATTGGGTCTGGATCTGCCTAGCGTAAACATAGACCGCGATCAGTTCAAGCGCGTGGTCGTGAACCTGGTAGACAACGCGGCCGAAGCCATGCAGGACACGCCGGTGAAGAATCTCTATATCTCCACCCGCGCCACCGACGACGATCACATCGAATTGATCGTCGCGGACACTGGCTGCGGCATCTCTCCCGATGACAAGGAAAAACTCTTCCTCCCTTACTTCTCCACCAAGGGTCGCGGCACCGGCCTGGGCCTGGCCATCGTCAACCGCATTTTGGCGGATCACGACGCGCTGATTCGCGTGGAAGACAATACGCCTAGCGGAGCTCGCTTCCTGATTGAAATCGCCACGGCGGATAGCTTAGTGGGCCAGTGATGAAGCAGAGTCGCATTCTCATCGTCGACGACGAGCCCCTCATTCGCCAGTCCCTTGCGGGAGTGCTGGAGGATGAAGGCTATCACGCCTCCTCCGTAGACACTGGTGAAGCTTGTCTCGATGAACTGCCGAAATCCTCGTACGATCTTATTCTGCTGGACGTGTGGCTGCCAGGCATGGACGGCCTCGAGACTCTTTCCCGCATCCAGGAGATCCCCTTCAGCGACCGGCCGGTCACGGTCATCATCTCGGGTCACGGGAACATCGAGACTGCGGTCCGGGCCACTAAATTAGGCGCGTTCGATTTTATCGAGAAGCCGCTCACCATCGATAAAGTGATGCTTGTGGTCAAGAACGCGCTCAGGCAGCGGCGCTTGGAGAACGAACTGCGGCGCTTTCAGGAGGACGGGCGCAGCCGTCACAAGATCATCGGCGACAGCGTGCCCATGAAAGCAGTGCGGCAACAGATCGCCCTCATGGCCTCAACCAACGGACGCGTGCTCATTTACGGCGAGAGCGGCACCGGCAAGGAACTCGTCGCGCACGCCCTGCATGACGTGAGCCAGCGCGCCGCCGAGCCGTTCATTGAGGTAAACTGCGCCGCCATTCCAGAAGATCTGATCGAGAGCGAGCTGTTCGGCCATCGCAAGGGGAGCTTCGCGGGCGCACAGGAAGACAAAATTGGAAAACTGCAGAAGGCGGATGGCGGAACTCTCTTCCTCGATGAAGTAGCCGACATGAGTCTTCGCACGCAAGCCAAAATGTTGCGCTCGCTCGAAGAACAGCGCTTCGAGCCGATCGGCGCCGAAACGTCCATCCAAGTGGATACCCGCGTCGTAGCAGCCACCAACAAGAATCTTGAAGACGAAATCGAGCGCGGCAATTTCCGCGAAGATCTGTTCTACCGTCTGAACGTGATCCCCTTTCACGTCCCCCCGCTGCGCGAAAGAATCGAAGACGTGCCTCAGCTAGCCGACCATTTCCTCAGAGAGTTCACCACCGCCTATGGCCGCAAGCCAAAAGAGCCTACGCCTGAGGCTTACCAGATTCTTCAGGAATATCAATGGCCCGGCAACGTCCGCGAGCTGCGCAATCTGATGGAGCGCCTGGTCATCATGAACCCTCAGATCCGCGTGGACGCCCGCCATATCCCGCTGAACGTTCCGCTCAACAGTGTCAAACGACCCGAGCGCATCGGCAGCTTGCAAGAAGTGCGCGCCGCCGCGGAACGCGACTACATTCTGAAAAGACTCGATGAAACGAAGGGCAACGTCACCAAAACCGCAGAACTTCTTGGGCTCGAGCGCAGCAACCTTTACCGCAAAATGAAGACCTTAGGTATCGCCCCCTAACTCGCGCGACTAACAAGTATTTATTACTCACATTAAAAAATTAAGTCGTGCTGAATAAGTCAATAAGAGCAGCACATTACTTCAACGTTAACTCGTTCATTACAAAGTGAGGCGCGCTTTGATAAGCTCGCCCGACGGACTTGCTATAATCGCGGCTGGCTCGAACGCCAGAAAAATCCTAAGCAATGAGCGCCTTCGCCTTCGACGAGAGTTACATTCAGAAGCTTGCCGCCAACGATCAGCCCGTAGTAGATCATTTTACGGCCTACTTCGGCACGCTCTTGCGCATCAAGCTTCGAACTAAATTGCGCTCGCATCAAATGATCGAAGACATTCGCCAGGACACGTTCCTGCGGGTTCTCAGTTCTATCCGCAAGCGCGATGGGCTACACAACCCGGAGCGCCTCGGCGGGTTCGTCAATTCAGTCTGCAATAACGTGATGATGGAGCACTTTCGCGCATCCACTCGGCTTCAGCAGATGCCAGAGGACGCGCCCGAAGTCGTCGATGAAGAAGCCGATCCCACGCGGAACCTTGTCTCCGAAGAGAGAAAGCGGCTGGTGGAGCAGGTTCTCGATTCCATGCCAGCCAAGGATCGCGAGTTGCTTCGCATGGTGTATCTCGAAGAGCGAAGCAAAGAGTTTATTTGCAAAGAACTCAATGTAAAGCCCGAGTACTACCGCGTACTGATACATCGGGCTAAGTCTCGCTTTCGCGAGGTACTCGGCAATTTTGGCCCAAATGGATCACCGAAATCTTAGAAATAAAACAATGAAAATGAAACGGAATGGCTCCCGAAAACACAAGTACAAATGAGGGGATGAAGATGGAACACGAAGATGCTGTTCGAATCCAGGCGACCTCGCGGTACCCCGCAGGCGACCTGTCCAAGGCGGAAGCCGAGGCCTTCGAACAGCATTTCTTTTCTTGTCAGCAATGCTCGGAGGAACTTACGGCGGGCGCCATCTTTGATGAGAACGTCCGTGCGGTATTTCACGACCGGGCTCGTGTCCCCGAACCTGTAAGCCCGCCCGTCGTCCTTACCGGACCGAGTTGGCTTGATCGGTTTCGCGCCTCTTTCGCCTTGCCCTTAACCGCCATGGCGGGCTTATTGCTTGGGGTAGTGGTCTATCAAAATGCGTTCATGCTTCCCGGCATGCGCAAGGAGATGGCGGCACTGGGCGAACCGCAGCCAGTGTCTGCATTTCCGCTCAAGATCGCGCGGGAGAGTAACTCGTTTCATCTCTCGAGCAACAGTCCGTTCTGGGTCGCTTACTTTCATCTGCCCGATGCTTCCAGTTTTCCGAGTTACACCTGTGATATCGAAAAGGCTGGAGGCGTGGCGCTAAAGAAAGTGGCTCTGCCCGTACCCGCCGCGGGCCAACCGTTTAGAATCCTCTTGCGCCGCTCGGAATTTCCGTCCGGCACGTACGTCTTCAAAGTTCGCGGTCAAAATTCCAGTACCATCCTTGCAACTTACACGATAGACCTCAGCAGCTCTTAGGAGTTCTAATGCAGCAGAGCGCGCCGGTATTCGGTAGACGCAACACCTTGATGAAGTATCCGCCCGACTTGAATTCGTTCTCTCGGGTTTCTTTTTTTCCTCCGACTTTGCGCGGCAGGACTATCTCTTTTACTCTTGAAGCCTCAACGTCCGATTGGCTTGTGACCTTGCAATCAGGCGAGCCAGCGATGCATCTAACGGTCGACCCGCCTCCGGCGACTCCTCCGCCTCCCCCTGCCAATCCCCCATTTGACCCTGGCAGCGAGCCGGGTCAGGGTGACATACCTCCTCCCACTGGTCCGTAAAAGTGAGTCTACAGCTCAGCCGTTCTTGGGCAGGTTTACGACCTGCCCAAGGTCTTCTGATAGCCGCGTTGGTGTGCGCCTGTACCCCCGGTCCATCCCTCGATTCCCGCTATAAACAGGCACTAGCCCTCCGCAAAGACGGGAAACCCGACGCAGCTCTACAAATCATCGACAAAGCGCTGCCGGTCGCCGCGAAGAAATCCCCTCAGCTATATTGGAAATTCTATTTGAAAAAGGCGGAATTGGTCCAACAAAAGCACGGCGGTGAACTTGCTTTGCGCGTGCTCCAACAAGAACCGCCGGCCGGGGCAGAGTTTGCCGCCCTGCGCGGTCAATCGAAAATGTTGCAGGCTTACGCTGAATTTTCGATGGCTAAATATAGCGAAGCGGAAGAACGGCTCAGAGACGGCAAAGCACTCGCAGAAATGGCGAAAGACACAGGCCTTCTGATCAGCATCGAGTTTCTGCATGCCCAGCTGCTAAGCCGCCTCGGGAAACTAAACCAGCGCAGGCCGAAGCTCTCATCAACCATGCCGACCGCCTGGCGGTGTCGATTCACGATAGGACACGAGAGAGCTACGGCCTGCTGACGCTCGCGAACCTGCATATTAATCAGTCCCGCTACGAAGACGCCCAAATTGCGCTCGAGCACGCCCTCTCTGTAATGGAAGAGATCGGTGACCGCCCTTCGCAGGCGGGCCCGTTAAACAGTCTCGGGCTTTGTCTCCTGCGGCTGGGCGAACTTGATCGCGCGCTCCAGACATGTCAAAAAACACGCGACCTCGCAGCTCGAACGGGTGACACGCACAACCTAGAAGTCGCTCTCGGCAACACCGGGACTATTTATCTTGAGCGAAATGACTATCGAACAGCGGGCGGCTACTTCGAGCAAGCGCTCGCGCTTTCCGAAAAGCTGAACTCGAATATGACCACCGCGATATGGCTGAGCAACCTGGCCACTGTCTCGATCGAAAACAAGGAGTGGGACCGGGCGTCCGCATATAACATCAGAGCGCTAAGTTTGAAACAGCGGCTGCACCAACACGATGCCGAGCTCTATTCGTTAGTCAACTCGGCGCGAATACTCGAAGGCCAGAAAAAAGAGGCGGAGGCGGAAGGCATCTTTCTTAAGGTGTCGAATAGCGCTTCCAGAGACGCGGCCCCAGCGCTCTATGCTCATTCCGGACTCGCGAAAATGTACGCCTCACAGGGTCGGGATGCTCAAGCGGCGAAGGAGTTTGAGGCTGCTCTGCATGTGGTGGAACAGACCCGGTCCACTCTCCACGCCGATGAAACCAAGATGAATTTCCTGTCCAACCTCATGAATGTCTACGGAGATTACGTGGATTTTCTGATGGCGCGCGGGAAAACCGAGCGAGCTCAGGAAGTGGCCGAGGCGAGCAGGAGCCGCATCCTTCAAGAACGCCTGGGCGGGAGCGAGCCAATTCGTCCCGTCACCTCGGCGGAGTACCGTCAAGTTGCGCGGAGCAAGGGAGCGATACTCATCTCTTATTGGTTGGGAGAAAAGCGGTCGTACATGTGGCTAACAACGCCCGGACAAGTGATCGCGTATCCCCTTCCGCCTCGTGAAAAGCTCCGCCCGCTTATCGAAAAATATCGGGCGATGATAGAGAATCTGGACGATCCGCTCGATGTCGAGGACTCCACGGGACGAGACCTCTACGATGCTCTCTTGGGGCCGGTAGCTGAACGAATACAGGCGGGGGCCAGCCTGTATATCATTCCGGACGGAGCTCTGCATGCGCTGAATTTCGAAACTCTTCCCGTAACTTCGCCCAAGCTGCATTACTTCATCGAGGACGCCACCGTATCGGTTGTTCCGTCGCTGAACATGCTGGTGAAAAGAAGTCCCGCGGCAAACCAATCGGGCAAGCTGCTCTTGATTGGGGATCCTAATTTTGCCAGCGATAAATATCCGAAGCTGCCTTTTGCCGAGAATGAGATTGACCGGATCGAGAGTCATTTCGAGCGTTCCAAAGTCACGGCTTATCGTAGAGCGGAAGCAGTACCCGCGGTTTATCAGAAGGCGCCAAGCAATGCATACTCGTACGTTCACTTCACCGCGCATGCGAGTGCCAATCGGGAAGTTCCGCTGGATTCGGCGATCATTCTGTCGGGCCAAAGCGGTCAGAATGAGCTTACTGCGCGAGACGTTCTGAAGCACTCTATGCAGGCGAACATCGTAACGATTTCAGCGTGCCGCGGGGCGGGCGCGAAGACCTTCGCCGGGGAAGGGTTGGTGGGCTTCATGTGGGCCTTCTTCGAGGCAGGTGCGCGGAACGTGGTAGCCGGGCTGTGGGACGTGAGCGATGAATCCACGCCGCTGCTGATGGATCGGCTTTATGCCGGTCTTACTATCCGCGAGTCGCCCGCAAATGCCTTGCATGCCGCGAAGCTGGATCTGATGAAAACGAATCAGACTTACCGGCTGCCGTATTACTGGGGGGCTTTTCAACTCTATATTCGGTAGGCTCAGCGCGCCTTCGGGTGGGCGTTATCGTAGACTTTCATCAAATCCATCAGCGAGACCTGCGTATATTTCTGAGTAGTAGAGAGCTGAGCGTGTCCGAGCAGCTCCTGAATCGAGCGCAGGTCGGCGCCATCCGAAAGAAGATGGGTTGCATAGGCGTGCCGCAGGCTGTGCGGATGCAGGCTCGAATCCCCTGTCAGCATGCTCGCATAGAATTTCACGATCTTCTGCGCTCCGCGAGCGGTCAAGCGTCCGCCGAGATGATTGAGCAGCAGCGCGCTCTCCTCACTCCGCTGTCTTCGTGTTTGTAAATACCGAGTCAACGCGGACGCCGCTTTCGACCCGAACGGAATCTGCCGTTCTTTTCTGCCCTTGCCGCGCACCCGGATCCAGTGCTCTGAATGATCGAAATCCTCTAGATTCAGCCCAACCAGCTCACTTACTCGCACGCCGCACCCATACAGCAGTTCGAAGATAAGCAGATCGCGCTCCGGGTAAGGGCGTTCGAGCTTGTCTTCCGCCACTTGATCCACTAGAGAATTGGTTTGTTCCGCCGTCAGCACGCGGGGCAGTTTTTGCGGAGCCTTGGGGGTGCGCAGCAGCTTCGCGACATTGGTCGAAAAATCGCCCTCCCGCGTCAGAAATTTGCAGAATGACCTGACGGCAGCGAGCTTGCGCCGCATCGAAACAGCGGAGAGATCCTGCTGATACAGGTGCCCCAGCCACTCGCGCAGAGCGAGCATATCGAGCTGGCCCATCGACGGAGTCTCGCTGCCTGGAGGCGAAAAGTACTGGAGAAACTGCGCGAGATCCGAGGCGTAGTTGCGGATGGTGTGAGCGGACGCGTTTTCGCGGCGCAACTGATCGAGGTACCGCTCGATCTGTTGCGCCAGTTCAGGCATGGGCTTCCACGCGTGCTTCGAGATAGCCGGCAAGCCCTGCCAGCGCGCGTCGGCAGACCTCGGCATGGCGGGCCTTTTTGTCATGCCGGAACTTGCGGCTGATTTCTTCCTCCAACGCCGGAAGGAGATCGAACGTGATGTTGGCCGGCTGATAATCGCGCGGGTCCGCGCAAGAGACGTACTCGCACAACGAGCCCAGAGCGGTCTCTCGCGGAAATTGACGGACCGCTTCGCCTCGGGCCATCGACACAGCATGACGACCGGCAGCCAGTCCAGTCGCGATCGATTCAACGTATCCTTCCACGCCGCAGATCTGTCCGGCGAAGAACACTCCGGGACGATTGCGCAAATGCAGCGCGCGGCTCAAGAGCAACGGCCCGTTGATATACGTATTGCGATGAATCTGCCCGTAGCGCAGAAACTCAGCTTTCTCAAGCCCTGGAATCAGGCGGAGAATGCGCTGCTGCTCCCCGAACCGCATGTGATTCTGAAACCCCACCAGGTTGTAGCTGTCCGCGCGCAGGTTCTCTTGCCTGAGTTGCACCGCTGCGTACGGCCAGCGCCCCGTGCGCGGATCCGTGAGTCCCACGGGTTTCATGGGACCGAATCGCAACGTGTCGCGCCCCCGTCGCGCAATCTCTTCGATTGGCAGACAGGCTTCAAAGAATGGAGTCTGATCCTCTGGAATGTGGGCAGGCACGCTTTGGCCCGCGAGCAACTCGTCCACAAAGCGCTCGTACTGCTCCTTGTTGAAAGGGCAATTCAGGTAATCGTCGCCACCGTCCAGCGACTTGCCATAGCGCGAAGCGCGAAAAGCGATGGACGTATCGACGCTCTCAGCATCCACGATGGGGCTAATGCTGTCATAGAAAAACAGGCGGTCCGATCCCGTGATGCGCCCGATTTCAGCCGCCAGGCTCCCGGTTGTTAAAGGACCAGTTGCGATGATGCAGATGCCATCCTCAGGGAGACTCTGCACCTCCTCGCGGCGCAGGTCGATCATTGGGTTGGTTTCGATAAAGCGTGTAATCTCTTGCGCAAACACCTCGCGATCCACGGTGAGAGCATGGCCACCAGGCACCCTCGCAGTTCGCGCAGCGTCCAGCAAAAACGAACCCAATCGCCTCAGTTCCTCCTTCAACAACCAGGGCGCGCTGTTCTCCGATTCGCTCTTGAGGGAGTTGCTGCAGACCAGTTCACCCAGGAGGTCGGTCTTATGCGCAGCAGTCTGAAGCACCGGACGCATTTCATACAGTCGGCAAGAGATGCCAGCACGCGCGATCTGGAGAGCAGCTTCGCAGCCGGCCAACCCTCCCCCGATAATGTGAATAGGAACCACTACCCTCAGGATAAGGGATGGAATTACAAGCGCGGCAACAAGTGTTTCTGCACTTTCCCCAAGGCATTGCGCGGCAGTTTCTCCACTTGGATAAAGGCGCGTGGAACCTTGAACGAAGCCAGCTTCTCGCGGCAAAGCGCTTCGAGCGACGCGGCACTCAACACCCTTCTTGCTACGACGTAGGCCACTGGTACTTCCCCTCGATGATGATCCGCCACGCCGATCACAGCAGCCTCAGCCACCGCGTCCTGTTCCATCAGGAACTCCTCGATCTCGCGCGGATAAATGTTGAACCCACCTGAAATGATCAGATCGCTTTTGCGGCCGCACAGCGTGTAGTAGCCGTCCGCCTCCCGAATCGCAAGGTCGCCAGTGCGGAAGTAACCGTCCGAAAAAGCGGTCCGCGTTGCGTCCTCACGACGCCAGTAACCTGCGAAAACATTGGGCCCTCGCAGATACAGTTCGCCCGTTTCGCCATCCTGGACGGGCTCGCCTTCCGGATTGAGCAAGCGCACCGAAAGACCAGGAAAGGGCAGCCCGACACTGCCCGGCCGACGCTCGCCGATGTACGGGTTGCCGATGTTCATGAGCGTTTCGCTCATGCCGTAGCGCTCTAGGATAGTGTGGCGGAAACGCTCGCGGAAATCCTGCAGCACTTGTGGGGGCAAGGGCGCAGAGCCGCACACGAACAGCCTCATGAAGCCGCCGATTGCGCGCGCTTGCTCAAGGGAGAGATCCAGCAGGCGGACATACATCGTCGGCACGCCGAAGAACAGACTCGGACGAAAATCGAGGAACTCGGCAGCGGCTTTCCCGTGCTCGAAGCGCTCCAGCAGTCGCATGCGCACCCGCTCAACAGCCAGCAGTGGACGCCATTGCCCAGCCCATGCACATGAAACAACGGCAGGGCAAGCAGGAGACGCTCCTCTTGCGTGATCTGCCAGAGCGTCAGGAGGTTGATCGCGTTGATGGCGAAGTTGCTGTGGGTGAGGATCGCTCCCTTCGAAACTCCGGTTGTTCCCGATGTGTAGATGATGCCAGCCGGAGAGTCCCCGTTTAGGGAAGCGCGAGGGCGATCGGAAGCCATTAAGGCGGCAGCCTCGTTCATCGTCGATCGCGTCCACACCTGCACCGGGCCCTCAAGCAAGGCGTCCGAGATGACCCCGCGCGGTTCGGCGTCGCTCAGAATATGGCCAATCTCACGGCCGCGGTACAGGATGTTGATGGGCACGAAAATAATGCCCAGCTTTACGCAAGCCAAATAAAGATCGATCATCTCGACGCAGTTGACGAGATACACGCAGAGTCGATCACCTGTCTGGAAGTCTGCCGATCTGAGCCAGTGCGCCACCCGATTGCTGCGAAGATCCAGTTCACCGAATGTGTAGGCGACACCCGCGAATTCGAGTGCAACCCGATCGCGGCGGCCTCGTAGAGATAGATCGAAGAGATCGGTCAGAGTCACGACGGGAGCGCTCTCCCTCTGGTCTCTTCGCCCAACGGCAACAGCGCGAGGCCTACCAGGAACGCTATTGAGGTCAGGGCTACTGGCTTGCCAATTGTATGAAAGTAAGACACGCCCGCGCCCACCAGGAACGTGATCCCAGCCGCCACGAAGCGGCCCGATGAAGTCGCGAAAGCGAACGCGCTTGCGCGGCATTCCGTGCGATACTGTTCCGGCAGCCAAAGCGTGTAGATGGCGAAATTGGCTCCGCCGATACCGAGGAAGAATAGCGATCCGATGAACCAGGGCAAGGCATTGCGCGGCAGATAGAACGCGTACCCGAATCCGAAGACGATGAACACGAACATCAGAGCGTAGTAGAACCCGAGTGCGCCCCGGCGGCCCAGCGAATCGGCGAGCCGCGGCATCAGCAGGCAGCCCACAATCGTGCCGACGGAGAGCAGCATCGTCGCGTAAGATGCGAGGCGCGACCCTTCAGCCGCACTCAAGCCCGCCCGTGAGGCGAGGAATGTCACGGACGAAGGCACGTATACCGACCCGGCCCACAGACCCACCATCGAGATGAGTAGAAAGAGCGCATTCAGCAAAGTGCGGCGTCGATATTCGGGGCTAAAGAGGGCGAAGAATGCCTGCCTGGCAGTGAACCGCTCACCCAGTTGTTCCATGCGATGCTGCCACCGTTTCGGTTCCGCAACGCCGTAACGAATGAAGGCAACCAGCAGCGCCGGAGCGCCTCCAATGGCAAAAACGGCACGCCAGCCATACTTTGCGCCGATATAGTAATTCACGATCGCGGCCAGAAACGTCCCGAAATAGTAGCCCGTATGCATGTAGGCTGCGCCGTTCTGCCGACGGTTTTCCGGCCACTCCTCGGCCACGAAGATGCCGCCCAACGTCCACTCGCCGCCAATGCCGACTCCCGCCAGCAAACGGAAGAGCGCAAGCTGCCAAACGTTCTGCGCGGCGCAGCCCAGGAACGTAAAGAGCGAATAGCAGAGGATGGTCAGCATCAGCGTGCGGACGCGTCCGAAACGATCGGCCACAGGCCCCCACAGAAATGCAAGACCCCATCCCAGCAGGAATATCGCGAAAAGTAGCCCGCCGTAATATCCGACACTCGCCCCGTCGGGAGCGATACCCGATCGCGGCAGCAGGTCGCGCAATGCCGGCACCAACACCAGCGCATAGATGAACGAGTCCATGCCATCGAGCGCCCAGCCCGCCCAGGCGGCCCAAAAGCCCCGGACTTGGTTCGGAGTGAGTGGCAACCGATCATTGTCTCAGACGCTAAGCTGAATGTATGCGAATGGTGGGATGCTTGACGCTTTTGATCACGGGAACGATGCCGTTGTTTGGGTGGGGTCCCGCTGGGCATCATATAGTCGCCCTCATTGCTGAACAGCGTCTATCGCCCGAGGTGCGGGAGCGGGTGCGCAAACTACTGCTGGACGGGCAGTTTACGATGGCGCAAGCGAGCACTTGTCCCGACGCGCTGCGAAACAACGGAAAATTTCCGATGCGGCCCGAAGACGAGTACTGTCTGAAGATCGCCGCGAACAACCCGGATTCCGGTCCCTGGCACTACATCGATGTTCCGGTTCCGAAGGCCGAAAAGGGGCTGGAAGCGTATTGTCGCAAGGGCAACTGCGTGATCGCGAAGATCAGGGATTTTCGCGACGTTCTGAAAAATTCCAACGACGATGCCAAGCGCCGTGAAGCGCTCATGTTCCTGATCCACTTCATGGGCGACATTCACCAACCGCTGCATTGCGCCGAGCGGAATTGCGATCAGGGAGGAAACCTCGAACATACGAACGTTTTTCTAAGCAGCGGCCCCAGGCCGGACCATAATCTTCACCGGGTCTGGGATTCGGACATGGTCGAGAAATTTATGGAAGACGACAACTTGATGGGTGACGAGCTAGCCGCAACCGCTCTGGCGAGCCAGATCAAGCCTGACCGAGCCGAAAAATGGCGCAAGACCACTCTGGATGAAATCGCGTGGGAAGGCTGGGAGATTGCGAAACACCACGTCTACAAAGACATTCCCCTGTATAACTACTGCGATCCTGACGTGAAGGCTTCTCCCACGCCCGCCTCGGACTTGAGCGCCGGCTATGAGAAGGAAGGGGCGAAGCTGGTGCATGAGCAATTGATGAAAGCTGGTGTGCGCCTGGCGGATCTGCTGGAGACCTCTCTCACGCGTTGATTAGCGCGATGGCGTGCGCTCGCAGCAGCATTCCGCTCGCATCTTCTTTGAGGGCTGCACTGGCGTGCGGAACAAGTCCGCAACACACGCCCGGTCAATCCCGGCCGCCCCGTCCAGGGGCTTCAGGAACAGCGTCAGGTGCTCGGAATTGAGTTCCAAATACCGCGCGCCTTCCTTGCCTGCCTGGCCCGTCTTATCCTTATCGTGAATCCGCATACCATTCAGTGTGCTTGCGGTCCGATTCGTTACAAATTAACCTAGATGGATTCACCATTTGCAACTCTTTCCTCCGGCTTAGCATCCTAACGTTGAACATGGACAAAGTTAATATTCTGATCGTTTTCTATTCGCGAACCGGTTCTACGGAGACATTAGCGAAAGCGGTGGGGGAAGGCGCGGAAGCCGCAGGCGCGGAAGTAAGGCTGCGCCGGGCGCGAGACATCGTCGGGCCCGACGTAATGGCCATGGCACCAGGCTGGGCTGAAAACGCCGCGCGCATGGACGCGGCCTACCAAGCTCCCACTTCCGACGACGCCCTCTGGGCCGATGGAGTTGCTTTTGGCACGCCGACAAGAGTCGGCAACGTCTCGACGGAGCTGAAGGCCTACATCGATTCGCTGGGCGGACTTTGGTTTCAAGGCAAGTTGAACGGCAAAGCGGGCGGGGCATTCGCATCCACGTCCACGTCGCACGGAGGCAATGAATCCACGATTATTTCGCTCTTCAATCCTTTGGCTCATCTTGGATTCATCATTGTGCCGCTGGGTTATGCCGACCCCTCCATGTTCCGGGCGGGGACTCCCTATGGCGCCAGCAGCGTGTCTGGCCAGAAGGCAATTCCCCCGACAGCCGATGATCTGGAAGTGGCGCGATTTCAGGGACGTCGACTCACCGAGGTTGCCCGCGCCCTGAAACCTAAGGCATGAGCGGGGCGGATCTTTTTTCGCCGCTTGCGATCGGGAACGTAACTCTGCGGAACAGGATTGCTGTTTCGCCCATGTGTCAGTATTCGAGCCAGGACGGGTTCGCCGACGATTGGCATCTGGTCCACCTGGGAAGTAGGGCCGTAGGCGGGGCAGCACTCGTTTTCACGGAGGCGTCCGCAGTCGAGTCCCGTGGTCCGATTAGCCCGCAGGATCTCGGGATTTGGAAAGACGCGCATGTTCCCATGCTGGCCCGAATCGCGGCTTTCATCGAGGGACAGGGTGCTGTACCGGGCATGCAGTTAGCTCATGCGGGACGCAAGGCAAGCACGCAGCGGCCGTGGGACGGCAACCGCCAAATTCCTATGAGCCAGGGCGGGTGGCAGACTGTAGCGCCAAGCGCGGTGCCGTTTCGTGCATCGGACGAGCCGCCAGGCGAGTTGAGCGCGCGTGAGATCGAGGCGGTAATTGAGGCCTTTGTGTCAGCCGCGAGGCGTGCGCAAGCGGCAGGCATGCGCGTGATTGAGATTCACGCCGCTCATGGATATCTTCTGCACGAATTTCTCTCGCCGCTGAGCAACCAGCGCACGGACGAATTTGGCGGGTCTTTCGAGAACCGGATTCTGATTCTTACCCGCTTGGTGGAAGCGATTCGCGCTGTGTGGCCGGTTCCCAACCCTCTCTTCGTCCGGATCTCCGCAGTTGATTGGGTTGAGGGCGGCTGGAGTATCGCCGATTCCGTCAAGCTTGCGACTCAGTTGAAAGCATTAACGGTCGACTTGATCGACTGCTCTTCAGGTGGCAATTCAACGCTGCAGCAGATACCGGTTGGACCTGGCTATCAGGTGCCGTTCGCGAGGCGAATTAAACAAGAGACTGGAATTCTGACTGGGGCTGTTGGCATGATTACCGAGCCGAAGCAGGCTGATGAGATTATTCGAAACGGGGAAGCGGATCTGGTTCTTCTTGCCAGGGAGTTTCTTCGCGATCCGTATTGGCCTCTGCATGCGGCGACGGCACTTGGAAAGAAGCCGAACCCTCCGGTGCAGTACGCTCGGGCTTATTAGAGGGGAGCAGCCGCCAAAGACTGAGCGGTCGCGCTACGCCGACGCTCAGTATTCGCACAGGGGGCTGTGGACGCCGTACGCTCTGACTGCTTTCTTCGGGCCGCTTTCATTGTGGCATTCCAGGCAAATGGGACCACTCAGCACTCTGCGATGCCTCTGACTATTGTCGCCGTGTATCTGGTGACAATTGAGACAAGTCACCGTCCCTTCGTGCTCCAGCACATCGCGAACATTCTCATAAACGTGCCGATCTCCAGCGTTTAAATCAGGGTTAGCGGCCTGTTTTAGATCAACCTGGAAATCTTGAAATAAATTATCGCCAACCACGAAGTTATTCGCGTAGGGCAATCCCGACGACTTGGACTGGCCGCCCCTAAGATGGCACTGTCCGCAGATCGATGCGATCAGCTTCGGATCGCGTTCGTGCTTGCTTGAAAGCCACATCAGGGATTTGTCTTTCCCATGGTCGGGATTGGCCACGCCGTGGCAGGCATAGCAATCGAGCGCGAACGCGGCAAATGCCTTCGTCGCGGGCTCCACCGCTGTCGCGTGACACCCGGCACAGCGGTTTGCGAACTTGTCCTTATCCCAAGTTCGCTTGTCCGCCGACAACAGTGCGAACTTGCCGTAGCCTTCTTGTTTCAGTTCGCGAGAATGCGTGCGAGCGCCGACCGCATGACCGGAATCCGTTGGTCGCACGGTCATCGCGTGCGGGTTCCCCTGCCAGGATTCGGCAACCTTCACGCGATGGCAGAAAAGACACTCGTCACCCGTCGTGAATGCGGGAACGGGCTTTCCAACATGGTCCTGGGCGAGGCTCCCAATCGCCGTGCCCAGGACTAGAAAGATCAGTCGTCGGCTCGGACCCATCCGTACGCCCCGTTTTCGCGCTGGGTTCCCCGATCGATGTACGCGGTCTTGAGGCGATCGAGCGTGTCCGGCGGCAGCGGGTTGCGTTTCTTCTTCACGTCGATGCCGTAGATCTTGGCCGCATTTAATCCAAAGATCTTCTGCTTGTCTTCTTTGGTGATCTTAGCGTAGCCGAACTTGGAACACAACTCGTCGCTGATTTGGAAGCGCTTGAATGCGTCGATCACCCACTGCGGCGATCCCCACCAGAGGCAATCCGTTCCCCAAATCACGTGGTCCACGCCGTATAGTTTGATGTTCTTGCCCATGCCGTGCATGGCCATGGTGGGGTTTGCAATCGCCAGAGGTCCGAAGAAGCTGCCGATCTCGGGGTAGACGTTGGTCATCCCGGGATTGCGCTTCTTAATATCCATCAGCACGTTGTGCCAGGCAAAATCGCCAGTGATGGGATCGTATTTGTTGGCTTCTTCCCAGTTGGGTTCGTTCGATCCGTGCTGCAACGCGGAATGATAAATCACCCAGTTGACATCCGGGTTGCGAAGAGCGGCCTTCTCGATGTCCTTGGGATTCGCCAAGTGGCCGAGAATTCGCGACTGGTAGGAGTAACCCTTGTGAACGCTGAAGGTCTTAAGCCCGCGCTTCTTAGACTCTTCAATGAACCATTGAGCGTTGTCGTCGTCGCACTGGAAGCCTCCGCCGGACTGGCCCGGATCGGTATGGCAATACCATTTCCACGATGCGATCTTGTACACGTTCAGCTCGCGCTCCATTTGCTCCAGCGTGGCTGCCTTATCCATCTTGTTATTGGCTTTGTCCCAATAATGGTTGGGCGCGAGGTTGCCTTGGCTCAGCGCGCGCGTCGAATTGGCCATGCTGTTTATTTGGTCGCGTGATTGCGCCATCAGCCAACTTGGAAGAATGTTGATCCCAGGCGTGCGCGCCGCACCTTCCAGCACCTTGCCCTGTTTATCGCGCTGCTGTTCTTTGCCGGGGACGCCGGAGATGACAATCATATCCGTGTCGCTGTCGAAGAACATCTCTTTGACGAAGTTATGGAAGCTGTAAGCCTCCTTATCTTCCTTCAAATTGAAACCCATGTTCTGGAAGAATTCCATCTTCCCGATCTGGCCGCGCAATCCGATGGGGAAACCATTGGTGAAATGAGACTGCACGTCCATCACGAAGTACTCGCCCTTCGGCCATTTCTCGTGATAGGCAGCCTCTTCCATGGTCTCCGCTTCATCCACTTCGAAGTTCTTGCCCCACACCTTGTTCGAGGCCGCGAAACAAGTGGCAAGACCCATCGTGCTGGCCATGAACGCTCGCCGCTCCATGCCAAGCTTTTTGGATTTTTCGTCAGCCATCTCGCCGATCAGGTGCTCCACCTGTTTTTGCTGGGGAGTCTGGCGGCGAGGGATGAACTCCTCGTTGGAGACTAACTGCGTCGGCATCGGCGAATCGACGCCCTTCTTGTTATCTCGTTCGTTCTTGCGAATCCACATGGTTCCTTACGTCCTTTTTCGAGAGTTCTTGTTAGGGGCTGCTCAGTTGCGGACCAGGTCCAATTTTACGCTGACGGTGGTTCCATCCGAGTCGCCCTTGGCGGTTCCGCGGATGTGTTCCTCTTCGAGGCGCAAGTTGAACGCCATCTTGGGTCCTTCTGTCTGAACTTCGAATGTGATCCTGTCGCCGTCGACTTTGCCATTGATGATCTTCAACGGACCGTCGGGCGAGCCAACGGTTCCGGTCAACTCGGATGCGTTTTGGGTGAGAGTGAGGACAACTTTCCCCTTCATGCTCTGGCCGTCCGTCATCAAGACGTCGAAGTTGCCCGCCCAAGTGCCGGTGAAATCCGCGGCTGATAGAGAGAGGCAGAAAAGGAGAGAGGCTAAAAACAGCAACTTCATATGCTCCGAAGCTATCAGATTTTTACCTCGATTGGGAGTGGGAGGGCTCCGCTTCGATCAGCGCTAACGAGGCAAACGATGTTGCTGCATCTTGCATGAACTTAATCTGCATGGAGTCGGGTTCGTAGACCTTGTTCATAGATCCAGCGGGCCAAGCACCCGACTTGCGATCTTGATGCGCTCGCAGCCAATCGAGCGCGCGCGTGAGGCGAGGGTCGTCGCGCGGGATTCCGCCCTGTTCCAAAGCGAAAGCGGTGAATGCGGTCGCATAGCTGTTGGTGCCAGTCGAACTCGGTGCATCGGCATGTGCGGTCCAAGGTCCGAGGGCATGCATGGTCCAGCCGCCGTCCGTTTGCTGGCTGCTCCAGGCCTTCTCCAAGATGGAACGACGCGCGGATTGGGGCAGAGCTTCCGGGAGTTTCGTAGCCGCCCACAACAGCATCAGCTTATTGTGCAGAGGTTGCGCGGCCTGCTCTCTTTGCAGGTACGCGCTGAGAGCCAAAACATTTTCGCGATGCTCCGTCGTCAAGCCGCCGGTGGCCAATGCCGCCAGAGTTGCTCCATAAAACTCCGATTCCGGCATCTCCCACGGATCGCGATCCAATGAGAACCAAGCCCAGCCGCCCTTGGCCTTGCCTTCCTTGCTTTGCAGCGCCCACATCCGGTCGAATGCCCGGTCTGCGTCATCGTGCCCGACAAAAAGAGACGCGAAGACCGACTCGACTCCTAACTGCTGAGCCGCGTGCGCAGAGGGATCCTTGGGTTCATTCTGATCGAGCCTGGCGCGCAAGGAATCGCGCAGCCCAGTCTCATACGAAGTGGGATTGCTCTCTCCCAGCGCCCTGCGCAGAGCTGGCCTCGCGAAAAGGTAAGTCATCCCCGTATGGCAAGAGATACACACGCCGCCCTTCTGCTTTGCCGGCGCCCAAGCGAACCACTCCTTCTGTCTCCCATCCAAGTAATCCGCGGCGAGACGAGGACTCCAGTCGGCCGCGAAACAGGGGGCGGTGGAAAGAAGAAAGCCGAGGGCAGCGGCAACCTTCGGAAAGTCAGTCATAGTATGAAATCGATTTTACCAACTTACTGGCTTGCCTATTTCGAGGGTCCAAACTTCGGTGCCGAAGCCTTCCAGCAAGTCTTCCAATTTGGCGGGCGTACCGGTGAGCAGAGGAAAAGTTCCGAAATGCATCGGGATGATTTTTTTCGCGCGCAAGAGACGGCAAGCCATCGCGGCCTCGTTCGGTCCCATCGTGAAATGATCGCCGATCGGAAGAAATGCTAAATCCGGATGGTATAGCTTTTCGATCAACTGCATGTCTGAAAATACGTTGGTGTCGCCGGCGAAGTAGGCCGTTCGGCCATCGGGAAAGTGCAGGACGTATCCGGCCGCCTCGCCGCCATAGATGATCTTGTCGCCGTCCAGAATTCCGCAGCTATGAATGGCATGCGTCATGGTTACCTTCAGCGGGCCGACCTCCTGGGTTCCTCCCTTGTTCATTGCGCTGCAGTTCTTCACTCCCTTCGATTCCAGCCAGTGGCCGATTTCATAGATCGCCACCACCTTCGGCGAGAATTTCTTGGCGAGCGGAACCGCATCGTGAATATGATCGAAGTGACCGTGCGAGATGAGCATCGCATCCACGCGATCGAAGCTGTGGTCTTTCGGGTATTTTGGATTGCCTTCAATCCAGGGATCCATTACGAAAACTTCGCCGGACTCGAGCCGGAGCTGCATGGTGGCATGACCAAGCCAGGTAATCTCAACCATAAGTTAGAATCCTTTTCGAATTGGGTTCGCAGCGGGATGCTGAATGCCGTCGCCATACTTTGCGATTCCGGGAATTGTCACCGGAAGCCGACCGGTGATGCCAATCTCGCCGAACAGGGCTTTGGCCAGCGAGATCTCGGAAGTCACCGTGGGGCTATAAGTTGTCAAGTAGGCCTTCACTTTGGGAAAGCCGCGAATCAGGTAGGGATTGCCCAAGGAAGCGAGAGTGACTGGCGCCTTCCCGGCCAGCAATCCTTCCATGAGCGACGGGTACTCGCCCGCGAGCGCAACGTTGCCGCGATACTCGCTGACAGTGACGAAAGCCGCCACGATCACCGCGGCTGATCCATCCGTGGATTTCACCACTTGATCGATGTCTTCTTTAGACATGCCGGGATCGAGCAGCGCGATCTTCATCTTCGGCGCGCGCCTTTTTACTTCGTCCATCAGCCGACGCCCTTGCTGTCCGGTGCGGCTCTCCGCAAGAATAAGCAACGTTGTGTTTTCAGTGTTTCGGACCGGCAGCAGGTCCCGTTCGTCTTTGACGAGCGTGACGGCGTGATCGGCTACTCTTTGCGCGATCACTTCATCTTCGGGTGAATCTACCTCGGATCCTATGGCATCCAGGTCGGTCAGTTTGCTGCGCTTCAACCCGATACGCGCCTTGGCGGTTAACACTCTTAAGGCGCTCTCGTCGAGGCGCTGCTTGGTGAGGCGTCCGCTGTTCACGGCCGCCATCACTCCGGCGATGGCATCTTCGGCCTTGAGCGGCATCAGCAGCACATCGGCGCCAGCCTCGATGGATTTCACGGCTGCTTCGCCAGTGTCGAACATCTGCGTGAGGCCCAGCATGTTCATGGCATCCGTTACAATGATGCCGTTGAACTTGAGCTGAGCGCGCAAAATGCCCGTCAACATTAAGGGAGAGACTGTGGCGGGAACGCCTTGCGGATCGAGCGCGGGCACTGCCATGTGGGCCGTCATCACGGCATCCACGCCGCTATCGACGGCGGCGCGGAAGGGTACCAGCTCGACGCTTTCGATGCGCTCCTTGGAAGCCTCTAAGCGAGCCAGTCCCATGTGACTGTCTTGAGCCGTGTCGCCATGTCCGGGAAAATGCTTGGCCGTCACCAGCACGGGCTGGTTCCGGTTGAGATGCGCTCCCTCGATGTAAGCCTGTACGTGCGCCGCTACGTCACGAGGGTTCTCTCCGTACGCGCGAATATTGATGATCGGATTGTCGGGATTGTTGTTCACGTCGGCGTCGGGCGCGAAAATCCAGTTCACGCCGAGAGCGCGCGCCTCCTTCGCGGTTGCGGCCCCTTCCAGACGGCTGGCCTCCGTATCTCGTGCTGCGGCAAACGCCATGTTATGGGGCCATGCGGTGGTGGAATTGACGCGCATGGAGGCGCCGCGCTCAAAGTCACCGCCGATCAGAAGCGGAATTTTCGCCATCTGCTGAAATCGATTGAACTGTGCCGTCATCGCATACGGCTCGGCATTTCGAATGCTTCCGTACTGGACATGTCCCAGGACGATCATGCCGCCCACATGGACGTCGCGAACCAACTTTTCATACTGACGGAACTGCTTGGAGCGAACGTTGATGGCCTCCCCGTAGCAGGGCATCACGATTAATTGAGCGATCTCATCGTGAAGATCTAGAGATTTGAGCCATTTCTTGGCTTGTGAATTCGCTTTTGACGACGACGCGGGCTTTTGTGCCGCCTTGGCTGGATGCTTCTTTACGGGACGGGCGGCGTTCAGTTCGAATCCGCCGGATAGGCCCAAGGCAATGAGCGCGAACGCTCGGAATGAGAGCATCTGCTTCTAATATAAACTCCGCAGCCGCGCGAGAAAGTCTCTCGCGCGGCTCCAACTGGGCCTAGGTCTGCGGGAATGTCCCGTTCTTGTTGTACCCGGCACCCGGATCCTGCGCGAAATCGGCCGCTTGCGGCGGCGTATCGCGGAACGCATTTTTGCAATCGGCGCGATGGGCCGCGTGCTTGGTCTGGCTGAGATTCGCGCCGCAAAATGGGCACGGCGTCACCTTGGGGACAGCGCCTGGGCGCCGCTTGGGGGTTAACGCATCAATGATCTGGCCAACCACGGTTTTTGACTTCATGAGTAAGCCTCCTTTGGAATCATCCTAAGGGACAGGGGCTCAGTTTGCAGGGTCGAGTTCCCGCAAACTTTTCATTCTATTCAAGAAGATATTTGAAGATTTCGGCTACTGGCCGTTTAGGCGGCCTTGCCGGCTGGAAAGCGGGCTGCAGGCAGGATTGCCTGCCCCACGTTCTTACCTAAACAGCGCGGGAGTTTAAGAGCCGGAGCATCTCCTTCATCGAGGCGTGAGACGCTGCCACCTGTGGCTCGCCGAAGATATGGGTCTCCAATTCCAGCCACCCGCCAAAGCGATCGCGTTCGAGCGCCCGGAATATTGGGGGCCAATCCAGGTGATCCGGATAATCCAGCAGGCTCTTCCCTTTTACGTGAACGTTCCACACCCGATCCTTCGGCAGCGTATCGTAGCCGTCGGGAAACGGCTTTTCTCCAAGCCCCACGCCGTTAAGTGAATCCCAATTGATGCCTACATTCACGGGCAACAATTTCATCAACTTTGCCGTTTCCGCAGAAGTGCCGGCATTCTGAGAGCCCTCGTTTTCGATCAGCAGCTTGACGCCTTCCTTTTGAGCGATTCCGGCTATTTCGCCGATCACCTCAGCGATGCGGGGAAAAATAGACTCGGGTTCCGCCACTCGGGAGAATGTGAAAATCCGAACCCGAGGACAGTCAAAAGTCTGACTCGCGAGAATACCTTGACGGAAGTCGTCCAGCCGTGAATCATACTGTCTCTTCTCCCGTGCCAAGCGCTTTTCTCTGGCAGCGGCTTCCTCCGGGTTCTTGCGTTTGGGCTCCGTGCCGGGCAAGCCGAACTTCAGGAACGGGGTATCAAGCAACGCGATGCGAATGCCTGCCTCTTTGAAATCGCGCGCGGCCTGCTGCATGGCCTTTGGATCCAGCGTGTGGTACGGCGCGCGCTTTACGCCTAGTTCCGAAGGGACCTCGCGCAGCGATAGCCAAGTGAGTCCATATTGATGAGCGAAATCGATCGACCCTGCAGGCGAGCGCGCGATTTCGTCGGTGATCGCGCTGATTCGTGACCGATCGAGCGGCGTTCCGGCATAAACAGGAACTGCTGTTGCCGACAGAGCGGCTGCGATGAATGTGCGGCGATCCATTTGGGGGCTCATGTTCGCGTCCTACTGCAGAGGCCGCATCATCAGGTTCTTGAACGTCACCACGCTGCCTTTATTGTGCTGCTGGAGCGCGAAGTATCCATTCGTATAGGTGTTCTTCTCATCCGTATAATCGACCACGGTCTTCTCGTTCACCTTGATGATGATGTGATTCCCTTGCGCGATGATGTGTTGATTGAACCAAGTGTCAGGCGGCACCAACTGCTCATAGATGTTTTTAAAATTGTAGAGGCTGCCGGTTCTTTTCGGATCCTTATGGCTGCTGTTCACCTGCGCTTCATAGCCCTTGGGGAAGCCGGGTCCGAACGCGGTGCGGAAGTACATCCCGGAGTTGCCGCCGTCGCTGATCTTCACATCGGCCTTGAACTCGCAATCTCCGCACTCGCGGGTCATCCAGAACAGATGGCTTGCGTCCCCATCGCCCACGATGGTGCCGTCTTTGGCGCTCCAGGAATCGGGGTTTCCGTTGGCTTTCCAGCCATCCAGGCTCTTTCCGTCGAACATGCTGACCCAGCCGTCATCGGCGGCCGACGTTACGGCGACGATGCTCACTAGAGCAAGCGCTAATGCAAGTGGTCTCATGGGCATCATCTTACCCGATTCAGGACTGCGGTGCATATAATCAAAGGCATGGTGATGGTTGAAGAATCCTACCTGCCGCTCACTCTTACCGTGCCGGGGCTCACCGACGAACAGTTTCAGGAGTTCTGCGAGCGATACGCGGACTACCGCCTGGAATACACGGCTGAGGGAGAACTGATTATCATGCCGCCCACGGATTTTGGGACGGGTGTCCGCAATTCGAGCATCAACCGCCAATTGGGGAATTGGGCATTGCGCGTCAAGAGGGGATACGTCACCGACTCAAGCTCGGGATTCATCCTTCCGAACGGCGCGCGCCGCTCACCCGACGCGGGGTGGACATCGCTGGCGCGAGCGCTCAGTGGTCCGATGTGCCCAGAGTTCGTGATAGAACTTCTCTCGCCTTCTGATCGGCCAAAGCAGGTAAAGGCCAAAATGCTCGAATGGATGGCCAATGGTTGTGAATTGGGTTGGATGATCAACCCGCGCGCTCGCACTGTCAGCATCTATCGCCCCGGTCGGGAGCCGGAGCTTCTGACCGGGGCGTCGGAGGTTGCCGGGGAAGGGCCCATCGCAGGCTTCGTCCTTGACCTAACATCCATATGGGACCCGATCTGATTTTCACCGGAGTACAATGAACCCAAGAGGTATTCAGGAGGTCAAAATGAAGAACACACTGCTTTCAGTGGTGTGCGCGGCTGTTTGTCTTGCGTCCATCGGGACGGCACAGACAATCACGGGCACAATCACCGGCACGGTGACGGATGCGTCAGGAGCGGTCGTCCCCAATGTGACCGTAACCGCGACGAACACCGGCACCAATTTATCGAACGATACGAAGACGAGCGATTCGGGCGTCTACAGCCTGCCGTTCCTTCCCATCGGAAATTATTCAGTCTCGGCCGAGGCTGCTGGATTCAAGAAATCGGTTCTTGGTCCGTTTAGCCTGGAAACAAACCAGACGGCGCGCATCGATATCACGATGACCGTCGGCCAAGTCTCCGAGCGGGTGGAGGTGAGCGGCGTCGCTCCCATTCTGCAGACCGAAACCGCCCAGACTGGTGCAATTATCACAGCCAGAGATGCGGTGGAGCTTCCGGTGAATGGCCGCAACTTTACGCAGCTTACGCTTCTCGCACCCGGCGCTGTGACTCCGAACCCGGGATCGTTCACGGGTCCGCGGCAGTTCGGCGGCGGTCGCCCTTATGTAAACGGAAACCGCGAGCAGAGCAATAATTTTCTGCTCGACGGAGTGGATATCAACGAGCCGATCGACAACCTAGTCGGCTACAACCCCAACGTGGACGCACTGCAGGAGATGCAAGTCCTGACGGGGAACGGCAGCGCGGAATTTGGCAACGGCAACGGCGCTATCGTGAACATGTCCACCAAGAGCGGAAGCAACGAGTTCCACGGAAATGCTTTCGAGTTTTTTCAGAACGACCGTTTGAACGCCAACAGCTACTTCAATAACCGCAATGGCGCGAACAAACAGGCTTATCACCAGAACATCTATGGCGGCACGCTAGGCGGCCCAATCCGGCGCGATAAGCTGTTTTTCTTTGTCGATTACCAGGGAACGAAAGCCCGCAACAGCGGACCTTCCTCGGCCACCGTGGTGCCGCAGTCTTTGCGGAATGGCGACATTTCTCTCTACTCGAGCCAGAACATTGTCGACCCGTTGACGGGCAAGGCGTTCCCAAACAACGTGATCCCAGCGAGCCGGATCGTTAATCCGGTCGCGAAGGCATTGTTTTCCGATCCCACGCTCTATCCGCTTCCCAACCGCGCCGGAACGGGTCCACAGGGCTACAATGGCAACTATCTTTCGAGCAGCGCCGGATACACCAACAACGATCAGGCGGACGCGCGAGTCGACTACCGCATCCGCGATAAGGACAGCGTCTTCGGCCGTTTCTCCATTGATCGGTACATCTCCGGGACGTCCCGACTGGCGCTGCCAACCAGCCTGACAGCGCCTACGATTGCGCCCACAACCGCTGGCGTGATCAACTGGACTCACACATTTTCCCCGACCGCGATCAACGAAGCGCGCGTGGGCTACACCCGCGTGGGCGTGAACCAGAGCACTACCGATATCGGCGGAAAGTTCGGGGCCACCGGCAATCAAAAGATCGGCATACCGGGCGGTCAGCCCATCACAGGAATCAGTTCGGTCTCGTTCGGCGATTTCAGCGTCGGCTCGTCGGCCACCGACAGCAAGGAAGTGGATAACGACTACCACTTCAGCGACGACTTCACCAAGCAGATCGGCAGGCATTCTCTGAAGGCCGGGTTTAACTTCCTGCGTTATCAGGAGAACCGCTTTTATGCCGGCAACAACGGACTGCTTGGCAACTTCGGATATGATGGCACCTACACAGGCAACAGCTACGCCGATTTCCTCCTTGATTTGCTGCACACCAAGGGCCGCGGGAGTCAGACCGGTTTTTGGGGCCATCGGCAGTGGCGCGATGGAATTTTCGTGCAGGACGATTTCAAAGTGAGATCCAACCTTACTGTGAACTTGGGCTTGCGCTGGGAGTACACGCAGCCAGTCTATGAAGTGCGGGATCGCCAAGCGAATGTGAACCTGCAAACCGGCCAGCAGTTGTTTGCCGGGAAGAACGGGAATAGCCGAGCGCTCTACAAACCGTATTGGAAGCAGTTCGAGCCTCGCCTTGGCTTCGCTTGGACCCCTGGAATGCTGAACAACCGGCTCGTCCTTCGAGGCGGCTACGGCATCACGAGCTACATGGAAGGCACAGGTGCGAATCTTCGGCTTCCCTTGAATCCGCCCTTCTTCTTCGAATCTGCCGTGACCTATGACGCGCGCACGCCTGGCAGCATCACCACTGGATTCACTGACACGCAGCCTCTTTCGCAACTCTCCGGCCAGATTCGCGCCTGGAACCCCGATCTCCGTCCCGCGTTCATCCAGCAATACAATCTAACCACCGAGTACCAGTTCACCAAGAGCTTCTCGCTGACCACGGGTTATGTTGGGCAGAAAGGAACGCACCTCGTAGATCCCCGCGAATTCAATCAGCCGCTGCCTGGAGTAGGTCCAGTGAGCGGTTGGGCGCCGCTCAATCAGCGGCGTCCGTTGTACTCGGTCGCTCCTCTCATTACCAATATCAGCGGGACCGATTCCAGTTCCACCATGAACTACAACGGCCTGCAGGCCAGCGCGCGCAAGAGGTATGACCATGGGCTCGACTTCGTGGCGTCGTACACTTTGAGCAAGACGCTGACGGATAACCTTGGGTATTACGGATCCGGCGGGTCGACCGCTTCGGAAGGAGCTTACTTTCAGAATGCGTATAATCGCCACGGGGACTACGGTCGTGCGTTCTTTGACGCAACCCATGTCTTCAGCTTCGGCGGCAATTACGATCTTCCGTTCGGAAGGGAACGGACCTTTGGGAAAAACTTGAATCGCGCGGCGGACCTCTTGGTGGGTGGATGGAAGGTCAACTCTATCGTAAGCATTCACTCGGGCTTCCCGATGACGATCAACGGTCGCGATTCCAGCAATCAGATCGTGCGCGGATCGTTGCGAGCCAACCGCTACGGAAGCTTCGACTATCACAACTCCAACATCGATCATTGGTTTGGCGATAATGTTTCCATCTGCACGACTCCCGGGCAGAACGACGGAAAATGCCAGTACGGAAACGCCGCCCCTGGCGAATTCGGAACCGCTTCAAAAGGGACGGAAATCGGACCGGGATATAAAAATCTCGATCTGACTCTTGGGAAGCAGTTCCATCTCACCGAGCGGCGGTACATAGATTTCCGGATGGAGATGTATAACGCGTTCAACCACGCCAATTTCAATACACCGGCTCGCAGCTTGACCAACCTGACTTCATTCGGAGTGATTACCAGCACGATCGGTAATCCGCGCACGATGCAGGCAGGTCTTAAGTTTTACTTCTAGGTTCGTCTGCAGGGTGGAAGGCGCACGGCTCGCGCTTTCCACCCTGCGATCGCGCCATCACCGCGCCGCCCCAATCAAAGGTTCCGACCGCCAACCCAAAATCTTCACTCGTTCTTCCGGCGACAGCAGCGGGGCCTGAAGCCTCACCGGCTCCCCAATGTCCACCCAGAACAGATCCCCATTCCCCAGCAGTCGCTCCGCGCCGCTTCTGCCGATCACCACATTCGACTGAATATGAGTCGTGGTCCGCAGACACACTCTGCCCGGCAGATTCGCCTTCAACGCCCCATCCACAATGTCAGCCCGCGGATACTGCGTCGCGATAATCAAGTGAATGCCCGCTGCGCGAGCCTTGGCTCCCAGGCGTCGAATCCGTTCCTCGATTTCCTTGCGCTCGCGCCGACTAGCAACCAAGTCGGCATACTCATCGCAAACACAAACGATGCGCGCCTTTGCTGAGCCGCCCTTTAAAACGTACTCGCCGAGGTCATTGACGCGCAGCCGTTCAAACATTCGATAGCGATCCTCCATCTCCAGAATCAAGCGGTCCAGCAATTCCGCTGCTGAGTGTTCCGGCGGATAAATAAGCGACCCAGCGTCCCACAGGTAAGGCGAATTCTTCAGATCGCCGAAGGCCTGCCGCTTAGGATCTATCAGCGCGAGGCGCAGGGTCTTTGGCGTGTTGACGCACATCATCCCCGCGATGGCTGATCGCAGCCATTCTGTCTTTCCGCTGCCCGAAGTTCCCGCCACTAAGAGATGTGGCGTTTGCGCCAGATCGGTGAATTGCAGTTGGCCGAACAGATCCACCCCCAGCGGCAGTTTTGATCGTCCTCCAGGTAGGTCATGGGCGGGCAACTGCGATTTGACTGAGGCGAACGAGACCTGCTGGCGATCCGGACGCTGGACATCGATCACCAGCTTGCCGCCAGCTTTCTGAATCATCGGCGCGTGCTGCAACCCTAGCCGGATCTGCAAATCCTCGGCCTTGTTTACGATAGAGGCCACTTTTACGCCCTGTCCCGGCATGATCGTGTAGCGAAGAAAGGTGGGACCGACAATCGGGCTGCCGCGCAGTTCCACCACCGGGCCGTACTGCTCCAATGCCCGCACCAGCCTGTGGCCGAGTTCGTCATGCTCCAGTTGAAGCGGCGGCGGTGTCAGGAGGTAATCGGAATCGGCCTGCGCTTGACCGGGCAACACTCCAGCCATCCGTCCGATCAAAGCTTTAAGATCGCGTTCGGCCGCGTCGAGGACCACGCCTTCGAAAAAGCGCTCCTCGCGATCAGGCAGGAAGCTAACCACCGCCAGCGCGCCCCCCGATCCTGGTTCGATCAGGTCGCCCGCTCGCAGCATCATGTGATAAAGGCACGCCTGCGTCAAATCCGCTTCTGGATTGGTTCGGCCGAGCTTGTATTCAACTACGCACCAGTTTCCCGTGCGAGGATTTCGCCAGACGGCGTCGGGGATGCCGTTGATCTGCACGGGCCTGCTCCACTCGGGCTCGCGCAAGGTCCACGTAATCGGTTGCTCGGTGAGGCAGAGCTTCTCGTCGCCGGTCCAGCGCTGGGCGGTCCGGTCGAACTTGATACCGTGGTCGCGATAGGAGGCCTCCAGCAGACCGCCGATCCAGTAGCTCATTTGCTGAGTAGCTCGCCACAGATTCAGTAGTTCGGGGCCGCGCTCTTGCAGCGACGCCTGGCTTTCGGTGATCCGAGGGCCGAGCAGTTTGGTGTAGACATGCTCTAGAAGTTTGCGCCGGTCGGACAAGCTTTCAGGTTCGAGCGCGGCCTGCCATCGCAGCTTTGCATCGCTTCCCATGAGCTCGGCAAACACGTCGTGAAAAATGCGCCCGAGGAACGGACTGGAGCGTTCGCCATTGCGCGCAGTCTGGCCCGTTGCGCCTGCCCGCCGGATCTCCTCGCGGACTTGGGCAATCGTAAGCGAGACGGGTTCCATGAAATCAGCTTCCGACCAGGGTCCTAACCGGCTGGAACAAAACCGCACTATTCCCACCAATGACGGCGAACTGCTGCGGATTTTGATTCGCACAATCGGCTACCTCCTCAAGCCCAACCTTCAGTTCCCGCGCAGCCTCTTCCATGCTAGCGATCTTGCGGTCATTTAGAAAGGCCGTCAGCGCGGGAAAGATTTCCGAGCGCCGCGAACCCTGTCCCTTAAACTGATCCACCAAATCCGCGAGCGGAGCTGGCAAATGAGACGAGAGCCATTTTTCTACCGTCTTGCGGTCCACCGCCTCGCCGTTATGGGAGAGATCGCCACTGTCCGCATCGGCCAGCAAACCGCGAATGGACTCCAGCGCCGAGAGTGCCTCTGGAGACACCGTGACCAGTTCCGCTCGCCGGGTAGTCAGCTCGTCTAAGCGCTGCTGGCTGGCCTTAGCGGTGGATCCAATGCCCAGGCGAGCGTCTCGGAGCAGGATCAGGCGAGGAGCGTAAGAGCTGTCCCACTTCTCGCCGAGTTTGCGGAACCGATTCACCAGCCCGATTCCAGGGCGCTGATTGCAGAGTGCAAATGCAACCGGACGTCCGGCATGCTCTACCACGAGATCGAATGATCCCAGGCGTGCGCCAGCTTTCCCGCTAGGCTGCATTCCCAACATTTGGAAGAGCTGCGGCAGCGCATCCCGCAAGATAAAGTCGGACTCCTCTGCTGGGCGAGGACGCCGCCGTTCCTCGGATATCCGGCTCAGGAACGCGTCCAGCGGTTCTGTCGGGGAGAGCGCGCCGTGGGCCGCCTCATCGTAAATTTCCTTGGCGCGGTGCAGCACCCTGCGCGCGACGCACGATCCGCCCGGTTCGAAAATCGCCTTCAGCCTCTCGACGTTGATTGGCCAGAGCCGGTGGGAATCATGGGGCCGGACCTCGGCCAATTCCGGTTGCGATTCGAGCCGGGCGGCGACCAAATCCAGCCCCTGCTCCCAGGTGAGCGGCTGAAGTCCAGCGCGGTTACCCAGCATGCGGTCTTGCTCCGAGCCTCGAATCGCGTTCTTGATCTGGTCGATGAACGAGGTCTGAACGCAGCAGATAATGGCTGCGTTGTGCAGCGTGTCGTGCAGCGTTGCAATCAATTTGCCGAGCGCGAAGATGCCTTCCTTGTCCTCGGCGTGGCGCTGCAGTGACTCCACCTGATCCAGACAGAACACGAATGGTACCGGCTCCGCAAGCTGCGCGATCTCGCGAACGACCTGATAGGCCCGCTCTTCCTGAAACTCTTCGTCGATGGGCTGCGTGGAGAGGCCAAGCCCGACCAGCGCCGCTTCCGGCAGTTCGTAGCCGCGCAGCCAGGCAGCCGAATCGCGGACGTGCGTGCCGCTGATCAGATTTTCGAGCGCAATGGCGAGATCTCGATGATAAAGTTTTTCCAGTTGAGCACGACGCGCTGTCAGGATTCGTTCCAGGGTCGACAGACCCGCGCCATCGCGGCGCATAAGGGCGTCGGCGAGATTGCCGCGCACGAATCGCCAGATCATGCTTGGGCTGGTCTGCATGCGCAGAGGGATAAACACGTTATGCCGAGCCGCTGCGTTCTCACGATCCAGATGTTGACGCAGTCGGCTGAGCAGGTGGGTTTTGCCGCTTCCCGGTTCTCCGAATAGAAGCAGCGACCCGCTCTCACCCCCCAGCCTGACGCGATCAATCAGGCCAACGCATTCCTTCTTAGCGTGAACGTTGATGCGGGGAACATCGCCTCTGGCATCGTCGAGCGGACTGCCCACCACGTCCCGTGCGAACGGGTTCGGAATCGACGCAAGCGGGTTACTCGGTTCTGGCTGTGATGGCGACATAGTAGGTTCCGTCCCGGCCGTCGATTAGAGCCTCGCGTTCGTCAGGCGGGAGACTTTGCGGAAAATCGTGGCGGCTGAGGAAGGCGCGTTTCCGTACGCGTAGATTCAATGCCGCCTCATCGAACGCTCGCTTAGAAGCCTGAGGGACTGCGGCCCGGAGCTCCCCGATGGACACCGGCGCGGTTCGCGAAGGCTCGATGCGGCCCATGGCTTCGAGCATCGCGCTCTCGAGATCCTGGGCTGGCAGAGTTTGAAGGTGGACTCCTTCCGCGCTCAGCTTGTCCATGATCGCTTGGATCGCACTCTGGGCAGCCTTTGCATAGGCAGCCGGGCAGCCTTCTCGTCCCAACAACAGCTTCTCTTTGCCAAAACCGGGGTACTTGTGTAACTGGTTATCCCGGATCAACTGTTGAACGGCAGAGGCGATCAGCTTCGCTGGGTGGCCCGGAGGCATGCGCTTTTTAGCTTGTTTGGCGAGCGCGGGAGGAGGCAGGGCGCACTCCGAAGCAGCCTGCAGGATTTGCTCTCGGAGCGTTTCATCGGGCGAATGATGCCAGAAACGCTGCTGGCCCCGTGTCTCGGGCCAGCGATGAATGGAGCCGCGCTCGGTCTCTGACGCCAGCAGGCGGGCAAGTTCATCCGCCCCGATTCGGGTTCGCTTTTGCAAGTTCTTCAGAGTTAAAGGAGCTTTTGCCTCCTCAATGGCTTTAAGTATGATCGCCGACATTATGAGTTAGCCGGTCACTGAGTGTCCCCAAGCATATCCCGCGAGACCTGGATCATGTCGTTCTTGGCTGCGAGTATTTCAGCGCTGAATTTCTCTTCCGTCGCCGCGAGATGTTCCCCAAGCCATTGTTTATCTTCGTTAGTCAGCATTGTTCCACTCACCTTCCAAGGCAGCCGATACCGTCATAATACAATGGAAGGCAAGTTGCCCCCTTGCTGTCTGCCTCTGGCGTTGCTTCTTCCCACCCTAATTTGCTCGGCGCAACCCACCTTCTATCGAGACGTGCTCCCTATCTTGCGGAGTCACTGTCAGGAATGCCATCGCGCCGGAGAAATCGGCCCCATGCCGCTCGGCACCTACGCTCAGGTGCGGCCCTGGGCCAAAGCGGTCCGCGAACAAGTGGTGCGTCGAAAGATGCCGCCGTGGTTCGCCGATCCGCATTACGGCAACTTCTCTAATAATCAGAGCTTGTCCCAGGTCGAGATCGACACCATCGCGGCGTGGGTGGACCGCGGGGCTGCTCCCGGCAAGCCACAGGATGCTCCCCCAGCGCCCGCGTGGCCAGTGGGCTGGTCCATTGGCAAGCCGGACGCCGTTTTTCAAATGTCAAAGCCTTTCCAGGTGCCCGCCAACGAAGAAATCGATTATCAGTACATGATTGTTCCCACTGGTTTCACGGAAGACAGATGGGTAAGTAAGGTCCAACTTCGTCCCGGCAATCGAAGCGTAGTGCATCACGCCGTGGTGTACGTACGGGAACCAGGCTCCGCATGGCTCAAAGGCATGCCGGTCGGCCCGCCCTTCAGCCTGCCGGAAGCGACCATTAGCGATATTCTCTTCACTTACACGCCAGGAAACAGCCGCGATGAATGGCCGCAAGGCATGGCGAAACTCATACCTGCAGGATCGGACTTAGTTTTTCAGATGCACTACACGGCATCCAAGAGGCCTGCCCTTGACCAGTCGCGCATCGGAATCGTCTTCGCCAGGATCCCCCCCGCCCAGCGTGTACTGACGCTCCAACTCAACGACTTCCGGCTATTCATTCCACCGGGCCGCCCCGATTATCGAGTCACCGTCAGCGGAACTCTTCCTGATCAAGCCAGACTTCTAAGTTTGTACCCGCACATGCACTTGAGGGGCAAGCAGTTCGAATATGCGATATACAACGCAACGGGTCAGCGCGAGACACTGCTGAAGGTAGAAAACTACGATTTTTACTGGCAGCTAACTTACCGCTTGGCCAACCCGCGGATGCTTGCCGCAGGGACCCGGATCGAATGCGTTGCCCTATTTGACAACTCCCGCAACAACCCTCGCAACCCGGATCCAGATGCCTTCGTACGTTACGGACAAAAAAGCACCGACGAGATGATGATTGGCTTCTTCGATGTAGCGGTGCCGACTGATGTGGACAAGCTCAGATACTTTGGCAACCGCCGCAAGCCAGTTGATTAGATCAGATTTGCTATCGCGGCGAAATCAGGGCGGTTCGATCAGCCGAAACTCGAACCACTGCCGTGAAAGGGCCCGGATCGTTGCTAGTCGGCACCAGCACGTTGAAGTATTTGTTTCCATTCACTTGATTGCCGGAGCCCGGGAATAGAAGTACACCGTTCGTGGCTTCGTTTATCGTGTTTCCGTCAACGTGGTTGTTGTTTCCCGCCACGAGAATACCGGCGGTGTCGCTGTGAAAAACGTTGTTTGACGCGGCATGATTGTTGTTCCCGATCAAATCAATTCCGTCGAACACTTTGTTGTCGTACACGTCATTGTTCTGGACCTGTGCATTGTTGGCCTGAACGTAGATGCCGACCTGGGCCGTACCCGTCGTATTATTGCGGAGGGAAACGCTGGCCGCATGGAAGACGAGGATATTCGCGGAGAACGCCGCCATGCAACTAGCGGACGTGCATAACGAGTAGAGATGGTTATTTACGAAATTATTGGCCACTGAAGCCGATGCGCCCCGCGAGATTTGAATGCCATTCTGAGCGATATCCGGAGTGGAGCCTAGCCCGGTCACATAGTTGTGCGTAATCGTTGCGTTGCTACCCTTTTGATCGATCAAAATGCCGGTCTTTTGATAATCGTGTACGCTGCTGTCCGAGATATCCACCTCTAAGCTTTGAGATGAGTTTTGTACAAAAATTCCCTCTCCGCTCTGGCAACCCAAAAGACCGGTCCCGAGTTTAATGTTGCGAACAGCCATATGTGTCAATTCGCCTGATGCGTTCTGAAACATCACACCCACATAATCAGGAGCGCATGCGTTCGGCGAAGAATTCGCGCCATCTACAGTTAGGTCGTCGATTGACACTCCCTGGGTGTGGCTAACGAGAAGTAGCGCCGTAATGGGGCTGCTATCATTTACGTTAGTTGCATTGGGAATCGCGCCAGTGGGCTGAAGGATCGAACCTGTATCAGCCACTATCTTGAGTGGCTTCATGATCATAACCTGTTTCTTGTAAGTACCGGGGCAAACATGGATTGTCGCCCCAGACGGGGCCGCGAGCACAGCATCTTGTATTTCCGTGTACTGGGCGTTAGGACATTGAACCTTGTCGTCGTCTACGAAAAGGGTTTTGCTGCTATTGTCGTCGTCGGCGAACGCCGGAAGCGCTCCGCTTAGCACCCATGCCAAAGTGCCCAATACCATCATCTTCTCTAATCCGCACTTACTGCGTCCTTCAAACAAGTTTGTGAACACGCAACGCTCCTAATGGAGGTGGGACTCAGTTCCAAAAGAACTGTTACTCTAGAAAAAAAGCTTTAGAGCCAGCTGTCCGATCCGCGGATCCTGAGCACTCGTGATGCTTCCGAATCCTCCAGCGCTCTGAGTGACGTTCGGATTGTTGAAATTCTTCCGATTAGCGCTGTTAAAGAACTCGGCGCGGAATTGCAGCCGCACTCTCTCACGCAACGCAAACTCTTTGAACAGTCCCGTATCCCAGTTCAACAGGTCCGGCCCTCGCAGTATTCCTTTGCCGGCATTTCCAAACGTCCCGATAGCGGGGAGGCCGAAAGCGGACGGAGACAGGAAGTTCACGCAGGGACCAGTGGGTCCGCAGCCGCCCGGCCCATAAGCATTCCCGCCGAGATAATTCGCTCGGTCTGCCCCGATCCCGGTTTGCGACTGGTCCTTTCCGGCCAAAATTGTAAGGGGCCCGCCAGACTGGTAAGTGAATATTCCGGACCACTGCCATCCTCCAGCCACCGCTCGGAGGAATCGATGCGCGTCGGCGAACTTCGGTAGGTCGTAGACATAGGAGGTGACGAATCTGTGATTGTGATCAAACTCCGATGGACCTCGATCATACTGATGCCGCCCAGGGAAGTTCCACGGAATAGGCGAGTTGCTGCCTGCGGAAACGCCCGTAATGCCCTGTCCGTAGGGCAGAGTGTCAATCGACTTTGACCAAGTGTAGTTGGCGAGCAGTGTCAACCCTTTTGAGAATCGCTTCTGCAGTGTCAATTGCAGTGAGTTGTATCCGGAATTGATGTCCTGGGAGGCTTGGGAGATAGAGCCGTAAGGTTGAAACGCGCGCCGAGCATCGGTCGAGAGTTTACTGCCGGGCGTATATACCGCCGGATTCAGTTCGGTCGATTCCAGGAGGTGGCGTGATTGGGAACCAACATAGGCGGCTCGCGCCACCCAGTCAGTCGCAAGCTGACGTTCCAGGATCAGGTTCCACTGATACACCACCGGAGTCAATTCCCTGGCACCATTCGCGGGATCGTAAGTGATCACAAGCACCGGGCCCGGAAAGGGAGAATCCTTCGGGGGAGGGAAGGGTGACGGGTAGGGATTCACTAGTCCGAGATAGGGATTGCTGAAGCTGCCCTGCGGCTGGGTCAAACTGAACTGGGGACTGAAAGGCGTAACATCCACGAAGCGGTTGTTGAAGATACCATCCTGTATGGCGTCATAGAAAATGCCTCCTCCTCCGCGCAGACTCATTTTGCCGTCGCCGGTGAGATCGTAAGCGAATCCCAGACGCGGCGAAAAGTTGTTGAGGCTGGCGTTGGCACCCCACTTCGGGACGCCGGGGTCGCCAGGGAAGAGCAGTCCCGGCGGGGCGTTCACATATACCTGCGATCGCACGTTCGAGGTGTAATTGCTTACACTGAACTGCTCCACGCGGCCCTTGCGCTCCTGCCACGGGAATTGCGGATCGTAGCGCAGCCCGAGATTGAGAGTAAGCCGCCGCGAAATGTGGAAATCGTCCTGCAGGTAGCCGCTCCATGAGTTGACTACGTTGTCCTTGAACTCGCCGAAGCCTTGCGTGAATGTCCGCACGTACCCCAACAAAAAGCTTGCCAAAGCGTCGTTGGTGACATCCGCTGTAAAGCTGTAGGACCCGCTGGTCCGGAACTGGTTCCGGAGCAGCACCTGGGCGCGGGCGGCGGACGCTCCAAACGAGAGGCTGTGCTTGCCGATTACCCAGTTGAAATCGTCACTGAGATTGTACTGGTTGCGGATGAATGCGGCAGGATCGGTCTGGCTGGGATTAAAAAAGCCGGAAACATTGATGCCCGAGATCGTCTTGACTGCCGGCTGATAGAGCTTGGCGCCTAGGTCGGCCAGGCTGATGCTGCCAGGAGCGGGCCCGCGATTCGAGGTCTCACGCGAGAAACTAATGCGGACCTCGTTGAGTGCCGTGGCGCTGACCACGTGCGTCTCGCTGAGCAGCGCGTTTTGCGAATTGATCATCGAGAAGTTAGAGTTACTCAGATAATTGGTCTTATCCAGGAAGCCCATGTTTTGAAAACGGTCAAAGAAATAGCGGCCCGTCAACCGGTCCTTTTCAGAGAAGGAATGGTCGACTCGGCCCAGGTACTCGTTGAAATTTTGGGCGAGCGGGACCGAGTAGAAAATGCGCCCGTTGCCGCCCGGAACGATGGGAATGTACTTGAGAAGGGCCAGAGCCGCAGGATCGAGGCGATTCGCTGGAATCTTGTTGCCGGGGAAAGCGGTGCCCGTAAGCGGATCGATGATGGTAGTGGCCTTAGCGAAAGGATTCGCCGGATCCGACGCGTTCAGGACGTTCGAAAAATCCCCATTCACATTGGCGGCGGTCGGTGCAATAAAGCTGGTAGTGCCGCCGATGTTGCGGATGCGCGTACCCTGATATCCAAAAAAGAAGAAATCTTTATTCTTGCCATTGAACAGATGCGGGATCACGATGGGGCCGCCGATGGTGCCTCCGAACTGATTGCGCTTCAACTGGTCGCGCGTGGGAGCGAAGAAGTTTCGCGCGTTGAACTCCGCGTTGCGAACGAATTCGAATGCGTTGCCATGCACTTCATTGGACCCCGCCCGCGTGATAACGTTAACCACTCCGCCAGCGTTGCCGCCATACTTCGCCGAGTAGTTCGCCGTCTGTACGCTGAACTCCTGCAAGGCGTCGGGGAACGGGAACGGCTGATTGACATTGGTATACAAGTCGTTGTTGCTGGCGCCATCCAGACGGAAGCTCACCTGGTTCTGGCGGGACCCGTTAGTGGACACCGTAACGGTGCTGGGAAACGTCTTCGTGTTGCCCTGATCGGCATCGGTGCCCGGTGCCGGAATAGCCCCCGCAACGACGAGCAACAGCGATGCGGCATTGCGGCCATTAAGCGGCAGCTCCACTACGCGGCGCTGATCCACCACCTCATTCACCGTAGACGTCGCCGTATTCACCTGACTCGCTTCGGCTTTCACCTCCACCATTTCGGCGGATTGCTGCACGGAAACGGCCTGGTTGAGAGTCACGCTCTCGTCAGCTTGGAGAATGATGCCCTTGCGCACCGAGGCGGCAAATCCCGCAGCCTCGATCGTGACCGTGTAAGTGGATGGACGCAGTCCAGGGACGACGTAGTATCCCTGGTCGTTCGCATTGGTTTCACGCGAGTTGGAAGTAGCTTCGTCAGTTACTTTCACCTTCGCCGCAGGGATTACCGCGCCAGTGCTATCAGTAACCGTCCCGACGATGGTTCCAAAACCCTGGCCAAAACCGAGGGCTGAAAAGGAAAGCGCAAGAGCGAGTCCTGCGAGAGTACGCAAAAAACGGCGATTCATGGCCGCACCCCTTATTGGTTCAATAATACTCCGTTAAGCAGCGGGATTGCAGACGCCGTTTGCTTCACACCGAAATAGCGCGGCCCAGGACAAATAACGTCACATCGTCCGCCTTGGGAATATTGCACCGGAAATTTGCCAGGTCCTTGCGGCACGCATCCAAGAGCTCGGCGGGACTCGATACTTGCTTGCCGACTAATTCGCGAAGTCTGACCGTGCCATACTCGCTGCCTCCGGCGTCGGTCGCTTCCGAAACGCCATCGGAATAGATCAGCATCCTTTGCCCTGGTTCCATATGCAACTGAGTGACGGAGAACTTGCCGCTGCCGAACATGCCAATGGGAAGGTCCGAGCCTTCCAGCGTCGTCACGCTGCCATCCCTCACGAATAGTGGAGCTGGGTGACCCGCGTTAGAAATCTCCATGGTTCCGTCGGATAGAACTCGCCCGCAAACCAGCGTCGCGTATTGATTCGGCAGGGTGCTCTCCGAAAATAGGCGGCTGGCGTTTTCAAGAATGTTCTCGAGCGGAAGCCCGACAGCGATTAGAGTACGGAACATAGCATGCAGGTGGGCCATCAACATGGAGGCGGCAACCCCCTTTCCGGACACGTCGCCGACAGCGAAGTATAGGCCCGCCTCGCCCGCATCGATTATGTCGCAGTAGTCTCCGCTAACCAGGCCCGCGGGCTCATAGTGATAACACAGATGCCATCCATAGCGGTTAAGGCTCCCAACCGGCAGCAATCCGCGCTGCACCTGGGCCGCAAGCTGGAGGTCCTGCTCCAAGTCATCCTTCTCCTTCTGGTTCAGGTGATCCAAGCAAAATCGAGTTAACGGATCAGTGATGAGCCGGTCGCATTCGATCGTGTCGAGGCACGACTCGCAAATACCAAACGAACCGTTTTCGATCTTCCCGAGCGCGCGATCCACCTCTTGAAGCAAAACGTTGAGACGGTCTGAATGGTTGGATACCTGAACTGCGTGCTTCAGTTTGTGCCTGCGATCCAGCAACTGCTGTCGCATGAAGTCATCGATCACCATGACCCCTATGGATTCGGGATCGTCGCTCGAAGATGCGAATATAATCTGATCAGCCGCCCCGCGTTCGCCTTGCCTTACTGCGTCGAGGTCGAGAGGAAATCGGAGACGGTGAGATTGCGGAAGTCCAGCTTGCGGCGCATGTCTCCATGCTTGATCAGCAGTTGCTCGGAATCTACTGCCGCCTCCAGAAACGGTCCGCCGAAGAGCGGCCATTTTGCGTAATCGAGCGGAATCCCGCCAAGCTTGGGAGTTTCACCATACGTAAACTCGATCAACTTGCCGCGAAGCGATTGGAAGCGAACCATCGGCTTCGGATCGACACTCACGCTTAAAGGCAGAGCCAAAATCGCCAGCCGAAACGCATCCAGATCGGCAAACTCCGAGGCAGCGGCCACCTGCATCACGACCCCATTCTTTCGATAAGGACTGAATAGCCGTCGACCGCCTCCTTCGAGTGGCTTCCACATGTAGGGCTGCAGCGGACGGAACGCGATGAGTGCTTCTCCGCCACGTGCGAAGATCCAGCCTGATGCGTCTTCGCGAACCTCGTTCAGATCTTTCGAGAAGAAGCCGTTGATATGCGGAAACCGGGCGCCCGCGTCCACATCGTATAGAGCGATCAACGTGTCCCGATCCTGCACGATCTTCTCGTAAGGCGACCCTCCTGAGAATTTATCCGGCGAATCGTACATCTTCTTCGATCGGACTACGCCCTCTACCGCCGCATCTGGCCCAAACACGAAGTAGGTCTGCAACTCCCTCACCGACGAATGCGGATTCAGAGCGAACAGGATGTTTTGCACTCCGCGAGCATCCGGAACGGACCACGTCACATCCCAGGAGTGCTGCTGGATCGGTTGTAATACGCCACCCTGGTCCGAGCTCACTGCATACTCGCGGCGCATGTAGGTAGTCTTGTACACCGGGCCATTGCGCTCGTCATGAAAGCGCCAGCGATTGCGGGTTCGCTTCCGCTCGTAATGTGTGTAAGGCAGTGAGCGATCAGTCGCGATGCGGCGCAGGATTTCTGGAGGCTCATAAGCGCTCGCCAGGGCGTAGTAGAGCGGGTAGGAATTGAAGGGGTTATTCGGACGCCCGATGCCGAACCACAGCCAGCCGAAATCGGTGGCGACATTTGCCCATCTCTCAAGCAGTTGCTTGTCGTACACCCGCGACTGGGCGCCCACGAAGACTCCGTCCAGATTTTCCGGCGCATAGTCGGCAATGAGGTAATCGAGCATCATGGTCGCCCGTTTCTTCATGGCCGGATCCTTCGCCCATGCCGAGAGATACGACATCGGAATCAAGTACACGCCCATGTAGTGAGGCGAATCGTATTCACCTTGGCCCCGAGTCGTAGTGAGCTTTACCCACGATTCGATCCACTGCCCCGCCTCCTTGAGATTCTCTTCGGATGATTTGCCCGTGTACCATTCGTCACCGCCCCGGTCGGGCCACATCTGCGCCGCGAGGTAGAGCGACGTGTAATAAAGCAGCCAGTGATTCTCCGTATCGCCGCGATAGGGCATGTATGTTTTCCACGCTCGCCGCAACTTCAGGCGCGCCGAGTCTGTGAGCTGGCCGCGATCGAGATAGATCACCGCTGTTACCGGAAACATCCAGAACATGTCGCCGCTGGGCGAGGCCAGCAGCTCTTCGAGACGCTTGGAACACCAGGCCGGATCTTCGCGGAGCCACAGTCTCGATGCGATCGTGGCATAACCTGAATCACCGGTCTTGGGATGCGCGTACATGCCAATGATGGCGCGCGCCCGGTCGTTAAACGGAGGCGGCTCCGCCGCAGGCAGCCGGAGGGAAAACAGCATCAGTAATGCCGCGCCTCGTTTCATTTATGGTTGCCCTCCGGAATGAATTTCATGCGAGGGATCTGGCTTCCCTCGAGGCCGGCTTTCTTCCAGCTTGCGCCCGCGTCATCAGAGACATACAGAGCTTCCTCCTGAATGCTGGCGTAGAGACGGCCGGAATGGTCCGGGTCAAACGCAACGCTCCAAGCGTCTGGTCGCGGCAAACCGGAATTGCGAAGCTGCCACGTCTTACCGGCGTCCATTGAAACAGCTACGCCGATCCCCCATCCCGCAACCGCGATCCGCTCCTTGCTAGCCGGATCGAAGGCAATGTCATAGAGGTTGTGGCCAACGCCAATTGCACCGCCGCTGCTCTCGAAGCTAAGCCCGCAGTCGCGCGAGCCGAACAGGCCCCCTTGTTCGGTGACGGCCAGCCAACGGCACGGGTCGTGGGGCGATTGTTCGAGATGCATGATCTGGAAACCGGAGGCGCCTGCCAATTTCCAGTGGGCTCCCCCATCCTCGCTGCGAAAAATGCCCTCTTCGTTGCCGGCCAGCAGGACTGCCGCGCGGCTCCGATCAACGCGAATCGCTTCGGTGAATTTCCGGTGGAGGGTGCCGCCGATCTCCCGCCAGGTTGCCCCGGAATCCGGGCTAAAACGAATGCCAGCGCAATGCGCAAAATAGATCGCCCCGGGAGCGTGCGGATCTACCGAAACATCGCGCAGTTCGGTGACGTCGCTGCCGGTCAGAATCTTCCAGCGTTGTCCATGTTCGGACGCGCGGATCAGGCCGTTTCCCGCCGCGATGTAAATGATGGAAGGATCCGCGGGATCGTAATCGAGTCCGAAAACGAAGGGGTGATTGTAGCCCTCATGTTTCCATTCGCCAGTCGCGTCACGAGCAAACATTCCGCTGGGCAGCAGCTTCGCCCCGACCACGTATTCGCGAGTCATGGCGGTGCAAGTGTAAAGGGTGTGTTGAGCGGCCAGCGGCAAGGTTCCCGCCACCAACCAAAAGAACAAGCGCATTAGTGGAACTAATGTATCAGTGTCGTGAGGCCACGCTATAATGAGACCTCTTAAAATCATGCCGCGCATTGTTCGCTGTTCTCTGATTCAGGCTGCTAACGCCGCATCCCCCGACCTGCCGCTCCAGCACGTCAAACAGGCAATGATCGACAAGCACGTCGAGTTCATCGCCCTGGCGGCCGGAGCCGGTTCGCAGCTAACCTGCTTGCAGGAGATCTTCTACGGTCCCTACTTCTGCGCCGAACAGAACACGCGCTGGTACGACTTTACCGAGCAAATTCCGGACGGACCCACCGTCCGACTGATGCAGGATCTCGCACGCAAGCACCGCATGGCCCTGATCGTTCCCATCTACGAAATCGAGCAGGAGGGGGTGTACTACAACACCGCCGCAGTGATCGGCTCGGATGGAACGTATCTCGGCAAGTATCGCAAGACGCACATCCCGCATGTGGCGCCAGGCTTCTGGGAGAAGTTTTACTTCCGGCCCGGCAACCTCGGCTACCCGACCTTCGATCTTGGCTTTGCCCGTATCGGCGTTTACATCTGCTACGACCGCCACTTCCCGGAAGGCGCTCGTGCCCTGGGCCTGAATGGCGCCGAGATCGTTTTTAACCCATCTGCCACGGTTACCGGTCTTAGCGACCATCTCTGGAAAATCGAGCAGCCTGCGCACGCCGTCGCCAACGGGTATTTCATCGCCGCCCTCAATCGAGTGGGGGTGGAAGCCCCCTGGAACATAGGAGAGTTTTACGGGTCCAGCTACTTCTGCAATCCTCGCGGAGAAATCATTACCCAGGCATCGCGCGACCAGGATGAAGTGCTCACGGCCGACCTGGATCTGGACATGATCGCTCAAGTGCGCAAGACTTGGCAGTTTTTCCGCGATCGGCGTCCCGATACGTACGAATCGCTCGTGAGGCCGTAGGAACTGGAATGAGTCAAACGTTCCAACTCATGTGGGGCAGGCAATCTTGCCTGCGGACACGCTTTCCAGCGTGTCCTGCCGCCTGGAAAGGCGGCTGCAGCCAGGATTGGCTGCCCCACGAGCCCTCTCGTAAGGGATCCTGAACATGCTCGCACACCTCCCATACATCGGGGATCTGAAACCGGCCCTGGCCGCCCAGGAGGCCGCCGTCGAAGCGAATCGATGTCTCTTCTGCTTCGACGCGCCCTGCACGCTGGCCTGCCCAACCCACATCGACGTTCCGCGTTTTATCAAGAAGATTGCGACCGGAAATCTCAGGGGCTCGGCTGCCACCATCCTCGAGGCTAACGTTCTTGGACTAAGTTGCTCCCGCGTCTGTCCGGTGGAAGTTTTGTGCGAAGGCTCTTGCGTCATGCATCGCTACAACAAGCAGCCCATCGAGATCGGGCGGCTGCAGCGTCATGCCATGGATCGCTTTTACGACAGCGGCGATACGATGGCTTTGCCCGCGAACCCGCCCAGGAAACACCGCGTTGCTTGCATCGGTGCCGGCCCCGCCTCGCTCGCCTGCGCCGCTGAACTGCGCCGCCAAGGATACGCGGTCACGATATTCGATGCGCGTCCGCTCGCCGGTGGTCTCAACACTTACGGAGTGGCGGAATACAAGTTTCGGCCAGCCGACAGCCAGCGCGAGATCGAGTTCATTCGTTCGCTGGGAGTGGAGTTCCGCACCGGTCAGGCGGTCGGGGAAAATTTGCCCCTCGATCAAATCGAGAAAGAGTTCGACGCCATTTTCCTCGGAGTTGGACTCGGTCCCACAGAGAAGCTCAACATTCCCGGTGAGCAACTGGAGGGAGTGATCGACGCGGTCACGTTTATTGCCTCGTACAAGACTGGGACTGAAATCTCTGTCGGGACAAACGTGATCGTAATCGGTGCGGGCAATACTGCCATCGACGCGGCTGTGGCATCGAGGCTCCTCGGCGCGGAGCATGTGACCATCGTGTACCGCCGCATGGAGGCCGAGCTTCCCGCCTTCGACTTTGAATATGAGCACGCGAAGAAGACAGGGGTCCGCTTTGTTTGGCAAGCGCTTCCGGCCAGGATTTACGGGATTGATCGGGTTAGCGAAATTGAACTGATGCGGACAGCGGCCGGGTCGCCACCGCAACCCATTCCTGGATCGAACTTCAACATGGAATGCGACTCGGTCATCATCGCACTGGGCCAAACAAAACTCGCTCGCATGCTCGGACCCAACCGCGGCATCCAATTCTCAGCGGGTCGCGTGATAGTAAATCCGGCCACGGGGCAATCTGCCAACCCGCGTTACTTCGCTGGCGGGGATTGCGTAAACGGCGGGCGTGAAGTGGTGGACGCCGCAGCAGAAGGGAAACGCGCAGGGCAGGGAATGGGAACATGGCTGACATCTCTGTAAATTTCGCAGGCATACGCTGCCCGAACCCGTTTTGGCTTGCCTCCGGACCACCCGCCAATTGCGGCGATCAGGTGATGCGCGCGTTTGACGCAGGCTGGGGCGGGGCAGTTTGGAAGACGCTCGGCGAGCAAGTCGTCAACACCACCTCGCGCTACTCGTCCGTGGATTGGAACGGACAGCGCATGATGGGTCTGAACAACATCGAACTGATCAGCGATCGGCCGCTGGAAGTAAATCTGCGCGAAATGGCCGAGGTGAAAAAGCGCTATCCCGGCAACGCCGTGATCGCCTCTCTGATGGTGGAGTCCAATCGGAATGCATGGCACCAAATCGTGCGACAGTCGGAGGACGCCGGAGCCGATGGCCTGGAACTCAACTTCGGGTGTCCGCACGGCATGAGCGAACGGGGGATGGGTGCGGCGGTGGGCCAGGTGCCCGAGTACGCCTGCATGATTACCGAGTGGGTGAAAGAGGTCGCGCACACGCCCGTGCTTGTGAAGCTCACTCCGAACGTAACCGACATTCGCATGCCTGCCCGCGCCGCGAAACGCGCCCATGCCGATGGTCTCTCAGCCATCAACACGATCAACTCGATCACTGGCATTGATCTGGAGACGCTGATTCCTCGCCCTGATGTCGATGGCCGTACTTCCCACGGCGGCTATTGCGGTCCGGCCGTGAAGCCGATCGCGCTGCACATGATTCAGCAGATCGCGTCCGACCCTGAAGTGAGATTGCCCATCTCCGGCATCGGCGGAGTGGCCACTTGGCGCGAGGCTGCAGAATTTATTTTAATGGGATGCGGCACGGTTCAAGTTTGCACAGCCGCCATGCATTACGGATTCCGAATCGTCGAAGACATGATCGACGGCCTCAAGAATTGGATGGACGATAAAGGGTTCGCCACCATCGAGGATTTTCGCGGGCTCAGCGTGCCGCGAGTCACGGACTGGAAAAACCTCAATCTGAATTACAAGATCGTGGCGCTGATCCATCCCGAAAAGTGCATTGGCTGCGATCTTTGCTATACAGCATGTTGGGATGGCGCACATCAGTGCATCCATCGAAACGGCATTGCCGCGACTTTGCCGATCACATCCACACCTGTGACGAAATTGGCTCAGAAGGCGCTGAACCCAATGCAAACGCCTCCGGAGCGAATCCCCTGGGTGGATGAGGCCGAGTGCGTGGGCTGCAATCTGTGCTGGCTGGTGTGCCCGGTGGAGAACTGCATCACGATGGAGCGCGTGGAGACAGGACTGCCTTCTCAAAGCTGGGAAGCGCGCGTGGCGGCTACCCAATGAAGACCCTGATTGCGAACTCCACCATCATCAACTCGGACAAATCCACACGAGCCGACCTGCTGATTGACGGCGAGAAAATTCGCCTGATCGCTCAAGCGATTCCGCACGAAGCGGCCGACCGGGTGATCGACGCCACGGGCATGCTCCTATTTCCCGGCGGCATCGACGCGCACACGCACCTCGACATGCCCTTCGGCGGAACCACATCGTCGGACGATTTCGAAACCGGCACGCGCGCGGCTGCCTTTGGCGGAACTACCACGATTGTCGACTTCGCCATCCAGGCGCGCGGAACGAAAATGCGCGATGCTCTCGACGTCTGGTGGAAGAAAGCCGAGAGCCGCGCCTGCATCGATTACGGCTTGCACATGATCGTCACCGATCTTGGCGAGGCCGGGCTCGAAGACATGAACGACCTGGTGTCCGAAGGCGTCGCGAGCTTCAAGCTGTTCATGGCGTATCCGGGCGTGCTGATGGTGGACGATGCCACTATCTTCAAAGCCATGTCGCAGACTGCGAAAAACGGCGCGCTGATTTGCATGCACGCCGAGAATGGGGGCGTCATCGATGTCATGGTGAAGCGAGCGCTTGCCGAGGGCAAGACCGCCCCGATTTATCACGCCCTCACTCGTCCCGAGACTGCCGAAGCCGAAGCCGTGCATCGAGCGATCGCGCTCGCGGAGATGGCGGGAGCCCCGGTTTACATCGTCCATCTCTCTTCGGAACATGCACTCAATCAAGTCCGCGAAGCTCGCGATCGCGGTCTGCCAGCATTCGCGGAGACCTGCCCGCAATACCTGCTTCTCTCGGTGGAGGAATTGGAACGCCCCAATTTTGAAGGGGCGAAGTATGTGTTCACGCCCCCGCTGCGTCCCAAGCATCATCTGCCAAAACTTTGGGACGGGCTCAAGCACGATCATCTGCAAGTGGTTTCCACCGATCATTGTCCGTTCTGTTTCGAGGATCAAAAAGTTCTTGGCAAGGACGACTTCACCAAAATTCCAAACGGCGGACCCGGCGTTGAGAACCGCCTCCAGCTTATCTATCATCACGGCGTAAATTCAGGACGGCTCAGCGTGAATCGCTTTGTGGAGATTACGTCCACCACGCCCGCGCGCATCTTCGGCATGTATCCAAAGAAGGGCGTGCTCGCGCCCGGCAGCGATGCCGACATCGTCATATGGGACCCGGAGGCCGAGCACACGATCAGTGCCTCCACGCATCACATGCGCGTTGACTACTCCATGTTCGAGGGTTTCAAGGTGAAAGGGAATGTTCGAACCGTGCTCTCGCGCGGCGAGGTCATCGTGGAGAATAATCAGTTCCACGGGAAGGCCGGACGGGGTTCGTATCTCAAGCGAGCGGCTCGCGGAGGAGCTTGGCAGTGAGCCCAGCGGCTCACGACCTTACCCTCTATAACGAGGATCTCGCGCCCATCCCGCTGGCCCGCCGCACTTGGGGCATTTACAACTACGCCTCGCTTTGGGTTGCGATGAGCGTATGCATCCCGACCTACATGCTCGCTTCCGGCCTGATCGCTGGAGGAATGAGCTGGTGGCAGGCCATCGGCACCATCCTGCTAGGCAATCTCATCGTGCTGATCCCCATGTTGCTCAACGCGCATGCAGGGGCAAAGTACGGCATTCCGTTTCCTGTCTATGTTCGCGCCTCTTTCGGAGTGCGGGGAGCGAACGTCCCTGCCGTGCTGCGGGCGCTGGTGGCTTGCGGCTGGTTCGGCATCCAATGCTGGATCGGCGGCCAGGCGATTTACTCCATGCTGAGCATTGTATGGCCCGCTGCTGCCCAAAATCCGAGCGGGCTGTGGGTTTGCTTTTTCGCGTTCTGGTTGCTGAACATGTGGGTGGTCTGGCGCGGCATTGAAACCATCAAGATCCTGGAAGGGATCGGGGCTCCGTTCATGCTGGCCGTGGGTTTGCTTTTGCTTTTCTGGATAACAGGGAAGGCGGGCGGCCTGGGTCCGGTGCTCAGCACGCCCAGCAAGTTCCACACCAACGGCGAGTTTCTCAAGTTCTTCGTGCCGTCGCTCACGGGCATGGTGGGATTTTGGGCCACGGTGGCGCTGAACATCCCGGATTTTACGCGCTATGCTAAATCGCAAAAGGCGCAAGTGATCGGCCAAGCCCTTGGACTACCCGCCGCCATGACGCTGTATTCGTTCATCGGAGTCGCGGTGACGTCCGCGTCCGTGGTTCTTTTTGGCGAGCCGATCTGGGATCCAGTCGCGCTGCTTGGACGCTTCCACCAGCCGGTGATCGCGTCGATCGCCCTGGTTGCTCTGCTGATCGCAACTCTGAACACGAACGTGGCCGCTAATGTGGTGTCGCCGTCGAACGATTTTTCCAACCTCAATCCGCGCTTGATCTCGTTCCGTACGGGAGGACTGATCACGGGCGTGCTCGGCATCGCCATGATGCCCTGGAAGCTGCTCGGCGATTTCAGCGCATACATTTTCGGCTGGCTGGTTGGCTACTCAGGCTTGCTTGGACCCATCGCCGGCATCATGATCGTCGATTATTTCCTGGTTCGACGCGAGCAATTGAACGTCGCCGATCTATATCGCCGAAACGGATCGTACGAGTATCGGAATGGAGTGAATTATCGAGCATTGTTCGCCTTGGTAGCCGGCATCGCGATCGCGCTGGTTGGGCTGGTGGTTCCCGCGCTACGCTGGTTGTATGACTACGCTTGGTTCGTCGGATTCGCGGTGGCGGGCGTTGTCCATTACGCTTTAGCCCAGCGCGGCTCTGTTCAGGCGAGTGAATTTGCAGTAGGAGAAGAAGCATGATTGCGACCGAAGTGGAAGTTCAAGAACTCTCGTTTTACGCTGGTGGACGCTGGTGGACGCTGGGAGAAGGGCCGCCCCGATTCGCTGCGCCCTATTACAAACCCGACTACTGGCGACGTGATCGCACGAGTGCCGTACGCCGATGCCGCCGAAGTGGACCGCGTAGTGCAAATTGCTCACGCCGCCTTTCTGAAGTGGCGCGAGATTCCTGTTGTGGATCGCGTCCAGGTGCTGTATCGCTACAAGACTCTGCTCGAAAAGAACGTGGACGAAATCGCTCGCATTCTTTCCAACGAGAACGGCAAGACATTTGACGATGCGAAGATGTCCACCCGGCGCGGAATTCAAATGGTGGAGGTTGCGTGCGGCATGCCCAGTCTGATGATGGGCGATTCGCTGCATGAAGTCTCGCGCGAGATCGACTGTCATTCCATCCGGCAGCCGCTGGGCGTGTGCGTCGGAATCACGCCGTTTAACTTCCCGGCCATGGTGCCCATGTGGATGTTCCCGTTTGCCATTGCCTGTGGCAACAGCTTCATCCTGAAGCCGTCGGAAAAAGTTCCCATGACGCCAACTCGAACGGCGGAACTGCTCCACGACGCGGGCGTCCCGGCTGGCGTTTATAATCTCATTCACAGCGATAAGGTGTCGGTGGACGCGCTCATGGCGCATCCGCTGGTGAAGGCTGTATCGTTCGTCGGCTCCACTCCCGTTGCCAAATATGTCTACGCGACATCGGCTGCCCATGGCAAGCGCGTGCAAGCTTTGGGCGGAGCGAAGAATCATTTGGTGGTGATGCCAGACGCGAACCTCGACAAAGCGACCGATGCCATCATCAGTTCGGCCTTCGGGGCAGCAGGCGAGCGTTGTCTCGCGGGAAGCATTCTTGTAGCCGTCGGCGATGTGGCTGACCCGCTGCTGGATGTGCTCGTGCGCAAAACGAAAAACATGAAAGTGGGTGCCAGCCTCGAGCCGGGCGTAGAAATGGGTCCTCTCGTGACGGCGGATCATCACAAAAAGGTAGCCGGATACGTGGAGAAAGGCGTCGCGGAAGGCGCTGTTCCTCTATGCGATGGCCGCGATAAAATCTCGCAGAATGGCGGCTTCTTTCTCGGCCCCACCATTTTCGATCATGTCACGCCTGAGATGACCATTGCTAAGGAAGAGATCTTCGGTCCGGTGCTATCGGTGATGCGCGTGGAGAATCTGGATGCCGCGATCGAACTGGTGAATAGCTGCCCATTCGGGAACACCACGTCTATCTTTACCAACGACGGCAAGGCCGCCCGGGATTACACGCACAAGATCGAGGTCGGCATGGTCGGCGTGAATATTGGAGTTGCGGCACCCATGGCGTTTTTCCCGTTCTCCGGATGGAAGGCGTCGTTCTTCGGCGACCTGCACGCGCACGGAAAGGACGCGGTTGCGTTTTACACCGAGCAAAAAGTAATCATGACCCGCTGGTTTTAGCGGCGCATCACCACGCGAGCCATCTCGCGGTTCACTTCGATATGATCGACTCGATCGTTCAACGCAAAAGGCTGATTAATGCGGGCGTTCGGATAGAGCGGCTTGAAGAAATTCTCAATCAGGAAGTCCAGGGTATAACCGCTCACGGCGAGTCCCGATATTTCCACGCGCTCAAGAAAGACCGTGGCTTTCCCGCCCGCTGATTGCAGCTTGGCATCTACTTTTACGGGTCTCTCGCCTTCGATAATTTTCTCGATGAGCCAAGGCGTCTTGCCACCTCCGGCCCGTTGTATCTTGAGAAAATCGATGAGCGCGTAACCGCTCGCGGTCCCGTTGCCTAGCTCAAGTCGCGTTTGGCGCACGCCTTCCGGCACGATCGACGGCAGTTCGCTGCGGGCATACGCATTGAGTTCCCCGGACGTAAATGTCAAGGACGATCCGGCGCGAGCCCTCCCGGTCTGGATCAGGCGCAGCTTCGCTCGAACTGCGTTGGCCGGATCGAGGGCCGGAGTCGCCGTGACGGCGGCCATCGCGAGCAGACCGATCAGCTTCTTCACCACATCTTCATTTTATGTCTTCCCCGCCTACGGTAGAATCGCAAATATGAATCGAAAACGAATTGCATGGCTGTCAGTCTGCGCAGCAGGAAGCGCATGGATGCTCCAGGCCGCGACGGAAGCGGATAAGCGCTTGCAGGCCTCGGCCACGGTGCTGAACGAAATTATGGCCGCGAGCGACAAGTCCATTCCCCAGGAACTCTTGAGCAGGGCAGAATGCGTAGTGGTGGTGCCTGGCCTGAAGAAAGGCGCCTTCATTCTTGGCGGCAAGTTCGGCAGGGGATTTGTTTCGTGCCGGAAAGAGAGCGGAATGGGATGGTCGGCGCCCGGTGCGATTAAGGTTGAAGGCGGAAGCCTCGGGTTTCAGATTGGCGGATCGGAGACTGACGTCATCATGCTGATCCTGAACAAGACGGGCGCACAGAAGCTTTTCACGAGCAAGTTTACGTTGGGCGGAGACGCCTCGGTGGCGGCCGGCCCGGTTGGACGGCAATCTTCCGCGGACACCGATGCTAAGTTTCGCGCCGAAATATTGACGTATTCGCGCTCGCGCGGTGCCTTTGCCGGAATTTCCTTGCAAGGCGCGACCCTGCGTCCGGACAAGGATGCCAATGAGGAATTGTATGGCCCCGGTAAGGAGAATCAGGCAATTGTGATGGGCGATACAGCCGCACCCGCGTCCGCTGAAGCGTTGATCTCTGCGCTCAACAAATATTCAAGCCGCAAGTAAGGGGAACATAATGGCAAACGTTTACGAAGAGTTTAAAGTTCAATCGCGCGATGTGGTGGAAAAAGTAAAGGAACTTCTGCATGAAGGCAATGTCCGTCGCATCATCATCAAGGACGAAAAGGGCCACACGTTCCTGGAAATTCCGCTCGTGATCGCGGCCATAGGCGTGATCGCTTCTCCCGTTCTGGCGGGGGTTGGCGCGATTGCGGCCTACGCGGCTCACTTCACGCTGGTTGTGGAGAGGGCCGCACCTGAAGTGGACAAACCGGCAGGGAGCTGATGAACGTCAAACTGAAACCCCTAACGCTTCGCGTTCTGGAGGCAAGGCTCCCGCCAGAACCAGAATCGATCCAGCGAATAGTAGCGTGTCCGCAATATAGTTAGTCGCCTCGTTCATTTGCGAAGGCTGCGAGGCCAGCGGCAGCAGCGGAAGGTAGATGAACAGTACCAATAAAGTGATAAGAAGACCGGTCCACAGCATGGTTAGCCGATCTTTTTTCCTGAGTAGCAACGCAGATCCCGCGACCAGTAAAGCCACGCCTGTCAGATACCCCCAAAAAGAACCGAGCGGAACCCACGGCGGAGTCAGCTTTTCGAGCGGGACGCCCGGCGCAAAATTTGGATGCAGGAAGTGTTCGACCGCAAAAAAGATCATGGCAATCGCGACGCAGAAACGCCCAGTAGCTACCAGGCCGGTCGATAGTCGCCGTGTCGGACTCCCACTCCCGGCGAGCGCCCAAGCCGCCCCTCCGAAAGCGAGATCTCTCACTGCGACGGCCCACGAGAACCGGTCGCTCGGGTTCGCATACACTCTAGGCGCGTGGATCAGAACCACAAATAAAAAAAACATGATCCCCAATAGCGTGCCAGACAACTCTTGATACTGATTCAATAAGATGCTGATGGCCGCCCCGAGCAGCGCCAATCCGACAAAGTAGGTCCAAAACAGGTGCGCCGGAATCCACGCTGGGACAATTTGCATCAGAAACCGTGCGCCTGCCAGATGCTCTGCGGCGAATACTGACAGGGGAACAGCATACAGCACAGGCCCCAAGATGACGAGCTTATCGAGCCACGGGGCAGCCAGCAGATTCCGACGAACAAGGAACAGGCCGGCGAGAAGAAACATCAGTCCGGTAAACCATGGCCAAAAGATAAATTTTGTGAACATGAAAACCGCGTTCTCACGAATGAGACTGTAGATCTGCTGTAGAAGTTTAGATGGTGCGCCCGGAGGGACTCGAACCCCCGGCCTATTGGTTCGAAGCCAATTGCTCTATCCGGCTGAGCTACAGGCGCACAACTTACGCGCAATCACACCAATCATTAGACCACAGCTGGGGCCAGCCCGACCATGCTGCCCAACCGTCTCGGCGATTGTACTATATTCATACCTGCCCATGTTTACCGACTTGCGCCGAATTTCTTCACTCGCGGCCTTACTCTGGCTCGCTGTATCCGCTCTTTCCGCCCAGCAAGACCGACTCACCGGCCCCATCGACAAGAGCCGCGCCGCGGTCCTGCGAGGCCATGTACATGTCAAAGCAAGGCCCCAGGACGACCAGGGACCGCTAGCTGGCTCCTCTCCCGTCGCCGGAATTACGATCCATCTCAAGAAGTCCCCCGGCCAACAACGCGCGCTCAATCAACTGCTCGCCGACCAACAAAATTCAGCCTCCCCGCTCTACCACAAATGGTTGACGCCTGAGCAGTACGCGGACCAATTCGGCGTCAGCCGCAACGACCTTGACCAGATCGGCGCGTGGCTGCAGAGCGAAGGACTCAGCGTGCAAAACGTGGCCCGAAGCCGTGCGCGCGTCACTCTGAGCGGCAGCGCCGCGCAAATACGGAACGCGTTCCGGGCCGAACTCCACCGCTATCAGGTGGACGGCCAAACGCATTACGCCAACGCCACCGAGCCGTCCATCCCAGCCGCGCTGCAGGAGTTGATCACAAGCATTAGCGGACTTGACGATTTTGGACTGGAAGGCAGTCCTCTCCAGGCGTTCCCCGAAGGCACGCAGCCCAACGGCAGTCACAATCTTGCGCCCGACGATCTCGCAACTATTTACAACATCAGCCCTCTTTATAAAGCTGGGGTCGACGGCACGGGACAGAAGATCGCGATTGTCGGGCAAACCAGTCTGAATCTGGCCGACATCCGAACGTTCCGCTCAAGATTTAATTTGCCTGCCAACGATCCGCAAATCATCCTGGTTCCGAACCATCCCGATCCGGGGTTGAGCGTGGGGAACCTGGCGGAAGCGGACCTTGACGTGGAGTGGTCGGGCGCCGTGGCTCGGAATGCGACGATTCTGTATGTCTATTCCACCAGCGCCTACACTGCATTGGCGCACGTTGTGGATCAGAATCTCGCGCCGGTGGTGAGCGCCAGTTTCAGCGCCGGTTGCGAAGCGCGCAATCTAGCCGCCCTGCAAGCGTTTCAGGATTTGGCTCAGCAGGCCAATGCGCAGGGCATTACTTGGATCAATTCAGCGGGCGATGCGGGTGCTGCGGCGTGCGAGACCAATAATGCCAGCATCGCTCAGAACGGGAAAGCCGTTCGATTCCCCGGCAGCGTCCCCGAAATCACGTCAGTGGGCGGGACCCAGCTCAATGAGATTAACGGGAACTACTGGAATGGCACCAATGACGCAAACGGCGCGTCGGCGATCTCCTATATTCCAGAGATTCCATGGAACAGCGCGCCTCTGAGGGGATCGGTTCTGGCGGGTGGCGGCGGCACGAGCACTTATTTCCCGAGGCCGAGTTGGCAGACCGGTCCAGGTGTGCCCAACAACGGATTCCGCAATGTGCCGGATGTCTCCCTCGCCGCATCGCCGGACCATGACGGGTATTTTGTGGCAACCAACGGAGGTTCCGGCAACTATGGCGGAACCTCAGTATCAGCGCCCGTGTTCGCTGGCATGGTTGCGCTGCTGAATCAATATCTGGTATCCACGGGCGCAGAGACTCAGGCGGGCCTGGGCAATCTCAATCCGACACTGTACCGGCTGGCTGAGAACAAACCGGGCATCTTCCATGACATTACGACTGGCAACATCAACGTTCCGTGCGCGGGAGGCTCGCCGGACTGCACTGGCTCAACATTCGGTTTCACCGCCGGACCCGGCTACGACTTGGCAACGGGGCTAGGCTCTCCCGATGCCTTCAATCTGCTTCACCAATGGAGCAGTCAGCCGGTAAACGACTCGCTGGTGGTGGTTTCCATCAGTCCAAACCCGGTTTATCAGAAAGCTCCGGATTCTCAGGGGCTGCAATGGTCATACACCATCACGCTGAACGAGGAGGCTGGCGTCGGGACAACTCTGACCGACTTTAGCATCGACGGCGTAAGCAACACGTCGCAGATCGCCAGCTTTTTCGGAAGTGCGACGATTCCGCCGAAAGGTCAGATAAGCGCCAGCTTAGGCGCTAAGACCCTGACCGTCCCGCGCACCCGCGTGTTCATGTTTAGCGGAGTGGATGCCAGCGGACGGCAATGGTCGCAGAGCGTGCCGGTGGTCTTCAACGGTCCGGCGGCTGTGCCCACGGTGGTGGGCGTGAGCAACGCCGCGTCGGGTCAGCAGACGTTTGCGCCGGGCATGCTGATGAGCGTGTATGGCACTCTGCTGGGCAACCGCATCCAGGGTGCTGCGGCGATCCCGCTGATCACCTACATGGGAGGATTTTCGGCGACGGTGAACGGCGTTGCCGCGCCGCTTTACTTTGTCTCGCCGGGGCAGGTGAATGTTCAGATCCCGTATGAGACCGGGGTCGGAACCGCCAGACTGGTCGTGAATACCGGGCTGCAGACCGGCTCATTTACGTTCCAGGTTTCGGCTGCCGCACCCGGTGTTTTCATGGATGCCAGCGGGGCGACGGTTCCGTTTCCAAAGGGGAGTCGGGGACAGACCCTGACTCTGTTTATTACGGGCGAAGGACAAGTGTCGCCGACTCTGGCAACCGGAGCGACTCCTTCCCCGAGCACTCCGTTTAACCGCTTGCCGGCACCGGTCTTGAAGACCACGATGACGATCGGGGGCGTGGATGCTCCGATCCAATTTATCGGGATTCCGAACGGGCTGGTGGGTGTGACCCAAGTGAATTTCCTGGTGCCGCAAAATGCCCCGCTGGGGGTGCAGCCGGTGGTGGTGACGGTAGGCTCCACCGCAAGCCCGGCGGCTAAGTTTACGGTGCAGTAGGGTAAACTGGCAGACGTGGAAACATGAGAATTTTAATCGTCGAGGACGAAAAACGCATTCAGGATTTTTTATCGCGGGGCCTGGAGAGCGCCGGGTACGCAGTGGACGTGGCAGGCAACGGTGCGGACGCGATCGAGATGGTGCATGGCACCGAGTACGACTTGATCATTCTCGATCTAATGTTGCCCGATACCGACGGGCTTTCCGTTTTGCAGAAAATTCGAAACCGCAAGATGAGCCCGCCCGTGCTGATCTTGAGCGCCCGCGACGCCATTGACGATCGTGTCAAGGGTCTCGAACTCGGCGCAGACGATTACCTCACCAAGCCGTTCGCCTTCGTCGAGTTGCTGGCGCGCGTGCGGGCTCTGCTTCGCCGCGGCCAGCCGACGCCCGAGAGGCTGCAGGTGGGCGATCTTCAACTTGATTGCATCCGGCGCAAAGTTTTGCGCGGCAACGAGAGCATCGAACTCGCGCCCAAGGAGTTCAGCATTCTCGAATACATGATGCGCAATCGCGGACGCCCGTTAAGTCGGACCATGATCGTGGAGCATGTGTGGGACATGGATTACGACGGACTCACCAATATCGTCGACGTTTATATTCGCCATCTGCGGAGCAAGATCGACGACAAATGGCCCATGAAGATGATTCATACCGTGCGCGGCATTGGCTACATGATGGACGCCCCAGAGAAGCAGGAAAAGACCTTCTAGCGGGGAGGGCGCATGCGTTTTGCCCCTCACCCCATCCGCTTCGTTCGCGGGCTGCGGTTCCGCCTGGCCGTAAGTTACGTCATCTTCTTTGCAGTTTTGCTGCTAAGCCTGGGCGTGATCTTCCGCGCCACCATCAGCTCGATCCAGGAGAAGCAAGTAGAAGACGTTCTGGATGAAGAGTGGGGTGCCGTCAAGGGTTACCTGCGCTTCGGCCCTGTGGGGGCCGAGTGGAACTACGACAAGTTCGATCCGGAAGAAGACTTCATCGTGGCCCGCCTGAAGCGGGTATGGCTGTTGGCCGATGCCGCCGGGAATCCGCTGCAGTACAACGGCTACGATGCGCTGGGTTTCGACTCCAAAGATTACATCAAGGCGATCATCAAGCAGGGACCTAAGGCCAGGGCCATTCGGCTGAAAATAGACAGCGAGGGCATTCCCTATGTAATGCGGTCGGGCGTGATTGTGGACGAGAAGCGCCATCAATACTACATGTCGATCGCCCGGGCGGTCGGCGATAATACCAAGCTGCTGAAGGAGTTCACGTGTCGCTATGAAGTGATTGTCTCGGTGGCCATCGTTATCGCGGGACTCTTCGGCTGGGTGCTCGCGCGTAGAGCGCTGGCGCCGGTCGACTCGGTCGCCAGAGCTGCCGAGCACATCACGCACTTCAACCTGAACACGCAGATTCCGGACAGGGGAGCCGGGGATGAACTCGACCGCCTCATCGAAGCTTTCAATCACATGATGGAGCGGCTCAACTTTTCGTTCACGCAGATTCGCCAATTCTCCACCGACGCGTCGCATGAACTCCGCACCCCGCTCACCATCATCCGGGGCCAGCTCGAAGTGGCGCTATTCACGGCGAAGACGCCCGAACAGTACCGCGATGCCATGGTCAATGCGCTGGAGGATGTCGAACGCCTCTCGAACATCGTGCGAGCGCTGCTGATGCTCTCTCAAGCCGAGTCCGGCCAGCTAGTCCTGAAGAAAGCCGAGTTGGACTTGAGTGAAGCGGTTCGAGATTTCGTGGAGGAGTATCAGATTCCGGCCGAGGCGCAAGGGGTGGAACTCTCGGCCACCCTGCCCCCGCACTGCTGGATTAACGCGGATCGAATCCAGATTGATCGCCTATTGTCCAATCTGGTTTCAAATGCAATCAAATATACGCCCGCAGGGGGGCGCGTAGAGGTGGAGTTATCTGGCGAAACCGAGGTTAAGCTCGTGGTTTCGGACAATGGCGTCGGCATCTCGCCCGGCCACCTGCCCCATATCTTCGACCGCTTCTACCGGGTTCCTTCGGCGGACCCGGAAAAGGGGCTGGGGCTGGGTCTCAGTTTTGTGGCCTGGATCGTTCGCGCTCACGAAGGCACTATCGATGTTCAGAGCGAGTTGAACAAAGGAACCCGCTTTACTGTGACTCTGCCTGCGGGCGAGCGGCCAACTCCCGACCGGGAGACTTCGACTGCAGCAGTGGACGTTTAGCGATGCGGGCTGTTCTGCAGAGAGTGAGCCGGGCCAGCGTCGAAGTGAGTGGCGAGCGAGTGGGAGTTATTGAGCGAGGCCTAGTAATGTTACTAGGGATTGCCGAGGGAGATAGCGAAAGGGACGCCGATTATTTGGCCAACAAGGTAGCGCACTTACGTATTTTTCCAGACAAAGCAGGCAAAATGAATTTAAGCGTGATGGAAGTGGGCGGTTCCATTCTGCTTATTTCACAATTTACGCTATACGGAGATTGCCGCAAAGGACGTCGTCCAAGCTTCGATGCCGCAGCTCCGCCGGGAGAAGCGAAAAGGTTGTATGACTATCTAATTAAAGAGATTAATAAGCGACAAATCCCCCTAGCAACTGGGATATTCCAGGCAGATATGCAAGTGTCGCTAGTTAACGATGGTCCAATTACTCTCATCTTAGAATCTAAAGAAAGCCTTGGAGTCATAAAAAAAGACAACACAATTGTGTAAATTCAGGTATCCTTCCTACAAGGAGAATCAAAATGACGCGAGCGTCATCGGTTCAGGATCAAACGTTATTACAGGCCGCCCTGGAAGGATTGGAAGCGCAGAAGCAGCGGCTCGAAGCCCAGATCCACCAAGTGGAAGAACTGCTTGGCCACGAGACTGCCAAGAGAGGCCCTCCGGCGCTGAAACTGGCTTCGCAACACCCCAGGAAGAGAAACTTGAGTCAGAATGCAAGGAAGAGGATTTCGGACGCGCAGAGGAAACGCTGGGCTGATTTCCGCAAGACTCACGCAGTCCAAAGCTAGATCACGGCACCCTGATCATGCTTCGCTTTTAGACCGGATCTTCGGGGCAAAGCGACCATTAGATTTGGAGCGGATGGGGCTTTAACCCCCCATCCGCTCAATTTGAAGGCTCTACATGAAGCGGTTTACATACTCGGGACTGGTAATGAAGTTGTTCACCACGGTTGGCAGGTTGGCCTGATTGGCAAGCGCATTCGTCCAGAAGTTCAATCCCGTGGGATCCGCGCCGCGTCTGAGGAAGCCCATATAAAGCAAGTTGGCATAGGCCCGGGCTCTTACTGCCGTGCTGAATTCGGCGCTGTTGATGAACTGAACCATGACGCCGGCGCGAGATAGCTGGTTGCTATTCAATAAGCCAACATAATAGTTGAAGCCGTTCGGGTCAGGAGCGCGGCCTAACACATTCTGATAAATCAAGTTCACGAAATCGCCATTGGTGAGCGTTCCGTACGTGCTTTGAAATTCAGGGGAAGTCAGGAACTGATTCAGGATGGCCGTAAGCGGCGTGCCTCCGATGTAGGAGTTGTAGTTGAAGAGGAACCCCGTGAAATCGGGATCGCGGCGGAACACCGCGATGTAGTATTTAATGATGTTCAGCCCGCCGTTGGTAAATTCGGCGCTGGTGAAAAAATTAGCCGCTAGCGAGGCGCGCGTATTGCCGCCGGTGCTCAACTGGTTTAGCCAGAAATTCAGACCGGGCTGGTCAGACGCCCGATCCAGAAGGTCGAGATATTGTTGTGACGTGAAGAATGTGGGATTCCAGATTTGGCTGCCCACCTTGAACGCAAAGCCGCCCGCCTCCAACCCGCTATTCGGATCGTAGGCCGTTACGGAGAGAGATGCTTCGCCGGCGAATGATGCCGCCACGCCCGTCACCACCGAGGGGAACGTTGTTCCCACCAGCGTGGAATATAGCAGGGATTGCGCCCCCACCTTCGTCGGATCTATGTACGCCAGAAACCCGTTCTTGATGCCGTTGTTGAATGCGGCCTGCACCTGCGGCACTCCCAAAATGGGGAAATTTGACGACGTCGTCCAGCCTCCGATGTAGGCCAGTCCGTTCTGCGTGTAGCCAATCCCCTCGTGCGGCACGGATATCGCCATTCCGGCATCCTGCACTGCCCCGCCAAGATACGTTCCATAGGTGAGAGCGGGGCCTCCGCTGGTGGATGTGTCGAACCTGGCGAAAAATGCGTGGTTCGGGCCGCCCGTGGGCTGGTAAGCGTTCCCCGTGGAAATAATCGATCCGGTTGTTTGTCCGGTCACGTAAGCATAGCGGTTGGTGAACTGAGCTACTCCGCTGATGGGAGCGTTTTGATAGAACGTGTTCCAGATAGGCTGGCCTGCCGGATTTAACTTCACCAAGAATCCGTCGGTGGTCGAATTGCTCTTGCCCGTCGCATATCCCGCACCCGTTGTGGGCTGGAAGTCCGCCGAGTTCGTGGAACCCGCCACATACACATTGGAATTGAAATCTGCCGCGATGCCTAGAGCCGCGTCAGTGGACGAACCCCCCAGCACAAGGGCATAGACTTTCGAAGCTGCGCCGGCCTTGGTGGTGTCGATCGCGTAAACAAACCCGTTCTGTCCTGCCGGCGTCACCGTCACCGGCCAGCCGGCTGAAGTAGTTTGCCCGGAAATGTAAGCGGTCCCGCCTTGCACCGCCACTTTGATGTTCTTCTCGTCGCCCGCACCGCCAAGATAAGTCCAATAAGGAACCGCGTTCAGCGCTGGAGTCAGCTTTAACAGGAACGCGTCCAGGCCGCCCCCGGATGTTACTTGCAGCCCGTTAGGTCCGAGAAATGAGTTGTGAGCGTCCGTCGTTCCCACGACATATATGTTGCCGCTGGCGTCCACATCGATCCCGGTTCCGTTGATGTTCCCGTCCGGGAGACCCGCTGCGAAATACGAATTGGATGGAATCGCGCCGGTGTTGTCGATATGCACAACGTAGACGCCGTTGGTGGCAGGCTGGCCGCTCACCTGAACCAGCGGTATCGTGCTTCCCACCACGAAGTTGTTGGTCCCCAGATAGTCCGTAGCCACGGCCATTGAATTCTGAGCCTGATTGTTCAGGTAACCGCCGATCCCGTAAACGAGCACGGGATCGATTACAAGTTCCTTGGACCTGTCGAAGTTGCCGAGCGCAAATCGAATGCTGCCATCGGCCCGCAACCGATAATCCGCCGCAACCGTAACCCGTGATTCACCTTCCAACTGGTAAGCCACAGCCCGGCGCTGGATGATCTGAGCGGACCCGGTGTCCACCACCACATCTCCGTCCGCCGAAAGCTTCACGCTCCTGGCGCCTTCGAACTGAATTTTAATCGCGTTCGGATCAGCGCCGGGTGCGACAGTGAAGTCGTACTCAAGCTTTTGACTGCTGCCGTAATAGACTACGCCGACGCCCGGCCAGAGATCGTTATACCGGAGTTTTCCGTAGCCTGGGACGTTAGTCACTCCCACATTTCCCACGAAATAGTTTGACGTATGGCGCTGCGCATCGACCGGTTGGGGCTGACTTTTTCGATTCGCACCCACGAAGTTGAGCCAGACGGCGCTCGGGGTGGTGCCTGGCCGGCCTCCTAGCATCAGCTCCGCCCTTCCTGCCGCGATGCCCAGCGAGTAGCCGAAGCCCTGGGCCATATACTCGAATTCACGGGGGGCCTGCCCGCGATTGGGTTCGAACTGGGTTGGCAAACTTAGCGCCGTTGTGATCGGGTTCGCTGCTGTCGGCCTGCCGCCTGCGTGCAAACCAGCGCCGAACAACGACAGCGTTGCGAAACCAAAGCACCCGGACTTAGAAATTTTCATAATCATTAGAATTGCTCCTCCAACTGCTGACGGATGGTAGTAATTTATATTACCTTGTTTTGGGATGCTGCCCGATACCTACATTCGGACTAACGCTTTAAGCATACTTGGTTCTTACGGGAGTTTAAACCCCAGTGTGTACCGTTACCGGCGTTCTAATCCACTAGGGAAGCGCCCTATCCGCGCTACAGGAAAGCCCTTAGTCCCCCGATTGCGATGGGACAGAGCGGCCCTGATAAGCGTCGAGAATCTCGCCAACCGGTCCTGACATCACAAGCTCCCCGTGATCCAGCCAGAGGGCGCGGTCGCACAGTTCCAGCACCGCCGCCGGGTTGTGCGAAACGAACAGCAAGGTCTTCCCGGACTTGCGCAATTCGTGGATCCGCTCAGTGCATTTCGCCTGGAAAGCCTGGTCTCCCACAGCCAGCACCTCGTCGATAATGAGAATGTCGGGATTCAGGTTGACCGCGACCGAAAACGCCAGGCGAACCGCCATCCCGCTGGAATAGGTTCGAAGCGTCTCTTCGATGAACTCGCCGACTCCGGAGAACTCGACGATCGAATCGAACATGCGATTGGTTTGCTTCCGGCTGAATCCGAGCAGGGCCGCATTCAATCGGACGTTTTCGGCTCCCGTAAGATCGGGGTGAAAGCCGGAACCTAGTTCCAGCAGCGCCGCCACCCTTCCCGTTACGGTCAACTGACCCTCCTCAGGCCGCGCCAGTCCGGTAACCAGGCTGAGAAGCGTACTTTTACCAGCACCGTTGCCCCCGATCACGGCGACGCTCTCGCCGTTCAAGACATCGAAACTAACGTTTCGAAGAGCGTAGAATTTGCTTTCCGGACGGGGCCTCCAGAAGTCGGTCAAATGGTCGCGAATCAATTTCCCCGCGATATGGCGCCGAAACGTTTTCGATACTCCCCGGCAGGAAATCACTTGCATTACAGATGGTCGTACAGCCGGGTCTTGAACTTCCGAAAGATGAAAAAGCCCGCTCCAAAAGTTGCGAACGAAACGAGTGTCAGTTTGGTCAGCAAAGTTGCCGGAGGTGCCTGAGCCTTGAGAAGAATGTCGCGCAAAGCCAACACAAGAGCTGCTACCGGATTGAACTGGTATATCTCTTTGAATTGCGGCGGGATCACCGAGAAGGAATAAAACGTGGGAACCAGCCAGAATAAGACTGTATTGAACGATTCTACAAAGTACCGGGTATCTCGCACGAAGATAAAAAGAATGGAAAACGCCAGCGCCAATCCGCACACGAAAACGATCTCTAAACCCCAGACTACCGGCAGCCAGAACCATTGAACATTCACGTGCAGTCCGAAGATGAGAGTGAAGGAGAGGAGCAGCGCAATCTGAATGAGCAGGTGGAGGCAATTCGAGAGAACGCTGGAAATCGGGATTACCTCGCGCGGAACGGGAACGCGCTTGATCAATCCGGCGTTATCCGCCAGCGAGGTTGTCCCGTTGATCCAAGCCAGGCTGAAGAAGTTGAACGGCACCAGTCCGCACAAGACAAACACGGGGTAATTGGGTTCGTGATTGGGAAAGATCTTGGTGAACACGAAGGTCAGCACGGCCATCATCACCATAGGATTCAATAGCGACCAGAATACGCCCAGAGACATATGCCGGTAGCGAAGTTTGAAATCCTTCAGGATGAGGTTTGAGAGAAGAAAGCCATAGTCGCCATTCCACATGGTTCAGAGAAGGGCCTAAGATTTCGATTGTAGCAGCATCGGCCTGCGCGCGATCAACATAAGCCCAAGCGTGAGCGTTCCCACAGAAATCCACTGAGTGAGAGAGAAGCCGAAGTGCGTAGCTTGTTCATGGTTGCGGACGAATTCAATCAGGAAGCGCACTGTGGAATAGAGAATAAGATAGAGGCCGAACACCTCGCCCGCGGCATGCGGCTTGCGAATGCGCCAGAAAAGAAATCCGAAGATAGCGGCGTTGGCTAACGATTCGTAGATCTGGGTAGGATGCAGCGGCACATTCAGGGGCACGCCGGTCAGTTGGTTCGCTTCAGGATTTGTGAAGGTCACAGCCCAGGGCCGGTTGCACTCGGTTCCCCAGCAGCATCCCGCCGCGAAGCATCCCAGACGTCCGATAGCGTGGCCCAGCGCGATGCCCGGCGAGAAGACGTCGAACGTATCAAGGGCTGGCAGGTTCACCCGGCGCATGTAAAAGATGGCGAAGAGCAGCGCCAGCAGGAAGCCGCCCTGGTACACTCCGGCGGCCTGGAGCGTGCTCATTGTGAAGATCGATCGCGGGTCGCTCCAGTATTCGTGAAAGTTGAACAGGAACATCAGCAGCTTCGCGCCTGCCAAGCCAGCGAGAGCGCAGTAGATCGCCAGATTGGTGACCGCGTCGGCATTGAGTCCCGCCTGCTTGGCAAGCCGTACCGTCACCCCTAGAGCCGCGAGGAACGCCAGCGCCACTAGCACCCCGTAAGTCGGCAGGAAGAATGATCCGATCGAAATCAGTTTAGGGAACATTCGGCTGCCCAACCTCCACCTTCTTGCTCCGGCTTAGCCACATGTCGAGCAGCAGGAACCCCGCGCCAATCGTAATGGCGCTGTCAGCTACGTTGAACGCAGGAAAGTAATGCTGGCCTAGATACACCTCCACGAAATCCGTAACGGTGCCATTAGCGATCCGGTCGAACAGGTTGCCAACCGCTCCTCCCAGAACCAGACCCAAACCTGCGCGAACAAAGTTCTCCGCCGGCCCGCGCGATGGCTTCAGCAGCATCGCCGAGATGAAAATCATCACCGTTGCCGATAGCCCGATCAGGAAAAACCCGCGCCACGGGCCCGTTGAATCCGCAAAGAGTCCGAACGCCACGCCCGGGTTCTCAGCGTGAACGATGTTGAAAAATCCCGGAATCACATGGTGAGTGTCGAATGCGCCCACGTTGGTCTGGATGATCCACTTGGTCAGCCGATCCAGCAGAAACACCGCGGCGGCGATCAGGAATGGAAACGGTCGCGACGACATGTTAGCTTTCTGTCCATTCCTGCACCGCTTCCTTGCAGGCCAGACATATGGTGGGATATTCCGGATCATGGCCCACATCGGGCAGATACTTCCAGCAGCGCTCGCATTTCTCCGCTTCAGCCTTCTCTACTGTCACGTCAAACGGGCCATTCTCCAGAGCAACCTGCGAAACGATAAACAGTCCGGGAAGTTCACCGCGATACTCGCTCAAGAGTTCATATAGGTCGCCATCAGCCTTGAGGCGCACACGCGCTTCCAGTGCGCTCCCGATGATTTTCTCCTGCCGCGCGCCCTCAAGCGACTTCATCACTTGCTCACGAATCGGCAGAAGTCTGTCCCAGTTTTCCAGACGGGCGCGCTGTTCGCGGGTGAGTCCGGCCGCCAGTTCCTCCACCTCCGGGAGCCGCGCCAGGTGGACGCTGTCAGGGCTGCCTTCAGGCTTGCGGAATTGTGCCCAGACCTCCTCGGTTGTGAACGCTAGGATTGGTGCCAGCAACCGCACCAAGGCATGGGTGATCCGGTACAACGCTGTCTGAGCGCTGCGGCGCGCCTTGGATCGACGCCCTGCCGTGTAGAGCCGATCCTTGGCGACCTCGAAATACAGAGAGCTCAGGTCGATTGCGGCGAAATCGTAAATGGCGCGATACACCTTGTGAAACGCGAATTCGTCGTACCAGCCGCGGCACTTCGCAACCAGGTTTTCCGCCCGGACCAGGATCCACTGATCCAGTTCTGTCATCTCCTCGATGCCGAGCGCATCGGCAAGGGGATCGTACCCGTCCAGATTTCCGAGCGTCCACTTGAAGGTGTTGCGAAACTTGCGATAGGCCTCGGTCAGGCGAGCCATGATCGTCTCCGACATGCGCACGTCTTCGATGAAATCGACCGACGACACCCACAGCCTTAGCACGTCAGCACCGGATTTCTTGATAATGTCTTCGGGCTCGATCCCGTTTCCGAGGGACTTCGACATCGCGCGACCTTGGCCGTCCAGCAGCCAGCCCGCGGTGGCGCACTCGCGGTACGGCGCTTCGCCCTTCAGAGCGACTCCAATCAGCAGCGAACTGTGAAACCAGCCGCGATATTGGTCGCCCCCTTCCAGATAACAATTCGAGGGCCACGGCAATTCGTTGTCAGGCGTCAGCACGGCCAGATGGCTGGAACCTGACTCAAACCAAACGTCGAGAATATCGGACTCCTTGCGAAACCCGGAGCCACCGCAGTGCGAGCAATGCTGATCGGGACCGATCAACTCGGCGGCCGATTGCGAATACCAGATGTCGGCCGTGTGCTCGGCAAAAAGCTTCACCACGCGATCGAGGATTTTGCGATCCGTGAGCGGCTGCTGGCAATTTTCGCAATAGAAGACGGTGATCGGCACGCCCCAGACGCGCTGCCGCGAAATGCACCAATCGGGGCGGGTGGCGATCATGTTGGACATGCGATCGTCGCCCCAGGCAGGCATCCACTTCACGTTCTTGATGGCAAGCAGCGTGCGCTCGCGAAGATCGTTCCGCTCCATGCCGATGAACCATTGCTCAGTGGCGCGAAAGATAGTCGGGTTGTGGCAGCGCCAGCAGTGCGGATAGCTGTGATCGATCGTCTCTTCGGCGAGCAGCGCACCAGCTTGGCGCAGAAGATCTTTGACGATAGGGTTGCCCTCCCAGACCGTCTTGCCGAGCAGCGATTCCGGGAGTTCGCCCGCCGCTCCCTCGGCGTTGTAGAACCGGCCAGCGCCGTCCACGGGACAGTAAACGCCAATGCCGTATTTGGTGGCGACGTCGAAATCTTCCGCTCCATGGCCCGGCGCTGTGTGGACTGCACCGGTACCCTGTTCCAAGGTGACGTGCCCGCCCAGAATGCCGAGGGAATCGCGTTCCATCAGTGGATGGCGAAAGATGGCGCCCTCCAGCTTTTTACCCGGGAAGGCCGCGATCACCTTGTACTCCGTCCAGCCAAGCTTTTCCGCCGTGGCTTTCAGCAGTTCCAAGGCGACGATGTAGACCTCGTCACCGGTCTGCGCAGCCACGTATTCAAACTCGGGATGGTAGGCGATCGCAACGTTGGCCGGGATGGTCCAGGGGGTTGTCGTCCAGATCAGGCCGAAGACTTTTTGGTGCGCCAGAGCCGGGTCGATCAAGGCTGGATCGGACGTTAATGCAAAACGAACCCAAATCGACGGACTCTTATGATTCTCGTATTCGATTTCGGCCTCGGCCAGCGCGGTGCGGTCGTGTATGCACCAGTTGACCGACTTCAGCCCCTTGTAAACGTAGCCCTTGTCCAGGAAATCGACGAACGTTCCCGCGATCACCGATTCGTATTGCGCGCTCATCGTCAGGTACGGGTTTTCCCAGCGACCGAGCACGCCCAGCCTCTGAAAATCCTTGCTTTGGAGATCCACGTACTTCTGCGCGTACTTCCTGCATTCGGACCGAATTTGGGCGGTGGTCATCTTGGACTTTTTGGAGCCAAGTTGATTATCGACCTTGATTTCGATGGGCAAGCCATGGCAGTCCCAGCCCGGAACATACGGCGAATCGAAGCCCTCCATCGTCTTGATCTTGACGATGAAGTCCTTCAGGATCTTGTTGAATGCGTGCCCCGTGTGAATGTTTCCGTTAGCGTAGGGCGGCCCGTCATGCAGCACATACATCGGGTGGTTTTTGCGCGCCGCCCGAATCTGACCGTAGAGATCGCCTTTGATCCAGCGTTTGAGCATTTCAGGCTCGCGCTGGGGCAGGTTGGCCTTCATGGAAAAATCGGTGCGGGGCAGGTTGACCGTCTTTTTTAGGTCGATGGTGGATGCATTCATCAGGGTGACTCTTTTATCGTACTATCCGTTAAACTGTAGCCATGGACATCGAGCGGACGATGGAGTTCATCCTTGAGCAGCAGGCAAGCATGTTGGCCAGGACGTCCGTGCACGACGCGCAGATTGCGGAAATTCGCGCGAACAATATCATCCTCCAGAAACAACAGGAGGAAAACGCGGCTCAAAACGCACTGTTTCGGAAAACCATAGCAAAGGCCATGGCCGGCCTTGCTGACAATCAGGAGAACACGCAGCGACGCGTTGAGGGCGAAGCTAATCTTGCCGACAAGAGAAAGGCAGCTGCGGAGGAACTGCAGATCCTGGATGAAAAATGGAAGGCTGCGGTCGAAGAGAGGCAGGCTGCGGTCGAAGAGAGGCAGGCTGCCGAGCGCGCCGTCCAAGAGGCGGATCTAAAGTGGAAAGCTGAAGCCGAGAAGCGACACGCTGAAATGGAAGCAAGACAAGCCGCCGCCGAGCGAACTTCCAAGCTTGTAGAGGAACGGCTAGCTGAATTTATAAAAGCTACCAACGACCGGCTCGGCAGAGTAGAGTCCGATCAGGACCGGCGAAGGAACTAGAAGATTCGTTCCTGCTTCTTTAAGGTTCCAAAGGTTCCCACGTTCGAAATAGCAAACGCCACCCGATACTGCGTCTCATCCCGCGTTCCGATATTAAACCGTCGGTACTCAACGCTCACTCCGCAACAGTCAGTGTTGTAAGTCGCTTCCGCCGTCGAGAACTGCACCAGCCCGCGCTTGATATCGTAGTAGGAACTGAAGGCCGCGTTCCACCCCTTCCGATTCTGGTTGCCAAACCCGATTAATCCCCGAAACTGGTTCGAACTGGGCGACAGCACCGGGTCGCTCTTCACCACATAGTGTCCCAGCGAAACGAAGTAACTCGACCAGCGCGCATCCGCCGTGAAGCCGCTGTTGGAAATGCCTCCGCGCAAGGGGTCGTAATCGGTCCGCCACTCCACGCCGATTTTCTGCTGCACCCGCAATACGGAAACGATCGGCGAGTAGTTGCGAGGCCCGTCCAGAAAGGCAAACCCCGTCAAATCCGACTCGCTCTCCACGATATTGCGATGCCCCGGAACCACTGCGCCGCCAAAGGTCGGATCGAAGTAGCGCGCCTGCGACAGCTCCCAACTCACCACCTCGTTCACCGCTCCATCCGCACCCTTGACGAAGAATCGGTTGGCCAGCGAGAACCTCACCTCGTTCGTATTCGAGAGCAAGTCAGTCTGATCGAACCGAATGATCCGCTCGAAATCGTTCACGCCCGCGACATAATGGTACTCAGCTCTCGGTTCAATCACGTGCTTCACCTTGTCACCCATCCACTTGGGAGCTTTATAGATCCGGGCAAGAGAAGGCATAATCAGATCGACCTCCAACTCTCTGGAACTCCGCGTGAAGTTCGCGCCGGTAACCACGCCCTCCTGAAAGCTCGATCCGTAGTGAGTTTCGCGCGCCGAGAAGCTCGGCACCAGACTGAATCCCTTCCAATAGAGAGCGGTGGTGATTCGGGGGTTAAGATCCACCCGGTCCACAAACTGGCGCGTCTGAAAATCGGGCTCGGTTCGCCGTAGCAAACCGGCGCTCGATTCGAGCGAAATCCAGAGAGGCAGGCCCTTGTCCCAGATTTGATGATCTCTGCTCAGAAACTGAAACTCTGGCAGCTTCCCGATAATGATCTTGTCATCTGGCGCTGAGCTTTGAAACTGCTCCTCGCGATCAACGACGACATTGAACCCGTAAGTCGACCAGTGTTTGGTCAGAAACCCCTCCGAGCGAGACTCCGAAAAGATCGCCTCGTGAAAGCTCTCCGTAAAGGACTGCCTGAACAGGAAAGAAGACAGATAATTGATCTCGCCCCTGACGAGCCATCCGTGTCCCAGGTCAGAGCGACCTTGAACCGAAATCAATTCCCCACCCTGCTTCTGGATAATGTCTTTCCCGTTCGCGTCGCTTCCGATCTTAATCCCCCTGTCGTTGACCGCGTACATGCTGACATTGAAATCGGTCCCAGGCCTCACTTTCCCCCGGAAGTCCACCGTATGGGCAAGCCCCCTTTCGGTGAAATATTGTGCCCGGTACAATGCGTCGTAACTTCGATTGATGGCCCAGTAGTACCCTGCTCCCACCATATAACCGCGCAATGAACTGTGTCCCGCGTTGGGGGTTAAAAACCCGCTCTTGCGAGGGGATTTCTTGAGGGACTTATACAGCGCGGGCGCGTAGAATACCGGAACTCCTCGTATTCGGAAACTGGCATGGTAAGCAATCGCGTGCTCGCCTGGGATCACTTCGAACTTAGGCCCGCGCAGAGTCCACCAGGGCCGAGGCACCTTGCAATCGGTGATAAAGCCGCTATGCAGAATGTACTTTTCGTGAATCCGTTCTGCCCACTCGCCTTGAAAGAAGAAAGGGTTGCTGGATGTCAGAATGCCAGGCCGCGACTCGATCTTGGCAGGCGATGTCCCGCGCACGTCGTAGAACTTGCCCGTCTCCGCATCGACGTTGTAATCGGCGTGGTCGCACTCGATCTTATCGCCGTTATAGAAGTGCTGGAACTTGACGCTGCCCTTAGCCAAAATCTGGCCTGTTTCCGAGTTGTAATCCACCGAATCCGCCTGGAGAGCCATCTCCGTGGTCTCGATCTTCACGTTGCCTCGAAGGCGTCTCCACTCGCCTTCCACTTCTTGCGTGGTGGCCTCTACGTTCATGTCCTTGGGTCCAGGGGCGTCCGGCCGGAGCACCCGCACCTTCTGGTTGGGATTAGCGGGATTCACCTGCGCGGCGGCGGGCGGGGGCGGAACGAAAGGAGGGCGATAGATTTGAGCCGAGGCCGAAAATGAACCTGAGACGATCCAGGCAAGCAGGGCACTCAGTAGCGATGAAGAAATTACGTGACATTTTCTCCCATTTATGTTACGAACTTGAATAGGGTCTTCTTCGGGCAACAGTGTGGATGGGACAACGGGAAGGCTCAACCGAAAACCGTAGCACGGAATTCGGGACGGCTGCAACACTGCACGAAGAGATCTTGCAACAAGGGAACAGGGGCCAAAATGAACTGTCACTATTGCCGTGCCTCAAACACTGCCGACGACCATCGCTGCCAGCGTTGCGGCCGTCGTCTGGACGATGCCGCGGGTCCATACGCGCAAGCTGCATACGGCCGCGGGGCTACTGCTCGCGCGCTCCAGTATGAACCCGAGCAGGCTGCGCCGGAACGCGCGGATAGGGTGCGCGAGGGCGAACCGCGATCGGCTCCCTTCCAACCATCCCTGTTTAGCAGCCGCGTGGTTTCGTTTCAATCCTATGCTCCAGAGGCCGTCGAATCCAAGCCGCGCACCCGCGCTTCATCCGGTCGATTGCGATCAAAGCGGTCGATCCCCGGCCAGGAAAGCTTCGATTTCGATACCGTGATCACGCAAATGCAACCTGCGCCAATTGCGACCGAACCCGTAATAGGCTGTGACGCGCACGTCGCCCTTCCGGTTCACAGGATAATCGCAGCCGCTCTCGATTTAAGTCTGGTAATCGTGGCTGTGGCGCTGTTCCTGTTAGTCTTCCTGCTCGCAGGGGGACAAGGCTTGCTGAGTCTGCATACAGCCCTTTTCAGTGTGATCGCGGCGGCATTCTTCTATCTCCTGTATGAAATGCTCTGGTGCTTTGCCGACTTGGATACGGCGGGCATGCGCTGGGCTCGATTGGAGCTGGTCACCTTCGATGGACGCAGGCCGACCCGCGACCAGCGTCTCCTGCGCGCCGCGTCGGGCTGTCTGAGCCTGCTCGCCGCTGGCTTGGGCGTGATTTGGGCCTTTGTGGACGAAGAGTCGCTCACCTGGCACGACCATATGTCGAAGACGTTCCCGACACCCCATTAAAGTTGAGAGTATTCCCTCATTTCGCCCACGTATAGGGCGTGAGACTTCCTCAAGTTTGTATCCTCCTGGCATTAATTCCCTGGCCATTGCGCGGAGCCGTCATCGTGCAACTGCGCGTACTCGAAGGCGAAGGCGGGGTGTATCCAATCGGTTCCCGAGCAACCCGCGGGCTCACTGTCCAGGTCACCGACGAGACCGGGAAGCCGGTCGACGGTGCCACGGTCAGCTTTCGGCTGCCCGACCAGGGTCCCAGCGGGGCGTTCTCCGGCGGACTCCGCACCGATGTGACCATGACTCGCGTGGATGGCAAGGCCACCGCGTGGGGCATGCAGTGGAACAAGACGCCGGGACCGTTCGAGATTCAGATCACCGCGGTGAAGGACCAAGCTCGAGCCGGGTTAGTCAGCGCTCAATATCTCAGCGATTCCGCGGCACCAAAGTCTGGCGGCGCTGGCACGTTTCGGGCGTCGCGCGGAATCGGGACTAAATGGGTGATCCTGGGCGCGGCGATTGCGGCTGGAGCCGGAGCCGGAATCGCGTTGGGCCGGGTGCAGTCGAAGGCGTCGGTATCGCCGGTCACTCCCACCCAGATCGGTAATCCCAGTATTATTATTGGCGGTCCGAAGTGAGGGCCGGGTGGTTGGTCGTGGTTTTTCCCTGGGTGCTTGCCCACGCCCAACCAAGAGTCGCTCCCCCAAGAATTGGGTTCGTTCTGAATTCTGATCACTCGGTGCGGCCCTTAGTCGGCTTGGCGGGGAATCTGGTTCTGGGCGATTCGCTCCTTGATGGGGTTCTCTCCTCCGCGTCTTCCGCTTCCTGGACACTGCTCAAGACGTCGGCTTCGCTAGTCGCGTTAGATTTAAACAAAAACATTCAGTTCAGTCTGGATATAGATGATGACACGGCTTTGTTTGCCTTCGCACAAGATGGCACGCCAGCGCTGGCGTTCCTGCCCGGACGCAACACTTTACTTAAATGGCAAACCGACCATTTCCAATCGATTCCGTTCGCCGCCGACCTGCTGGATGGCGACCCGATTGCCATTTCAACGCCTGCCGACAATTGGGTTCGTTTCGTAATTCGGCGTTCCGATGGACTCTGGCGAATCGACCTCTCGATCCAAGATGGGGCGATCCTAAGCCAATCAGCCCTGCCCGGTATTCAGGGTCCGGTCCTGATGCAAGCTGATGGATCCCTGGTCTACGTGGATCAAACCTGGCTGGTGATCGGAGAACGTCGGATCCAACTCGGGTTCGCTGGTGGCGACCTCCGCTCGATTGGCGATGGTTGGATCCAGGTCGGACAACTCGCAGTCCGAATCACGGCAGGCCGAGAGCAGGTCTCGCAAATTCCCGAGGTAGCCCCGTGCTGCGAAAATTAGTTCTGCTGGGGTGTCTCTCTTTACCCGCATCCGCCCAACTTCAACTCTTCCAGTTCGACGGGACCACCGAGACACCCGTGGTCGGGGTCTACCAGGTGCCGGGCGCGGCTCCCGGTGATACGCTTGAAACCCGATTCCGCGTTCGCAATCCCGGGTCAGGTCCGGCCACCTTGCAGACGCTCTCGATTGCCGGCCAGGGATTTCGTATCTCGGCAACTCCGACGTTGCCTTACGTAATCGCGTCCGGGCAGTTCGCCGATTTCAAGGTAACGTTCTCGCCCGATGCTCCTGGCTTCTATAGCGCGAACTTGCAAGTAAACGGGACTACCATCTATGTGCGCGGCACGGCGACTCCCGCTGCTACTTTGTCGTTAGGTAACGCGGTCCTCGCGGCGGGTGCCACGGTCGATTTCGGCGGCACGGAACACGGCGTTCCCGTTTCCCAAAGCTTTACCGTTTCCAATCCATCCAACAGCGTCATCTCCATAGCTTCCATCTCAGTTTCGGGCAGTGGATTTCAAGGACCGGTGGGCGTCTCCACGGCCCTCAGTCTTAGCCCCGGACAGGCCGCTACTTTCCAGATCGTATTTGCGCCCCAATCGGCGGGAACCGTCAAGGGCCAACTGACCATCGATCAGCGGTCATTCATCCTTACCGGTCTAGGGCTCGATCCTCCCTTGCCTAAGGCCTCCATTGTGCTGAATTCGCAGGCCGGACAAAGCGCGCAACAGGCTGCGATTTCCATCCTGCTGGCTTCGGCATCAAAGGTCAATGGGATTGGGACTCTCACCCTGGACTTCAAACCGAGCGTTGCGGGCGTGACCGACGATCCCGCTATCCAGTTCCTATCTGGTCCCAAGCGAGTAGCGACGGTGACCATCGCACCCGGTGATTCGGCGGGGAAATTTGGCGCGTTGGCCCAACTTGGGTTTCAGACGGGCACCACAGCAGGCACCATTACGTTCACTCTGAAGTTCCCGAACGGGACACAGCAGATGAGCGTTACCATTGCGGCCGCGCCGATCAGTTTCGACACTGCCACAGGTACGCGGCGGGTCAGCGATTTGGACGTGAGCCTGATCGGTTTCGATAATACGCACTCCGCTTCGCAATTGAGCTTTACGTTCTACGGACCCACGGGGCAAGCTCTCGCTCCAGGCGCAATCAAGGTGGATGAGACGAGCGATTTTCGCGCCTACTTTAATTCCACGCAGGCAGTTGGCGGAGCCTTCTTGCTACGCGCCACTTTCCCGGTAACCGGCGACGCGACTCAGGTGAAAGGTGTGGACGTCGAGGTGACCAACTCGGCAGGCATCGCGAAAACACAGCGCATTACTTTCTGAATGGCATCCTGAAAAGGTGACCGCCGTTGCTCTGACTATAGCCGGTTCCGATCCTAGCGGGGGCGCCGGGATCCAAGCCGATTTGAAAACCTTCCATCGCTTCGGCGTTTACGGGGAGGCAGTGATCACTCTCATCACAGTTCAGAATACGGCGCGTGTCTCCCGCCTCGTGTGTCTTGAACCGGAGCTAATTCGTCAGCAGGTTCAGGCGGTGCTCGAAGACATACCGCCAGCCGCTGCGAAAACCGGAGCGTTGGGGAATCGCGAGATCATCGAAACTGTAGCTGAACTAGCGGCTCGCTTCACATTTCCGCTTGTAGTGGACCCGGTGATGATCAGCAAGCATGGCGCTCCGCTGCTTGAAGCCGATGCGTGCGTCGTCCTGAAAGCCAAACTGATCCCGCACGCTTTTTTGCTCACTCCCAACCTTCCCGAGGCGGCCGCATTGACCGGGACGGAGGTATCTGATCTCGCCGGAATGCGGGAAGCCGCCAAGCGGCTGGTGGGGCTAGGGGCGAAGAACGTCCTGGTGAAGGGTGGACACCTGGCGGGTGACGCAACCGATCTTCTGTTGCACGACGGCCAGTGGTTCGAATTTTCGACGCTCCGCATTACAACCCGGCACACTCACGGGACCGGCTGCACTTACTCCGCAGCCATTACCGCCGGACTGGCCCGAGGCGGAGACCTGCCTTCCGTGATCGATGCAGCTAAGCGATTCATCAATGAAGCGATCCGAACCGCTCCTGGACTAGGCAGCGGATCCGGGCCTTTGAATCATCATGCTGGCTTCCAGCCTCGCTCCGAATCGCATGACTAAGCAATCCTCGAACGCGCGCCCGATCAGTTGCACCCCGATCGGTAACCCGGATTTAGAAAAGCCGCACGGGATGGAAAGTGCCGGTAGCCCTAAAACGTTGATCCCTCGCACGAAGCGTGTCGTAGCCAAACGCGTGTCCACAGTTTCGCCTGCCAGTTCCACGGCGAGCTGACCAATCTTCGGCGCAGTCATCGGTAGCGTGGGCGTCAGCAAGATGTCAATCGTTTGAAACAGCTTCCTGAACTCATCCACGAACTGCTTGCGGAGCCGCTGAGCGTTCACGTAATCGGTGGCGGGAAGCAGCCGCCCTTGATCCAGCAGTGCTAAGACGTCCGGTCCGAACTGATCGCGCTGAGCATGATAGTTTTCGAGCGCCGCGGATGCTTCAGCTAATAGGATTACCCGGCCAACGGTGTTCAACGCGTCGATATCCGGCGTCTTAACTGGCACCACCTCGACAGTTCGTGCGGCACGCAGGACCGCCTCCCTCACCTCTGGATCGATGCGGTCAAAGTAGTATCCCTCTGGAAGCCCGACTCGGATCGGAGAAGGCTCGGCAACCTCTCTCATATCGGCGATGGCCGCCATCGTTAGCTCCATGTCTCGGACCGTGCGCGTAAGCGGTCCAACATGGTCCAGGCTGAATCCCAAAGGGCGCACTCCGCGACGGCTCACCAGTCCGTAGGTAGGCTTCAATCCGACCGTGCCGCAATACGCCGCAGGTATGCGAATGGACCCGCCAGTGTCCGTGCCAGTCGCCATGAACACCATTCCGGTCGCAACCGCCGCCCCGGAACCGCCGCTCGATCCGCCCGGGATGCACTCGGGATTCCACGGGTTGCGCACAGCGCCGAAGTGAGGGTTCGACGAAGTAACGCCGTACGCCAGTTCATGCAAGCCCAACTTTCCGATCGAGATCGCCCCTGCCGCATCCAGCCGCTTCACCACATCGGCATCGTAGTCCGGAACGTAGTCTGCGAAGAGCTTCGATCCCGAAGTCGTGCGGACGCCATTCGTACAGACCAGATCCTTATGTGCAATGGGAATCCCATGCAGCGGGCCTCGATCATGCCCTGCTGCCAATTCCGCATCCAGGTCGCGAGCATGAGCCAAGGCCTGATCGCTTGTGACCGTAATGAATGCGTTGAGCTTGGGATTTAATTCCTCGACACGAGCGAGCGCCTCCTGCACGAGTCCCACGCACGTAGTCTGGCCGCTCCGCAGTTCCGCGCCGGCCTGCTTCATGGTCATTGCTCGCCCTCGCCTTCAGGGTGAAACGTAAGCGCCGACTCGGCATCGAACGGCAGCTCTTGCACCAGCTGGGAAAGGCTGGCGCGCGCTGCGTTCACGGTCGGAGTGATGCGGTCCAATTGCTCCTGCGGTATCTCCATCACTTCTTTTCGAATGCCAGCATGTACTGGCTGTTCGGAATGTGATCCCGCTTCCAGAGCAGGCGGAAACCGTTATTCTCAATCTCCTTCACGACCTCATCGCGATCCGCCCTGATGTGTTCCAGCGCTCGTCCACCCGGCATGGCAGTTTCGTTGCGGTAGTAATCAACCACAAACAGCTTGCCTCCGCCCAGCAAGCTTTCGCGCAGACTCGCCAGCATCTGGTCCGGGTAGTCGAAGTGATGATACACATCCAGAACCAGAATCGAGTTCACCGTATCGCCCGGAAGCTTCGCATCTTCGGGAGCGCCCAGGACGAACGTTACGTTCTGCGCATTGGAGAGGCGGGCGTGCTGCTTCGCTTTATCGAGAAAATCAGTCTGGATGTCCTCCGCGATCACCTTTCCCCCAGCGCCCACGGCGCGACTTAGAAATGGAAGCATGTATCCCACGCCGGTCCCGACATCGGCCACGGTCATGCCCGGTTTCAGATCCATGGCTTCGATCAGTTCGCGCGGCTTCTGCTTGTCGTCGCGATGGGGATCGGCCAATCCCTTGGCAACCCCTTCGCGGCCTTCCTTAGTCTGATACTGCTTGTTTGCGTTCCCGGCCACTTGCGCCAGCGCGGCCGAACATAAGATCAGGGGAATTAGAAAACGTTTCACAAGGGCTCCTCCATGGGTAAAGCAAGCGGCGGCTCCAGCAGGAAGTCCTGCTTGGACATCTCGGCCACCGCATTGCGAATCGATTGTTCCGTAGTCGGCTGCACCGTAATCACGAACGGCAAGTCGCGCCAGTTCTGCGCCGGGATTTGCAGAACAGCGTCCAGGCTGATTTCATTTTCCGTGAGCAAGGTGGCCAGCCGGGCGATAATGCCGGGCCGGTCTTCGACTCGAAAGCGCAGGTAGTACGCCGACTTCTGCAGCGTGACCGAGATGGGTTTATACTCGCCCAGCCGCTCATGCGCAAACGGCGATACGCGTTCCGGACTGCCTGAACGAATCTCCCGGGCCACTCGCATCAGATCGCTGACTACTGCAACGCCGGTCGGCCTCGCGCCTGCGCCCCGACCGTAATAAAACGTATCCTCGCCAAATTGTCCGCGCACCCAGACCGCGTTGTAAGCGCCGCGCACGCCTGCCAGAATCGCGGAATTGGGGATCAGCGCCGGACGAACTGAGAGAATCAGTCCCTCGGGAGTCTGTCGCGCCGAGCAGATCAGCCGAATCGTGTGACCCAATTGATGCGCGTAGCTGAAATCAATGGGCATGATGCGCCGGATGCCCTCGGTGTAGATATCCGACGGCGTGATCTTTTCGCCAAACGCCAGAGCGGCCAAGATCGCAAGCTTCGAGCGGGCGTCGTACCCGTCGACGTCGGCGCTTGGATCCGCCTCCGCATAACCTAGCCGTTGCGCTTCGGCGAGCACATCGGGGAAGGATGTTCCGCGCGCTTCGATCTCGGTCAGGATGTAGTTGCTGGTGCCGTTCAGGATGCCGTACAGAGCCGTCACGCGATCGCCGGAAATGCCTTCTCGGAGCACCGTGTGAATAGGAATGCCGCCTGCAACGCTGGCCTCCATCGCGAGGTTGATGCCTTTGCGGATGGCTCGATCCCAAATCTCTGCGCCGCACAGGGCCATCAATTCTTTATTGGCGGTCACCACCGATTTTCCAGCGGCTATGGCGGCATCGACGATGTCGCGAGCGACGTGGGTTCCGCCCACCAGCTCGACTACGATATCCACGTCGGGATCATTGACGACGTCCTGCCAATGAGCGGTCTTTGTCACCGCCTTGAGAGACGCCGGCAGAACCTTGGTTTCCACAGTGCGGCTGCACACCGCGCATACGTTCAGACGGAAGCCGAGCTTAAGCGCGATCTGGTCAGCGTTCTCGGCGAGAATGTCTAACGCGCCAGTGCCGACATTTCCGAGCCCGATGACTCCGATGTTTACTTGTTTCAGCGCTCCCCCCAATGTTTATCGTAGAACAGCCGGGCGGAGGCTATTTGTTGAAGATGATGTCGCTTTGGCCAGAGTACTTGTGATAGTTTCGGAACTCGATCACATTGCGATCGCAGGTGCTCATTCCACGGTGGCAACTGAGCACCTCGGCTTTGAGCGGTACGAAGAACTTTTGGGTACCCAAGCTGACATACCCGTAGTCGACCGCCGACTCAACCGCATCTTCCGGGAAGTCGGGCGGGATCTGAGTGGCCTGCATTTCGATGCGGAGCGGGCGCGCGCCTTGCTTGTCGAGCCAGATAGAGCCCTTATAAGATGGGAAAATCGACTGCGCCACCATGGTCACCCGCCAATGGGAATGGGCGCGGTCGACCGTGAAGTTGTACATGTGAGCGGGCAACCCGGATGCGGTGGAGTCCTTGCTGTACTTGAATGCCGCTGCGGTGGCGGGCGAAAACAGATCGCGAAGAATGGTGCCAAATTCACCGGTCGACCACGCTCCGCTTTCTTCAATCGGCTTCTTCCAGGGCTTGCCGTTGATGGCGATGTTGCGGTAATCTTCCTTGCCGTCCTGGTAAACCATATCGAGTGACACCACATCCACGGCGTGCCAACCGTCCTTGCCTTCGCTCACGTAACGCGTCGTGTACTCTTGGCAAACGTAGTTGGGAAGTCCGGTCAGGAACCCTTCCGCTTCTTCCTTGGCCTTCTCGATGAACGCCTGTCGCGGATCGGATGGGGTCGTTGGATTTGGTGCCATCGGAGCGATTGCGGCGGGTGGTCCCGCGGAGGCGATCTCACGTTCTGGAGCGGGTTCTGCCTTCTTGCGAGGGGCTGGCATACCTCGCTTCAGCGTGGGCGGCCCCGTATCGCCTTCATCGTATTTTGGTCCTTTCAGAATTACAGCCGACGGTTCGCGGGCGGGCTCGGCATCCTCACCCGGCACGGACTTTGCGGCACTCGGCTTCGCACCTTCGGCGGTCGCGGGCTTATCCAGCTTGCGGATAGTATCCCCCAGGAATCCACCCTTCCCGTCTTCCTTGGCCGTTACATCCACCGAATCGCCGACGGCCAGATCCTTCGGCTTGGTGGTCTTATCGCCAATCTGAACAGTGATAATGCGGGAATCTTCAGCTTCGATCACCATGGACTTGGCATCGAGTTCCCGAACCATACCTTTGAAGAAGACCGACGTGGCTTCATTGTCCTTCTTCTCGGTGGTGGTGGTCTTTCGCCCTCGACCGGGGAAGGGAATTCCGCCGCCCGATTGGCCGGGCGGATATTGGCCGGGTGGATATTGGCCGGGTGGATATTGGCCGGGTGGATATTGGCCGCCTGGAATTTGCGCAAGCAAAAGAATGATAGCCAGGGTATTCAATGCCATGTTAGACGCTCCTTGCTATCGGGATGGTTTCAAGACAAACCCGACAAAAGCCACCTAGAAAGGCGGCGGCAGGCAGGATTGCCTGCGCCACTTTGAGTACTAGCCCTGAACGCGCTTCTCCTTGCCCTCCCAGAACTTCTCGCGCAGAATCATCTTGCGGATTTTGCCAGTTCCGGTTTTCGGCAACTGCTCCTCGCTGAACTCGATCAGCCTTGGCAATTTAAATTTCCCGAGCCGCTCTTGCAGGAATTCCATGAGTTCGTCGGCGGTAAGGAGCGAGCCCGGTTTGCGGACTACAATCGCGACGGGCACCTCGCCCCATTTCTCATGGGGAGCCGCGACCACCGCACACTCGAACACGCCAGGGTGCGCGAAGATCGCTTTCTCCACCTCCAGCGACGAAATATTTTCGCCGCCGCTAATGATGATCTCTTTCTTGCGATCCACAATGTGGATGAAGCCCTGCTCGTCCCACACGGCCATGTCGCCGCTGTGGAACCAAGGGCCGGTCATCACGCTAGCCGTCACGTCCGGTTCGCGATAGTAACCCTGCATTACATGGTCGCCCATGGCTACCACTTCGCCGATGCTCTCCATGTCGCGCGGCACGTCCAGCATGTTGGGATCGACAACGCGCACCTCCACTCCTGGAACTGCCCAGCCAGCCATCGACCGCCGACGCCAGCGCTCCTCGTCAGAGTGGTATTCCAACCCAGGTTTGGATCGGGAGGAGGTCAGCACCGGTCCAGTCTCGGTGAGCCCATAGCCGCCATACACGTCGCAATGAAACGCCCGCTCCACTCGCGCGATCAGTTCTGATGAGGATGCCGCGCCGCCGAGCATCACGTTGCGCATGCTGGAGAGATCGTAGGATTCAAGGTCGGGGGCGTTCAACAGCGCGTTGGCCATCGTGGGCACCAGGCTCATGTCGGTGGCCCGATGCTCTTGAATCAGTTTGAACACGAAAGTGGGCTCGAAGCGCCGCACCATTACTTGTTTGACGCCTAGCATGGTGGAGGCTTGCGGACGGCCCCAACCGTTGGCGTGAAAAAGCGGAATGGTGTGCAGATCCACGAGCTTCTCAACATCTTTGAACATGCCGCCTACCGATAGCGCGTGCAGATACAAAGTGCGATGGGAAAGGGTTACGCCCTTCGGAGTGCCGGTGCTGCCGCTGGTATAGAACAGTTCCGCAATGGAATTTTCGTCGATGCTAAAAATGTCGGCGCGTTCGGCCTGCCCCTGGTCGAGCAGCTCGTCCGAGGTCATATCAGCCACGGCAACCTTTTCATCCAGGGTTACGTAGCGCTGAATGCCCGGGCAGGAAGGCCTCAACCTCTCGATGAGAGGCGCGAAGTCGTTCTCGAACAGCAGCATTTTCGCGCCGGAATGGTTCAGTATATTAATCAGCTCCAGCGGCGAAAGGCGCACATTCAGCGGCATCACAAGAGCCCGCGCCTGCACTACGCCGTAGTAGCCTTCAAGCAACTGATGCGTGTTGAAGCTCAGGTAAGCGACGCGATCGCCCGGCTCAATCCCTTCTTTGACCAGCGCGCTCGCAAGTTTTTGGGCTCGGTGGCCGAACTCGGAATAGGTGAACTGACGGGATCCGCATACGATGCCGATTTTATTCCCGAACAAATCCATCGCCCGATGTAAACAGCGAATCGGGGTGAGTGGTACGAACATGGTTGCCTCGTGGACTAGTATATCGTTTCACTCAAACATTCACCTTGAATCTTGTTCATCGGGCCGATGTTCAATTGGCTTCGGCATGCTGGCCCAACTTTTTTAGAAGCTTGATCAGGACAGCCCTATCTTTCGACGGCAACGGACTGAAAATCTCTTCCATTCCTTGAGCATGGGCCTTGAACGCGCATTCGATCAGTGTGCGCCCCGGGCCGGTAAGCCGCACGATCCGGGTACGGCGATCCGAGGCGTCCGAGCCGCGCGCCACCAGTCCCCGATTTTCCAGTCGATCAATGGCGGTCGTAACCGAGCCGCTGGTGAGCATGACCTTTGCGCCTACCGTGTTTACAGGAAGCGGGCCTTTATGGAGCAGCACTTCCAGCACGGCAAAGTCCGACAACCCCAGCCCTAGCGAATCGATGTTCTTCCGGGCGCTCGACTCAATGGAGCGAGCCGCCTTCCAGAGGATCACCCACGTGCGAACGGCGCTTAAGTCTTGATCCAAGTCCAAGAATAGCCCGGTTTCACCTTGAAGTCAAGACTCTTCACGTCAAGTGAATCGTTTTTGCCTTTCGGGCATCTTATAGCGGTATGGAACAGATCACTGGAATCCACCACGTCACGGCGATTGCCGGCGACCCGCAAAAGAACCTCGACTTCTACTCAGGCATCCTGGGCCTGAGACTCGTGAAGCTTACGGTCAACTACGACGACCCTGGAACGTATCACATTTATTACGGCGACTACTCCGGGAACCCCGGAACCATTCTGACCTTCTTCCCGTGGAAAGGCATGCCCCGAGGCCGGGCTGGTGCCGGACAGGCGACCGCGACCTCCTTTTCCGTCCCCGCAGGCTCGCTCGGTCATTGGACCAGCCGGTTGCGCGACAACGGCATCGAGCCGATCTCAACGCTAAACCGTTTCGAGGAAGACGCGATAGGTTTTCAGGACTACGACGGCATGGCCATCGAGCTTGTCGCGGCGAAATTGCCGGACCTGCGACCCGGGTGGCCGGGTGGCCCTGTTCCTGATGAACTCGCCATTCGCGGATTCCACAGCGCGACACTCGCCACAGGCCGGTTTGAGGATTCCTCGAAGCTGTTGACGGGAACTATGGGCTTCCGCAAAACCGCGCAGGACGGGAACCGCCATCGTTTCGAGACGGCTTCCGGCGGAGCACACTCGATTGTCGATTTGATGGAGGCAGAGGCCCCGCACGGCCGCCAAGGTGCCGGCTCCGTGCATCACATTGCATGGCGGGTGGCGACTGACGAAGGGCAAAAGGATTGGCGCGAAAAATTAGTGAGCCAAGGCTTAGGCGTCTCTCCGGTGATGGATCGCAAATATTTTCATTCGATCTACTATCGGGAGCCGAGCGGGATTCTTTTCGAGATCGCGACGGACCCGCCGGGCTTCCTCGTGGATGAGCCATTGGAATTGCTCGGTCAAAAGTTGGTCTTGCCGCCTTGGCTTGAGCCGAGCCGCAAGGAGTTGGTTGGCATTCTGCCGCGACTCGAACTACCGGAGCTACAACATGCCTCACTTTATTCATGAGTATCTTCCACCGTCCAATGGCTCGCCTTGGACTTTGCTCTTGCTGCACGGAACAGGAGGCGACGAGCAAGACCTGATCCCGCTCGGGACGGAACTGGGACGGGGCGCCGGGTTGCTCAGCCCTCGAGGCAAGACGCTCGAGAATGGCATGCCGCGATTTTTCCGGCGCCTGGCAATGAGCGTGTTCGATCTTGAGGACTTGAAGTTTCGCACCGACGAGCTCGCCGGTTTCGTAACATTGTCGGCGAACCAGTACGGGTTTGATGCCAGCAAGGTGATTGCATTGGGTTACTCCAATGGCGCGAATATCGCCGCCAGCCTGCTGCTGCGGCGTCCGGAGATTCTGGCCGGCGCGGTCCTATTGCGTCCCATGATTCCGTTTGTGCCAAAGGAGCAGGTCTCGCTCGATCACATTCCAATTTGGATCGGCGGCGGCAAGCGCGACCCGATCATCACACCGGAACAAACCGCCGAACTTGCGACTATGCTCAAGAAAGCTGGCGCTGACGTCGACGTGCATTGGTCGGCGAATGGCCATGAGTTGAACCAGGAAGAGCTGAGGGACGCAGGCAGGTGGCTTGCCAAAATTACGGTGGTCCCTCTGCTGGTAACTAATCCGTAACCCCCGAGTCTAACCAGTCGGGAGAACCAAATGCGACGTTATGCCTGCGCTTTTTTCCTTACGGCAGCGTTAACCATTCCGCTGGTTGTACGGGCCGATGACGACGACCATCATCGACGCTACTATGATCGTGACCGCAAGGATTACCACGAACGGAACGAGCGCGAAGACCGCGCCTACCGGCATTATTTAGAGGAACAGCGGCGCGAGTATCGTGATTTTAATCGCTTGAATCGGCGCGACCAGAGTGCGTACTGGCGCTGGCGTCACGTGCACAACAACGAAGATTGGGAACGCCGCGATCGCCGATGAGGTTTCAACAGGGCGGACGTGGATGCCGCCCTTTTACGTGTTATCATTTTCTTTCAGGTTTCACGTGGATCGGCTGCGCCTGACAGCCGCCCTGTAGACTTTACTCCGCTCTCTGTCGCCCCGGCGACCCCGAACAGTGAGAGCATCATCTTTCGGGGGAACGTTGAAAGCAATCGTGGCACGGGGTCAACAAACAGGCGTCGCACTCGCGTTCCTAGCGATCTATCTCATCTGGGGATCCACGTTTCTTGCCACCCGCTATGCAGTAGCCACTATCCCGCCATTCTTCGTCGCCGGCACACGCTTTTTTCTCGCGGGTTTAGTTCTCTTCTCCATCGCCCAGTGGCGCGAGCCCACAAAACTGAACTGGCGAAATTGGACTGCGGCAATTGGAATGGGTGCGCTTTTCTTTCTGATTTGTCACGGTGGAGTGAGCTGGGCCGCCCGGCATGTGCCTTCTGGCGTTTCCGCCCTACTGATGTCCTCGATCTCGCTGTGGACGGCGCTGCTCGAGTTGGCAACCAAGTCCGCCACTCGCCCGGGGCGTCGCATGCTGTTCGCGCTTTTTGTCGGATTTTTCGGCATGGTGCTGCTGGTGATCCGGCCCGAGGTATTGGACGGCAGCAAGGTCGGGTCAACCGGCGCGATGGTCGTCCTGATTGGGGCGTTTTCCTGGGCGGTTGGAACAGTGCTCGTTCGACGCATGCCGCTGCCTTCGTCTCCCTTCCTTTCATCTGGAATGCAAATGATCGGTGGCGGCGGACTCCTGCTTGTCGCGGGGTTTTTAAGCGGGCAAGCGAACAATTTTCAAGTGTCGAACATCTCGCGTTCGTCAGCCATCGCGATGCTGTTCCTTACACTGATCGGATCGCTGGTCGGGTTTACCTGCTATGTGTGGCTGCTGGGAGTTTCCACGCCCACTCGCGTAGCAACTTACGCGTATGTCAATCCAATCATCGCCCTCATGCTGGGGTGGTCGCTTGGCGGTGAACATCCCAGCACTCTGTCTCTGATAGCCAGCGGTGTGGTGATTGTTTCAGTCGCCACCGTTATTTCCAGCAAAAGACCGTCCACGCCGGATGGAACGGCGTCGCAATCGGTTAACTTCAACCCCCTGTTTGCGGCAGACGAGCCATAACAGGTAACATTCGATAGGAGTCCCTCATGAGCATTTCCCGCAGACGCTTTCTTGAAACCACGGCCTTGGGCAGCTTGGCGGCAACAACCGCAGCCGCTGCCGAATCCGACATGTCCCCCAAGGGGATGCCGACTCGCATCTTGGGACGCACGGGTGCCCGAGTTTCCATCCTCGCCATGGGCGGGGGTAGCCGCTTCCTATCCTATGGGACCGAGGACAAAGCTCTCCTGGCGATGAACCACGCAATCGACATGGGCATCAGCTATATCGATACCGCCTATGGCTACGGAAACGGTCTCAGCGAGACCCGCGTGGGAAAGATTATGGCCAGCCGGCGCAATGAAGTTTTTCTCGCGACCAAGATTCTCGACCGCACGGCCGACGGCGCCATGCGCATCGTGGAAGGCAGCCTGAAGCGGCTGCAGACGGACCACATCGATTTGGTCCATATCCACATGCTGACCACGCCTGAGGATCTTGCCGCCATCGAATCCAAGGATGGGGTTCTGAAGACTTTCTACAAATTGCGCGATCAGAAAGTGGCCCGGGCTATCGGCATCACCTGCCACACCGATCCCGGGGTTCTGAAGCAAGCGCTGGAGCATAACGATTTCGACTGTACTCAGATGGCGTTGAACGCCGCTCTGGTGGGCATGACGAGCGGTTCCGGAGGCATGGTGATCAACCCCGACATGAAGCCCAGTTTTGAAACGATTGCGCTGCCAGTTGCCGTGAAGAAGAAGATGGGAGTAATCGCAATGAAGGTGTTTGCCGCCGATGGACTCGCGGGCCAGGTGCCTTCCGAAAAGCTGATCCGGTATTCCCTCTCGCTGCCGGTTTCACTGTGCGTGGTTGGAATGCCGAAGATGGAAATGATCGACGAGAACGTTCGGCTTGCGAAGGAGTTTCGCCCGCTCGCGAAAGCGGAGATGGAATCTCTTTCAAATGCGCTTTCGACGAAGAACAAGGCGGCGCTGGACCGTTATTTCGCCAATCACGTGGATCATTACGCTGCGTAGCTTAGGGCAGTGCGAGAGTTTGCTTTTTGTTGATGCAATCCAGCTCGAGCACTAGATCGCCGTCGGAGTCGACTAGAAACGCGGGAACAAACTTAGCTCCCCATTGAAGTTCATCGTGCCGGTAGGAGAAGCGGACGTTCACAGTCTGACTGAAGGTGTCATCGAAGCCTTTGATCAGAATGAGGAACTCCGCTTCTTCGCGTTTTAAATCTTCCGCAGTTTTTCCAAAGAGCGGGCTGGCGTCGTCAATAGGATGCACCACGGTCCAGGTCAAAGGGAAAAAGTAGATGTTGTCTCGTTCCAGAGTGAGCGAGGCGTATTGCCGTTTCAGATCGCCATTCGAGCGCTCCACTGTCATCAGCATTAACTTGGCTTCCACATTCATTAAGTTGTTGTTGCGTTGGTTTGCGATTCGGAACTGCAGGCCGGTGATTTCCTGATAGGGGGCGACCAGCATGAAGTCGCTAAATAGGATTTTCGCCGAGGGTCTGGAAAAACGGCCGTACAACAGTCCGGTAGCGAGCGCGAAACCCATCAAGCCGGCCATCGCTTCAATCGACGCGACTGAGTTTGCGGCAAGTCCGCGCGGGTAAACGCTTCCGTAACCTACCGTGGTCAGCGTATGAACGCTGAAAAAAAAGGCGCTTGCGAAAGGGCCGACACCTGTGTTTTCTCCAGCCCCCATCAGGTGTTGAATGCCGACCGCGAGAAACAAGCCGGCAAAGATCAAGTTGACGACGAGATAGGCGAGGAGCACGCAGGCGATGAATTTCGGCCACGTGGTATCGATGAGAAACAGATAAGGGTTTCTGGCGGACCAAGGCACGCCTCGGCGATGAACGTTGAAGGAGCCGTCTTTATTGATGGCGCGACGGAGTTCACCGCTGAACTGCTGGGTTAAGCCGGGGTCGAAGGTTTGCTTGGCCGCCATGCTTCTATGGTAATTTGCGAGGAACCCGCGAGCCTTGGTGTCACGCCACTGCGGCCTGCAGGATCCTCTCCACTTCTTTCCATAGTTTTCGGAATGATCGCGAACGAGCCCGCGCCAGTTCGAGATCGAACTCTTGGCTTAGAGGAGCTTGATCGACGGTTGGACGGTACTTATTGGATCCGGGCATTTGTTTTGTGAGCCATTTCTTTGCGCCGCGGATGCCTTCAGGGTCGGTCGGCGCAATTAAATCGTGGCTGAGATTGCGCTTTCCGGCCAATGACTCGGCGGCAGCGAGATACCAGGCCTCGTATTCGCGATGCGCCAGGACGACTGAGATGCGCAGGTCCGGTCGTGCATCGTTTGCCCGACGTTTCAGCTCGGGGCCAAGGTTCTTCGGGCAATCATCGTCACTGTCGATGAGGACAAGAATTGCGTGTTCAGGATGCTTCTCGGCGACTGCATTGATTGCAGCTTCGAGGCCGCCAACTCTTCGCATGCTACCCGAAGGGTGCCTGAAACCCTTCGGCACCGCCGGAGTGGCGCTCGGGTCGATCTCGGCGATGATCCGCCTTAATAGGATCGGAAATGAAAGGACCTCTCCGTGTCCTTCAACAAGCGGTGCGATTCTCGCCGTCTTCATTTAGAAGAAGAGGCCGCCGCAGGGGTGAGTTGATTGCTCCTCAGCAATTCCCCGGCGGTATAGAGACGACGTCGAAGGATCGACTTCTCGCTGTCGCTGATGGGCCCAATTACCGTCTCGCCATCGTGCAAGGCTACGGCCAGTATTGCGTTTTCGGGCAAATCCTTCCGATCAAAAAGGTCTGCGGAGTGTGTCGAAGCCAAAATGGGAACAGAAGCGCTTGCCTCCAGAAGAGCATCGAGTAGGATGCCGGCCGCGGCTGGATGTAAATTACTTTCGGGCTCTTCTAATCCAACAAGAGAGATACGAGGGATCACGGTACCCGCCTGGAAAACGGCAAGAAGTATTGCGATCGCGCGAAGTGTCCCGTCGGACACGTCCGAACTGTAAAACCTCCATTTGCTCGAATTCGAGGCAGTAACCGTTAGCCAGCGGTAGCCGCCATTTTCAACCGTCGTAAGGCCGGCGAATTCTGGATTGAAAGCGCTCAGGTATTCTCTGATCCTGCCGATAGTGTCGGGCCTTGTTCGTATCAAACAAGCAACAACATCGGCGGCGTTTGATGCCTCGGCTGCTAAGGCGGTGCCGGGTCCGATGACGATCGGTGGTCGCATTCGTTCCGGGCGAGGCGAGTAGAAAGTCATCCCAGCAACAAGATTGAAGACCGGAGCAAACTCAGGTAGAGAGCCGAAAGAGACGAGCGCCGGTCTATCACCGGTGGAAGCCGGAGCAGCCGAGGCAGTATGTTCAATGTTCCCGCGAGTCGACTTGAAATGATCGTCGCCAACTTCGCAGCGCTCCTCATCAATCACTGCGGCATCATCGTTTCCTGCACTGACGGTGACGGAGTAGGTGCCGACCCTTGCGTCTTCGAGTTCGAAGCTCACTTGGATTGAAAAGCTGGATGCCATGCCTCCGCTTGGAAGTCTACGAAGTATGGAGCGGATTCCGTACCTTCTCAAGACCACTTCCTCTAACGGAGCCCGCATACTGTCGGCAAGGAAGCGAAGAGCATCCAAAAAATTACTCTTGCCTGAGCCGTTAGGGCCAACCAGAAGCGTCAGGGGCTGCAGTTCCACATCACAGGACGCGATGCTGCGGTAGTCTCGTATTGCGACGCGCGTAATTCTTGAGACCATCTCTCAAGTGTATGTGCTGAGGGGAAGGCAGGGGAGAGAAGCTCTTTTCGTTTTCAGGGCTGCCCTGCTGTAACGCGCGGGGAGCGACCCCGTCGGCCATTATGCAAATCAGCCACCGCGCTCCGCCAGATGCCGCAATGCGACAATCGAGAATTATGCGCATCCGGCCCGTCCTGCTCGCACTCCTCTCCCTCTCAACCCTCCTCGCGCGCGAACCTGTCCGATCCCGCAAAGCCATGGTCGTCGCCCAAGAGCCGCTTGCCGCCGACGCTGGACTCGCCGTTCTCAAATCCGGCGGAAATGCCATCGACGCAGCAGTCGCCACCGGATTTGCGCTCGCCGTAACCCACCCCTTCGCAGGCAATCTCGGCGGTGGAGGCTTCATGCTGATCCGTCTCGCGAACGGCACCACCAGCTTCATCGATTTCCGCGAGAAAGCACCGCTCTCGGCGACGCGCGATATGTACATCGGACCCGACGGCAAGCCTACCCGCGAGAGTCTGGTCGGGTGGCGCGCTTCCGGCGTGCCGGGTTCGGTCCGCGGCTTCGAATATGCTCACAAGAAATTCGGCAAAAGGCCCTGGGCTAAGGATATGGATCCGGCGATCAAGCTGGCACAAAAAGGCTACACCGTTTCTTACGCGCTTTCCGAATCGCTAAAGAGCGGCTCCAAGCTCCTGGAAAAATTCGACGATTCCAAGCGCATCTTTCTAAAAAACGGCGATCTCTACCAGCCAGGGGACACTTTCAAGCAACCCCAGCTCGCCGCCACCTTGAAGCGCATCAAGAAGTATGGCGCGAAGGATTTCTATGAAGGCGAAATCGCCAAGAAGTTCGCCGCCGCTCAGCAGGCCAACAACGGCAACATTACTTACGACGATCTAAAAGCCTATCAGGCGTCCGAACGCAAGCCGCTCACCGGACACTATCACGATTACGAAGTGATTACGGCTCCGCCTCCCAGCTCCGGGGGCATCGGCATTCTGCAGATGCTGGGCATGCTAGAAGGTTCAGGCTATGAAAAATCAGGCCCTGGATCGGCAGCCGAAATCCATTACGTGTCCGAAGCCATGCGGCGCTTCTATGCAGACCGCAGCGAGTATTTCGGCGATCCCGATTTCTTCCAGGTTCCCATCCCCAAGCTGCTCGATCCTAAATATGTCGCCATGCGGCGCGAATCGATCGATCGCCAGCACGCCACCTCCAGCGACAAGATCAGACCCGGAAATCTGACCCCCACCGAATCAACCGAGACTACCCACTTCAACATCGTCGATCAAGAAGGCAACGCGGTGGCTGTCACCTACACGCTGAATGGAGGTTATGGCAGCGGCGTCACGGTGCCGGGACTCGGCTTTCTCCTCAACAATGAAATGGACGATTTCGCGGCGAAGCCCGGCGAGCCCAATCTCTTCGGCCTGATTCAAGGCGAGGCCAACGCAATCCAGCCCAGCAAGCGCCCGCTCTCCTCCATGACTCCCACCATCCTCGCCAAGGACGGCAAATTGTTCATGTTGGTGGGAGCGCCGGGCGGGTCTCGCATCATCAATGGTGTGCTGCAAGTGATTCTGAACGTGGTCGATTTTCACATGAACGCGCAAGACGCCGTGGACTGGCCGCGCTTCCACCATCAATGGATGCCTGACAAGCTATACATCGAAAAAGGCGTCTCCCCGGATACGATTGACATGCTGCGAGCCATGGGCCACAACGTGGAGAGCTCCGAAAAAACGGCGGTGGTGATCGCGCGCGTGGAAGCGATCGTAAGCGACAAGGGCTGGCTCCAGGGCGGCTCCGACGGACGCGGCCCAGGGAAGGCCGTAGGATATTGATGAATCACGTTTTATCTACTCACCTTTTTGTTAACCATCGGTTGACTACGGTTTGGCTGGACAAAATTCTAGCCGCAGGGATCCCGGCCGTGGAGATCTTCTGCGCGCGTCAGCACTTGGACTATCGCAATCAAAGCCAGATCGCCGAATTGGGTTACTGGTTTCGGGACGCCGATCTGAAATTCCATTCCCTTCACTCCCCGATGTACAACGACGATATCTGGGGCAGATCGGGGCCTCAGGCCGTGCTCACGATCACCGAACCGGTAAAGTCCAAACGCATGGCGATGGTGGATGAGATCAAGCGCGCGCTGGACATTGCGGAGGTGGTGCCGTTCCAGTATCTTGTGCAGCATTTGGGAGTCACTGGAGAAGAGCTGGATCAGCGCAGGCTCGACGCGGCATTTACGTCTCTTGAGGAACTGGCTATATTCGCTCATCAGCGCGGAGTGCAGATCCTGCTCGAAAACACTCCTAACGATCTCTCATCCTCGGAAGCTCTGGTGCGCTTTCTAAACCAGACTCACTTGCGACTTGAATTTTGTCTCGATGTCGGCCACGCCAATATGGCGGAAGGCGTGGAGACTGCGTTTGAAACGATGAAGGATAAGATCCGTTCCACGCACTTGCACGATAACGACGGGAAGGACGACAGCCATCTGTTTCCGTTCTTCGCGCAAGGCGGGACGATCGATTGGAAGAACACTATGCGTTTGCTGCGGTCGCGCCCCGACCAATATCCCCTGCTGCTGGAATTGAAGGAATCGGTTGAGTATCAGAATCCCTTCGAGACAGCCCGGCAAATCTTCGACAAACTAGAGTCACTTGATGTCACAACCACGGATCACGATCGATAGCGCAGGCAGGCATGTTGGCGAGACGGTAGAGATCGCGGGCTGGCTCTATAATCTTCGCAAGTCGGGGAAGATCGCCTTTCCGCTGCTGCGCGACGGCACTGGAATCATGCAATGCGTCGCCGTGAAAGCGAACCTGGCAGAGGACGTTTTTGAAACTATCAAAAATCTCACGCAAGAGTCTTCGCTGATTCTCACCGGCAAGATCCGCGCCGAGCAGCGCGCTGCGGGCGGCTATGAAATGGACGTGGAGGCAGTCGAAGTTTTACAGCGCGTGTCCGAGACCGATCCCTACCCGATCACGCCCAAGGACCACGGCATCGACTTCCTGATGGACCATCGCCATCTATGGCTGCGCAGCAAGCGCCAGCACGCGGTGATTCGCATTCGTCATGAAGTGATCAAGGCGATTCGCGATTACTTCGATTCGAACGGGTTCACGCTGGTGGATACGCCGATTTTCACTCCAGCGGCGTGCGAGGGCACCACCACGCTCTTCGAAGTCGATTATTTCGAAGACGAGAAAGTTTTCCTCACGCAATCGGGTCAACTCTACAACGAAGCCGATGCGATGGCATTCGGCAAAGTGTACTGCTTTGGTCCCGTGTTTCGAGCCGAGAAATCAAAGACCCGGCGGCATCTGACGGAGTTCTGGATGGTGGAACCGGAGATGGCCTTCGCTACCCTCGAAGAAGTGAAGCAAGTGGGCGAGGAGCTGGTGTGCTTCGTAGTAAAGAGGGTGCTGGCCAACCGGCAGGCCGAACTTAAGAGTCTGGAACGGGATGTAGCAAAACTCGAGGCCATTCAATCGCCGTTTCCCCGAATCAGTTACGACGATGCAGTGGAAGTGCTGCGCAAGAAAGGCAGCGAGATCCAGTGGGGCAGCGATCTCGGGGGCACGGACGAAACGCTGATCGCCGAAGATTACGACCGCCCCGTGATGATCGACCGGTACCCCACTCAGGTGAAGGCCTTCTATTTCCAGCCTGCGCCGGAACGGCCCGACGTCGCGCTTGGCGTGGATATGATCGCGCCTGAAGGATATGGCGAAATCATCGGCGGAGGCCAGCGCATCCACGATCTCGATCTTCTGCTCAGCCGTCTTGAAGAGCACAAGCTGCCGCGGGAAGCCTTCGAGTGGTACCTCGATCTGCGCAAGTTCGGCTCCGTTCCCCATGCCGGCTTCGGAATGGGAGTGGAGCGTTTTGTCGCCTGGATGTGCGGCCTGGAACACATTCGCGAGACCATCGCCTTCCCGCGAATGCTGTACAGGACTCGTCCTTGAAGAAGTCCCACATAGCGATTATCGGTGCCCCGCTCGATCTCGGAGCAGGCCGCCGCGGAGTCGACATGGGACCGTCGGCCGTGCGCGTGGCGAACCTAAACAGTCGGCTCGCCTCGCTTGGCTACGAGGTGGAAGACCTGGGCAACGTCGCGGTGTCGCAGCAGGAAGCCGAACCGCCTGGCCCTGAAAACGCCAAGTACCTGCCGCAGATTACCGATACCTGTACGCGCCTGGCAACCATGGTCGAGCAAGCGCTGGATCGCGGGCATTTTCCAGTCGTGCTGGGCGGCGATCATTCGGTTGCCATTGGAACCGTATCCGGAGTTGCGGCTCACTTGCGCCGCACTGGGGGCAAGCTCGGCCTGCTTTGGATCGACGCGCATGCCGACATGAATACGCCCGAAAGCAGCCCCAGCGGCAACGTCCACGGCATGCCGCTGGCGTGCATCATCGGCCTGGGTCCGAGCGATCTCACCCACATCTCCGGGTTCGCGCCCAAGGTGGATGCCAACAATGTCGCCCTCATTGGCATTCGCTCAGTGGATGAAATAGAGCGCGGCCATGTGCAGCAATCCGGTGTACACGTGTTTACCATGCGAGACATAGACGAGCGTGGCCTCCTCACTGTGATGAAAGAAGCGCTAGCCGTTGTGAGCCGCGGGACGGCCGGGTTCCACGTCTCGTTCGACATGGATTCGGTGGACCCCCGCGAAGCACCCGGCGTCGGCACTCCGGTGAAAGGCGGGATCACCTATCGGGAGGCGCACCTCGCGATGGAATTGCTCTGCGACTGCGGAACCGTAACGTCCATGGAAGTGGTGGAAGTAAATCCTGTGATCGACGAAGCGAACCGGACCGCTGACCTGGCCGTCGAACTCCTCATGTCCGCGATGGGCAAGCGCATCCTATGAAACTGCGCGTGGCCGTTATTTACGGCGGACGCAGCGGCGAACACGAAATATCGCTGCGCTCCGCCAAATCCATCATGGAAGCGATGGACGGGGAGAAGTATAAGATCCTGCATTTCATGATCGCCAAGGATGGCAAGTGGCGTCCCAAGCCGATCCTCCCGGAGCCGCGCGGAAATCCCGAAATCGACGTCGTTTTTCCCGTTCTGCATGGAACCTTTGGCGAGGACGGAACCATTCAGGGCCTGCTGGAAATGGCCGAACTTCCCTACGTCGGCGCGGGCGTGCTTGCGTCCTCAGCCTCGATGGACAAAGAGATTCAAAAGCGTTTGGCGCGCGAGCGGGGTTTGCCCGTGGCTGATTTCGTGATCCTCAGGCCGGCCGATCTAGCCGATCTTGAAGAGCGCTGCGCGGCGTTGCCCTTTCCGTCGTTTGTAAAGCCCGCCAACCTTGGCTCCTCGGTTGGCATCTCGAAGGTCCGCAGTTGGAAGGAACTGAGGACGGCGGTCGAGTTCGCCATGAAGTACGATCGGAAGATCATCGTGGAGCGCGGCATCAGCGGCCGCGAATTCGAATGCGCCGTGCTGGGAAATGAGAGTCCAGCGGCGTCGTTCCCTTGCGAGATTTTTCCGTCGCGCGAGTTTTACGATTACGAGGATAAGTATCTTCTGGACAAGGCGCGCATCGAACTACCTGCAAATCTCAGCCCGGAGCAGACGGCGGAAATGCAGCGCCTAGCAATCGAGTGCTATCGCTCGGTGGAGTGCGAAGGAATGGCTCGCGTCGATTTTCTCATGGAGAGCTCCACGGGCCGGCTCTTTATTAACGAGATCAACACCATCCCCGGCTTTACCTCTATCAGCATGTTTCCCAAGATGTGGGAGCACTGCGGATTGCCCATGCCGAAATTGATCGACCGCCTGATAGAACTCGCGCTGGAACGCGCCGAGAAGAAGAAGAGTCTCAGTTATACGCGCGAATGATGCTCCCCCTATTGTTCCTGTTCGCCGTCGTCCCCTCCACTCAAGACGTGGAGGACTCAATTAAAAAACTGATTGGGGTGCTCACTACCGTCCAGCGCGAGGCGGCCGATCCGGTCAACTCAGAACAGGCGATTTACCAGGGTGCGATTCCCGGCATGCTGCGGCGTCTCGATCCCCACTCGATCTTCTTCGACCCGACGCAATTCCAACAATTGCAGGAAATGGAACGGTCGGAACGCAAAGGTTTCGGGAGCGTTGTGTCGGTACTGCCGGGGCGTGTCATCGTGCTCCAGGCGCTTCCCGGGACCCCGTCGGAGAAGTCCGGCCTGTCTCCAGGCGACGAGATCCTCGCGATCAACAACGTCAATCTCGCCAGCCTCTCGTTCGACCAACTGGTCGAGTTCCTGGGCATGGCCAGGCAGCAGACAGCCTACCTGGTGGTGCGCCGCTCCGGAAATGCGCGCCTGCTGCAGCTTACGCTGAATCCGGCGCTGGTGGACTCTCCCAGCGTGGATCGCGCTTTTCTGCTCCGCCCTGGCGTGGGCTATGTTCGCGTCGCCAGTTTCGATCCGCAAACCGGTAAGCTGCTGAAGCAGGCGATTGAAAAGCTAGGCGGCGACAAGCTGACCGGTCTCGTGCTGGACCTTCGCAACAATCCTGGCGGCGTGGTGGAAGCCGCGCTGCAATCGGCTGCGCTGTTCCTGAAGCCCGGCCAGAGGATACTCAGCATCAAGGGCAGAAGCGTGAAAGATGAAGACGTGGACGTTCCCGTGGGGATCACGCCTTACTCGTTCCCTGTGGCCATCTTGGTGAATGGCAAGAGCGCGAGCGCATCGGAGATAGTTACTGGCGCGCTGCAGGATCACGATCGGGCGGTGGTGATCGGCGAACCTAGCTATGGCAAAGGCTTGGTGCAGCGGGTGATGCCGCTCACCGGGAACACGGCCGTGGCGCTGACCACTGCGTTCTATTACACTCCCAGCGGACGTTCGATTCAGAAGCCCTTGCAAATGGGCCAGCTCGCCGTTGACCGGTCCAGGCACGAGTTTAAGACAGATGCGGGGCGAACCGTGGTGGGAGGCGGAGGCATCCAGCCAGACTTCGTAGTTCTGCCGGAGGATACGAACCGGCTGAGGGCGGCGCTGGAGGCGAGCGGAACTATCACGAACTTCGCCACTGAGTACAATCATAGCCACAAGATCAACGAGACATTCGCGGTGACGCCGACCGTCCTGGACGACTTTAAAGTGTTCGCCTCCCAGCGCGGGATCCAGCCAAGCGTAGGCGAGTGGGTGCGGGAACGGGATTGGATGCAGAGCCGAGTGCAGCAGGAGATCGTGAATCAAGGTTTGGGCGTGGAGAAGGGCGATGAAGTGGAAGCCCAGCGCGATCCTGCAATTCGGACCGCCTTGGAAAGGATCGCAAGGTAAACAGATGTCTGACAAACACACCATCCCCGATGACGACTTGCGGCGGAACATGACGGCCGCAGGGGCGGAGAAGCTACCTCACATTGGTTTGGTCGGGGATACCTACACGATCCTGCTGACGGGAGAAGATACCGCTGGCCGCTTCTGTCTCATTGATATGTACATCCCTCCGGGTGGCGGCCCACCTCCTCACCGACACGATTTTGAGGAGACGTTCACAATTTTAGAAGGCGAGCTCGATGCGACTTTCCGAGGGAAGAAACACGTGGTGCGAGCGGGTGAAACCATTCACATTCCGGCGAACGCCCCGCATCAGTTTCACAACTCGTCCAAAGAGCCGGTGCGGCTGCTGTGCACCTGCTCGCCAGCCGGTCAAGAGAAGTTTTTCCTAGAAGTTGGCGTTGCTGTGGCTAGCCGGACAACTCGGCCCCCGCAGCTCGACGAAGCAGCACAAGCGGAATTTAGGGCCAAAGCACAAGCGCTCGCTAGCAAATATCGAACGGAGTTCCTGCAACACGCCTGAAAGGAGCTTTATCGAACTTCAGCGTCACCTTGTCGGCAGCCTTTCGAAACCAGCGGATGGCTTCAGCATAGTTCTGGTGAACGCCCCGCCCGAGTTGGTACGCCACGCCGAGGTATTCTCTTCGGCAACGTCACCCCTTCAGGCTCCCAGCTCAGGTTCTACAATTCTCGGGGTCTCCTAAAACGAGACCGTTTTAAGGGATTACAGTATCAATCAACGACGCGGGGAGGGATCCCAAAGGGAATTTCCACCCTGGCATAGCTGCCGAGTGTGGCTGCATTCACGGCAGCGGCGATTTCGTCGAGATGCTGCCGAACCAGCCGCCTCGGCGAATTGCCAAGAACGACAATAGCGATTTTCCGGCCCGAAAGGTTCTGCTGATAGCGCATATTTTTGTCAGCGGTAAGGAGCAAGTCAAAACCGGCTTCCTCCGCGACCACCAGCAAAGCGCCGTTGGTTAGCTTCTCCCAACCCCGCTCTTTCGCCTCGGTGCTGTTATGTCCCACCAGATGACTGGCAATTCCGCGCGGCGTGTTGTGATCAAAGAGGATGCGCATCCGCAATACTTGCCGCGCCGACACGAACCGGAGGCGCGTCGAGGCTGCGGGCGGCGAATTCAAGAACCGCTTGTATCTGTTCCCGCGTCACATCGTACTGTTCCAGTATTTCCTCAATGTCCGAGCCGCATTCGAGATTTTCAAAAATTGTTGCGACCGGCATCCGAGTATCTTTGAACACCCATGCCCCGCTTAGTCTCCCCGGCACGCTTTCCACAGCTGGACATTGTGACCAATCGAGGGTTGCTGGCATAGTATTGGCCTCCTTCTAACTAGGCGTTTGCCGTCACAGGCATTTCCTTAACGATATCCGAAACAAATGCTTTCGCATCTCCGAACAGCATCAGCGTCCGAGGCATGTAATATAGCTCGTTGTCAATCCCAGCGAATCCCGGATTCATGCTTCTCTTAATCACCATCACGGTATGAGCCTTGTCCACATCCAGAATCGGCATGCCGTAAATTGGACTGGTTTTATCATGCCGCGCCGCCGGGTTCACGACATCGTTCGCACCAATCACGAGCGCCACGTCCGCCTCTGAGAAATCGGAATTGATCTCATCCATCTCATGCAGCCGATCATAGGAAATGTCGGCTTCCGCCAGCAACACGTTCATGTGTCCGGGCATGCGGCCGGCCACGGGATGAATGGCGAACTGCACATCCACGCCCAGCCGGATCAGCGAATCAGTTAACTCGCGAACTTTGTGCTGCGCCTGCGCGACGGCCATTCCATAGCCCGGAACCACGATCACTTTTCTTGCGCCTGCGAGAATGCTGGCAGCGTCCTCCGCCGAAGCGCTCCGAAAGGGTTTCGCGCTCGTCTTGGCAGCGGCTCCAGCAGTGACTTGTCCAAATGCTCCAAACAAAACATTGGTGAAGGAACGGTTCATGGCCTTGCACATGATGACGGAAAGGATGAACCCCGATGCGGCATTGAGCGCGCCGGCCACGATCAGCAGCCTGTTGTTGAGAGCGAATCCCATGGCTGTGGCAGCCAAGCCGGCGTAGGAGTTCAGCAGCGCGATTACGGTGGGCATATCGCCTCCGCCGATGGGCAGGATCAGCAATACGCCGAATAGTAGAGACATGCCGGTAAAAGCCGGGAAGACCCAGGTTGGGGACGGGACCGCAATCAGCCAGAGGCCCAGGCCAGCCGCGATCGCCAGCAGCGCCAGGTTGACGAAGTTCTGGCCCTTGTAAGTCAGCGGGCGCGTAGGAACCAATTCCTGGAGCTTTCCGAACGCCAGAATACTGGCGGTGCAGATGAGATAACCGAGCAGTGTTTCAATCACCAGTGCCAACGTTGTGAATGACCAAGGCACGAACTCGCCTGCCACAGGACGATAAAATTCCGCCGTTCCAACCAACGCTGCCGCCAGTGCGCCGAAGGCGTGGGACAGTGCGGTCAACTGCGGCACGGCCGTCATGGGCATTAGATACGCGAGAGGAACGCCGATCGCCGCGCCGATCGCAAATGAGATGAAGACCCATTCGAGATTTACGACTTCATGTCGCAGCAGGGTCCCGACTACTGCCAGCAGCATGCCGATTTGTCCGGCCAGCACGCCGCGCCGGGCAGTGGTCGGCGAACCCAGCCACTTGATGGAAATAACGATGAGCAGCGCAGCCGCGATGTAGGCGAAACGCCAGAGCTGCTGGGTCACGAGCGCGGCCCTTTGGCCGGTGTTTTCTTGCGGAACATTTTCAACATTCGATCCGTGATCAGGAATCCGCTCACGATGTTGATGGTGGCGGCGGTTACCGCAACGCACCCGAGCACCTTGCTGAGAGTGGGCGAATCGCTGGCGCTTGCAACCAGGATCGCGCCGACCACGGAGATCGCGGAAATGGCGTTGGTCAGCGACATCAGCGGAGTATGGAGCAGGGGTGAAACGCGCTGGACCAATTCCAGTCCAAGCGGGATGGCCAGAAGCAACACCCAGATGCTCACTTCGATTTCGGAATTCATTGGGTCACTTCCAGGAGTGCCAGTACTCTGGGATTCACAACTTCCCCGTGCTGCGCCACCAGCGTTTCGCGCGTGATTTCATCCTCTAAATCGACGTTCAACTCGCCGTTTTTCAAAATGTTTTTCAGAAATGCCGTGAGGTTGCGCGCGTACATCTGGCTGGCATGATAGGGAACTTCGGCAGGCAGGTTGGTTGGCCCTAGGATCGTGACGCCAGAGTCCGGGTCGACAACAACGCGATCGGCTTTGGTGAGTTCACAGTTTCCACCGCGCTCCGCAGCCAAGTCCACGATCACCGATCCGGGAGCCATTCCGCGGACCATCTCCTTGGTGATCAGGAGCGGAGCTTTCTTTCCAGGCACGGCTGCGGTGGTGATCACGACATCTTGCTCGCGCAGCACCGCCGCCATCTGCTCGCGCTGCTTGCGATAGGCTTCCTCGTCAAGCTGGCGGGCGTACCCGCCTTGTCCCTCGCCCTTGGCCTCCACGGCGATACTGACAAATTTGGCGCCAAGGCTTTGAATCTCTTCCTGGACCGCAGTTCGCACGTCATAGGCGCTGACAACGGCACCCAGCCGGCGGGCCGTGGCGATGGCCTGCAATCCGGCTACTCCGGCACCGATAATAAAGACGCGGGCGGGAGGAACTGTGCCCGCCGCCGTCATCATCATGGGGAACATGCGGGGGAGCGTATTGGCGGCGAGCAGCACGGCTTTATAGCCGGCGATAGAAGCCATCGACGAAAGCGCATCCATGCTTTGGGCCCGAGTGATCCGCGGAATAAATTCCATTGAGAAGAGCGACGCTCCGGTCTCGGCTATCTCCTGGATCAGCGCGGGTTGGCTCAAGGGGTCGCAAAAGCCTACGAGCGCTTGCTTGCGGTTAGACGGGAACGGCTTGGAGACGCGCACACACAGCAGGACATCGGCCTTCAGGCGAGCTTCATCGGGGGACTGGGCGATGTGGGCGCCTTTGGCTTCGTAGTCCCGATCTGGAAAGCCCGCGGCAAGGCCGGCCCCTTGCTCCATCCAGAGTTCGACGCCTGCCTTGGCCAATGCATCCATAGCCTTTGGCACCATCGCAACACGCCGTTCCCCAGGGTACGTTTCTTTTAGGACACCAACGGTCAGACCCAACTTGACACGAACCTCCCCTGGCAGGAACTAGGAATTGCCTTGGCGCTTTGCTGCGAAGAACCTGACAGTTCCGGCCCGAGATGCAGTGTGATTGCGGCCATGTGGTCCCGCGAAAAGTATATCATCCGCGAGACGGCCACTCCATGCCAGCGTGCGTTTGCGCGTACGTGGACCCGGTGCATTTAGCGGTTATGTACTTGACAAAGAACACAGAACAAGCATAACATCAAATCATGGCAGGCAAAACACATCGCGTCGGGCAGTCGATCATAGAAACGACCGAAGCCTTTGGGACAGTGGGAGCGTGCGTTTCCTACCTTGAAGCCGCCCGCTGGCCGGAAGGCATTAAGTGTCTTCAGTGTGGCGGATCGCGCATCTCTAAGTTTGTCACCAGCGAGACCAGCCGTAATATCACGAACCGCAATGGCGAAAGTAAGACTGTTGCAGTTCCAGCGCGTCAACTGTATCAATGCCTGGAAACGACCTGCAAATTTCAATTCAGCGTGACGACGGGAACTATCTTCAACGACACGCACCTCCCATTGAACAAATGGTTTCTCGCCGTTGCTCTTATGACGAATGCCAGAAAGGGCATCAGCGCGAAACAGATGGAGCGCCATTTAGACGTGAGCTATAAGACGGCGTGGTATCTGTGCCACCGCATCCGCAGAGCGATGTCCGAGACTGGCGGCGTATTGTTCACTGGCGTGATCGAAGCCGATGAAACCTACGTCGGCCGCAAGTACGATAAACGCCGCAAGCGTGCCAAGTATGACAAGGCTCCGGTGTTCGGCGTTATCGAACGTGGTGGCCGTGTACGGGCTGCTCATCTTGAACAAGCGAATCGCCACCAAGTATTCCAAGAGATCAAGTCCACTGTCGCTCCTGAAGCTAAGATCATGACTGATGAAAGCAGTCCCTCCTCAGCCTTCCGAAGCATGGTTACAACCACGACATAGTGATACACCCAGGAAAGCGTGGGTTCGCGGGGAAGTCCATACGCAAAACATTGATGGCTTTTGGAGCCTGTTCAAACGTGGCCTAATCGGATCGTTCCATCAGATCTCGGTGAAGCACTTGCAGCGTTACCTAGATGAATTTTCGTCCCGGTCCAGCAACCGCCATGAAGAAGAGAGTTTTGCTCTTGTTATTGCAAACATGGTGATACAGGCAAGGTTAAAGTACAAGGATCTAACCAGCGGTGAGGCAGGCGCAAGGGTGGGATCGAGAGACGAATTCGAACCCTTCTAGGAGGACTTCTTCTTCGGCTTGGGGGTCGCAACCTGTATCGTCTTCTTAGGTGCTGGCTTCGCTTGCAGCAGCTTGCCCAGCACGGCATCGAACTGATTCTTCTCGACCTTCATCTGCATCTAAATTAGCATGGAGAGATAAACGAATTGCACCACCACACGTTCTTGAGTCTTCGAAGGCTGGAGAGCGACAGGCTGGTGCCTGAAGCAGTCTTATAAACGGCCACTCCGTTTACGAACGCGGTTCGATCCCGCCACTCTCCGCCACCTACTTGGCCAATGGATTAGGTACTGGGAGTGGTCGATTCTGCAATTCCTGCTGGTAGAACAAGTCTCGCGGCGAGTGTTCTTTCCAGTCTTGCAGCCATGTCCACTGAGTAGGTTTTAGATCTGCGACAGGAATAATTGTAGTCCCTGAATCCCAATTGACCGCGAAGTGCACTTTGCCAGTAAACACTTCCTTCCTAAGTGTAAAGGCGGTGCCCATTCCTTGTTTGTTAGTGTTAACTCTGTCGAATAGATCATATTGATACGGCGCAGTAGTAAGTAGCCTAGGTGTCTCTTCGGTGTCGTGATAGCCAAAATATTCATGGGCCTTCGGCTTATTGCCTTCGTGATCGGAGGTAATTCTCCCCGTCTCGCGCGGCCTGCTTATTACGAACACCATAAATTCTTCGTCGTCTCCGACGTCTACCTTGGCGTTAGCAGATGGTAAAGCCGTCCATGAAATGGTTCGATAAGGCACTCTACTTCTAACAATGTCTCCTATCTCGATCACGTTAGTAATGCCATTCTCCATTGCAGCATCAATGTAATCGTTGCCGGTGATATTGATGTCCCCTGAAACACGCACACTTCTGACATAGTGAACGTCGCTGCCATGATGGACAACTTTTAGAATTAAGCCAATCCCTTCAAGGAATATCGCTCTGTCGGCTTTGTCGGCGTCGATATTGATCCGTTCGATGAGAATGAACGGTGCAATTTCGAACTTCATACTATCTGACGTGCTCGTGGATCGACTACCCAATTCACCCTTTGGATTCTTGCTGATTACTTTAGGTGTTTCTTGTGGGGCACTGGTGGTAGTTAAGTGCGGCTGTTTAGCGCCGTCGTTCTCAGCTTTCTTTGTACTTGCACTTCGTGGAAATGCGAAATGGAAACTCATCCATGAGACAAGTGTGAAAATCAAAATGCAACATGACGCTGCTGTAATAGGATAAGAGACAGGGGGCGGCTTTGGATGATACCCTGCAACAAGGGGTTTATACTCCCGAGCTTCTAGTTTCAGGTCGCGCCAGACGCTTTTGGCCGCTTTTACAATTAGGTAGGTCCCGCAAAGGCAGAGCACAAGGACAAAAGGGAAGAGACCTGCCGTTAAAAGTTCAGCGACCTTGTTCAAGGGCAGATTGCCGGTAAAGTACTGAATTCCCCATCCGAATACAAGAAGAAGGGGAGCGGTTAGGAGTTGTTGGCTGTGCACGAAGGCCCCAATCTCCACCAGAAGACACTTCGAGAACCTTGAGGCGAATTCCTTGACTGATGCAGGATCGGGTCGGGCGAACTTCGGAAGCACTGAACGCTCCAGGCGGTACGGGATCGTTCATTAATGTACTTTACCCAACTACTCTTTGTCAAATACATAACCACTGTGCATTTCCGATCCCGTAACGGGTCGCGGATTTACTATAAGGGGATGGATGAATTCCTAAATGGCAAGAAAGCGATTGTAACCGGGGCGACACGCGGCATTGGATTCGCGATCGCAAGCATGCTGGCTGAAGCGGGCGCATCGGTCGCGATATGCGGTCGGTCTGACGAGAGCACGGAAAAGGCGCTCACATTATTGGCTGCCAAGTCGAAAAGCAAAATTGTAGGCAAGGCGGCGGATGTGGGAAATCCAGACGAGGTTGCGAGTTTTTTCGATTTCGTGGATCGGGAACTGGGGGGGTTGGACATACTCGTGAACAACGCCGGACTCGGCAAATTCGCCAGTACGGCAGCGCTGACAATAGCCGACTGGCAAAGCACGATTGCCACAAATCTTTCCGGTGTTTTTTACTGTTCCCATGCAGCTTTGCCCAGATTTAAGGAGCGCGGCGGCGGTTATGTGATTAACATCGGCAGCCTTGCTGGGAAGAACGCGTTCGCGGGTGGTGCGGCTTATAACGCATCGAAATTTGGTCTAAAAGGGTTCAGCGAGGCGATGATGCTCGATCATCGGCAAGAGAATGTTCGAGTGAGCAACATCATGCCAGGCAGCGTCGACACGGAATTCGATTCAGGTTCGCACGGCAATTCGGATTGGAAAATCAGAGCCGAGGACATCGCCGAAATTGTGCGCATGCTGCTGAAGATGCCCGCGCGTACTCTCATTAGCCGCGTGGAAGTACGCCCGTCTATGCCTCAGAAGTAGCGAGGGGTAGATAGCGGGAGAAATGAATGGCACGTCGCATGCAAGGAACAGAGGTAGAAAGGGAGCCGATAATGTTGAGGGTGAATCAGCCTTTAGATCCAACTAAAACCGGTCGCGAAGCCGAGTGTCTTGAATCCAGCTTGAAGAAGCTTATCGTTGGACAGGACGAAGCTATCCAGCAGATTGTGAATATCTACCAGATGTACCTGACAGGCATGAGCGCTCCGGGCCGGCCAATCGGGAACTTCTTATTCCTTGGGCCCACAGGGTCGGGAAAGACGCGGATCGTGGAAGCAACGGCGGAAGCGCTCGTAAAGAATCCTCGCGCCGTGGTGAAAATCGATTGCGCTGAATTTCAGCACAGCCACGAGATTGCAAAGCTCATCGGCTCGCCTCCGGGCTATCTCGGGCACAGGGAGACTCATCCCTTGCTAAGCCAGGAAGTTCTCAATCAGCATCACACCGATTCGATGAAAGTCAGTTTCGTGCTCTTTGACGAAATCGAAAAGGCCAGCGACTCTCTCTGGAACTTGCTGCTTGGAATTCTGGATAAGGGCACGTTGACTCTAGGTGACAACCGGAAAGTGGACTTCTCCCGCGCTCTGATCTTCATGACCAGCAATCTGGGTGCCGCGGAAATGAGCGCGATGATGTCTCCCAGGCTGGGCTTCCACACAGGCGATGCTGTTCTCAAAGCAGCCACCGGAGTGGTGGATGAAAAGTTGAATGCGAAGTTGAGCCGCAGTGGAACGGAAGCCGCTCGAAAGAAGTTCACTCCAGAGTTCATCAACAGGCTGGACAAGATCGTTACTTTCAAACCGCTTGGCACTAACGAACTGCGTCGAATTTTGGATATCGAGCTGAATATGGTTCAGCAGCGCATTTTCAACACTTCGCCCGATCGCTCGTTCGTCTTTAAGACTACCGACACGGCGAAGACATTCCTGCTGCAGGAAGGGACCGATATGAAGTATGGGGCCAGGCATTTGAAGCGCGCTATCGACAGGCTTCTGGTTCAGCCCATGTCGAACCTGATCGCGACGGACCAAGTTCGCGGCGGAGATTGGATTCGAGTCGATTTCGATAATTCCAAAAATATGCTGAACTTCTTTAAGGAAGCGGAGGGCCTGCCGGTCCACGCAATGGCTGATTTGCTTGACCACTCCATCTCGATTCCCGCTTTGGCCTTTTCGAGCGGAGCGCTGTTCGAGCCTGTCAAAACTCAGAGCGCCCGTTCTTCCAAGCGCGGCTAACTGAATCATCCTGGATGGACGCTCGAGCTATCCATCCAGGATTCCCCTTCCCAACCTACCCTGCAACCATCATCATTGCGCTCCCCTGAATCACTTGTATTGAACTCGTAAAAAATTTGTAAAAACAGCACCGGGCTTCGTTGCCGGGAGCATAACTCCTATAGAATCGGCATAAGGCAAACTCTGCCTAGGAGACCTTAATGAACCGATTGATTTTAACGGTTATTTGCATGAGCACGGCGACGCTTTCAGGTGCGTCCATTGGAAATTACGCCCAGACTAACCTCGTTTCGGATATTCCCGGCTTGGCAGCCCACACCGACCCTAACCTCGTGAATCCTTGGGGAATCGCACTCTCTGCCGGGAGTCCTTTTTGGGTGTCGGACAATAACAGCGGGCTCGCTACCCTTTACAACGGCGCCGGCGTGCCAATTCCGTTGGTCGTGACGATCCCTGGAGTGGGCGGCGCAACGGGATCGCCCACCGGACAAGTGTTCAACGGGAGCGGAACATTCAACGGCGATGTGTTCGTGTTCGCCACCGAAGGCGGGACAATCGCGGGATGGAGGGGGGCTCTTGGCACCACGGCCGAGACTCTCTTCGACAATTCCACGAGCAACGCGGTTTACAAAGGGCTTGCAATCGAGACCACTGCTGCCGGAACCTACTTGCTGGCCGCCGATTTCCGCAACAACAAAATCAACGTCTTCCCCAGCACGGGAGCTGCGGCGCTTCCGGGAACCTTCACCGATCCCAACATCCCGAGCGGGTTTGCTCCCTTTAACGTCCAAAATATCAATGGACAATTCTATGTCACATATGCCAAGCAGAACGCCGCCAAACACGACGATGTTGCTGGCGCAGGGAACGGATACGTTAGTGTGTTCGACCTAAACGGCAATTTCATTAAGCGCCTGGTCTCCAACGGCGCGTTGAACTCTCCCTGGGGACTGGCGATCGCTCCCGCCAGCTTTGGAGCCGCAGCCGGCGATTTGCTGGTCGGCAATTTCGGCGACGGCACAATTAACGCCTTCAATCTGAATGGAACGTTGATCGGCACACTCGGGTCCATCGGCGGAACGGCGCTAGTCAATGACGGTCTATGGGGGCTGACGTTCGGCAATGGCGGAAACGGAGGCAGCCCCAATGCTCTTTATCTCACTGCTGGATTGAATGGCGAGCAGGATGGGCTGTTCGCCCAGATCAATGCTGTCCCTGAGCCCGGAACGTTGATCTTGCTTGGTGCAGGTTTAGGCATGCTCGCGCTGCGTCGACGCGCAACTGCCGCATAAACATCATTTTAGATCCCGGATGGCCCGGAAGAGATCATGCGGCGTATAGATGTGAAAAGTCTTGCCAGCCAGCGCGTGCACGGCGTTGCTGATCACATCGGGAAACTCCGTACCTCTGTTCCATTCTGGCTTAACTTGTAGATAGAAGAAGCGGGCGTCGGGCTTGCCCGCTTCTTCCTCATCCTCGAAGCGCAGCTTTTCAGCTTGCCGAGCCGCAGGCCCAAGAAATACAACCGCATCGGCCCGACGTTCCGACTTCAGCTCCTCCGCGATTAATCCCTTCAGGACATCTACATGGCCCGTGCGGTGTTGCAGCACGCTTACCGGAACGGTTACCAGATCGAGATTCGTGACCGCTTTGACCAGCCGATCCCACCCCTCGCCATCAAGATTCTCCTGCCGGAAAATTTCCTTCTGCTGATCCAGACTGAACGCAACTAGCTTAATTTCCGTGAACGGCGTCCGCTGCAACAGCGAGAGCAATGAGCTCAGCAACATGGTTTGATCATACGGATGCAGTTTCAGCCGCCTCATCGAAAGCGGCGCCACGTGCAGCAACACCGTCATACGCCGAGCCACGGGGAACTCCTCCAACCGCTTCTCAGGGACGCCGGTCCATGGTTCATAGCGCAGAGGCCCCACCCCTCCCGGCGGAAGGGACGTGCTCAGTTCACGATCGCCGCGTGAAAGCTTGGCCGTTACATGCCAGCTCTTGCGGCAGACTTGGCCTGCACGGTCAGCTATGAGCCAGTCAACGCGGTACCCTCCTTCGCCGATAAAAAACGCCCCATCCATCTCGACATTGGCCGCGGTCTTGCCGGGCAGAGTCGGCATGTAGAAGAGCTGAGAAAAGTAACTTGGCTTCCCGCTGTCGTCCGGCGTGACGCGGGTCAGAATGGCAAAACGATGGCCCGAACCTTCGTAGCCCTTCAGCGGCAGCCGTCCCATATAGCCGGAAACGAAGTGGAAACCAAAGTTCAGGTGCGGCGGTATGGGGCGCGCCTCGCATGAGAGACTCTCCGGGCCGCGAGGAGCATCGAACCACGCGGCGAACCTTGGATACTTTACGGGATCGAACGGCGTTTGAGCATCCAGGAGGCCCAGCAGCGCCGGGATCAGAACGCTACTTGCGATCCACCGCAAAGCTACCCTCCTTCACGGTAATCGCCTGATTCACTTTTACGCCCTGCAATTTGTCGATTGCTCCGCTCGGCCAATAGACTTCCAGATCGGCCTTATCGGCCTTCCCCAATCCGAAATGCACGCGCGGATCGTTTTGCGAAAGATAGCTGCCCCCGCTGCGAACCTCGTCCATTTGCCGATGTTTGCCCTCGGTAACGCAAACCACGCGAGCCCCAATTCCCGATCGGTTGGATTTCACGCCAATGGTCTTGACTGAGATCCAGTTATTCTTGAGCGAACTGTCGCATCGGAGCAATTGCGGTACATCGTTGACGCAATTAACCAGCACGTCGATGCTTCCGTCGTTGTTGAAGTCACCAAATGCGCAGCCGCGGGCCGCGACTTTCTCCAGAATCCCGGGCCCCGCATCCAAGGAAACATCAGCGAATTTGCCGTTGCCGAGGTTGCGATAGAGAATTTTGCGCTCCCGATAACCCGCTTCGGCGTCGGTCTCGCCAACTTCGGGATAAACATGGCCGTTGGACACCAGGATATCGGCCCAGCCGTCGTTGTCCATGTCGAAGAAGCCGATGCCCCAGCCGAGAAAGCGTGTTGTTTTGCCGAGCCCGGCCTGAAAGGTTTGGTCCTCGAAGGTCATGCCTCCCAGATTGCGGTACAGGCTGGAGGTGTCGCCCGCAAAATTGGTCTTCACGATGCCGAGCTTGCCGTCACACAGGTAATCAGCAGCGGAAACGCCCATACCGGCCTGCGGTTTGCCATCAGGGCTGTAGGCCACTCCGGCTTCGATCGCGATATCGCTGAAGGTGCCGTCGTGATTGTTTTTGTAGAGGGCTGAAGACGTGGAGTCGTTGGCCACATAGATGTCCGGCCAGCCGTCATTGTCGAAGTCCGCCACTAGAACCCCGAGGCCATAGGTGCCAGGGGTTTTGAGAATACCGGCTTTTTCAGAGACATCGGTAAACGTGCCATCGCCGTTGTTGTGAAACAGAATGTTCTTGCCCCCCTGCAATCCTGGAGGTCCGCACGCGACCATGATTCCGTGATAAAGACACGGACCCGACTCGGGCAGCGGAGCAGTCTTAGGATCGAAGTCGATGTAATTGGCGATAAACAAATCGAGATGGCCGTCCTTGTTGTAATCCAGGAAAGCGCAACCCGTATTCCAGCGCTTGAAATCCGTGCCGGTGGTGGTGGTGGTTACGCCAGCGGCCAGGGCCACATCGGTGAAGGTTCCATTGCCGTTGTTGCGATAGAGCGCGCAGTCGCCCCAATAGGTGATGAACAGATCTTCCTGGCCGTCATTGTTGTAATCGCCGGTGCAGACGCCCTGTCCCCAACCGGTCCGGGTTAAGCCTGATTTCTCCGTCACGTCGGTGAACGTGCCGTCGCGATTGTTCTTGTACAGTCGATTGGTGGGCGCATCGCCTTTGGCGTATTTCGCATCGAAGCGAGTGCCGTTGACGAGGAAAATATCCAGCCAGCCGTCGTTATCGAAGTCGAAGAAAGCGGCTCCGCACCCGGTTGTTTCGAGCAGGAACTTGTTCTTGCTCTCGGCGCCGAAGATGGTTTTGGATCGCAAGCCCGCCTCGCGCGCTACGTTGACGAACTGCACTCCGAGGGGAAGGCCTTGCACCAACTGGTCCAAGGAGAAAACCGCAGCCGAGCGGCAGAGAGAACCAATGAAACCGCGGCGGGAGTGCATGGCGAAGCTGACTTGATTCTATCGTGCGGTGTCAGGAAGGCTAGCTGGACACTCTTGACTTATTTGAGTCAGCAATCGGAGACTAAAGTTGTGAAGCCCCCCGCTGTCCGGATCTCGGCAGACCCAGAGGAGCCTGTGGCCGTCGCAGCCGTCGAAGCCATCCACAATGGCAAAGTCGAGTCACTCGCGCGCCTGCTCAGTCAGAACCCGGGCTTAGCCACCGCGAGAGTACGCGGCTCCGGAACAGGCGAAAAGGCACGAACACTCTTGCATGTGGCGACCGATTGGCCAGGCCACTTTCCAAACGGTGCCGCCACGGTCGCTGCACTGATCGCGCACGGTGCCGACGCAAACGCGGTGTCTTTGGGCCCCTATGCGGAAACCCCGCTGCACTGGGCTGCCAGCAGCGATGACGTCGAGGTGCTGGATGCGCTGCTGGATCATGGTGCGGACATCAATGCTCCCGGTGCGGTGATCGGGGGTGGATCGCCCCTGGCCGATGCGGTTGCTTTCGGACAGTGGAAGGCGGCCCGAAGGCTTATCGAGCGCGGGGCGCAGAGCAATCTTTGGCAGGCCGCTGCCCTTGGGCTAATATCCCGTGTCCAGGAGTACTTCGCGAACGACCCGCCGCCCCCGACTGAAGAGATCACGAACGCATTCTGGTCCGCCTGCCACGGGGGGCAGCGGGAATCGGCCGAGTATCTTCTCGCACGAGGGGCAGATCTTAATTGGGTCGGGCATGACGGGCTGACGCCAATCGATGCTGCAAGCCGAAGCGGCGCCAAAGAACTCGTTGAGTGGCTATCCAGTCAGGGTGCAAGGTCGGCCCGGAAAGCTGCAGCGCTCTAGGACGCCGTGTCAGGAGCGGTACAATGGCCCGTGGTCAGCACAGTCACAAAACTCGGAGAATCCCGGCTCGAATCTCTTCTTGAATCGGCCAAGCTGCTCAACGCAACGCTCAAGCTGGACGACCTTCTGCGCCATTTACTTCGGACGGTGATGGGGCGCTTGCTAATCAGCCGCTGCGCGATCGCCATTCGAAACGGAGCGGACATGCAGGTGGCGCTGTCTCGGGGGTGTCCTACCTTACCTGCAAACGCGGCCTTTGGTCCAGAAGCGGCAGCCAAGGCGGGACTCGAATCATTTTTCTCCATCGGCGATTCGGACAGCCCAATCGGGGTCCTTGCGATTGGCCGTCCGGCACGTGGCGCTCTCGAAATCGAAGAGCAGGACTTCGTTCGAGCCTTGGTCGGTCTCGCGGCGAGCGGCATTCAAAACGCGCGGGCGCATGATGAAGCAGTCCGCAGCAACCGCTCCCTCGATCAAAAGGTTCAGGAGTTGCGTGCCCTGCTGGATCTGGTCCGAGGCTTGGCTTCCACGCTCGATCCCGAAGAGATCGCGCAGCTTTTGGTGCTGACACTGGCGGGACGGTGGATCGTTCGCAAGCACGCCATCACGACCTGGAAGACGGGCCATCCCGAAATCGTGAGACATAAAGGCTTGGAACTGTTGCCATCGTCCAAGCTGAAGGTGGCAGTCGCAGGCCTGCCTGAAGCCACCGTGCTGGAGGCAGGCGACCTTTCATCTGAACTCGCGCTGCCGCCCGGATCTTTGCTCCTGCCTTTGCGGACCGGAGAGGAAACTTTTGGCGTAGTCGTGTGCGGACCGCGCATGGGCAATCAGCCCTATACCGAGAATGACCTGGAGTTCGGCGCGGGGCTCGTGGCCCAGGCCGCCGTGGCTTTCGAGAACGCCTGGCACTTCCGCGAAACGGTAGGCAAGAAGCAGCTTGAGAAGGAATTGGCTCTAGCGGCGGCCATCCAACAGGGCCTCTTTCCCGCCAGGCTGCCCGCGCTCGCCATGACGGACATAGCGGCCCGGAATCTTCAAGCGAAGCAGGTTGGCGGGGATTACTACGACGCAATTCCAGTTGATCAAGTCGGGCCGAATCAGCCGCATCTCCTGTGCGTGGTCGACATCTCGGGTAAAGGCATGTTCGCCTCGCTGTTGATGAGCAACATCCAAGCCACCTTGCGCGCGCTTCTCTCGCGGGACTCCACGCTCCCGGTGCTTGCAGTCCGAGCCAACGATCTACTGTGGGCCAGCTCGCCGTCCAACCGCTATGCCACCGCTATCCTGGTGATGTATCAGCCTGAATCGGGCGCCTGCCAATGGGTGAACTGCGGCCACAACGACGGAATCCTGCTCCGCCCGACTGGCGATGCGCAACTGCTGGAATGCAGCGGACTTGCCCTCGGACTCTTCCCGAAGCGCGAATACGAGCAGCAAGAGTTCGTTTTGGAAGATGGCGATCTGCTGGCTCTGTATTCGGACGGGGTGACAGAAGCTCAGAACGAGTCGGAAAACGAGTTTGGGATGGACCGGCTGATTGCTTGCATGCGCGCCAACCGGGACCGGCCCGCGTCTGAGATCGTGGATGAGGTTTTTCGAGAAATTGACCTGTTCGTCGGAGACGCCCCCCAGTTTGATGACATCACCCTGATGGTCGTCAAGCGGGGACGAGCGGAGACGCTCTAATGCTGCGCCTGATCCGCGCGCGATCCGGACAGCCCGGCGCACATCACCGGTATCGGAAATGGGTTCGTTTTGTTTTTTTCGCGCTTGTTCCCCTGGCCGTGCTCGCGGCCGTCATGCTGCAGGTGAGGAATGAGCGTCGTGACCCGTATCTGCTCAAAGTTGTCACTGGACGAGGCCCGGCAATTGAGGCCGCGCGGCGCTTCTTGACTACCTTGGGGGTCAACTCCGATGACTGGAAATCTTATTGCGCTGCGCTTCCCGACACCGACCTGTTCCGCTATCTGAGATTGCAGGGAAACCAGGGCAGCCGAGCGCGCAAGCTCGTGCCGCCAGTAGTGGTTCGGGTCCTGCTGCAATCACGGGATAATCAACGCCGGGCTACGGTCGCGCTTTCGCTGGACAACCGTGTTCTCGGTTACGATATCCGAAACGCAGGCAAGCCCGAAGCCACGATTCGCCAAACGGAAGAGGACTCTCTCGTTGCGGCTCAGAGGATGCTCTCCAATGAAGCGGATCTAGCCGGCGACTTTAGAGAAGCCAAGCCGGAGATCGCAACGCTCGATGCGACGAAGAGCGGAGTCACTCGCAAGTACACCTGGCGCGCTCCGCTTCATCCGCTCCGGGAGCTGGAATTGGCTTACAGCCTGTCGATTCGAAACGGGCAAGTGTTAAGCCGCTCCCTGCAAGGCAAGGTGGATCCGGACTACGCGGCGCGTTTGGGTTCCAGCAACACTTTAATCGCCCTATTCATGATGGCTTACTCTCTTTTCGCTACGATTGTGGCCATTTACAGCATCGCGGTGTACGGGCGCCGCGCTACGCAGAAGGAAGTCTCCCACTCCAGGACGCTCTTGCTGAGCTTGCTGATTTTTGTGTTCTTCACCGGCACTTTGCTCAATGGATACGACGATACGCTTCTGCAAACCTCGGAGCAAAACATCGGCATCCCAATCGGGTTTATTTATACCGTCATCTGTCTAGTTGTGGCAGGGGCCAGCCTTTTGCTCGGCGTGGCTTATGGCAGCGGAGAGGGAGCTGTGCGGGAGGCTTACCCTGGGAAGCTGACCTCCCTGGATGCACTTGTGCTTGGGAAGGTTTTCTCCCGCAACGTCGGCGCATCGGTGATGGTGGGCGTTACCTTCGCAGGCTGGTTTCTCTTACTGACGGAACTGCTGCGCTCCGCGTTTGCGGGACACTCGGCGGTTGAGGCGCTCAACTCCGTCAAGTTTCCGTTCATGAACGCGCCCTGGTTTTCGTTTGTTTTGGTATTGCCTGCGGTCAGCTTGGTGTTCGCGATCGGAGGGCTGGTTCAGCCTCTCGCGTTCGTCACGAGATTCATAAAGAACCCCAGGATCCGCATACTCCTGCTGATCGCGTTCACCACCATCGCGGCGTCAGGCGCCGCTAGCGCTAAGCCCTCGCTGGCCTCGCTGTTAATCTCCATCCTGGTTTATGTGCCCTGCCTGCTGGTGCCTTTTTTCACGTACGATCTGCTGGCGGCATTGATCAGTTGTGTCGCGGTTGGGTTCGTCAGTTCTCTAGTCAATGTTGCCGTGCTGTATCCGAGCTGGACCAGTTTCTCGGGCCTGATGGCAGGGATCGCGGTGGCCACGCTGATTATCGAGTTTTGGGCGTGGCGTCGCGGGCGGACGTGGCTTGAAGAAGAGGTTCGTCCCGAATACGCGCGCCACATCGCCGAACGCCAATCTCTGGAGGAGGAAGTCGCAGCGGCTCGGGAAGCGCAACTGCGGTTGCTTCCTCAGTCGCCGCCGGACATCCCCGGTCTTTCGATTCACGCGTCTTGTTTGCCGGCGCGCGTCGTCGGCGGGGATTTCTACGATTTTTTCGAGTTGAGCGATGATCGGCTCGGCATATTTATCGCCGAAGGAGGGAATCGCGGTCTCGCCTCGGCCTTAACGATCGCTCTCGCCAAGGGATACCTCATGCACACGGCGCGCGGAAAATTCACGCCGACGCAGGTAGTCCAGAGGCTGGAAGCCACGCTGGGCAGCATACTCGATGCGGGTGTTGCGAGGACCACCGTGGCTTACGCCGTGGTCGATATGCGCCAGGGACTTCTTAGTTACGCGCGGACCGGAACGTATCCCAAGGTGGTGGTCGCTCCTAGCGAAGGCAGCGCGATTCTGTCGGAACGGCAGTTCGAAACTCGAGCGGTTCCCATTTGGGAAGGAGAAACGCGGCTGGAGGAAGGCGACAGCATAGTCCTGTACACGGACGGAATCGCTCGCCGCATCGCTAGCCGCTCCGCCACCCTGCAGCACGACTGGATCGTCGGTCTGGCAAAGGAACAGCCGGATGCGCAGTGCTTGCATAGAAGCCTATTCGAGTTTGTCGGCGCGGGAACCGGCAAGGCAGTCCACGAATTAGAGGATGACTTGACCGCCATCGTGGTTCGCTGCACGCGCCTCGGAACCGCGTACATGGAAGGGGTGGCGTGAGTCGGCTATTTGAAACCCTGTGGGGCAGCCAATCTTGGCTGCAGCCGGCTTTCAGCCGGCTCTCTCGAACAAAGCCGGCAGCGTGAAAAGACTAATCATTCCCTTAGTTGTCGGACTCGTGGGCACCGCCATGATCGTTATTCTGCTTCCCCGCACGAATCGGGCGGCTGCTTGGGGGTTGCAGTTCGATCGCGACGGCGCAATTCAACGGGGTCGCCTCTTGGCGGAGTCGGAAGGATTTCAAACCTCCGGCTGCAACGTGTATGTGGACGCGGAACATCGGGGCCAGCTCGAAGCCTACCAGCACCTCCATCGGGAGGACTCGACTGCGCGCGCGATCTCTCCCGTGCTGGTAAAGGTCGCGTTCGTCAGTCCAGATCGGGGCCGGGTATTTAGGGCCGAACTGTACCCCGATGGCAGAGTAGCGGGCTGGACCTCGAAGCAAAAAACGTCGGGCGGCTTAGGACCGTATTCCGAAATGCTCGATGCTTTGGCCGTTGCGAACAGCGCTTTCGATACCATCGCCGGAAGCGAGGCAGGCGGCTACCACCTGACCACGAATGCAGCCGGTACGAAGGACGGATCCCGCTTCACCTGGGAACGAACCGCTGCGAGTGTCGGGTTTCAGCCCACAATTGACGTCGTTGTTTTTCACGCCCATGCGGTCCGTACTCAAACTCGCCTGAATTTCAGCAATGAGTTCGAGACACGGCTAAGGGCGCGGCACCAAACGTCGGACTGGGTGCGCATCGCCTACTTCATCCTGTATTTTGCGATGATGCTTGCGGCCTCGGTGCTGTATACGCTGGGCAGCATACAGAGGCGCGTGGACCACCGTTTTGCGATTGCGTTTAGTCTTGCGAATCTGGTTTTTGTGATACTCGCTTTCTTATTCGGCCCCACACCGGACCAGATCCGGATGAGCGCAGCTCTCGACAACGATCAGGCTATTGTGGGGTTTTCAGGATCCGGGTTTGCCTTTGTGTCGGCCTTTGGCTTGGCCTGGGTAGTGTCCGGAGCGGGGCTCTTCATGGCTGGTTCGACTCTGAACAAGTGGTGGAGCTTACGCCTGGCGCTTAGCCGTAGAATGTTTTCTAAACCTGTCGGATTGGCCATCGCCGCGGGAATTTTGTGGGGACCCCTCATCGCCGCAGTGCCATTGTTGATAGCCGAGATCTTTCCAGACGCGGAATGGAAGCACGCCGATGTCAGCGAGCTGTTTGGAAGATCAATTGTAAGCCAGGCTATCGATTTTCCATTGCACCCTACGGTTGTTGGCCTTTTTGGGATCCTGCTTGCTTTTGCGCTCACGCGCATCCAAAGAGTCTGGATAAGCCGGGTTGTCTTTTGTTGCTTGGGCCTGATTTTTATCCTGGGATTCGAAGGTAGGTTCTTAAGTTCTCCGGTTGCCAATTTCCTGAATGCCGGCCTGACCCTGGCCGCCTCGTATGAACTGTTCCGAAGATTCGATCTGCTGGCGGTGATCACGGCGGCGACTGCGACCACGATTCTGAACGAAGCCGCACTACTCTTTCTGCAGCCCTCGGCGGCTCTTAGAGGTTGTGGCTGGCGTTTGCTTGGGACCGCCGCCACCATGCTGGGAGCTGGCGTCGTTCTGCTCTGGAAAGCTCCGGACGCCCCGGAAGGCGAGCAAGCCATTACGGGCCCGATCGGCGAAGGCCTTCGTTCCGCCCGTGATGAACTTAAGTCGGAATTTTCAATCGCACAGCGGGCACAGCGCGAAATGCTACCCGCGAACCCCCCTGTGGTGCCGGGCTTTAGCCTCTCCGCTCACTGCACGCCGGCGAAGGAAGTCGGAGGGGATCTCTATGACTTTCTCCCGCTCTCGAACGATCGTTTGGCGATTGCGGTCGCCGATGTGTCGGGCAAGGGAGTGCCAGCGGCACTCTACATGACGCTGACGAAGGGGCTTCTCGCGGCTACCACCCAGGACGAGCTGCACCTGTCCGAAATAATGGCTCAGATCAACGGGCACCTACACTCGGTGGGCCATCGAAAAACATTCGTCACGATGGCACTCGCGATCCTCGATCCGGTACAGCGAACGATCGAGTACGCTCGCGCAGGCCACAACCCCGCCGTCTTGCGCAGCGTTTCCACTGGATCCACCCGCTTGCTCAACTCTCCAGGAATCGGACTAGGGATTAACTCCGGCAAGATATTCCGCCGCACTCTGGCAGTGGAGAAATTAGTTTTGGAGTCTGGCGACACGCTCGTCTTATACTCCGACGGACTCACCGAGGCAATGAACAGAGAGCTGGAGGAGTTCGGCGAAGACCGGTTGATGGCGGCCGTGGAAAAGACGGACAGCCTTTCGGCCGATGGCGCGCGCGATCAAATTTTGCGCGATGTAACAGATTTTTTAGCGGGGAATCATCCGCAGGACGACCTTACGCTTGTTGTGCTGCGAGTCGAATAAAATCGGAACATGATACAAAGGAAAATTCGTGGCTAATCCGTTCGCGATCGGTAGATCAATGCAAGAGGGCAAGTCTATCCTGGCACTGGAAGGGTATCTAGATGCCCATACCGCCCCGCAGTTCGAGAAGGCCGTCGAAGAGGAATTCGAGGCTGGCCGCATCCAAATCATCGTGGATTGCTCTAAGCTTAGCTATATATCTTCCGCCGGGCTGGGCGTCTTCATGAGTTTTGTGGAAGAGATCCGCGAGGTTGGCGGGGATATTAAGATTTGCGGGCTCACGCCCAAAGTTTTTCAGGTATTCGAGATTCTCGGCTTTCCCGCGCTTTTCGATATCGTCGACGATATTCCAGCAGCGATGAAAAAGTATGCAGAATCGCCCGTAAAGGAGAGCTGAGTTGGCTTCCATAGAACGAACGTTCAAGATTCAGGTCCCGTCGTCGACCGAAAACCTTATCATGATTCGCGAGTTCGTCAGCAGCATAGGCGCTCAGGCCGGATTTTCACCGTCGGAGATTGCCAAGCTGGAACTCGCGGTGGACGAGGCCTGCGCCAACGTAATGGAGCACGCCTACGGCAAGGACACAACTAAGGAAATATCCGTCAGGGCGACCCTGGATGACGATTCCGTTCAAATCGAAGTGGTTGACACGGGGAAGCCTTTCGATCCGGGAACGATCGAGCAGAAGGATCTTGATAAGTTGGTGTCGGCCCGCAAATCAGGCGGATTGGGGATGCGGCTTATGAAGTCGCTCATGGATGAAGTGCATTACCTGATGATCCCGGGACAGAAGAACGAACTGCGCATGGTGAAACGGCGGAAAAAGAAGGATGGTCTATCCTGAGAGCTGGGCGTTATGAACTATTTCATTCTTCTGTTTGCGGCGGAACTCGCTTTTGGCCAGGCAGCCCCGACCGCTCCGCCCAACGATAATCCAACGAATCAGAACGTGTATATAGGCAAGCTGCCCAAGGTGGATAAGTCCAAGTTGCGCGACCTTCGTGGCGTGGTGAAGGACGATACGGATAATCCCGTGGAGAACGCGATTGTGTCGTTGAAGGATATGAAGACTGGCCGGGTGCAAAGCTTCACCACCAAGCAAGACGGGACTTATCTCTTCTACGATCTCAATATCGATTTGGATTATCAGTTGACGGCGCGGGCCGACAAAGCCATTGCGCCGGTTACGAAGAAACTGACGAAGTACGATACGCGGAAGAAGCCGACGCTCAATTTTGAATTGAGCATAAAGAAGGCTGCTTAGCCTACCCTTTGGTACACTTTGTCCGTGCCCGTAGAAGCCACCAAGCAGGCCTATTCCCGGGAGGAAGTGCGACGTTTGCTTGGAGTTTCGGAGCGTCTGTTGCGAAGCTGGGAAAAGCAAAAGTTCCTCGACAATAAGGAATTATTCGACTTCTCCGACCTGCTCGCATTGCGGACCCTGGTCGGGCTTAGAGCGAACAAAGTTCCCGCCATGCAGATTAAGAACGCGCTCAAGGCACTCCGGGCTCGCTTCAGCGACGTTGGAAATCCCCTCACCGATTTGAAGATTTACTCGCAGGGCAGGCGCATTCAAGTCCAATTCGGGGACCACAGAATGGAGCCTTTTTCGGGCCAGCTTCTTTTCGATTTCAGCGAAGTGGAGATCAAGAAGCTGCTCTCATTCCCGAAAAAACCAGCCCGGGACGTTACGGCTGCCGGGCGGCACAAGCAGCGCAAGGAAGCCGAGCGCTGGTTCGAAAAGGGCCTGGAGCTGGAGAACGTCGGGGCTTCCAGCAGCGACATCATTGAAGCTTACACGAAGGCCTGCGAACTCGACCCCAAATCCGCAGGCGCGCTCGTGAACCTCGGAACCGTTTATTTCAATTTGCGGTCGTGGCGGGAGGCTGAGCGCCAGTACCGGAAAGCGATTGAGGTAGATCCGAGTTACGCACTGGGGCACTACAACCTCGGCAATCTCTTCGATGAGCAGGGCGACCGAGCCAAAGCACTGTCGCATTATGAAGCTGCTCTGCGCCTTCAGGCCAACTACGCCGACGCGCATTACAACATCGCTTTGGTGTATCAGTCGCTGGGCCAGCCGCTCAAGGCTGTCCACCATTGGAAGCTGTATCTCAAGCTGGATCCCAACAGCACCTGGGCGGAGATTGCGCGCCGCGAACTGGCCAAGCTGCGTGATTTGACGATCGTGCGGGGAAATCGTCCAGGCGCATCGAATTAAGAACACCAATCGAACCAGCCGCGCTTACGGAGCCACTGATGAGTCGGTCTTGGCTGCCCCACCTGGGCTCTGACACTTCTGAATAGAATTTGTTCCTGCAGGGTTATAATGGACAGAGCGGACTGCTATCCGGCCGTTCTGGTTTGCCCCGAGGGAAAGAGAGCCATCTTGACAATCCGATCATACCTTTTTAGTCTTTCGTCTTTACTGCTCACCTTAACATCTGCTTCGGCTCAGAGTGCTCCGGCAGCCCCTGCGCCTGAAACCGCCAAGGCTAACGCCTACTATTACTATGCGGTGGGCCACATGTATGCGGAACTGGCTGGCTCCTACGGGAACCGAGGCGACCTGTTCGCCAAGGCTGTGGACAGCTACAAGCAGGCACTGAAAGCCGACCCTAGCGCCACGTTCATCAGCGAGGAGCTATCCGATCTCTACATCCAGTCCGGTCGTTTGCGGGAAGCCGTTTCCGATGCGGAAGACGCGCTCAAGCAGAATCCAGAAGATCTGAACTCGCGCCGCGTGCTGGCGCGCATTTACACGCGCCTGATTGGCGACGCGCAGCAGAACAAAATCGACGAGTCGATGGTGAAAAAAGCCATCGAGCAGTATCTCAAGATCACCGAAAAAGATCCTGCCGATACCGATAGCTGGCTGATGCTGGGGCGTTTGCAAAAAATCTCCCAGAACTCGCTTGAAGCGGAAAAGGCTTACAAGAAAGCTTTAGAGCTGGATCCAAATAACGAGGACGCGATGACCGGCCTCGCGATGGTCTACTCCGACCTGGGCAACACGCAGGGCGCCACGGAGCTACTGCGGAAGGCAGCCGAAAAGAATCCCAATCCTCGCAGCTTGACGACGCTCGCCAGCGCTTACGAGCAGATGAAGGATTTTGCGCTCGCTGCCGAAACACTGAAGAAGGCGCTCGATCAGTCGCCGGGGAACCCTGAAATTCAACGCGCTCTCGCGCAGAATTTGCTTCTCGCCGACCGGCTTGACGAAGCGCTGACCATCTATCAGGAGTTGGTGTCTGAAGATGCGAAGGACGTACAGTCTCAATTGCGCATCTCACAGGTGTATCGGCAGAAGCACGATTTCGCCCAAGCTCGGGCGGCCGCGCAGAAAGCCAAGGAGATGGACCCGTCCAACCTGGAAGTGCAGTATAACGATGTAAACCTGCTCGAGGCCGAAGGCAGGCTTCCTGCGGCCATTTCCGCGATGAAGGAGATTCTAAGCTCCTCCGTTCGCAAGAGCTACAATCCTTCGGAACGCGCAAATCGCGTGCTTCTCTTGGAGCGGCTCGGATTCCTATACCGGTCTAACGACCAGTTTGAACCCGCCGCCGAGACCTTTCGGCAGATCGGAGAAGTGGATCCCGAGTCGGCTTCCAAGGCTGCCGCGCAGGTGATCGACACCTATCGTGCCGGGCATGAGTACGCCAAGGCGGAACAGGAAGCCGAAGCCGCTGTTAAGAAATATCCCAAAGATCGCGTGGTGTTGAGCGTTCGAGCGTCGCTGCTGGCGGACATGGGGAAGACCGATCAGGCGATCGCCGAAACTCGCAAGCTGATGAACGGCAAGGATGATCGCGAGACATATCTCGCTCTGGCCCAGATTTACGAAAAGGCCAAGAACTTTCCTGAAATGACCAAAGCGCTCAATTCTGCTGAGAAGCTTTCCACCTCCAAAGAGGAGAAAGAGACTATCTTCTTCATGCGGGGAGCGATGTTCGAGCGGATGAAGGATTACGATGGCGCGGAAGCGGAGTTCCGGAAGGTATTGGACGCCAATCCCGACAATACGTCCGCTTTGAACTACCTCGGCTACATGCTGGCGGATCGCAACGTTCGACTCGAAGAGGCCGAGAAGTTTATCTTAAAAGCTGTGGACCGGGAGCCGAACAACGGCGCTTATCTCGATAGCTTGGGATGGGTCTACTTCAGGCTCAACAAACTAGCTGACGCGGAAAAGAGTCTCTTGAAGGCGCTGGATATGATGGCCAAGGATCCGACGGTTCACGACCATCTTGGCGACGTCTATTTCCAGGAAGGGAAAATCCGAGAAGCGGTTGCTCAGTGGCAGAACTCATTGAAGGCCTATCAGAGCGGGTCTCCCAGTGAGACGGATCCCGTGGAAGTGGCCAAAGTGCGCAAGAAACTCGACAGCGCGAAAGTTCGCCTAGCTCAGCAAGGGAAATAACGATAATGGAGAAGTGCGCCTCCCGCTTCTCCTTCTCCTAACTCTGCGGATCGTCCAAGCTGATTCCAGCCTCTTCGACCGTTTCTTCGACGAATACTATTTTCACTTCAATCCTACGCAAGGCACTGCGGCGGGATTCCATCAATACGATGCCCGCCTGGAAGACTATTCCCAAAAAGCGGTAGACGACCAAATCGCGGTGCTTCACCGCTTTGAAGGCGAGTTCAACCGCGCACCCGCTTCCGATGACCGCGATCTGGTCCTGGGAAAAATCCGCGCCGACCTGTTAGCGCTTCAGGCCATTCGCATGTGGGAGAAGAATCCCGACGTATATTCTAGCGGGATTACCAGCAGCATCTTCACCCTGATGAGCCGAGCCTTCGCCCCCCAACCCGAGCGGCTTCGTTCTGTAATTTCGCGCGAGAAGCAGATACCGCGCGCTCTGGACGAGGCTCGTGCGAATCTGAAAAATCCGCCTCGCATCTACACCGAAATTGCCTTGGAGCAGTTGCCTGGCCTGGTGCAATTCTTCGAAAAAGACGTCCCGCTTGCATTCACCCAGGTCCACGACCCCAAGCTGCTGGCCGAATTCAAGGTGGCCAATAAAGGAAGCATCGACGCGCTGCAACGCTACTCGGCATTCCTCAAAAATGAGCTGCTGCCCCGCTCGAACGGTGACTTTCGGATCGGCCCCGACAACTTTCGCAAGAAGTTAAGCTACGAAGAGATGGTCGATATGCCGCTCGACGACCTTCTCAAAGTCGGCTACGCCAACCTCCGCCAGAACCAGGAGTCCTTTCGAAAGGTTGCCCAGCAGATCGATCCGAAAAAGACCCCTGCCCAGATTCTGACCGACTTGGAAAGCGATCATCCTCCGCCGGATCGGCTGCTCGGCAGCTTTCGAGATCTGTTCGCCGGGCTGCGCGAATTCATCGATAAGCACAAAATCATCGATATACCTTCCAAGGTCGAGCCGATCCTGGAGGAAACCCCGCCCTTCATGCGAGCTACCACCTTCGCATCGATGGATACCCCAGGCGGTTTCGAGAGAGTAGCGAAAGAGGCTTTCTTCAATGTGACGCTCCCCGAGCGAAGTTGGTCAAAACAGCAGGTAGAGGATCATATGCGCGGGTTCAACCGGGGAACGATTACCAGTACCGCTATCCATGAGGCCTATCCCGGACATTACGTCCAATTTCTGTGGGTGCAGCAGATTCCGTCCAAGGTGCGGAAGCTGCTCGGCGCGAGCACGAATGTTGAGGGCTGGGCTCACTACTGCGAGCAGATGATGCTCGACGAAGGATACGCGGCGGGCGACCTGAAGTTGCGGCTGGGCCAGCTTCAGGACGCGCTGCTGCGCAATGCCCGCTACATCGTGGGAATTCAGATGCACACCGGCAAGATGACGTTCGAGGAGGCGGTGGATTTCTTCGTAAAAGAGGGCTATCAAACCCGCGCCAACGGAGAACGCGAGACCAAGCGAGGCACCTCGGACCCCACCTACTTGTACTACACGCTCGGCAAGCTGGAAATCTTAAAGCTGCGCGAGGACTACAAGAAAATGCGCGGCACCCAGTTCCGGCTCAGCCAATTCCACGATGAATTCATCAAGCAGGGTTACCCGCCGATTCGCATTGTCAGGCATGCGCTGCTGGGGAGCAACGGCTCTTTGCTGTAGAAGGAGTACGGCATTGCAGCGCGTCCCGTAAGGTGCGCTCCCGCAGCAGGTAAGGTGACGTCCCCAGAGGACTGGGATTCGATTGTGCCGAAGGTATTGGCATGATGAGCTGGATCTGCCCCGAGTGCGGGTGCGAATGTCCGCCGACGGACCAGGAATGCGCCCGGTGCGCGGGCGCGGCCGCACCGACCGAAACGGACCACCGCCAGGCAATGCTTAATTTTTGTGACTTGCAGGCCCTAGAGTACCCTTTCCAAGACAATGTGGGGCAGCCAATCGTGGCTGCAGCCGCCTTTTTAGGCGGCTCTATCGATTGCGCCGACAGTCACCCCGCAGTTGCGACCGAGACGATCGTACCGGAAGAAGAAACCAGCGAAATCGAGAATCTTGCAGCCTTTGCCGCAGGCTCTGATCGGCCCGTCATCGTAGCGATGCCTTCTCCTCGCGCAAATGAGGATCCAGTCGGTTTCGGGCACCTTGAATTCAGCGCTCTGGCGTTTGCGAATACGAGCGCGGTGGCCCTTCCGAGCCCTCCTTTGTCCATCTGTGCATTTCCTTTGCCGATGCCGCCGTCCCTGCCTGCACTGATCGCGCCCATCGAACTCCCCAAACCGGGCTTCCGAGCCTGGGTAATCCCCGCCGTGGTCGCTCTCGTAATTGCTTTGGCGATTGCCTCGACTCTACAGAAATTTCTATCTGCCCCGGATAAGTTCGGTGGCAAGGGCTTGACCACGGTCGCGGCCGCCTCTCCTCCCAAACCCACAGCCCGGCCCAAGCCCGCTCTTTCGGAGAATGAGGTGGATTCGGAGTATCCCTTCGCTCGATTTGTGGAGGTAACAGGCTTGCGGGTCGTGCAACTGAACGACCGATCACAGGTGCAATACTTGGTGGTGAATCACTCCTCGGCGCAATTGACCAACATTGGACTGCATATCGCCGTGCGTTCGGTTGCATCGCCCGACGTATCGCTCCCCATCTTTACGCTGGCTGCCCGAGTCCCGTCGCTCGGACCTCACGAATCCAAGGAGATCCGCACCGACTTGGACTCCGGTCTCCGGTCCAGCCAAATCCCGGATTGGGAAAACCTTCGCACGAAAGTGAAGATCATCTCTCCGCGATAATTGGATCAAGCACCTGAACAGTCTCGCCCTCGAACTGTTCTCTCAAAGCGCGCTGGCGGTAGTTGAAGATAGCCATCAACTGGGGACGCACCATCAGCCCGTGCCCGAGTCGCCCCAACGGGCCGAGAGGCAAAGCATATTGCACATGGTCGCCAACCAGAGTCCCTTCCGGCGCCGGCCGAAAGGTATGCTCGTGATGCCAATATCGATACGGCCCGGCCGCCTGTTCGTCGACAAACTGAAAGGGAGGCTCGTACTCCGTAATCACCGACCTCCAGTACATCGGCATCCCGATCAGCCGAATTTTATATTCGATCTCCACGCCGGGGCGCATCGCGACTTGCTTGGAAATGATCCGAAAGTTCAGCCAACGGGGAGTGATCTTGGCAAGATTGCCCGCGTTCTCGAAAAATGCAAATACCTCGGACATTGATCGCTTCACCAGCATTTCGCAACGTAGATGGTAGATATGCATCGCCCTACTCTTCGGATGCGCAAAGCGCGCAATCGACGTAAGGAGTTTGCTGTTCGCTGCGCGATAATATCGATGTGTCCGCCACCCCGCCCAAGCTGGTACCGCGTCCCAAGACAGCAGCCGACCGCAAGGACCGAGTCCGAAAAATTCTGGATCTGCTGGACAGCATGTATCCCAACGCAACGTGCGCGCTGCACCACAATACCGCCTGGGAACTGCTGGCCGCCACGATTCTGTCTGCCCAATGCACCGATAAGCGGGTGAACGAAGTAACCCCCGGACTGTTCGCTAAATATCCCACTATCCAGGACTTCGCTCATGCCAGCCAAGCCGAGATGGCGAATGACATCCGATCCACCGGCTTCTTCAACAACAAATCCAAGTCGTTGATCGGCGCGGCTCAACGGATCCTCACCAGCTTTGGCGGGGAGGTGCCGCAAAACATCGAAGACTTGTTAACGGTACCGGGCGCGGCGCGAAAGACAGCGAACGTGGTGCTCGGCACAGCTTTCGGAGTCGCATCCGGAGTGGTCGTGGATACCCATGTGCAGCGCCTCTCCAGGCGGCTCGACCTCACCCGGCAGGCCGACCCGGTATCGATCGAAAAAGATCTGATGAAGATCCTCCCCCAGAAGCGCTGGATCCTGTTTTCGCACCAAATTATCAGCCACGGCAGAGCACTCTGCGTGGCACGCAAGCCCAAGTGCGCCGAATGCCCCATCGATCCAATTTGCTACGCCAAAGACAAGACTCTCACTGCTTGAAATTGCTCTTTAAGTAGTTCGCAATTCCCTCTTTGTCCGCTGGTTTGATCCCCGCTCCCCAGCCCGTCATCTTGTTAATTTCACGATCCCACTGCGCCGAATTCAGCTTTTGCATGCGGATGATGTCTTCCCCATGGCACGTCAGGCAGGCAGCCTGATATCCCGGCGGCTGGTCCCCCGCCACAGAACCGCCCGGCATAACAGGCTGCTGTTCTGTCCGCGAAACGACGACTTCCTTGGGTGCCGCGACGTTCCACAAATAACCGGACGGATTCCACGGCTGCTCCATGGGCTGGACGTTTCCGGCAGCGTCCTTTGCCCTCGCGACGATGGAAAAAGTTCCTTCCGCAGCCGGCCGCCAATCCAGCTCCCAAAGCCGCCAAGCGTACTTCGCCTGATCGCGACCCAGCTTAGCCGCGCGCCAACTCTTGCCGCCATCGGTGGACACGTCAACTCCGGTAATCGCCGATCCGTTCGACCAAGCTGCGCCACTAATCTTCACCCGCCCCGGCAGCACCCAACTCCCCACAGGCGTGGCAATCACGGACTTCACCGCCAGATCGGTAACCGGGACCATCTGCTCGGGAGGAACTGCCGTGCCGGGAGCTACCGGTTTCGTGGGATGCCGATAAGCCGTTTTCATCCAGAAGCCCTCGAACTCATGATCAAGCACTTCGATGTGCTTCACCCACTTCACCCACGAATCGCCCGCCCAGCCTGGGACGATTAATCGCAAGGGAAAGCCATGCTCCATCGGGATCGGCTTTCCGTTCAGTTCGAATGCCAGAATCGTATCTGGGTCCAGCGCCTTCTTCGCCGTAATCGTCCTCTGGAATTTCGGCATCTTGCCAATCGGCACATCCTCGCCATCGAAGAGGATCTCGGTAGCGGAATCCTTCACGCCCGCCTTCTTCAACACATCGGCCAGCCGCACGCCCGTCCATTTGCCGTTGGCCACGCCGCCATACTTCCATTGCATGCCCGGAATGTGGGGCTGATAGAACGCCCGCCCGTTGCCAGCGCACTCCGCCACCGCCACCTGGGTAACGCGCGGCAGCTTCTTCAGATCGTCCAGCGAGAAACTGGCCGGAGAGCTCACCAGCCCGTCGATCTTCAAGCTCCAATCCGCCAGCTTTACTTCCGGCGTGTAGTGGTGATTGCGCACGTAAAAATGAGCTTCCGGCGTGATCCAATCCTTGAACCCCTCCAGCGACATCTCGTAATCTTTGGGACGAGCCGAATTGATGATCAAGCCGGGATTTTCATCGCCGACGGCCCTCCTGCCCAAAAACCCGGCACCGGCAGCCACTCTCAGGAGATTTCTTCGTGTGATAGTCATTAGAATTTAACGTTTCGAGTCTGAATTTCATTGTCTCGAATCTCCACGGAGAATTCGAGCGGCACGCCATCTCTCGATACTTTGACCTGGTATTCGCCCGGCGCGAGTGAAAACGTAACAGGCGTCCTTTGGGTCTTAACTTCGCCGTTGATCGCCACCTCGGCGCCATCCGGGTTCGACGTGACGTTCAGCCTGCCAGCCGACTTCGCCAAATTGAGAAACAGGTCGGATTCCCCAGGAAGGTTGAATACCTTCGGGTAAGGTCGATAGCCGGTCAATTGGCTTTGCAGCACATGCCGACCCAGAGGCAAAGAGAGCATGCAAGGCGTCTTGCATGAGATGGCCCCGTCAATTGTGACCATAGCCCCCGGCGGATCCGTCAACACTTGAATTGAGCGCTCCGGAGCGCCCTTGGCCTTTTCAGCAGGCAAGTTATTGGCCTGCGCTTTTTCCGTCTGCTGCGGCTCGGGTTGCCTTTCATCATCCTTGCTCGAGTCGCCGGGAAGTTCTGGGCGCGGAGCGGGCGCCTGTGCGGCCTTTACAGGCGGACCGGCTGGGCTTGGCTTAACCACCGCTGGCATGGGTCTCGGAGCTGCTGACGCCTGTTCTGGAGCGCTCTCCGCCGGCACGGGATTGAACAGAAGTTTTTGACCGCCCAGCAGCACCAGGCCAAGCAGTCCAATGCCGACCAGCACCCATACCAGGGTCCTCATAATCGGATTCCGTTCGACCGCTACGCTCTCGCGCATGGGACGAGGCGGTAAATTAAACGGCGTGCGTCCCACCGCCATAGTGGGCATGCTCTGGCTGGCCCCGCGCGGCAGCGGCATCCAGGCCTGGGTGCAGTTGCAGGCTTCCGTCAATTGCTGCGTGAACTCCGTGCAGGTCGAGTAGCGCTCCGCCGGATTCTTGGAGAGGCTTTGCCTGAGTACTGCCTCCACCCGGGGCCCAAGCGAAGGATTCAAACGCTGAGGCGCCGCCGGATTATCCCGAACGATTTTGTAAAGCAGCGTCGAGAGCTGCTCGGCCGCAAAGGGCTTCTCCCCGGTGAGCAGCTCATACGCGATCACGGCGAGACTGAACTGATCGGCTCGCCCGTCAACGTTCAGGCCCTGCACAGCCTCCGGCGACATGTAGTTGGGCGTGCCTGTGATTGTGCCGCTCTGCGTCATCTCATGGGAGACCACCTTCGCCACGCCGAAATCCGCGATCTTCGCACGACCGTCCTCGGCGATCATGATATTGGCTGGCTTGATGTCCCGGTGGACGATTCCCTTCCTGTGAGCGTAGTCGAGCGCGGCCGCGATTTGGCGGAAAATCTCCAGGAACGTCTCCCTGTCGGGCGGAGGGCCGCCCATCAGCACTTCCAGCGTCGGGCCATTCACGAACTCCATGAAGATGCAGGCTTGCCCCCGCTCTTCGGCGATGTCGTAGATGGTGACTATGCTGGGGTGCGAGAGGACTCCCGCTGCCTGGGCTTCGCGAAATAACCTCTCGCGCAGCCGGTGACGCTCTTCGGGATCGGTGACGTCCGTGAGGCGGATCGTCTTAATGGCGATTACCCGGCCGATCGCTGGATCCTGGGCACGCAGGACGACGCCCATCGCGCCACGCCCCAGTTCATTCAGGATTTGATACCGGCCGATCTGCTCCACGGATTATGGCCCATTTTAACCCAGAGAGCAGCCGTCCAAGAACGAGCGGCCGCGCTACGGAGAGCACGGCCGCCTGCTGCTAGAAGCGATACTGGACAGCCAACTCCGCGGCGAAACTCTTCGGAACGATAATCGCGCTAGGAGCGATGTAGCCGTTTGGGGTGGCAAAAGCGTCCGACCGGATGCTCGTGACATAGTTCCCGCCAAAGTTGGCGCGATTGGTCATATTGAAAAACTGGCTAATAAACTCCAGCTTATGGCGCTCGGCGATCGTGAACACCTTGCTCACGCGCAGATCGAGCTGATAAAACGCTTGGCCGCGCAGACTGTCGTAAGGCAGCACCCGCAGGGTACCGGCCGCGAGCCCGGTGCGAATCTGAGCGGCCGTGTAATCCTTCGTGGCGCGAAGATTGGTGGCATCACTCGCTAGAACTACGGCCCGCGTTGCGCCATTGCCCGAACCCGCGCCCGTCCAAGTGATGCCCTGCGTGGGATTATACGGACGCGCGCTGGCCCACTGCATGATAGGAGCAAGCTGGATTCCCAAAGGCAACTGCAGCAGGCCGGAGAAAACTAGTCGATGTTTCTCGTCGTTTGGAGCCGGTCCTAAATCGATGGAGGGGAACAGGTTCTTCGGATCGGGAGCCACGTTTCCGAAAGCAGCCGGACCGCCAACGTACGCGAGCGCACGCGAAAGAACGTAGTTGCTATTAATGGAAAAGCGACGTGTGAGCCGCCGACGGTAGGTCAGGTTCATGGCGTCGTAGCGCGAACGGCCTATCGAGCTTTCGACGATGATCTGCGCCAGCTTCGGCAAGCCCGCTGCTGTGAAAGCCGCGTCAAACGGGCGGGCGTTTCCGGCATTTACATCGATGGCGTTGATGTTTTGACGTTTGGCGTCGCGCAGGCCAAGAACGTGGACGTACTCCACTTCCACCACGTCATTCGGGCCAGGCTGCCAAGCGTAGCCGACGTTCATCTGCTGGTTGTATGGATTTTTGAAATTGGGATCAACCAGGCGTCCCACCGCGCCCGGAGTCAGCACGGAACTGCCGGCCGGGATTGGCGGGAGTGGGTCCACGCCGAAGCGGAAAGCCGAGAGCTTAACTCCATTGGTGCCAGGCACGATACTCGCGCCCGGATCGCCGGGTCCAGTGCTCGATAGCTGGAGCGTCTGCGTAAACACGGTATCGTTCGCCTGCTGCTCCATGAACAGCGGCAGGTTCTGGAACGTTTGGCCATAGTAGATGCCATACCCGCCACGAATTACATGCTTGCCTGCGCCAGTCAGATCGTAGGCAAATCCGAAGCGGGGGCTGAAATCCTTCAGGTCGTTCTTCGGCAAGCCGCCCGCCCATGGACTATTGATAGCTTTCAAGGCCAGATAGGTCCGGCTCTTGCCCTGCACGTTGCCGCCTTGGAGATTGAAATCGGCGTCCCATCGGATGCCAAGGTTGACGGTCAAGCGGGGCGATACTTTGAAATCGTCCTGGACGTACATGCCGAACATCTTGGCACCGATATCTTTGAAATACGAGTTGCCGGACGAAGCGCTAATGGCTGTGATCAAGCCGGGCGTAGCGAACCCCAGGGGATACTTGCTGCTCAGAATCACACTCGGCAGGTCGATGAAGGTGACGTTCAGCGTGGAAGGCGTGGTGAAAAATCCGCCGAGCGACGGCTCGTTCACGAAATCGACTCCCATCTTGATGGCATGCTTTCCGCGCGTGATGGAAAGATCGTCCCGGAACTGCCATTTGCGCTGAAAACTCTGCTGCGGCACGTTGGCATTTGTTCCGAAATAGATGAGGTTGGGGAAAGCTAATTGCGGCACCTTCGTCTGTGAATCGATCAGATTATTCCAATATTGATGGCCCGCGGTGAAACTGTTGACGATGGTAGGCGAGATCACGGAGCTCAAGGTCGCGTTGGCCAGGATGAGCTGATTCGTCGTGAAATTGCCAGCCGACAAGTCGTTGGTTTGGCCGCTCTGGTCATTGTCGCCTTTGTTGCTTTGAGCGTTGTAAGTGACGAAGAAATTATTCGCGTCGTTGATGCGGTGGTCGAGACGCCCCGTGTAACGCTGATCGTTATACGGCGTCGGGATCGTGTGCGCCGGCTTTGCGCCTAGATTGGTTACCAGACTCAGTTCGGTGAAGGCTTGGTCCGTGATGCCGATGGCGGTCTGCTCCCGCTCGCGCTCCAGCGTGAAAAAGATAAAAGTCTTGTCCTTGATGATCGGGCCGCCAATGCTCCCGCCGTATTGTTGGCGGCTGATCGGAGGCGTCGGTTGCTTGCTGAGTTTGGAGAAATAATCGTTGCCAGTGAGCGACGTATCCCGCTCAAACAGATACAACGAACCGTGGAAATTGTTGCTCCCGCTTTTCGTGATCACGTTTACTGCGGCGCCCTCGCTGCGGCCATTGGCAGCCGAGAAGCGTTGCGTGGAAATATTAAATTCCTGCACGGCTTCAAGGGGCAACTGCATCACTGGGCCGCCTACCGTGTTGTCCTTGTTGTCAATTCCATTTACCGTCACATTGACGTTTCGTCCAGCCGAACCGTTAATGCCAAACACCGCAATGCGATTCTTAGTCGGATCGTAGGAGTTCACCGGTTTCGCGCCGGGTGCCAGGAACGCCAAGTTGGCGAAATCGCGGCCGTTGAGCGGAAGATCCTGGATTTGCTCAGGAGTGATAGCGAGGCCAACATCGGTCTTCTGCACATCCAGCAGAGGTGCGGCCTCCGCCTGCACCGTGACCACTTCCGTTTGCTTGCCAGGCTCCAGAGTAACGTTCAGCGATGCGGCTTGGCCCACTGAAACCTCAACCTGCTTGTAATTAACCGTGGAAAACCCGGGCATCTCAATGCTGACCGTGTAGATGCCAGCCGCAAGCAATTCGAAGCGGAACAGGCCTTCCTGGTTGGATAGCATTTCGCGGCGCAGCCCGGAAGACGGCTCGAATAGCCTTACCTTCGCACCAGCGACGACTGCCTTGGAGGAGTCGGAAACGCGTCCTTCCAAAGCGCCCGTGGCGGTGACCTGAGCGGAAACGTTCAGCCCTGCGAAGCTGGCAAGAGCGGAAATCAATGAGAGAGAACGCGCCAAACGGCGCGCACGGCTGGATAGAGTGTGCATGAATACGGTCCCTTTCCCCTAAGAGCGATTCGGTTCGCGACGCAGCTGAACCGTCAAGATGACTGGATTGTCCTATATTGCGCTAGTTGAATGGGGAAAAGCAAGGGGTATTGAAGAGGGGCGTGAGCCGCCAGATTATCGTCTTTTGGCGTTCTCGCGCCAGCGCGGGTCAATCATTATGTCGGCAGGTGCGCAACTCTTTGGGGCTTCTCTCTCGTCGCCTGGCGTGCTAACGTTCTCGCGAACCGTCCGGTCGGAATCCGGGACAATTCGACCGTCAACGGTGCCGCATAAGACTTCTCGGGTCGGCGCATAGGCCCTGAATACGCAGCTTCCGGGAGTACAGGAGAAGATCTCTTGCAAGATGATCCTGTAGCCGCCCGCTGTAGTCTCTCGGCTGGATGCTCCTTGCCAATGCATGTTTTGAAGGCCTAAGGCCTTGCCATCCAGCGTGAAAGCGCCATGCTCGCGAAAGTAGCTGAGCGCTGCTGCGTGTATCTTGAAAGCTGTTGCGTTGAACAGCTTTTCATCAACAGGTTGCACTTGTTCGAGTTTGACGCTGGCAGCGCCCGCTTGGAAGACCGCCATTAGGGCGGAAGCGAATACCACTCCTGACGGTACAAGCCAAAGCGCAAACACGAGCACGCGAGATGACTTTGAGCGGCCGTGAGAGTTGCCTTGCGATTGAAGGCCGAGAATCGCCGAGGCCCATAAAATGCCGAGGAGGCACCCGATCGGCGCAGTCTCGAATGCTACCAGGCCGCACAGGTTGCCGCCCCAACCAAACCGACAAGCAAAGGAAGTGCCACTGAAGATCCAGATAGCGCTTCCGATTACAGCGCAGCCTACGATCAGCAATCCGCTGGCTACGACCCTGTATGCAGCTGGTTCTGACCTGCTCGTTCCGAAAGATTTTTCGACGCAGCCGGTGCGAAAGTTATAGCCGCAGTCGCACGTTAGAGAACCGTCTGGATTGACGATCTTGCACTTTGGGCAATCCATGCCTGTCTCGTCCGAACAATCATCAGAGCTGACCTTCTCGTTTGCGGCTGAGGTGCGCCGCCTGTCAAGACCACGTCACGGTTTGGTCAGCACCTCTTCGAAAAACTTCACAGCGCGCTCGTCCTTGCTTTGCCCCAGCCAAAACATCGCCTGCTTCCGGACCTCTCGATTCGCATTGGTGCGAGCGACCTGGATCAAGAGCGGGATCCCTTCATCTCGCGGCAACTGCCCGAGCGCGAATACGGCCTGCTTCTTAACTTGTGTGTCGGGATCGTCCGCAACGGCATGCAAAATCGCCGCTGTCTCCCGCTGGCCAGCCTTGTGCGCCAGCCAGAAAAGCGCCTGTCCGCGAACCCTTGGACTGTGATCGTTCTTTGCGCTTTCCAGCAGCATCGCGAGCGCGGCAGGCTCCTTGCTGACCGAAAGCGCGAACATCACTTTCTCTCTCACGCGATCGCTCGACTCGCGGTCGAGCATCGTTTTCAAGATCGCAACCCCTCGCGCGCCTCGAGCCGAGCCTAGCCAAAACGCCACATCTTCCTTCGTCTTTTCCGGCTGCCCTGCCGCCGAGAGCCGCTCAAGCGCGGTATCAGCCGACGGATCGGCATGCAGCGCGATTGCCATCACGGCTTGCTTATGATCGGGCGCGAGCGATGCAAGATACTCGATGCTCTCCGTCGGTGAGACTCCTGTCAGCAGATGGAACGGAACTCCGCCTCCGTCCAGTTCGCAGTCGATCGAATACGCCTCAACCTTGTCGATGACGTGATTCGAGAGCCGAAACAGGAGCAGGAGCGTCCCCGATCCCTCAAGCTGCACCGGGCTTACCGTTTTCTCCAACCGGCGACCGCAGGTCCCATGATTGCCGGGGACGCGCGGCACCGTATACCCGGCCCACTCCGGCGCGCTCGCGGCGCTTGTCAGCGTGCGCATTTCGGGTTGCAGCCCCCCGCGAACCGCGTGTGTTTCGAGCCGCGCATTTGCGATCCGAGGCTGTTGAGCAAATGCCGCCGGGATGCAGAGAAGAACGATTGCAAGTTTCATGAATCACCCGGAGTTTAGACTGAGAACCTCGCTCCCGGTTAGGCTAATGGTCGGTTAATGTGTTTTGCTCAAAGTTATGAACAAGCGAATCGCGGTAATCGCAGACATTCACGCCAATATCTGGGCACTCAACGCAGCGCTCGATGACATCGATCAGCAAGGCGCTACCCAGATCATCAACCTCGGCGACGTCCTCTACGGTCCTTTAAAGCCGCGGGAAACGTTCGAACGGCTTAAGACCGCGCCCATCGCGATCACCGTCTCCGGCAACCAGGACCGCGAGATTTACGAAACCCATCGCTACGACAGTCCCACCTTTCACTATGTGCGAAACGACCTCCCGCACGAAGCAATCGATTGGTTGCGCCAACTCCCAAACACGGCCTCTTTCGAACAGGAAATGTTCCTATGCCACGGAACCCCGGACAGCGATTGCACCTATCTTCTCGAAGACGTAAGCAGCGGACGCCCACTCGTCAAGGCCGAGGCCGCAATCGGCGCTGCGCTTAGACAAGTGACCCATCCCGTAATTCTCTGCGGCCACACGCACATTCCCAGGCTCGTTTGCCTTTCCTCAAACGGTCAGCTGATCGTCAACCCGGGCAGCATCGGATTGCCCGCCTACGTTCACGATTCACCGGTGCCGCACGCCATGGAAACGTATGCGCCCCATGCCTCCTACGCGATCCTGGAGAAATCAGAGCGCGGCTGGCAAGTCGAGTTCCGCCATGTTGCGTATGACCAGGACGCCGCTGCACGCTGCGCCGAATCCCTGCATCGACAAGATTGGGCCCATGCTATCCGCACTGGTCGAGTAACCTCCGCAAGCGAGTTATCGTTATAGGTATAGCTCCGTATGCACATCTTCCGTACGCTCCTGATCGCTGCGTCCGCCTCCGCATTTCTCCTGGCAGGAGAATTGCCTCTCGCTTCTACCTTCGATAAATCGATAAATCCGGTGCTTTCAAATAGTTGCCTAGGGTGCCATAATGAGCGGACCGCCTCTGGAAACCTGAACATCGCTCCTTATATGACCACCGTTTCCCTCACCGAGGGCCGCGAGGGCTGGGAGAAGATCATCCAGAAACTGCGAACCGGTGAAATGCCGCCCAAGGGCATCCCCAAACCGGCTCCAGCCCAGGTAGATGCGCTTGTGAATTTCGTGCAGGGCGAGTTCGACAAGGCCGACCGCAGCCTCAAACCCGATCCCGGCCGCGTGACTGCCCGCCGCCTCAACCGGAACGAGTATTCGAATACGATTCGCGATCTGCTAGGCGTCGATTTCCGCGCCGAGCGTGACTTCCCGACCGACGATTCCGGCTACGGGTTCGACAACATCGGCGACGTGCTCACCATCTCGCCCATGCTGATGGAGAAGTACATCGCGGCAGCAGAGCGCATCGCCGCCCGAGCCATCGGTGCTGACCCGCTTCCCAAGAAGCCCATCGAAGCCCAGTATCATGCCAAGGACAAAACGATCCGCCGGCCCGATCGCAGCACCATCGAGGCCACGCACCGCGTCGAGTGGGACGGCGAATACACCGTTCGCATCGGCCTGCCCGGAGAGCGCGGCGCTGATGCTAAACCCGTGTCGCTAGGCTTTTGGATGGATGGCAAGCTCCTCAACACGATTCAGGTGGAGACCAAACCTTCCAAGCTGGTGTATTTCAATCCCTACTCCGACGAGCAGATGCGTCTCTACCTGCCCGAAGGCGACCATACCTTTCGCGCGGGTTTTATCGGCGACGATTTCGTGAAGCCGCTCACCGACAAAGAAGCCTACAACAATAAGAAGAACAAGTTTCTCGATTCCATCACTTTTGTCGGACCCTTTAAATCCGACGTGGAACGTCCCAGCCGCAAGAAACTGCTGACCTGCAATCCCAGCTTAGGCAATGCCTGTATCGAGAAAATCGTCGCTTCGCTGGCTCATCACGCCTACCGAAGGCCGGTCACGAAGCCGGAGGTCGCCTCGCTGATGCGTTTCGTGAACCTGGCCAAGTCTGACGGCCAGTCTGCGGAACAGGGTCTGCAGCTAGCCATTGAGGCCATGCTGGTTTCCCCGCATTTTCTCTTCCGCGTAGAGCGCGATCCCGATTCAGCCGACCCGACCCGCGTGCATAAGATCTCGGACGTCGAATTGGCGTCCCGCTTGAGCTACTTCCTCTGGAGCTCGATGCCCGACGATGAGTTGCTTAGCGTTGCCGAGACCGGAAAGCTGCGCGCGCCCGGAGTCTTGGACAAGCAAGTCAAACGCATGCTCGACGATCCCCGTTCCAGCGCCTTGGCGGACAACTTCGCAGGCCAGTGGCTCGAAATTCGCAACCTGGACTCGGTGAAGCCGGACCCGCAAAAGTTCCCGGAGTGGGGGCCTGAGCTGCGCGACGCGATGAAGATGGAAACCCGCCTTTTCTTCAACGCCATGCTGCGCGAGAACAGGCCGCTCTCCGAGTTTCTGGACGCTCGCTACACCTTCCTGAACGAGCGGCTCGCCAAGCATTACGGAATTGAGGGCATCGCTGGACCGGATTTTCGCCGGGTTGACCTCGCCTCCAACCAGCGGGGCGGCATTCTGACGCAAGCCAGCGTGCTCACCGTATCCAGCTATCCCACGCGCACGTCGGTCGTGATCCGCGGCAAGTACGTGCTGAACAATATTCTCGGAACTCCTCCACCTCCGCCGCCTCCCGACGTGCCTGCCCTGGATGAAGCTTCGGTGGGAAGCTCTGCATCGTTGCGCCAGCAGATGGAGAAGCATCGCTCGAACGCGGTCTGCGCTTCCTGCCACAACAAAATGGACGCGCTTGGATTTGGTCTCGAAAACTACGATGGCACGGGCAAGTGGCGCATCACCGATGGCAAATTTCCGGTGGATGCCAGCGGCACGCTGCCGAGCGGCAAGTCATTCAACGGGCCCGCCGAGATGAAAGCGATCCTCAATGAAAGCCTGCCGGAATTTTCTCGCTGCATGACCGAAAAGCTGCTCACCTATGGCTTGGGACGCGGCCTGGAGCGATATGATAGGAGGACCGTGGAGGAGATCAATCGCAACTTGGCGGCCTCGGGTTATCCATTTCAATCGATGATCTTCGAGATCGTCCGGAGCCTGCCGTTCCAGTCGCGTCGCGGGGAATACGCGGTACAAAAGAAGCTAGCCAGCAAGGGGACCATCAGCCAATGATCACGCGCAAAGCGCTTGCACGAAGAACGTTTCTTAGGGGAGCGGGGGCGGCGATCGCCCTTCCTTTCCTCGATTCCATGCTGCCAGCCTTCGCAGGCAGCACCATGCCGGGCAAAGCACCGGTGCGCATGGCCTTCGTGTATGTGCCAAACGGGATTGACCCGAAAAATTGGAACCCGGCCTACGAGGGTCCGCTGGGCGAATTGCCGCGCATCCTGAAGCCGCTCGAACCGTTCCGCAACGACATTACGCTGCTTGGAAATTTGACCCATAACGGCGGCCGGGCGCTGCTGGATGGCGCCGGGGATCACGGTCGCTGCTGCGCGTCGTATCTCACGGGAGTCCAGCCTCGCAAGACGCTGGTAGACATCAAGTCGGGCATCTCCTTTGACCAGATTGTTGCAAATAAGATCGGCAGCCAGACACGCTTTCCGTCCCTCGAACTCGGCATGGAAGATGCGCGTCAGGCCGGCGATTGCGATTCGGGATACTCCTGCGCCTACACGAACAATCTCGCTTGGCGGAGCGAGACCCAGGCTCTGCCTCCCATCCTCGATCCGCGCGCGCTGTTTGAGCGGCTGTTCGGCAGCGGTGCTGAGCTTACTCCCGAGGCTCGCGCCCGCCAGTCCAAGTATCGCCGCAGCATTCTGGACTTCGTCACCGCCGACACGAAGAAGCTCGAGTCCGATCTCGGTCCGACGGATCGCCGCAAGCTCGATGAGTACCTATCCTCTATTCGCGAGATCGAAGGGCAGATTGAGAAAGCGGAGAAGGATAATTCCCACATCGATCCGCACATGGACAAGCCGTATGGAGTCCCTGCCGATTTCGCCGAGCACTTTAAGTTAATGACCGACATGATGACGATCGCGTTCCAGTCGGACATGACGCGCATCATCACGTTCCTGGTGACGCACGAAGGCACGTCCCGGCCCTATCGCGAGATCGGCATTCCCGACGGGCACCACCCGCTGACGCACCACATGAACAAGCCCGAACTGATCGAAAAGGTGGTTCAGATCAACGCGTACCATATGCAGCAGTTCGCGGGCTGGATCGAGAAGATGAAGTCGATCAAGGAAGGCGATTCGACGCTGCTCGATAACTCGATGATTGTGTACGGGGCCGGCCTGGCTGACGGAAATCGGCATACCCATGAAGATTTGCCCACGCTAATCGCTGGCAGGGGCGGGAACTACTTCAAACCGGGCCGTCGCATCGTCTATCGTAAGGAAACGCCGATGTGCAATTTGTTCCTGACCATGATGGATCGCATGGGCGTGCACGTGGAAGATTTCGGCGATTCGACGGGGCGCATCGAAGGCCTGGAATTAGCCTAATCTAGGGCATTCTTGTGGGGCAGCCAATCCTGGCTGCAGCCGCCTTTCGAGGCGCCTAATCGCGCGGTTCCGCTTCCGAAGCCTTGGCCAGCCGACTCGACTGCTGCTGCGCTACCTGGAAATGGCTTAGCGAATTCGCGTACGCCGACAATCCTCTGTACAGCGCATCGGCAATCTTCTGCCGATGATCAGCCCGTCTCATTTGGCCTTCGTCCTGCGAATTGCTGATGAACCCCACCTCGGCCAGGACGGAAGGCATCGAAGCGCCAATGAGCACCACAAAAGGCGCGCGCTTCACTCCGCGGTCCTTCGTTGAGCGGGCCGCCTTAGGACTCAGCGAAACCAGCGAAGTCTGTATTCGTCCGGCAAACTCCTTCGACTCGTCCACCTTATCCTTCAGCGCGATCTTTTTCAACAGATCCTGAAGCTCGAAAATATTCTTGTCGGAGCCTGCGTTCTCCCGCATTGCGGTTTCGAGCGCCGACTTCGAACCCGTCAGACTCAGGTAATAAGTCTCGACGCCAGAGACGGCGCGAACGGGTGACGAGTTTACGTGGATCGAAAGGAAAAGGTCGGCTTTGATCTCATTCGCAATCGCCGTCCGTCGGCTCAGGGGAATGAAAGTATCGTCGGTTCTGGTGAAGACGACCTCGCTGCCCAGACGATCCTGAATTAAAGATCCGAGTCGCTTGGCCACGTCCAGAACAACATCCTTCTCGCGCAGTCCGTCAGGACCAGTGGTGCCGGAATCGTGCCCCCCGTGACCGGGATCGATCACCACGCGTCCCAATTTCAAGCCAAGAACCCGTATCATCGTGTCCGATTGCGGAGTTCGTTTTGCAGGAAGGGCAATTTCTTCGGAGGCGACTCTCGCGGGTGCCGGGGGAGCAACGTACTTAGCGACTTTCGTTCCTCGCTCGGGACGCGGCAGCGGCTGCACGCGATACGCCCACCCCGTCTCAGCCAGGGGATCGGGCTTGTTGAATGCGCGGGTCGCGAAACGCAGGGAATAATCGAAAGGCGAGGGCGGTTCCGGCAGAACTGGACTGAGAGCTCGACGAGCTGCCTCCCGTCGCTCCGCTACTCCGCTGAAATCAAGACGGGCCATGCGAGGCGTGTATCGCGGGCTGGGCATCCCGAAATCCGCGGGGATCATGCGATCTCGGTCGGTCGGGCGGCGCATATCAGTAAGAATGGAATGGACTTCGATAATCAGCCGGTCGGGATTCGCCAGTTGCGAAGTCGAAAATTCCACGTTCGACTCTAAATCCAGAACCACGCGGGTAACGCCGCGCTGCGTTTCGGCCACCCGAATTTGCCGGATGAACCGGTCGCCGACCCCAATCACGTTCGTCCCGCGGCTATTCGCGGAGCTCAATTGCGGCTTAGCGCCGATCAAATCGAAGAAAATTCGCTCTGGATTATGCAGCCGGTCCGATTTGAAGCGGAATTCGCCAGTCGATTCAATGGCGATCCGGGTAGCATCGCTCGAAGACCAGTGCCGAATGCCCGTGATTCTGGGTCGAGCCGACAATTCATCCTCGTTCTGCGCTCTCCCGGCGGTATTCAGGCAGACTCCAACTAAAGTGATCAAGCCAAGCGCGAGCGCAAATCGGGGGAGGTGAAACATAAATCTGCTACTGCGTGCTCAGAAACACCCTGCCTTGTGCATCGATGTACTGCGCCAGTCGCCGATATTCGGGCGCCTTGGGTGGATTATCTAGCTTTCCGGCAACGGTCCGCTTGGCCGTTTCCGCTGTGCGCCGGGCCTGCCCGTACTTTTTTCCCACCTTCGCGACATAGCTGAGCGTCTCCGGATACGGCGGCACGTTGCCATATTTTTGGACCGCCCCCTCGCCGGCGTTGTAGGCGGCGATCGCCAGGCGTTCATCCTTAAAAGTCTCGTGCAGGAACTTCAGGTAGCGAACGCCGCCTTCGATATTCTGCTTAGGGTCGAAGCTGTCTTTCACGCCAAAGCGCCGGGCCGTTGCGGGCATCAACTGCATCAAGCCCTGCGCACCTTTCGGAGATACGGCGTTCGGATTGTAGTTGCTCTCCACCTGAATGACCGACTCAACCAAAGCGGGGCTTAGCTCGTAATTTCGGGCCGCTTCTTCTACGAGCGTTTTCATGTCGAGCGACGTCGAACTCGCCGCCAGCGGCAAATCCGACTGCAACCCGAAAGCGCTCACGACGCGGCTCTCCACCACCCTTGGAGAGATCACCACTGTCTTAACCATCTGACCCGAGCGCGGGTCCGCCCGGAGGCTGGGAACCACTCTAGCTTTCGGAGACGAAAGAGCGGCCGAACTGAGAACCCCCGCCCCGGCAATTAGATAAAAGCAAAACCGCATCTTTTGTTTCAACCCGATTATACCCGGAATCTCCTTGTTTTCAAACACTTTGTAAAAAAACGCCCCGTTTGAGCGCGAATGGTATCATTTTCTCATGCAGCGGGCCGGATTTGTCCTCGTCGGCGGCGCAAGCACTCGGATGGGGAGCGACAAGGCCCTGCTTCGCCTGGGCGAGGCAACTCTGGTGGAGTTGATCGCATGCAAGGTAGCGGATGCGATCGGATTCGTGGGTCTGATCGGCGCTCTGGACCGATACAGCCAATTCGGGTACCCCGTTTATGCCGACCAGAATCCCGGTTGCGGACCAATCGGCGGGCTGCAGACGATTCTGAGCCTCGGCGTGGCGGATTGGAATCTTGTTGTTGCCTGCGATATGCCCCAAATGTCCAGTGCTTTCTTGAGCGCGCTGATCGAAAGAATCGACGGCTGCCCCACCCAATCGGCCTGCGTCGTTCCCATTGGCCCGCAGGGTCTGGAACCGCTCTGCTCGCTTTACCACGCCAGTTGTCTGCCTGTTGTGGATTTGGCGATTTCCGAAGGCCGCTTTAAAATGCGCGACCTGCTTTTGGAGCTGAATATGTTTCCCGTCATGACTTCTGATCTGGCGGTTTTCAAGAATGTGAATACCCCGGCTGAATGGAATGGAGTCCTGGCGAATAGATGACCGGCAATGGTTCGCCCGCACCTGGAGCCGATGCGCCCCTGCACTACATCGAGTTTCGCCATGTGTATAAGACGTTCGATCGCCCGGTTTTAGTCGACGTCAATTTTTTCCTGGACGCAGGCCAGACTTTGGCGATTATCGGGCGCAGCGGAGTCGGCAAGTCGGTCAGCCTGGGCCACATCATGGGATTCCTAAAGCCAGATCAGGGCCGCGTCTTCGTCGCCTATCAGGATACGACCGATTGCAGCGAGGCGGAGATGCGCAAGATCCGCAAGAAGGTGACCATGGTTTTCCAATCCGGCGCACTCTTCGATTCACTCACTGTGGCCGAAAATATTTTGTTCTCCCTGGAATTGCGCGACGACTACAACGCCAAGAATAAGCACGACGTAGTGGATGGCTTGCTGCGCCTCGTGGATCTGCAACAATTTGCCGACTCCTACCCAGCGGACCTTTCAACCGGATATAAGCGGGCGGTTGCGATCGCGCGCGCGCTGGCGGCGCAACCCGAGTGCATTCTGTATGATGAGCCGACTACCATGGTGGACCCGATCATGTCGGACCATCTTGGAAACCTGATGTTGCGGCTAAAGCGCGATCTTAACCTTACGTCGGTGGTGGTGACGCATGACCTGGATCTGATGCGCAAGGTCGCTGACAGCGTGATGTTCCTTTACGAGGGGCATGCGATTTATTTTGGCCCAGTCGCCGATTTGGAAAAGTCGGAGCACCCCCATATCCAGGAGTTTTTGGCGATGGATAGGGTGGAACTTTAAAGACGCTGCATTTTTTGTAAAAAAGGTCTCAAGTTTCAGCGGAGTCGGCCCGATATAGTAAGCGGAGGATAAATGGCGACTGAAAACATCATGCCGAGCGACCCGGCGAGGTCCCCGGTTACGTTCCCAGCTGCGCCCCCTGCGGGCGGGCCTATTCTAATAGCGGAAGACAACGCTATCAACCAAAAGGTGATTGAGCGCATGGTCCAGAAGCTTGGCTATCGCGTAAAACTAGTGGCCAACGGTCGCGATGCCATTGACGCCCTGTCGCGCGACGTTTACGAGTTGATCTTCATGGACTGTCAAATGCCGGAGATGGACGGTTTCGAAGCCTGTCGCGAAATTCGAAAAAATGAAGGCAGCAGCCGTATTCCCATTATCGCCATTACTGCAAACGCTATGAAGGGCGATCGCGAGCGCTGTCTGGCAGCGGGCATGGACGATTACGTCAGCAAGCCATTCAAACAAGACGACCTGAGGGTTGTAATCGAGCGCTGGATGCCTATTGCGCGCGCGTTAGCAGTTTAAAAAGCAAGGCCCGTATCGGCCAAGGGCATGTTCTGGCTACGCCGCCAGAGCCTGCCTCGCTTCTCTGAATTCCGCGACCAACTGATCCACAAACAGCCCGATGCTGTCTCGAATTTCTCGCTGCTCTTGCGGACCTCTCCGCACGGGATCTGGAAAAACCGCCTTCAAGATCCGGACCGATGTCTTCGGAAGTCCGTACTCGCACAGATTGACGATCAGATCGTAGGAGGCGAGTTCGGAGACGACGACTTTCTTCGGTTGTACGTCCGAGATCGCAATGCCTTTCTCGCCCATCAATCGCCGCGTCGTTCTGGAGTAATGGCGGCCCGGCGCCAGACCGGCGCTGCTCGCCTCAATCAGACCGCTCCCTCGAGCTTGGGCGAAAGCTTCCGCCATCCTGCTCCGATACGCGTTTCCCAGGCAAACGAAGAGCACTCTGACCGGTCGTTGTTTGAAAGTATGAGCAAGTCCCATCATCTTTTACGATCATGGGCTTTCATCGATGAACCTTCAATCCCGCAAATGTCCTATTCCCCGTGGAACTCCAAAGGAGTAGCGTCCCCCTGCGTACAATGGAGGTTGATGAAGGTCATGTCTTAGGTGGAACCGCGGATTCGAACCCTGGGCATTCTTTGCATTGCCGTGGGGTTTATAGGAGCTGTTAGCGCCTACGTTGTTTATGATCGCCTGAACGGACTTTCCTTCGGATCGGACTTTGTTCCATTGCCCAGCGCGTTCGTGGCTGGTTGGATGGTGGTTGTAATGCTGCTTAGCATCCCCTATCTGATTGCCGGAGTAGGGCTGATCCGCCTGCAACCATGGGCCCGCACCGCAGCTACGATCGTAATCACTTGCGGCATGCTCAGTTTTCCGTTCGGAACCGCTTTGGGCATCTACGGTCTGTGGCTCTTGACATCATCCGAAGTAGACGAGGTCTTTTCCCCTCGATTCAGATCGTAAGTTCTAGCGCAGCCACGTTTGTGACCGGCCCAGCAGAGAAATACCGACAAATCCTCGCAGAACCATTTTGGTTCCGCTATCTGTAATTTTGAACTTTCCGCGGTAGATCGTGCCCGTGTCCGGATCCAGGACTTCGCCCCCGGCATATTCGGTACCCACCCTCTTCATGCCCCGCATGATAACTAGGCCGATCACCGGATGATTCTTCAGTTCACCGGGGCAAAGATCGCATATGTCGGCCGCTTCCTTGGGGTCCACAACCGAATGGACTTTGGCGAAAAACTCGCCTCTTTCCTCGTAAACGAGCACCGTCCCCCGAACCTTCCCGGTCTTTTCGTTCAGGGTCCGCCAAACGCCTGCCGGCGAAAGATCGACCGCAAATACGTTCACCCAGGTTGTGCCAAGCGCGCAGGCTAACAAGAAACGAGCAATGGATCCGACCAAACAGTAACTCCAATCCCACACACGGATGTATTATTTAACTATACTGGCTTAATCGCCCCAATGATAGACAACCACGAGCCCATGAACGGGACCTTTGCGTCCTCGCGTGAGCTATTCAAACGATTTTTCACCAGCGGCAAAAAGTGCAGCTTCCATAAAAGCAGCTTCGTAGACGCACGGGCTCGCCGCATTTTCGAGATGATGGGGCGCGCCTGTGAAGCGGACGTGTACCCTTACCAGATCGCTCTGGAAGGCAGGTCGGGACCCTGGGTTCGCGCCGAAGGCCGCGACCTGCTGATGTTGTCTTCTTACGACTACCTCGGTTTGATCGGCGATCCCAGGGTCGATCAGGCTGCCATTGAAGCAATTCGGAAATATGGCACCGGGACCGGCGGCGTTCGAATGCTGACGGGAACCGTGGATTTGCACCACCAACTGGAGTCGGAACTTGCCGCCTTCAAGGGAATGCCCCAGGCGATCACCTTTACTTCCGGGTACTTAGCGAACGTTGGCATTCTGTCCGCGTTGCTTGCTCCGCAGGACCGAGTCATCATGGATGCCTGGTCCCACCGAAGCTTGCTAGACGCTTGCAAGATGGCCGGCGTCCAGGTGCAGCGGTTCCGGCACAACGACATGGATTCCCTGCGGCAGGAATTGGAGTGCGGACCGTCGGCGAACCGGACGCTGATCATCGCCGACGGCGTTTTTTCGATGGACGGGGACATTTGCCCGCTGCCCGATCTGGTAGAGATGAAGAGAAAGTTCGGCTGCTATCTGATGATCGACGAGTCGCACTCGATGGGCGTTCTGGGGCGATGCGGCCGCGGCACCGACGAGCACTTTGGGATCGATCCTTCAGACATCGACATCTGGACTGGCTCGCTTGCCAAGGCGATTCCTTCGAACGGGGGATTTGTTGCCGTTTCGGAGGAGGTTGGAATATACCTCCAACATGCGGCTCCGCCGTTCATTTTCTCGGCTGCGCTTTGTCCTTCCTCGGTGGCTGCCGTCCGGGCTTCGCTCTTGATTTTGCAAAACGAACCCGAACGGGTCGCTCGACTGAACTGCAATGCAACATTCCTGCGCGAAGGTCTGGTGGACCTCGGGTATGACGTCGGCGCTTCCGAGACGCCAATTATCCCGGTAATTTTCAAAGATGAAGCGGCGGCTACGATTTTCGCAGCGAGTTTGCGAAATCTGGGCATATTAACTACTCCTGTCATGTTTCCGGCTGTTCCCCAGGGGGCAGCTCGCCTGCGTCTGTGCACCACCGCCGCGCATACGCGTGACAATTTGAAGTTCGCGTTGGATGCGTTTCGTCGATTAAAGCACTGAGGTTGGGCGGACCAGCAGTCGCGCTACTTCGAACTTTCGCGCTTGTTACAATAGGTTCAAATAGCCTGGATTGGGCTGAAGGGCATGGACCTCGACCAGCTCCACACGTTTCTCGAGATCGTCCGCCTGAAGAGCTTTTCGAAAGCCGCTCAGACGTGCTATCGCACGCAGCCTGCGATCAGCGCCCAGGTGCGCCAGCTCGAACAGGAGTTGAACAGCACGCTCTTTGAGCGTCTGGGGACGAAAATCGCCCTTACGACTGCGGGGAAAATCTTTGCCGATTACGCGGAACAGATCCTGGATCTCCGCCGGCGCGCCCAGGATACAATCAACGAACTGGATCGGGTGCCTCGCGGCGAACTGGTCATCGCCGCCAACGAAGCCACCTGCATCTATGTGTTGCCGCAGGTGTTTTCCGAATACAAGAAGCAGTTTCCCAATGTCCAAATGCTGGTGGACCGCTCATATGGCGCCCGCGTCGTGGAAGCCGTTCTCGACAACCTAGCGGATTTCGGCATTACGCAATTGCCCGTTGAGGAAAAGCGGCTCCAGATCGCAAAGATCCACTCCGACGAGATTAAACTGCTCGTGCCGGCTAACCACCCGATCATGAGCAAGAAGTTCGTTTTGCCTCGCGATTTAATCGGGTTGCAATTGCTCTTGCCGAAATCGGGAACCACGCGAACGCGTCTAAACGGATGGCTGGAACCAGTTGAATCACAGTTGCAAATATCGATGGAACTCGATTCCACCGAAATGATTAAGAGATTCGTGATGGCCGGGCTGGGTTTTTCATTCCTCGCTGCCTCGCATTGCAGCGAGGAAGTGGCCCGGGGAAAACTCTCCATCGTTTCTCTCGGTCCCGAGCCGATGATTCGGCGCGTAGGGTTGATCTATCGGAAGGATAAGGCGTTATCTAAAGCCGCGCTGGGGTTTATTCAGGTAATATTGGACCATGCAGGGAACGTTGGCACTGTGCTGCGCCAGCCGAGTGCGCCTGCGGTTGCAACCGTGTCCGTTGCCGTGGATTCTTAGTGGAAAGAGTGCAAATTTATGCCGCGTGTCACAGTCAAGACCTCGACTATCTTTATCTCGGTGGGAGATAAGACGAAGGTATTCCGATCGGTGGAAGAAGTCCCGCCCCCGCTGCGCAAGAAGCTGGAGCAATCCACGAACGGAATTAACTCGGCGACGATCCTGATCGCGGACCGTCGCGGGCGAGAGGAGATTGTGAAGGCGATTCGCGGGCTGCCTTCCAGCGTGCGATCGAGACTCGCCGGTTCCCTGGTGAGCAAGGATCGACCGAAGCCCGAGTCTCCGGTAAGCGAGCGGGCGTTTTGGCGCAACTGGGCGGAGCTTCTGCTTCCTGGGGCAATCGGATTTATAGTATGGCTCCTATTCAGCATGAAATAGAGCGAACTAAGTTAATTACCCAGTCTCTTGACGTTCCATTTTGGACGATATGAAAACGTGGAACGAAGAAGAGAACCCAGAATCAAGACTAGCGAAGCCGTTCAGGTCACCCTCCTAGGAGAAAGCTTTGCCAGCTTCCCGGGTCGCACGTTGGATGCCTCGGGCAAAGGGATCCGTGTCTCATTGAGCAGGCCTATTAAACCCGGCAGCGCCGTGAAAGTGGAACTGGAGGACTCGATTCTTCTCGCCGAAGTGAGTTACTGTGTTCCGGTCAACGAAGGATATACGGCCGGACTGCAAGTGGATCAGATCCTGACAGGGCTAAAGGAGTTAACCCGCCTGAATGCCCGATTGCTGGCCGATTCACGGGGGCCCATGATGAGCAACCCGAATTCAAGGGAAGACCAGGAAACAGCAAGCCGCAGCCACCAGGACGGGCAGTTCACGGAGCGCGTGGGTGTCCTGCTCTAATTTCATCTCCACCCGCCAGCGCGGGAATGCTTCTACCTGCTCAAGCGTAAAAACCGGTTGCGCTTCCAGAGTTTGCAACACGGTCTTGAGAGCGTTTTCCGTCCTAAACTCATACTCGCCGCCCTCGGCAAACCGAACTTGAACGGGATTGCCCCGGTGATAAATCGCAATTGGGTTCGTTTCGTCAATTCGCAAGATCGGGACATCTTGCCGCTGCAGAGGAAACAGGTCTATTCTCAACGCGGACTCAGCAAGTTCGGCGAGCACATGGCGGGCTGGGCCGATTCCGTTCACGCTCACGCGGGCCACAGTTCCACTCGATGCTGCCAGCTCGTACCGAAGCGCGAAGAAATTGGGGCGCGTCCACGAAAGCGTTTCTTCGGTTAGGTCCTGCAACCGCAATAGCTCATCGACAACCAAAGATAATGCCCCCACATGAATCGTAGCAGCTACTGGCGCAGCAACTGCTCGAACTGATGGGCGACCACGTCCCATGAATAGCGGGAGTTCACCAACTCCCAGGCGTTCTCGACAATGCGCCGCCGTTCGATCTGGTTGTCCAGCAGATCCAGGCATTGATCGGCGAACCCAAGCGCGTCGTCCGCTATCCGAATATTGTCGCCCTGCCGAACGTCGAGCCCTTCCGCACCGATGGCCGTGGAGACGACCGGCACTTTCGCGGCCATCGCTTCGTAAATCTTGAGTCTGGTTCCGCCGCCGATCCTAAGCGGTACGATCGCCACGCCCGATCCCCACAGATAAGGCCGGACATCGGGAACCGTGCCTGTTACTTGGATGAGCGGGTCTGATGCGCCTAAGGCCACGATCTCGCGCGAAGGCTGGCGACCCACGATCGCAAGGGAGCAGGAGGGCCGACGCTTTCGGATGATGGGCAGGATTTCCAGGATGAACCACTTTACGGCATCGATGTTGGGCATCCAGTCCATCGAACCCACGAAGACAAGATCGGCAGCGGGTTCCGCCGGCTTGGGAGCGAAGTAGTCAATATCTACGCCGGTGGGAACGGTCGAGACCCGCGCAACTCCATAATCTCGCCGCATGATGTCTGCGTCTGGCTCCGACACGGCGATCACGCTCTGAACCCGGCGGCAAATCTCGCCCTCGTACGTGCGCATTCGTTTCGCCTGCAAGCCGAAATAGGCCTGCGAGGCAGGGTTCGCGGCCTGATCGGCATGCCGTCGCCAGATTACCGCTTCGACGTTGTGCTGAAACAGCACGCAGGATCCGAGATTAGGCATGTTTTGGGATGCGTTCAAAAAATCGCACACGATCGCATCGAAGTTCTCTCGTCGGGTCAATTCGTCGATCTTGCGCTCCATCGCCTCCGAGCGATAACGCCTGATGCTGACTGGCCACTGATCGGCCAGCCCTTTTAAAAGTTCAACCCCGAAGCCGAGCGAGCGCTTGTTCGCCACGGTGTGAGCAATGGGATAAACGTGCGAACAATATTCCTGAGCTCGAGCCAACGCTTCGGGATGCGGGGGACAATCCAAGCCAACGTAATGGACTTCATGCCGCCGATGCAGGTATTTCAGAGTTTCCAGACTGCGAATCTGGCCGCCTTTCGTGGTTGGGTGAAGGAAATCTCCCTTTACCCAGAGCAATTTCATGCGACTTCGGACTCTTGCAGAGCGGGCATGACGCCGTCCCACCACCGATCGCGCTCGCCCGTAATGAATAGATCGCCCCACAGTTGGAGATTAATCAGCCGCCAAATGCGATCCGTCGCATCTTCCACGCCTGAGCGGTGTCGGCCGATCAGACGCTTGACTTCGCCCAGATCGAGATAAGACGCGAGGAAACCATCCCTCGCCTGAATGGCGGCGTACAGGGGCTCAGCGCGGGCATCGAGCAGCCACTGGCGAATCGGGGTGGGAAACCCCATCTTCTTGCGATGCACGATCTCGCGCGGCAGCAGATCTTCTACGGCTTTTTTGAAGACGTATTTCTGAACGCTACCGCGAATCTTGAGCCGGTCGGGGATTTGCATGGCAAACTCCACGAACGTGTGATCCAGGAATGGAACCCGGCTCTCGATGGAGGCAGCCATGCTCATCTGGTCCTGCTTCATGAGCAGTTTCACCAGGTACGTTTTCTGATCCGCGTACAGCATGCGGGAAAGGGAGGTCGCCTCGGGGTGGGCATTCCAGTAGCGAAGGTAGTTGCCGTACACAGCCGATGCCGGCGAATCCATCAGTCGATTTTGATCCGCAAGCGAGAAGGCGCAATAAAAATTATCGAGGAACAAGGACTCTATTGTGTTTTCGCGCGCGAGGAACGTGTGTCCAAGTTTGCGTCGCACGGATGCATTCAGCAGGGGCGCCGTTTGCAAGTGCGAGCGGATGGCGGATCGCAGGGGGGCGGGGAAGACGCCATAAGTCGATGCCGCCTTCTGATTCAGCAGGTTGATGCGATAGCGCTCATAGCCTCCAAAGAGCTCGTCGCTGCCCTCTCCTGTCAGCACGACTTTCACCTTCTGGGCCGCCAACTTCGAGACGAAATACAGTGAGACGCTGGAAGGCCACGCCAGCGGCTCATCTTCGTGCCAAATGAGCTGCGGGAGGGCATTGAACATATCTTCCATCCCGATCACCACTTCGTGATGCTCGGTGCCGATGGCCCGGGCGACAGTGGAGGCGTAGCTAAGCTCGCTGTACTGCGCTTCGCGATACCCGACCGCGAAAGTCTTTACCGGTCCGTCAGCCATGCGGCGGATCAGCGCGGCGATGGCACTCGAATCGACACCGCCGCTCAAGAACATTCCCAGGGGAACATCGCTCATGAGCCTCATTTGGACGGTCTCTTCCAGTCTGCGCCGGAGTTCGGAAATCCACTCCGCATCGCTGGGCGATTCACTCGACGGCGGTGGTGCGGGCGCATCCCAATACTGCTCGATTTTTAAGCGGGGCTCGGCACCTCGCAGGTCTAACTCCAGATGGTGACCCGGCAACAGTTTGCGGACCCCGCGGAAGAGTGTTCGCTCCTCGCTGATATAGCCGAAGCCAAGCAACTCTGGAAGGACGCTCTCTTCGAGCGCGGGCGAAATCGCGGGATGCTCGAGAAGCGCCTTCACTTCCGACCCGAAAACCAGTACCCGGCCGTCCCAATAATAGTAAAGCGGCTTGATTCCCAGCCGATCTCGAGCCAGGAACAGCGTGCGGTTCGATTCATCCCAGATGGCAAACGCGAACATGCCGCGAAAGCGCTCGACACAGGCCGGCCCGTACTCTTCGTAAGCGTGCAGGATGGTTTCGGTATCGCAGCGGGTGCTGTACCGATGTCCGGCGCGCTCCAGATCCGGCCTTAACGCGGCGTGGTTGAATATCTCGCCGTTGTAAATGATCCACGCCGAGCGAGTCTCGTTGGGCATGGGTTGGTGACCGCCTGCCACGTCGATGATGCTGAGTCGCCGATGGCCAAGCGCAACGCCGCGATCAAAGTAAAACCCGTCATCGTCGGGCCCGCGGTGCCGGATCGCATCCGTCATCCGCCGCAGGATATTTTCGGAGCCAGCTACCGGCGAGCAGGTGACAAAACCCGCAATCCCACACATGCTATCCAGTGTATCGACAATTCCAAGCTCTACCGATAGTGGACACGCGAACCCAGCACCCGCAATCGGCTAATTCCTCCGTCGGGGTGGATGTTCACTCGCACGTGAGTAATCGGCCCCTCAGCGGTCAGCTCGGATTCAAATCGATGGATCGCATCGGCCCTCAGCGCTGTCCTCGCAAGAATCTGCCGCCAAGGCACGCGCCCGACGACCAGATCTTCCGTCAGACAATCCTCCGCATGGCACGCGTCCACCGAACAACTCTCGGGAAAGTTGCCTTTGTAGTGTTCGGTCTCTACCTGCACCGCGTGAACGAGGCCCGGAGCCCCCAATTCCACGATGATCCAGTCGTATCCAGGACCGCGCCGCCGCCGAGTTTCCCAGCCGCCTCCCATGTTCTTGGGACGGCCCGGCAGGATCAGGTTATTTCTCGCCCCAAAATACGCGTCGCTGGCGGCGAGCGCCAGTCCTCCGTGCGCAGCCGCAGCCAAATCGATCCATTGATGCTCTTTCTCGAGCGCACTCCAGTCGGGCAGGCCCCGACCATAAACTCGCAAACGGGCCACGCCTCCATCGGGATAAATATTCAGCCGCACGTGATCGAAAGGACCCGTCCCTGGCAGCTCGAGCAAATTGTGCGACCCTCCTTGCAAACGCATCCTGCCCAGGACAGGCACCCACTCCGCCGACCCCAATCGAGCGTCCAGCGAACAATGGGAGGGGAAATTTCCGGTAAAGTGAGACGTATCCACATTCACTGCGTGCAAGGCCGCCGGAAAGCCGAGCCGGACCACGCACCAGTCATGGCCGGCGGTCCGTTTTCGCCGGGATTCCCACCCATCCATCCACTTGCCACGATCCGTGTACTTGCCTGGCAAGAACACCGCCGGCTCCGCCCGAATCAGATTTTCTTTCTCTGCGAAGAATTCGTCGTTTGCCTCCAGGACCTCCGCTCCGCACAACTCAGAAGCTACGTCGGCGAGATCCGCAAAGGGATTCATCGGTTCACTTCCCGTCCGAAAGGCGCGCCCGCCACCAGCCGACCGCGCAAGTAAGTCTGCCGCACCACACCGCGCAAGCGTTCTCCTTCATAGGGCGTGATTGGATGGCGGTGAAACAACTCGCTCCCTTTCACGATGAACTCGGCCGATCCATCGAAAACAACTAGATCTGCGTCAAATCCCGGGGCGATCCGGCCCTTCGTGGCGGACAGCCCCGCCAGCTTGGCCGGTTCCTGCGACATCCAGCGCGCGAGATGCTCGATACCAACGCCGCGCGCCGTCGCCTCGGTCCACATCACCGGCAAGCCAAGCTGCACCGACGCGATTCCGCCCCATGCTTTCGAGAAATCATCCGAGCCCTTCATCTCCGGCGGACACGGGGAGTGATCTGAGGTAACCATGTCGATCCCCCCGCTGAGTAATGCCTGCCACAGACGCTCCCGGTTTGCGCGCGAACGAATCGGAGGGGCGCACTTCCAATGCGTGCCGCCGTCCGCGATCTCCTCCGCTGCGAAATGCAGATAATGCGGACAGGTTTCGATGGTCAGGCCGTGATGGTGAATCGGCAGAGCATCCGCCGACGATAGATGGACGATGTGGACCCGAGCGCCGTACTTCTGGCTGAGAGACGTGACTAGACGAACCGCTTCCACCTCCGATCGATCGGGGCGCGATTGCAGGTACGGATGATAACCCGCTCCCGAGGCAAGCGGAAGAAGGTATTCGGGAAGTTCGGCATGCACCAACAACGGCAATCCTGTGCGAGCAATGGCGGGCAGTGCTGCCTCGAGTTGCTCGGCCGTCACCATCGTGAAGCTATCAACCCCTGGATCTACCAGGAAGCATTTGAAACCGAGAACCCCGGCTGCCGCTAAAGCTTCGATCTGATCACCGTTATCATCCACCAAGCCGCCCCAGAATCCGTAATCGACCGAGCATTTTCCTGCGACGGCAGCGCGCTTTTCTTCCAGCGCCGAAACTGAGACGGTACCTGGAATCGAGTTCAGGGGCATCTCGACAACGGTGGTGATCCCGCCCGCAGCAGCAGCTCGAGTACCGCTCTCGAATCCCTCCCAATGAGTCCTACCCGGCTCGTTGAAATGGACGTGGGTGTCCACCAGACCCGGCAGCAGGTATGCGTCGCCCGCTTCGACGATCTCTTCGCCAGAAGGGCCCTCGTCGTAAGCCAGCACTGCGGCGATGCGCTCTCCTTGAACCCAGAGTCCGGCCGGTCTGACGCCTTCGGGCGTGACCACATTGCGTGAACGCAGAAACATACGATAAACTCGTACCCTATTATGCCCAGCTTCGCACCCCAGAACGAACGAGAAATAATCGAAATTCTGACCGGCATTTTCGAAGGCGGCGGCTATTGCACGCTGGCCGACAGCCCCACGGACACTCTCGGCGGGCTCAGCTATGGCAGGCATCAAGCTGCGGAGGCGCAAGGGTCTTTGGTGGCGATGCTAAAAATGTACGCGGACCGGACCAATCCCCCGCTGCCCGACCCCGGCTTCAAGACACGACTTGACGCTCATCTTAACTTTTATGATCCAGCGGGACGCAAGTATCACGGGACTGCAGCCCAGCGCGCCGACTACAAGCACTTGCTCAAAACCATCTGCAACGACCCGGCCATGCATGCGGCGCAGGATGAGTATTTTGACCAGGCCTACTACGTTCCGGCCATGCAGCATGCCGACGCTTTCGGCGTGACATCGCCGCTGGGACGATCGATTTTCTACGATATCGCGATCCAGGCAGGATCTGGCAGGCAGTCGTTCTATCGATCGGCGATTGCACACTTTATCGCTCAGAATCCAGGGGTGACATGCGCTTCCTGCAAGCCGAAAGATCTGAACGGTCCGGAGGAGGCTGCGTTCCTTCGCGCGGTGAATGCGGCGCGCCGCAGCGAGATGTTGGCATCCAGTTCGAAAGACTATCAGAAGTCGGTGTATCGGCCGAACGAGTACGATAAATTATTGGACTCAAATAATCTGGATTTCAAGATGGATTTCGTTTTTCGCTCGTGTCCTATTAAAGGATTGCCGTGAAGCTGAAATTCGCCCTTCTTTTGGTGGCAGCATCGATTTTCGCCTCTGCGGCGCCACTCCGTTTCGCTGGATCGTGGGCCTGGACAGGAGCTCAGGGCGCAGCCTTTCAGATCACGCTGCACGAGGATGGAGAGAAGATTTCCGGCGACATGACCGGCACCGCATTGAGAGGAAATCGCGTGTCCATAGGTGCGGTGTCAGGAACCATTAGCGGCAACTCGGCGCGCTTGCAATGGAGCTTTAAGGATGGGGACCAAGCAGGTCCCGTGGCGGGAACGGCAACCCTGGATCGCGTGAACGCGGCGCTCCGCTGGAAGTTGAACTACGATGGAACCGAAGATTGCTGGTTTCCGCGCGCCGTCGTTTTGAAGCGCAAACTAAAGTGAATCCCGTCGCGTTCCTGCGCTTGTTGCAGTTCGCCGACAGCGTTCTCCCCATCGGAACTGCTGCCCACTCCTTCGGATTAGAGAGCTTGGCGGCGGACGGAACGCTTACAGTGGCTCGGCTCCCGGAATTTCTTAAGGCGTACCTGGAGGAGACCGGAGCGCTGGAAGCTGGTTTCTGTCTGCGGGCGCATGCTTGCGGCACCGCTGAGGAGTGGGTGGCACTGAATCGCGAGTTTAGCGCGTGGCGTCCGGCTCGCGAAAGCAGGGCCGCCAGCCTGGCGTTGGGCCGACGTTTCCTGAAGCTCGCTGCATCCTTGATGTCCCTTGAATTCGAGGCTGACGATACACATCTCTGCGCGGCGTTCGGACAGGTGGGTCGGATCCTCGGTGCCGATCGCGAGACGACAGCGATGGCGTACGTGCATCAGAGTATCGCCGCGATTGTGTCCGCGTGTCAGCGGCTCCTGCCGCTCGGACAGGCGCATGCGAGCCGTCTGTTGTGGGACGCCAAGCCGTGGATCATCGCGTGCATTGATGCGCCGGGGCCATTGTCTTTTACGCCTGTCGTGGATGTATCGTCCATGCGGCATCCATCGCTGACAACGAGACTCTTTATCTCGTAACGGCGTCGTGCTACGATTTCTTACCGATGGCGAAGGTTTACGTATCTTCGACGATTGCCGATCTTGAGGCGGAACGCCGGGCGGTGATGGATTGGCTGGTGACTGCGGGGCACCAGCCGGTGCATAGTTATCGGCCGGACAGCGAGACCGTTCGGGAGAGCTGTCTTGAGGACGTGGATGCCTGCAATCTTTATGTGCTGATCTCTGGTCATCGTTATGGTTTTCAGCCGGAGCACGACAATCCCGAAAAGTTGTCGATCACGCAGTTGGAGTTTCGGCGGGCGGGCACGTCCGGCATTCCGCGCATTGCGCTTCTGCGCATGTGCGTTCCGGATGTCACGTTGTCCGATCTGTCGGACTCGGCGAGAGCGGAACTGGTGTGGGGGTTTCACCGGGAGGTGCGGGCGGCTGTGCGTCCTTTCGAGTTTCGGCATGATGCAGGGCTGATTACGGGTTTGAGCTCGGGTGTGCAGGCGGCTCTGGAAAAGGAGGCGGCGCGTGACAATCCAAGGGTTCTCAGGATCATGGCTACGCTGACAGACGACCTGGAGCGCAAGGACTCGCGAATCCGGGAACTCGAAGAACAGTTGCAAGCCGCCGTTGCTCGGACAGTCTTAGCGGCAGAGAAGCCGAACGCCAGTGCAGTCGCGATCGCGGCGGCTGCGGCCCTGGACGTGGGGAACACTCGTCCGGCGGAGGCTTTGCTGAGCCGTGAAGAAGACAAGGAGGCGGCGCAAATCGCACTGTCGGGAGTGGACGACGCGGAGCAGAGGAAGAGGGCCGCGGCCTTGGCACGCGAGCAGGGCGCTTTCGCGATGGGCCGCGACGTACGAGCAGCGTTGGCCGCATTCGAGCGTGCTGGGGAATACGAGCCCGAGGACCTATGGCCGCACAATTTCATAGGGGACATGCAGGTTCTGACTGGTGATCTGTCTTCGGCCTTGCGCAGTTTCCGGCGGGCGTATGAACTCGCGGAGGCCCTGGTCGCACGCGATCCTGGGAATACGGAGTGGCAGCGCGATTTGTCGGTGAGCCACAACAGGATCGGCGACGTTTTGGCTGCGCAGGGAGACGGGCCGGGGGCGCTGGCCGCCTATCGCAAAGGGCTTGGGATTGCGGAGGCGCTGGGTGCACGCGATCCTGCGAATACGGGGTGGCAGCGCGATTTGTCGGTGAGCCACAACAAGATTGGCGAAATCTTTGCTGCGCAGGGAGACGGGCCGGGAGCGCTGGCTGCCTATCGCAAAGGGCTCGGGATTCGAGAGGCGCTGGCCGCGCGCGGTCCTGCGAATACGGAGTGGCAGCGCGATTTGTCTGTGAGTCATGAAAGGATCGGCGGCGTTCTGGCTGCGCAGGGAGACAGGCCGGGGGCGCTGGCGGCCTATCGCAAGGGGCTCTGGATTCGGGAGGCGCTGGCAGCGCGCGATCCGGAGAATACGGAGTGGCAGCGCGATCTGTCGGTGAGTCATAGTAAGGTCGGCGACATGCTGGCTCGACAGGGAGACGGGCCGGGGGCGCTGGCCGCCTATTGCATAGGGCTTGGGATTTGCGATGCGCTGGCCGCGCGCGATCCGGCGAACACGGAGTGGCACCGCGATCTGTCGGTGGGTTATGAAAAGATTGGCACCGTGCTGGCTGCGCAAGGTGACGGGTCGGGGGCGCTGGCGGCCTATCGCAAGGGGCTCGAAATTCGTGAGTTGCTGGCGGCGCGCGATCCGGAGAACGCACTTTGGCAGACAGACTTGGCTGCATCGTGCTTCAAGCTGGGTATCCTTGAGCATGGCCAGACTCTTGACGTCCGCCGCGATTTTCTAAAGCGTGGCCGCAAGATACTGGCGCAACTGAAGGCGCGCGAGCGACTGCATCCCGAGCAGGATTGGATCCAATTGTTCGATGAGCAACTTGGGCTCATTGGAGATAGTAGTTTGCGCTAATTCTGATGGGGCGTTTGCAGGTATTTACCCAGAAACTCCGCGCTGGCCCGGTACGCCTCCAGCCATCTTCTATGCGTGAGAAAGCCATGGATCTCATCCGGGAAAATGAGCTGTTCAAACGGCACTCCCTGCTTCCTCAATGCTTCCGCTAGAATCACGGACTCGTGAAAGGGAACGTTCCGGTCATCATCGCCATGAATCAGCAGCACCGGCGATCTCCAGGTGCTCACTGACGACATAGGCGAAGACTCATAAGCGATCCGCGCTGCGATCGGATCCTTGTTCGGGTCGTAAGCGCCGACGAAGTTTCGGATCACATTGTTCCAGTCGTGGACTCCATGGAAGTCCACGCCGGCTGCGAATAGGTCGGATGCCCGCGAGAGTCCCAACGCAGTGAGGTATCCGCCATAAGAGCCGCCCCAGAGGCCGATGCGCTTGCCGTCCACATCGGATCGGTTCTTTAGATACAGCCCCGCGCCGAGCACGTCGTTGAACTCGCTCGCTCCCGTTGCGCCGTAGTTCAAGGCTTCCCGGAAATCGAGTCCGTAACCGATGCCGCTCCTGTAATTCACGGCGAGCACGATGTACCCGAGGCTGGCCAAATACTGATTCATCGCGTAAGCGTTGTGATAGTAGGGGCGGTAGTGGAAGCCGAGCAGCATCTGACGCCGCGATCCGCCATGGAAGAAGATCATGGCCGGCCTGCGGTCGCCTGGCTTCAGGTCGGGTGGCAAAAAGAGTTGCGCGTGGATCGGCATCCCGTCCGCCGCGGTCACCATCACGGCTTGCGGCTGCACCATCGCATTGGTTGGGAAATCCCCTGGAATCGTCTCTGGAGCCAAGTCCGCGGGAACCTTGCTGGACCCGGCCAGGACGCTCGCGTGCGCCGGCGTCTTATAGTCGGACCGCAGCATGGCGACTCCCTTCCCATCGCTCAGCTCCACAGGGGACCACTCAATGCCGGGGCCACTGGTCAACTTAGCGGCTCCTTCGCCCAGCACCGAAACGCGCATGACGTGCCGTCGATCGATATCGCCCTGATTGGAGGCGAATAGAACGCTCTTGCGATCGAAGCTGAGCGCCGCATGCTCCACTTCATACTCGCCGGTGCCGCTGATCTCGGTGGGCGTGTCGCCGCGCGTGGAGACGGAATAGAGATGCGCCCATCCCGATTTTTCCCACGGGAACACGATGCGGTCGCCCGCGCCCCACAGCAGCTGATTGTCGGCGACCATGGCATGGAAGGCGCTCCCTTTGCCCGGCGCTGCTTTCCACAGCTCGTGACCGGCACCTGTCTCGGTGCTCGCGATGCGGATGGACCAGGGGTCCCGCGCCGAGCGCACCGGTCCAAACATGAAGGCCCTCGACTCGGACGCGATCCGAACGAATGCGATCTGCTTGCCATCGGGCGACCAGACCGGGTTCGAGTCATGATCGACGCTTGCATCCAGGTACTTCAACGATTTTGACGCGAAGTCGTAGAGGCCGATCAATGCGTGGTCGATTCGGCTATTCACGAAGGCCACCTGGGTTCCGTCCGGCGACCAACGCAGTTCGCTCGCCTGACCCTTCGCGTGCACGAGTTGGTCGGGCTTGTCTGTCCCGCTCAGGCCGTTCATCCAGATTTGGTTTGCTTTCACGAAGACGATTCGGTTTCCCTTGGGCGAGACCGCAGGCGAGTGTCCGTCTCCAAGTTTTTGCGGAGCGCTGCCGTCGAGAGACGCCAGCCAGATGGCCTGCTCCACCGCATCGGGCGAACTGGCGGGGTTCGGATTTTCACGATGGGTTTCGAAGTCGCCACCGCGCACGTAGACCAGCGCTTTGGCATTCGGGAGCCAGCTTAGCTCGTCGATCTCCTGCCCGTCATCGGCCGTAAAATTCGTCAGACGTCGTCCCTTATAGGCGGGAGCCTCCGCGACCCAAATGTTGCGCGCGCCTCTCTCGTCGAGCACCCAGGCGATTTTTCCATCGCGCGGAGAGGCGGTGAGGCTGGACGGGAAGGCGAAGCTCATCACTTGCTCCAGCGTAAACTTGGGGGCGGCGAGAGCCACCGTGCAAACTGCGTATACGGCCCATTTCCAGGTCATAGGATCAGTTATACACTAGCGGAGATGCTCAGTTACTCCCGCGGACACGATCAGCCTTTGATTGAAGAACCCACCGATCGGGTGTTCCGGGAAACGGTGCGCCGATTCCCCGAGAGAGACGCGCTCATCGTGCGCCACCAGGGCGCGCGGCTGTCCTATTCCGATCTGGACGGAGCTGTGCAACGTACTGCTCGGGGCTTGGCCGGACTCGGCATTGGGCCAGACGACCGCATCGGCGTGTGGTCCACGAACTGTGTGGAGTGGATCATGGTCCACTTAGCGGCGGCTCGCATCGGGGCTACGCTCGTGAATGTCAATCCCGCTTATCGCGCTCATGAGCTGCGCTATGTGCTTCGCAAATCGCGGATCAAGGCACTGTTCCTATGGGAGGCAGACCAGCGCGCCGACTACCGCGACATTCTGGAAGAGGCCCGAGCCAGCCAGGACGTCGTGCTTGAGAATTCCATCTACTTCGGTGGCGATTCCTGGTCGGCGATGTTTCAGAACGGCGTTGATTTTAACCCGCCCGAAGTTGACTGCAACGCCGTTACGAACATTCAGTACACTTCGGGAACTACCGGATCGCCCAAGGGAGTGCTGCTCACGCATCGGAACTTGCTCAATAATGGCCGCGTGATCGCTCAGGGAATGAATATCAGGGAGGCGGACGTGATCTGCGCTCCGGTGCCGCTCTACCATTGCTTTGGCTGCGTTGGCGGGACTATGGTGGCGCTGGTCACCGGAGCTGCGCTGCTTCTGCCCGCGCCGACCTTCGATGCTTGGGCCACGCTCCTGGCGATTCAGGAGTTTCGGGCCACCGCGATTTATGGCGTGCCCACCATGTTCATCGCCCAACTCGAGCACCCTGCGTTCAAGGACGCAGATCTTTCGTCTTTGCGCACGGGGGTGATGGCTGGTGCGCCCTGTCCGGTGGAAGTAATGAAGCGCGTTGTTAGCGAAATGCACTGCCCGGAGATGACTATCATGTACGGGCAGACCGAGAGCTCGCCGGTGATCACCATGTCAAGCGTGAGCGACAGCTTGGAAAGGCGCGTCTCCACCGTCGGCGGCGCTTGCCCCAACACTGAAGTGAAGATCGTGAATCGCGACACGGGCGAAACTGTTCCTGTTGGACAAGCCGGCGAGTTATGCACTCGCGGTTATCTGGTGATGCAAGGCTATGACGCGGAGCCTGAGGCAACCTCGCGCGCGATTGACTCGGCTGGCTGGCTGCATACGGGCGACCTCGCAGTGATGCGTTCCGACGAGTACTTTCACGTCACGGGTCGCGCTCGGGATCTGATCATTCGCGGCGGTGAAAACATCTCGCCCCGCGAAGTGGAGGAGTTTCTGTACACTCATCCCGCAGTTGCGACGGTTGAAGTTTTCGGACTTCCCGATGTGCGGCTCGGCGAGACTGTCGCCGCTTGGGTCCGACTGAAACCGGGTGCCAGCGCCAGTGCCGAGGAGCTTCGTCAATTCTGCAACGGGCAGATTGCGTATTTCAAGATTCCGCACTCGATTCGTTTAGTAGACGAGTTCCCAATGACTGTGACCGGGAAGACTCAGAAATATAAAATGCGCGAATTCGAGATTCGGGAGCAGAATCTGACAGACGCGGAGAACATCCAAACCGCCTAAAGAGCTGCTACCTTCCGGTTCACCGTTAGAAAATATATTCCAACAAGTGCCAGAAGGACCCCGTTGCATGTGAGGACTACGGGCACCGTGAATTGTTTCGAGAGCGACCCGATCACCAGGCTCCCGATGGGCATGCCGCCCCGAAACGCCACGTTGTACACGCTCATCACGCGTCCTCGCATTGAATCCGTAGTGATCGTCTGCACCAGCGAGCTGACCATGGCGAATACCGAGATCAGGGCCGCGCCGGAGCAAAAGACAAGAACCGCGCTGACAGTGAGCGTGCGCGAAAGCGAGAAGGCGGCGATCATGACTCCGAGCACCACCAGCATAATGAGAGCCAAGCGGCCCTGACGGCGCACTCGGCCCATCCCCGCCACCACCAGCGCGCCTATTACGGAGCCGATACCGGAAGCGGCCAGCAGAATCGTGAACGTCCTGGCATCGCCGTGCAACACATCGCGCGCGAACACCGGCAGGAATACGATTAAGGGAATCGCGAGCAGGGTCATGAGGAAGGCCAGCACGATTAATCCTTCCATCGCGCTTTGCTGGCGAACGAACGCGATGCCTTGCTTCATGCTGACGAGCATTGACTCACCGGTCTTTTGCGGTCTGAAGCGAGTCTTGACAATCAGCAGAGAAATGATTACGGCCACGAACGAAACGCCATTGAGCCCGAAGCACCAAGTGGCCCCGTAATTCGCAAGCGCCAAGCCGCCGAGCACCGGGCCGATCACGCGCGCCAGATTGAACTGAATCGAATTCAGGGCGATGGCATTCGGCAGGTCCTCTTGCTTCACCAAAGTTGGGATGAGCGCCGAGTACGCCGGTCCTCCAAATGCTTGCGCCAGCCCGACGACAAAAGAGAGAGTCAGGATGTGCCAGACATGCACCAGATGCAGCGCGAAGAGGAGCGTGAGCACGAACGCGCAGGTCATCTGAACGCCTTGCGACATCAATAAGAGGTTGCGTCGCTCCACCCGATCCGCCACCACGCCGCCGATAAGGGAGAACAGAAAAATCGGGATTTCGCCCAGGAACGCATCGAGTCCGAGCAGAAACGCCGACCCGGATAGCTGCAGGACGAGCCAGCTTTGCGCAAGCTTCTGCATCCAGGTGCCGATGCTTGAGGTGCAAGCGCCGATCCACATGATGCGAAAATCGCGGTATTGAAACGCCTTGAAGACGCGGGTTAGCAAACTGTCGTCCCGCTCTTGTCGATCAAGCTCATGGGAGAGGCTTTTGGCGCTCGATGAGATGGAGGATGTTTCCGTCGGCGTCGCTAAAGAAGACGAGCCGGTTCCCCTGATTCTCGAAGGGTTCTCCCAGGAATTGAACGCCTTTGGACTTGAGCTCGTTGTGACCCGCTTCAAAGTTATCGACCTTTACTGCTAGATGTCGGATGCCTGGCGATTTCATCCCTTGCGGCGTGCGATCGCCTTCCGAAGGGATGATCTCCAGCATGGCTCCATCCGGCGCTTTGACAAAATAATTGCCGGAATATTCGTAATTAATTCGGAATCCGAGGTGTTGGACGTACCACTCCGCGAGTTGTAACGGATTTGGCGAGGCGATCGCCGTGTGCTCCAGGCCAGTAAACATGCTTGCTCCGATGAGATTCGATGAATAAAGCGATTGTAGCAGCCTGGCTTATGGGAGCAGGTCGGAAACAGCGAGCGAGAAGCCAGGGAGAATTGGCGTTTCCAGAGTCTGGCCGGCTTCGTAGTTGCGGTAGACTCCGGAACCGAACACATGGATTTGCCTCGTATCTGGATAGATGATCCAGACTTCTTCAACTCCGGCGTCGATGTAGGCTTTTATTTTGCGGTTCAGAATCGTTGCGCTTTCGGAGGGCGAGACCACCTCGATGGCTATCAGCGGCATCTCGACCGTTGGCACTCTCCGCCGATCCATTCGCTGCCACGCTTCAAGCGAAAGGACGGCCACATCCGGTTGCTGCCGGCGCTCTGGTCCAGTCGCGAACTCCGTTTCGTAAAGTACGCGGCCGCAAGGATGCTCTTCCACGAAGTTGGCCAGATGCCGACTGAGTTGGGTCGCGATATCGTTGTGTTCAGGTGTTGCGCCAGCCATCTCAATAACTTCTCCATCCAGCAACTCCCGGCGTCGATCTTCCTCCAAAGGAAGCTGATCGAATTGTTGAGCGGTCATCAGCGTTGACGTAGCCATGATCGAATTCTACTCCGACAGAATCGGTTCCGGTGCTTCTTCCGCACGCGGACCCAACTGGCGATGCCGAGCCAAGAATCGCACGCACGTATTCCAGCGCAGCAACGCGTCATCATTGCCCGGCGTGCGCAGGCGTTCGGCCTCTTCGAACAGCCTCAACGCATGCAGCACCCATTCGTAAACCGCATGATGAACACCAGGACCGCCTTCCTGGTAACGAGCCTTCGCCCGACGCTCCCATACGATCCCGCCATAGTAGGCGCGATCGTACTCCCCTCGAAGCCGCGCCATCAAAGCGACCGCATTCGCGAAAGCCCGGGAATCGTGGGCAATTTGATCGCTTAACGCCAGCACTACACAAATCAGAGCCTGCTGATTCTCCGGTTCGATCTCCAAGATATCGCGGCAAATGCTCTCGGCTTCAGCAGGCTCGCCTAGCAGCCGGTAATGCTCGGCCTTGGCAAGCGCGCCGATCACGCTTTCGTGCGAGAGCGGTTTCAAGGCAAACATGACGAGCCTCCTTCCTACAGAATATGCAAGAACTTCTTGAGCGGGTCAAAGTACTGATCCACTACGCGCTCTTTTAAAGGAATGATCGCGTTCTCGGTAATGGTGATGGACTCGGGACAAACCTGACGGCAGCAGGTAGTGATATTGCAGTATCCGATATTGTGCTTCTTCTTTAGATCCGCTACGCGGTCTTCCGTATCGAGCGGATGCATCTCAAGCGCCGCCGCATACACCAGATACCGAGGCCCGATGAACTCTTCGTGTTTCTGGTGTTCGCGCAGAACGTGGCAAACATCCTGACACAGGAAACACTCGATGCACTTGCGAAACTCCTGCACGCGGTTCACGTCGCACTGCTGCATGCGCCAGGTGCCATCCGGAGCGTCGGGCTTGCGGGGCTTGAACTTGCGGATCGTCTTCTTCACGCGGAAGTTCCAAGAGACGTCGGTAACCAGATCGCGAATGGAAGGGAACGCGTGCATCGGTTCAATGGTGACCGGCTGGTCTAAATTCAGCTCGTTCAGACGCGTCATGCACATCAGCTTGGGATTGCCGTTGACCTCGGCCGAGCATGAGCCGCATTTGCCGGCCTTGCAATTCCAGCGCACTGCCAGATCGGGCGCCTGTTCGGCTTGAATTCGGTGAACCGCGTCCAGCACGACCATTCCAGGGTCTACGGGCGTCGAGTAATCCTGAAATTTGCCGCCGCTGGAGTCGCCTCGCCAGATTCGAAATGTAGCCCGGTCCGCCATTATTTCATCTCCTCGATGATGCCCTTAAGTTCCGCGGGAAGCGATGCCACGGCTCTGCGCTCCACTTGCATTTCGCCTCCAGCCCCGCGCTGGATGACGATATTGTACTTGCCCCATTCGGGATCCTTCGCCGGATAATCGTCGCGAAACTGAGCGCCCCGGCTCTCTTTGCGCAGCAGAGCAGCCCTGGTAATCGCTTCCGATACCATCAGCAGGTTCGGGATATCCAGGGCGGTGTGCCAGCCGTTGTTGTAGTGCCGATTTCCCTCAATGCCCGCTTTCACCGCTCGCACGCGCAGCTGCGCGATCCTCTCAACCGCCATCTCCATTTCGTCGGCGGTGCGCACGATCCCCACTAGATCCTGCATGAACTCCTGCAACTCGTGTTGGATCGCGTAGGGATTCTCGGCTGCAGCCCCATGCTCAAAAGGTTCTAGCGCCGCCGCGCTGGCCGCTTGCGCTTGAGCCTGATCGATGGCGGCGGATCCATTGCTCTTCGCGAATTCAGCCGCGAACTGGCCAGCCCTTTTGCCAAACACCAGCAGGTCCGAAAGCGAGTTGCCGCCCAGACGATTCGCTCCGTGCAGCCCTGCCGCCGCTTCGCCTGCGGCGAACAGTCCTGGCACCGTGGACATTTGCGTATCCCCATCCACTCGAACTCCGCCCATCATGTAATGCGTCGTGGGACCGATCTCCATCGGCTCTTTGGTAATGTCTATGTCGGCGAGCTGTTTGAATTGGTGATACATGCTGGGAAGCTTGCGCTTGATGTGTTCAGCCGCCTTGGGAATTTTCTCTTTAATCCAGGAAATGTCCAGGAACACGCCCCCGTGTGGACTACCGCGACCCGCCTTCACTTCTCGATTGATACAGCGCGCCACGTGATCGCGCGTCAGCAGTTCCGGCGGCCTGCGAGCGTTCTTGTCGCCCATGCAATAGCGCCAGCCCTCTTCTTCGCTGTCGGCGGTCTGCTCCTTATAAAGGTCGGGAATATCGTCGAACATAAACCGCCGACCTTCGCTATTGCGCAGCACGCCGCCTTCGCCGCGCACCCCTTCGGTGACCAGAATGCCTCGCACGCTGATCGGCCAAATCATTCCTGTGGGATGAAACTGGACAAACTCCATATCCATGAGTTCAGCTCCCGCGCGATACGCCAAGGCATGCCCGTCGCCCGTGTACTCCCAACTGTTGCTGGTGATCTTGAAGGCGCGCCCAATTCCGCCGGTGGCCAGAATGACGGCCTTGGCTTGCCATAGCATGAAGTGGCCCTTCTCGCGGTCGTATCCAAATGCGCCGGCAATACGGCCTGAATCCATCAGGAGCGTCAGGACCGTACACTCCATATGAACTTCCATGCCGGTGTGGATGCCATGATCCTGAAGCGTGCGGATCATTTCGAGGCCGGTGCGATCGCCCACATGGGCGAGCCGCGCATAGCGATGTCCGCCGAAGTTCCTTTGCAGAATTTTGCCGTCTTTGGTGCGATCGAAGAGAGCTCCCCAAGCCTCCAGTTCGCGCACCCGATCGGGCGCTTCCTTGGCGTGCAACTCCGCCATGCGCGGATTGTTGAGATACTGGCCGCCTCGCATGGTGTCGGCGAAGTGAACGCGCCAGTTGTCGCGGTCGTCCACGTTGGCCAGAGCCGCCGCGACTCCGCCTTCGGCCATCACGGTGTGAGCCTTGCCGAGCAGGGACTTGCACACTACTCCGACTGTAACGCCCGATCCAGCAGCCTCAATGGCGGCTCGAAGACCCGCTCCCCCGGCGCCGATTACGAGCACGTCGTAGGAGTAGGTCTGGTACTCTGCCATTTAAAAAATTCTCCAATCGGACCAGATGCCCATGGAACACAGTCGAACGTAAATGTCCGAAAAGCCTACCGAGAAAAGACTGGCCCAAGCCCACTTTTTGTGGTTGCCGTTCAGGCAGGTGACGCAATCGTAGAGTTTGTGACGCGCCGGGTGATCCGAGAGCTGCTTGAGGGATCCGCCCGCGAGATGGCGGAAAGCATGGCATCCGAACACGTACCCGCCGAGCAGCACGACATTCACGGCGAGAATGACAGTTCCCAGGCCAATGCCGAATCCATCCGAGAACCAAAGCGCCTTCCAAACGTCGTAGACGAGGAAGCCCCACACGATGTAGGACAGCCTCAGAAAGTGACGATGGAGGTTTTGCATAATCAGTGGAAAGCTGCGCTCGCCGAGGTAGGATTTGCGCGGCTCGCCTACCGAGCAGGCAGGAGGATCGGCCCAGAACGCTTTATAGTAAGCTCCGCGGTAGTAATAGCAAGTGAAGCGAAACAGCCCCGGGATCCAAAGGATGAAGAGCGCAGGGGAAAACGGCAAAAAGCCGGGATACCAGGAAGGCTTCGGGCCGAACATGGCGTGGGGAGAATCACCGAAAAGCTCGGGCGAATAGAAAGGGGAAATGTAGGGTCCGAAGGTGTAGTGGGTGCCTTGCAAGGCAGCCCAATTTGCATAGACGAGAAACGAACCCAAGCCGAGGAACACCAGAAAGGGCGCTACCCACCACGCATCGCGACGCCCGGTCTGGCCGAAGCGCCCATTCTTCCAGACCAGATCTGGAGCTGCCATGTTTTCCTCTCTCAATGGATGTGAACATAAACGATATCAGATTGGACGAGCCGGTCTTCCCGAAACGTCGCACGAGTCTCAAAATAGTGCTACTAATTAGGTTCCCGAGGAATCACTAGATAGTAGCTTCTGCGACATGCATATTCCAGACGGTTATCTAAGCCCTTCCACCTGCGCCGTCCTCTATGGAGCGGCGGCACCCTTCTGGTACGTCGCGCTGAAGCGCGTGAAGAAGCTGCTGCATACCCGCCTGGTTCCCCTGATTTCCGTGTTTGGGGCCTTCTCCTTCGTCGTCATGATGTTCAACTTGCCGTTGCCGGGAGGGACCACCGGACACGCGGTAGGCATGGGAATTGCAGCCATTGTGCTGGGTCCATGGGCAGCAATCTTGTCGGTATCGATCGCTCTCTTGATTCAGGCCATCTTCTTCGGCGATGGCGGGATCACGGCGATCGGAGCCAACTGCTTCAACATGGGGATCGTAGGCTCGCTGGTAGCGTACGCGGTTTACCGGCTCATCGGCATCAAGGCCGAGCTTAGTTCCAAGCGACGGGTATTCGCTGCAGGGCTGGCAGGGTACGCCGGGATCAACGCCGCCGCATTATTGGCCGCGATTGAATTTGGGATTCAGCCGTTGCTCTTTCGCGATGCTTCGGGAACACCCCTCTATGCTCCTTATCCTTTGAGTATCTCGATCCCAGCCATGATGCTGGGACATCTTACATTCGCTGGACTCGCAGAATTGGTGATTACAGCGGGAGTGGTGAGCTACTTGCAGCGCGCCGATCCTGGCCTGCTTAAATTTTCCGCCCCTGATGCGCCGCCGACCGATGAGTGCGCCCAACGGTATGCCGGACAGACTCCCTGGCCGACCATGCGCAAACTCTGGCTTGGGTTGGCAGCTATGCTCGTTCTGACGCCTCTTGGAATTTTGGCCGTGGGAAGCGCTTGGGGAGAGTGGACCGCGCAGGATTTTGCCGACGCTTCGGCACGACAACAAATCGCGGCCGCCTCGGGGAATCAGCTGCCGCCGGTACACCCGCCGCAAGGTCTTGAACGCTTATCGTCGGTGTGGACTGCACCTATCGCCCGCTACGCGCCTTCCTTCATCCGTAGCGCTTCGTTTGGGTATTTCGTTTCAGCCGCTACGGGCGTCGGGCTAATCATCGTGGTGTGCCTGCTCGTTCGGTGGCTGTTTAAGCGCCAGCCCGAAGAGGGTTTGATAACGTCCAGCCGACGCAGTAGACGATTTGTGGAGCGGACCGTTGAAGGGCTGTTGGGAGCGGTGGAGCGTTCGATTTATGCCGAGCAAACCGCTCGCGGACGTGGCTTCTTGCAGGAGCTTGATCCACGCGTTAAACTTTGCGGATTGCTGGGCTTGATCGTGGCTGTCGCGGCGGTGCATCGGATCTGGACGCTGCTGGCCCTTTTCGCCGTCTCTTTAATCCTCGCGTTGACGTCTCGCATATCGATTCCCGCGCTCATGACCAGAGTCTGGATCGGAGTGCTTGCGTTCACTGGAATGATCGCTCTTCCCGCCGTCTTTCTCACGCCTGGCGAGGCGATCTACCGGCTGCCCCTGCTGCACTGGCCAGTAACGGTTCAAGGTCTAAGCAGCGCAACGTTTTTGCTTCTCCGCGCTGAAATTGCCTCGACGCTTTCTATCCTGCTCATACTCTGCACGCCTTGGGTCCAGGTTCTGAAATCCCTGCGTTTCTTCCGCGTACCAGTTGTCTGCGTCGTGCTCCTGGGTATGACGTATCGTTATATCTTTCTGCTGATTCAGACAGCGCACGACATGTTCGAAGCACGGCGGGCTAGGCTGGTCGGCACGCTGCACGGCCCAGAGCGGCGACGCCTGGCAGCAGGCAGCGCGGGAGTGCTGCTCGGCAGAAGCTTTCAATTGACGAACGAGGTTCACCTCGCCATGCAAGCCCGAGGCTACCGGGGCGATGTTCACGTGATGGACGATCGGAACATGCGCCGGAGTGACTGGATTCGGCTTTCGGCGTTGCTGGGAGTTGCGATCCTGGCGCTGTGGGCGGGCAGATGAAAGAGAATCCGCACGCTTCCCATCTGGCATTCGAGGTTCGCGACATCACATACCGCTACGACCAGGTTACAGCCCTAAAAGGGCTCTCGATGACGGTGAAAAAGGGCGAGCGAGTGGCGCTGGTGGGGGCCAACGGCTCGGGTAAATCGACACTCTTGCGGATTCTTGCGGGGCTCTATTTTCCGCAGAGCGGCGACGTGTTCTTCGATGGCCAACCCTTGAGTGCCGTGGATCTCGATGAGGAACAGTTCTCGTTCCGGTTCCGGCGGAGGGTCGGATTGATTTTTCAAAATCCGGATGTGCAGCTTTTCAATCCCAGCGTGTTCGATGAGGTCGCTTTTGGACCTCTCCAATTAAATTGGCCCAAAGACCAGATCCGTCAACGGGTCCTGGAAACACTGGAATTGATGGAGATCGCTCACTTGAGAGATCGGCCCCCGCACCGATTATCGGGAGGAGAGAAGAAACGAGTTGCTTTGGCATCAGTGCTGATTCTCGACCCCGAAGTCTTGCTCCTGGATGAGCCGAGCGCCGCGCTCGATCCGAAGAGCCAGGCTCAGATGGTCGATTTCCTGGTGTCCTGGAGCGGGGGGACGAAGACCGTGATCACCGCAACTCATGACCTGGACACCCTGGAAGACATTGCTGACCGCTGTTATGTTTTCGAAAGCGGGTCTATCGCCGCCGAAGGGACGCCGATCGAAATTCTGCATGATGTGGGACTGCTGGAGCGTGCCCGTTTGGTCAGGGTGCAACATCACGTACACGATCACGGGGCCATGCATCCCCATCCACACCTGCACCGCTAAGACTTTCGGAAAGCCAGATCGCCGGTGGCATGACAATAGAGTAGGCTGGAACCGTATGAAGTTCCAACACCTGAAATGGGCGGTCTTCGCGTTAGCGACGATTCCGCCAGCCAGTGCTCAGCCGTACGCAGGCTCCAAGAGCTGTGCCCCATGCCACGCCGCGACCTACGCAAGCTGGCAGAAAACGCGAATGGCGAATGTTGTTTTGGACCCCAAGGTACATCCAGATGCCATCATCGGGGACTTCTCGCACCCGAATGCCCTGGTCACGTTCAAGAAGGCAGATGTTGCCTTCACGTACGGCAGCAAGTGGAAGCAGCGGTATTTCACGAAAGTGGGCGACGACTATTTCGTGTTTCCAGCGCAATGGGATGTGATCAACTCAGTCTGGCGCGCTTATAATCCAAAACCCGGAACGGATTGGTGGACCGACAAGTACCCCCTCGATCAGATGCAGCGCCCCACCGGCCCTCTCTGCGACGGGTGTCACTCCGTAAACTACAACATCGCCACCAAGCAGGTAACGGAGTGGAACGTAGGTTGCGAGAAGTGTCACGGACCGGGTGCGGCGCACGTGCAGCGCCCGTCCAAAGGCAACATCGTGAATCCAGCGAGACTCGATTTCGTTCGAGCTAACGACGTTTGCATTCAGTGTCACTCGCAAGGACAGCCAAGAAGCAATCCGATTCAAGGCCGCTATTATGACTGGCCTGTCGGCTTCGAAGCGGGCGGCCGATTAAGCGACGTCTGGAAGCTGGAGGAACACAAGCTGGGCGAGACGACGTTCACCCACTTCGCGGACGACTCCGCACACAAAAACCGCATGCAGGGAAACGACTTCGTGACTAGCAGGATGCATCAGCGCGGCGTCACGTGCTTTAGCTGTCACAATGTCCACGGCACACAGAACGATGCGGATCTCATCAAGCCCGGCAGCTTGATGTGTCTCGAATGCCATGGGCCGAAATCGCCCAACGGACCTCAGGGAAGTCTTGAGGAGCACACGCATCATGCAGCCCTCAGCGCCGGCAGCCAATGCACGGCCTGTCACATGCCCAAAATCGCTCAGACCATCGCCGACGTGAACGTCCGCAGCCACACCTTTCGGTTTATAACTCCCGCGTCCAGTGAACGGTTGAAAATCCCGAACGCATGCGTGCTCTGCCATAAAGACAAGACCAATGCCTGGGCCGGGCAACAGCTTCAAGGGTGGAAGAATTTCTCTTCTTGGAGGATGGAAAATTAATCGGGAAAACCAGGTTGCCATGCTATACTCCTTCGGCGGAGGAAGAAATGGCAATTGTCGATAAATTTGCCCCGGGCGCGCCGTGCTGGTTTGAATTGGGCACCAAGGACCAGGACGCTGCCAAGCGGTTCTACGGCCAGCTCTTAGGCTGGTCGGTGGAGGACGCCCCCATGGGACCGGGCCAGTTCTACACAATGTTCAAATTGGAAGGGCACTATGCAGCGGCGGCTTACGCGCTTGAGCCCAAGATGCTGGAGCAGGGCGTTCCGAGCCACTGGATGGTGTACTTCGCCGCACCGAACATCGATGAGTCGGCTGCCAAAGTTTCGGAACTGGGCGGCACACTGGTGCAACCTCCCTTCGACGTAATGGAAGCTGGACGGATGGCCCTCTGCAAGGATCCCGAAGGGGCAATGTTCTGTTTGTGGCAAGGGAAGGCGAACCCGGGCGTGGGCGTTATCCGCCAGGATAATGCGGTTTGCTGGGCCGAACTGGCAACGCGAGATACGGCCAAGGCCGGCAAGTTCTACACTGGCTTGTTGGGCTGGCAGACGAAGGGCAGCGCGAATATGCCCACCTATCTCGAATTCACCGTGGATGGTCAGCCCAGCGGCGGACTGCTTCCGATGGACGAACAGTGGAAAGATATGCCTTCACACTGGGGTATTTACTTTCAGGTGGCCGACTGCGACAAGGCTGCCTCAAAGGCGCAGGAACTCGGCGCAACGGTGCGTTTTGGCCCGTTCAGCGCTCCTGGCGTGGGCCGAATGGCAATGCTCGCCGATCCGCAGGGAGCAGGCTTCTCGCTCATCACTCTCGAACGTCCAATGTGAACCTGGCGCGCAAGATCCAACTACAATAAGCAATTGCGACTCGCTCTCTTTGGCGGTACCTTCGACCCCGTTCACAATGCCCACATCACCGTAGCTCGGGAAGCCGCCGACAACTTCCACCTTGACCGCGTCCTGTTCATTCCCGCCGCCCACCCGCCCCATAAAATCGATTCGACCGGGGCCACCTACGAAGAGCGCTATCGAATGGTGGAACTGGCCTGCGAGGCCGACCCGCGCTTCGTTCCTTCTCGAATCGAAGAAGGCGAAGGCAAGAGCTATTCCATCAACACGATTGAAAAGCTCCGGTCGCTCGATGCGATCCTGTACTTCATCATCGGAGCTGACGCGTTCGCCGAAATCGCCACCTGGCATCGCTGGCAGGATGTGATCCGGCTCACGGATTTCATTGTCGTCACCAGGCCCGGCCATCAATACACGACTCCGGAAGGAGCGCGGGTACACCGTCTGGATACCCTGGCTCTTCCAGTGTCCTCGTCGGAGGTGCGGCAGCAGCTCGCATCGGGAACGGCGACTCCCGATCTTCCTCCAGCGGTGGCTCAATTCATTCGGGAACATTCTCTGTACGGTTCCGAGGCGCGAAACACCGGCCTCCCGGCGGCGTCCAACGAATCATGTACAAACCTCTATTAGCCGCGGTCGCTTTGGCTTGCCTGCTGAGTTGCTCGAACGAAGACGACCGCAGAGCCAAGGCAAAGCTTGAGCACGCCAAGCAGGAACTCAAACACGACGCCGACAAAGCTGGACGCGAGATCAAGAAAGAAGCTCATGAACTCTCTCGCGAGATCAAGAAGGGCTCGGAACATCTGAAGGATAAAGTGAACGCGAAGTAATCGATTCGCTAAAATGGAGGTGTTGCCTCTCATGCCTGCCATTCAGTCCCATCCCCTTCTTGATTTCGAATTTCAGATCCCTTTCGATCAAATCCGCGCAGAACAGGTCGAACCCGCCATTCATGAATTGCTTGCTGACGCTCGCACCCGACTCGACTCGTTGATCGCAGATACCGCCTCAAGAACGTTCGAGAACACGATGGTCCGGCTGGACCGTTTGACCGAACGGCTGGAGCACGCGATGGGAATCGTGCGCCATCTGGAGTCCGTGGTCACGACGCCCGAATTGCGCGCCGCACTGAATGCCGTGCAGCCCGAGGTCAGCCTGTTCTACTCCGGCATTCCGCTGAACGCTGCTTTATGGGCGGTGATCCGGGGCTACGCGGAGACGGACGACGCAAAGAAGCTGGAAGGAACTCGCAAGAGATACCTGAAGAAAACGATTGAGAGTTTCCGACGCCATGGCGCCGAACTCGATCCTGAAGGCAAGAAGAAGCTGGAAGACATCGACGTCGAACTTTCCAAGATCACCACGAAATTCGGTGAAAATGTTCTGGACTCAACCAACGAGTACGAACTAGTGATTCACGATGAGGCCAAGCTGGCTGGCTTGCCTCCCACGGCGATCGCGGCCGCGCGGGCCAGCGCCGCCTCCAAGCAATTGCCGGAACCTTCCTGGCGCTTCACACTGCAGGCGCCGAGCTTTATCCCGCTGCTGACTTACCTGGATGACGAAGCAATTCGGGAACAGGTTTATCGCGCGCAGACCACTCGGGCCACTCAGGGCGGCCACGATAATCGCGGGATCCTCCAACGCATTCTCGAGCTGCGCCATGCAAAGGCAAACCTGCTGGGGTTTAAGGACTTCGCCGATCTTGTTCTGGATGACCGCATGGCCCACACGGGCGGTCGTGCGCAAGCTTTCCTGGCCGATCTGAAGACCAGGAGCGAAGGCAAATTTCATATCGAGAACGCCGAACTGCAAGACTTCGCGGGCAAGCCTCTTCAGCCTTGGCACGTGGCCTATTATGCGGAAAAGCAGCGTAAGGCTCTCTACGACTTCGATGAAGAGGAGCTCAGGCCGTACTTTCCTCTGGATCGCGTGGTGCAGGGAATGTTTGAGATTGTCGGGCGCTTGTACGGCATTCAGGTGGTGGAGCGGAAGGGCGTGCCGGTCTGGGATCCGGCCGTGAAGTATTTCGAGATTCACGACGAGAACGCTCTGATGGGGGCTTTCTATGCCGATTGGTTTCCCCGCGAGAACAAGCGCGGCGGAGCTTGGATGGACGCGTTCATCACCGGCGTAAGCTCCGATCTTCATAGGGAGCCGCATGCCGGTCTGATCTGCGGCAACCTGACGCCGCCGGTGGACGGAAAGCCTGCGCTGCTGACGCACCGCGAAGTGGAAACCATATTTCACGAGTTCGGACATTTGCTGCATCATTGCCTAAGCCAGGTGGAGATTCGAGGCTTCGCCGGAGCCAACGTGGCGTGGGATTTTGTGGAGCTTCCCTCGCAGATTATGGAAAACTGGTGCTGGGAGCGCGAGGCGCTCGATCTGTTCGCCCGACATTACGAGACCTCCGATCCGATTCCGCAAGATCTGTTTGAAAAAATGCTGCGCGCCCGCAGATTCCGCGCGGCGAACACGCAGATGCGCCAGTTAGGATTCGGATATGTCGATTTGGCGCTCCATCGAGAATACCGGCCGGAGCAGGACGGCGATGTGCTGGCTTATGCGCGGACGCTAATGCAGCAGTTCTCGGCTGCGCCGCTGCCCCTCGAGCATGCCATGATCGCATCGTTCACGCATCTGTTTGCAAGTCCGGTGGCTTACGGAGCGGGTTATTACTCGTACAAGTGGGCCGAGGTGTTGGATGCGGACGCGTTCACGCGCTTCCGGGAACTGGGGATCTTCAGCCGTGAAGCGGGATTGCAGTTCCGGCGGAATATCCTCTCGAAAGGAGATAGTGAAGATCCAGCGGAGCTTTACCGCAAGTTTATGGGCCGCGATCCGGATCCAAACGCGCTGCTGGAGAGGTTTGGCCTTTTGACTGCGTAGCGCGTAGTATTCTATAAGATCAACGTTTGTTGGAGGATTCTCTTATGCTTGCCACGTTCCGCGCCGGCAGTTTGTTGACGTTTGGATTACTGCTCTTCACGGGAGCCGCTTCGGCCCAGATTTCCGCCATTGAGGGCGATGTCAAAGCCGGCGACGGATCCGCTGTGAAAGGGGCCTCGATCCTGATCGAACGAAAAGATATGAAAGGCACTTATAAGGGTGCCAAAACGGATAAGAAGGGCCATTACATCTATAACGGCCTGCCGCTGGGGACTTACAAAGTTAGCCTCATGGTGGACGGCGCGACGGTCGACTCCGTGGACAACGTGAGAACCCGCCTGGGTGATCCGACGCCCATCAACTTCGACATGAAGAAGGCCGAGGCCGACAAGCAAGCCCTGGCCAAAGCAGCTGAGACAGGCACGTTAACCAAGGAGCAGGAGCGCAGCCTTTCGAAAGAACAGAAAGACGCACTTGAAAAGCGGGCCAAGGAAAACGCTGCGGCCATGGCCAAGAACAAAGCGTTGAACGATGCTTTTAACGGCGGCATGACGGCCATGGAAACAAAGCAATACGATGCCGCGGTCGAGTCTTTTAAGAAAGCATCGGTTGAGGATCCTAAGCAGGAAGCGGTTTGGGCACAACTGGCTCGCGCGTACAACGAGAAGGCCGACTCGGAAAAAAAGCCGGATCAGATGCAGCAGCGCACTGAGGATTTAGACAACGCGGTGGCGGCGTACGGCAAGGCGCTAGAGTTGAAGCCTGACGACTCGGCGCTGCACTTAAACCTTGCGCTCGCCCTCGCCAATCTGAAGAAGACTCCAGAAGCCAAAACCGAACTTGAGAAAGCGGCGACCCTCGACCCGACTCAGGCTGGCAAGGCCTATTACAATTTGGGCGCGATTCTGATCAATTCGGGCCAGAACGATGCAGCCAGCGAAGCCTTCAAGACCGCGCTCGACCAGGATCCTAACTACGCTGACGCATATTATCAGTACGGCGTCACGCTGATGGGGAAGATGACGGTTGGCGCGGATGGCAAAGTGACCTACGCTCCCGGCACGCGCGAAGCGTTCGAGAAATATCTCGAATTGAAGCCCACAGGGGCCAATGCGGAAGCGGCTAAGGGCTTTGTCACGGCGATGGGCGGCACCATCAGCACCACCTACGTAAATCCGAACGCACCGAAGAAGCCCGCACCTGCGACGAAAAAGAAGTAGCGTGGGCGCTTTGCTGCTCAACGCCCGCTCCCAACTATGAATGTATGCATTATCGGCACAGGATACGTCGGACTTACTACCGGGACGTGTCTGGCGTTTCTAGGTCACGAAGTCACGTGTATTGACGCCGATGTAAAAAAAGTAGAGATGCTCAGGGCGGGCCAGTCGCCGATTTATGAGCCCATGCTGCCTGAACTGCTCGCCGAAGCTTCATCGAATTTGCGCTTTACGGCGGATTATGCGGAGGGAGTTCCCAAAGCCGACGTCATCTTCATCGCGGTGGGAACGCCTCCTTCTCCGAATGGCAGTCCCGATCTGAAATATCTTTGCGCCGCTGCCCAAGGGATCGGCAAACATTTCGATGGCGATTACACGGTTGTCGTGAATAAATCCACGGTTCCGATCGGAAGCGGCAATTGGGTGGGATCCATCGTTCGCGAGTCTTACGAGCAGCATCATGGCCGAAAGGCGGATAAACGATTTTCGGTAGCCTCCAATCCGGAATTTCTGCGGGAAGGAACGGCTCTTCACGACAGTCTGTTTGCCGACCGCGTTGTGATCGGCTCGGACGATCAGCACCCGCCCGAGGTTCGCTACAGCCTCTCCCCCCCCACCCGCCACCCCCCCCCCACCGCGCCCACCTTTCTGCCGCGCCCGGAAGGGATGGGGGCGGTGCCGCTCATCTCCACCGACCTGGCCTCCGCGGAACTGATCAAGTACGCCGCCAATGCATTCCTCGCGCTGAAGATCAGCTACATTAACGAAATCGGACAGCTCGCCGAAAAGGTGGGCGCCGACATCACTCAGGTGGCGAAGGGCATTGGTCTGGATGCGCGCATCGGAACGCGTTTCTTGCAGGCGGGAATCGGCTGGGGCGGATCGTGTTTCGGAAAGGATACTGCGGCGCTGATTGCCACAGCGGCTGAATACGGGCTCAGCGCTCCGATTGTCGAAGCGGCGCGAGAGATCAACCGCCGCCAGCGCGAGCGCGTGGTGGAAAAACTGCTGGCGGAGCTCAAGATCTTAAAAGGCCGAACCATTGGGCTGTTGGGCCTGGCTTTTAAGCCCAACACCGACGATCTGCGCGAAGCTCCGGCCATCGACATCGCCCGCAAGCTAATCGAAAGGGGCTGCAAAGTAAAGGTGCATGATCCCGTGGCGATGGAGAAGTTTCAAGCCGATTATCCGGATCTGGCGGTGGTTCGATGCGAAACAGCCGAGGCTGTCGCTGAGGACGCGGACGCTCTGGTGCTGGTGACCGAGTGGCACCAGTATCGCGAATTGCCGTGGGAAGAATTGGCCGCGCGCATGCGCACGCCCATTATTCTGGATGGCCGCAACGCACTTGACCGCGCACGGCTCACGCGCTTCGGGTTCCGCTATATCGGGATCGCGGGGTAGGCTGGATTCACATGAACATTCAGGGTAAGACCGGTCTCGTCACCGGAGGCGCTTCCGGGCTGGGAGCCGCCACTGCCCGCATGCTGAGTGAGGCTGGCGGGAACGTCGTGATTTTGGATTTGAACCAGGCGGGCGGTCAGGCGCTGGCGGACGAACTAGGGGCAGGCGCTCGCTTTGTGAAAGCTGACGTGAGCGATGCCGGTCAAGCCGAAGCCGCCGTGAAGCTGGCGGTGGAGGCTTTTGGCGGTTTGCACTTTGCGGTGAATTGCGCCGGGATTGGCGATCCGCAAAAAGTGGTGGATAAGGAAGGCCCAGCAAATCTGGAGCGGTTCTCGCGAGTGATTCGCGTGAACCTGATCGGCACGTTCAACGTTTGCCGGCTTGCGGCCGCGGCCATTTTGCAAAACGAACCCAATCCGGACGGTGAACGCGGCGTTCTGATTAATACCGCCTCCGTGGCGGCGTTCGACGGGCAGATCGGGCAAGCTTCCTATGCAGCCTCCAAGGGAGGTATCGCCGCGCTGACCCTTCCTTTGGCGCGCGATCTCGCCCGCAGCGGGATTCGCGTGATGACTATTGCTCCGGGCCTGTTCGACACGCCCATGCTGGCTGCCCTGCCTGAAAACGTGCGGACGGCTTTGGGGGCGATGGTCCCATTCCCGGCGCGCTTGGGCCAGCCTCGGGAGTACGCGCAACTCGCGCGCCACATCATTGAAAATTCAATGCTGAACGGTGAAGTGATCCGGCTGGATGGGGCGATTCGCATGGCACCGAAGTAAGCGGTTATCCTGGAAGTAGACCACTCGCCTAAACAATTCTTAGTCGTTCCGGGCGGTCCGGTTCATCCTAAAGGTGAAACAAAATGAGTGCAACCGCAGTCGGTCTTGCTGACGAACGCGCCCTCCGCTTCTACGATTCCACCGTCGGTAAAAAAGCGGTGATGGCGATCAGCGGCATCGCGCTGTTTCTATTCATACTCGCTCACCTGCTGGGCAATCTCCAGTTCTTCGAAGGCCGTGAAAAGATGGACGCCTATGGGCGCTTTCTGCGAGTGGAGCCGGCCCTTCTGTGGGGCGCCCGCATCACTTTGCTAATCATGGTGCTGCTGCACATCTGGTCATCGATCCAGCTCGCGCTGCGCAAGACCCGAGCCCGCCCGGAGGGCTACGTAAAGAAGAAAGCGATCACCTCAACCTACGCATCCAGAACCATGTATTGGAGCGGTCCCATCATTGCCGTGTTCGTGATTTATCATCTGCTCGATTTCACGTTTGGCGTCGTCAATCCCGGCTTCACGGAGGGAGCAGTCTACGATAACATCGTTCACGGTTTCCAGAACCCGATCGTGTCTGCCTTCTATATCTTCGCAATGGCTTTGCTGTGCATGCATTTGTATCACGGCGCCTGGAGCATGTTCCAGACCCTGGGAGTGGGCTCGCCCCGCTACACGCCGCTGCTTAGGCGTCTGGCGGCCCTGCTCTCCATCGCGATCTTCGTGGGCTTTACTTCCATTCCCGTGGCAGTTCTCGTTGGCCTGAGAAGCTGATGATCCAACTGGATTCCAGAGTTCCCGCTGGCCCGATCGAACGATTGTGGGATCAAGCCAAGTTCGACATGAAGCTGGTGAATCCCGCGAATAAGCGCAAGCACACGATCCTGGTGGTTGGCTCGGGGCTCGCGGGAGGTTCCGCTGCCGCCAGCCTGGCCGAGCTCGGCTACAACGTCAAGTGTTTCTGTTTCCAGGATTCGCCGCGCCGCGCGCATAGCATCGCAGCGCAAGGCGGAATCAACGCCGCTAAGAATTATCAAAACGACGGCGACAGCATTTATCGACTTTTTTACGACACCGTGAAGGGCGGAGATTTTCGGTCTCGCGAAGCCAACGTGTATCGGCTGGCTCAGCTCAGCGTAAACATCATCGATCAGTGCGTTGCTCAAGGCGTGCCTTTTGCCCGGGAGTACGGCGGCACGCTTTCCAACCGCTCTTTCGGGGGTGCCCAGGTTTCGCGAACGTTCTACGCCCGAGGCCAGACCGGTCAGCAGCTTCTGCTGGGTGCGTATCAGGCGCTGGAGCGCCAGGTCTCAAGCGGGCGCGTCACGATGTATCCCAGAACCGAGATGCTCGACTTGATCGTGATCGACGGCAAGGCGCGCGGCATCGTCACACGCGACTTGGTCACCGGCAAGATCGAATCGCATTTAGCCGATGCGGTGGCTCTTGGCACGGGCGGGTACGGAAATGTTTATTACCTGTCCACCAACGCCAAGGGGTCGAATTGCACAGCGTCCTGGCGGTCCTACAAAAAGGGCGCGGCATTCGCCAATCCATGCTTTACGCAGATCCATCCCACCTGTATTCCGGTCTCGGGAGACTATCAAAGCAAGTTGACGCTGATGAGCGAGTCGCTGCGTAACGATGGCCGGATTTGGGTCCCGGCTAAAGCTGGCGACAAGCGCGCGCCAGACGCGATACCGGAGAGCGAGCGCGACTATTACCTGGAGCGCAAGTATCCGAGCTTCGGCAATCTGGTGCCGCGCGACGTTGCATCGAGGAACGCGAAGGCGGTTTGCGACGAAGGGCGCGGCGTTGGCGAATCGGGGTTGGGCGTGTATCTGGATTTCGCCGCATCCATCGAGCGCCTCGGCGAGAGCGTTATCCGGGACCGCTATGGCAACCTGTTTGAGATGTACGAGCGGATCACCGGCGAGGATCCCTACAAAGTTCCCATGCGGATTTATCCTGCGATTCACTACGCCATGGGCGGCCTGTGGGTTGACTATTATCTGATGAGCACAATCCCCGGCCTGTTCGTGATCGGCGAGGCGAATTTCTCCGATCATGGCGCGAACCGTCTGGGCGCAAGCGCATTGATGCAAGGGCTCTCGGATGGATATTTCGTGCTGCCATACACCATCGGCGACTACATTGCGAACACGAAACTCGACAAGGTGGACGGCAGTCATGCTGAAGTGCGTAACGCCGAAACGGAGGTGGACAGCCTCACGAAACGTCTCCTCTCGATTAAGGGCAAGCGAACCGTGGATTCGTTCCACCGCGAGCTCGGCAAGCTTGTATGGGACCACTGCGGCATGTCGAGGAACGCTGCCGGGCTTGAGCACGCCATCGGCAAAATTCGCGAGCTGCGGGAAGAGTACTGGCGCAACTTGAACGTTCTCGGCGGCGACGACGAGCTGAACCAATCGCTGGAGAAGGCGGGTCGCGTAGCCGACTTCTTCGAGCTGGCTGAGTTGATGTGCATCGACGCGCGCCAACGCAACGAATCCTGCGGCGGCCACTTTCGGGAGGAGTATCAAACACCTGACGGCGAGGCGAGGCGCAACGACGATGAGTACTCGTACGCAGCGGCCTGGGAGTATGCTGGCGAGCGTCGCGATCCCATTTTGCATAAAGAACCGCTGCACTTTGAATACGTCCATCCCAGCCAGCGGAGCTACAAATAAATGAAACTGACGCTGCACATCTGGCGGCAGAAGAACCCCTCCGCGAAGGGCAAAATGGTTCGGTATCCCGTGAACGACATCAGTGGCGAGATGTCCATGCTGGAAGTGATCGACGTATTGAACGAGGACCTGATTGGCCGGGGCGAGGAGCCCGTAGCATTCGAGCACGATTGTCGGGAAGGCATCTGCGGATCGTGCGGATTCATGATCAACGGCGTGGCGCATGGCCCCGTGCCGGCCACCACCGTCTGCCAGTTGACAATGCGCCATTTCAAAGACGGAGACAATCTTTACATCGAGCCTTGGCGGGCGAAGGCTTTTCCAATCATCAAGGATCTGGTGGTAGATCGGCGAGCGTTCGACCGCATCATCGCATCGGGCGGATACGTTGGCGCGTCCACCGGCAGCGCACCCGACGGAAACGCGATTCTGATTCCCAAAGACGTGCTCGACCGTGCCATGGATGCTGCCGCGTGCATCGGCTGCGGGGCGTGCGTGGCGGCGTGTCCGAACGCATCGGCCGCCTTGTTCACCGGCGCCAAGATTGCCCATTTGGGGCTGCTGCCGCAAGGTCAGCCGGAACGACATTCCCGCGCCATTAGCATGGTGAACCAAGGCAACTCGGAAGGCTTCGGGAACTGCACGAACATCGGCGAATGCGAAGCGGTCTGCCCCAAGGAAATCCGGATCGAGGTGATCGGCCGGATGAATCACGACTTCATCGCGGCAAGCTGGAAGGGGCGCGACCGTCTCTCGTTCTCCGATCTGTTCGCGCGCTGGGGCACTGGATCGCGGCTCAAGACCGATGCCCGCGTGGACTGAACGCCAATGCTACAATGAGAGCTACCTGCCAGAACCGTCAACCTCATACGACGGTTTATTTGTTTTAAACGCAATACATTTCCGGAGTAATCGCGCAAGCGTATATGAAGCAAGATAAGAAAAAGATCTTGGCTGTGGTGGACGATCTCCTGTTCACGGTCAAGATCATGGACGCCGCCAAGCGAGCCGGCTTGGAAGCGGAGTTTCTGAAATCCGAAAAAGATTTGCTCGATAAAGCGAAAGAGCAGCCCCTGCTCATCATTCTCGATCTGAACGCGAATTGCGTGAACACCTTGAAATTGATTGAATTGTTGAAAGGGAACCTGGAGTTCAAGAGCATCAGCCTGATTGCCTTTCTTTCGCATGTTCAGGGCGAGTTGAAGATGAAAGCGCAGGAAGCTGGAGCGAACATGGTGATGGCTCGATCTGCGTTCTCTCAAAATCTGCAGCAGATTTTGAAGCGTCACGCGGGTGTAATTTAGTTTCGGGTGTAATTTAGTAGAGATCCGTGCCGCAATCACGCAACGGTCTATTTCGATTTTTGGTATGGCTTGGCACACATGAGGTCACAATTCTCCTGGCTGTTGCCGGAATCGCGGCAGGCATCTGGATCTTCGCGGCCATTGCCGACGACGTAGGCGAGGGTGGCACGCAAGCTTTCGACAAGCGCCTGCTGCTCGCCATGCGCCACCCTGATCGTTCACCAATAGGCCCGCGTTTCTTGCAGGAGTCCGCTCGCGACGTTACCGCCCTGGGCGGGACCGCAGTGCTCGGACTGCTCACGTTAATCACTGCCGGGTTTCTCGCCTTGGATGGAAAGAGAAACATGGCTCTCTTCGTCTGTGGATCCGTCATAGGCGGGTTGATTCTCACCGTTGCTCTCAAGGATCTTTTTCATCGACCGCGGCCTGATCTGGTTCCGCACGCTGATATCGTTTTCACCACCAGCTTCCCGAGCGGGCATTCCATGATGTCCGCCGCCACATATCTAACGCTCGGTGCTCTGCTGGCTCGATCACATGAGCGCAAACGGCTGAAGGCGTACTTCCTTCTGCTCGCGGTGTTGCTGATGTTTATGGTAGGCCTGAGCCGCGTCTATCTGGGCGTACACTGGCCCACTGACGTCCTGGCCGGCTGGACGGCAGGCGCGGTCTGGGCGTTGCTTTGCTGGCTCGCCGCACGATGGCTGCAAGGCCGCAGGGCTTTAGAGCTGGAGTCGGAACACACATAATCAAATCGCACACCGGATCCCAAGGACGGACACTGGCTCTCGGCATTTTCGCTGTAAATACTCCGTTTCCGTCTGGCATCGCGACTGCTTTGCTATCTGACATGGTGAACGTGTGGCAGGACGTCCGATACGGCATGCGAATGCTGTTCAAAAAACCGGGATTCACTATCGCGGCAGTGCTTGTGCTGGGGCTGGGCGTAGGCGCGAACAGCGCCGTGTTCAGCCTGGTAAACGCGTTCCTGCTAAAGCCCTTGAATGTTGAGAAGCCCGAGGAACTGGTAGGCTGCTATAGCCGAGACTCCAAGAAGCCGGACTCCTACCGTCCATTCTCTTATCCGAATTACGTGGATATACGCGAGAAAAGTAGCATCTTCTCGAGTTTGGTGGCCCATAACCTGGCAATGGTCGGCGTGGGCGAGGGATCCGCGACCAGGCGGGTGTTCGCGGACGTAGTGTCGTCGAACTACTTCCACACTTTTGGAGTGAGCCTCGCATCGGGCCGCACCTTCACCGATGCAGAGGAGATACCCGGCACCGCGGAGCCAGTGACGATCATCGGTTACCCGCTCTGGAAACGGTCCGGCTCGGATCCCGGCGTTCTGGGAACCAAGCTCCGCGTCAACGGAACATTGTTCACCGTGGTCGGGATCGCTCCGGAAGGTTTCACCGGAACAACCGCAATCGTGAGTCCGGAGTTGTATCTCCCCCTTGGAATGTATTCCTCCGTGATGAACGATTTCAAGGGACGCGCCCGCCCTCTAACCGCTCGAGATAATCATGCACTGATCCTTTTCGGACGTTTGCGGCCGGGAATGACGGCTCGCCAAGCCGACGGACAACTCGCCGTGGTCGCCTCGCAATTGGAGAAAGCTTATCCGACAGAAAATCGCAACCAAACGTTCGCCGTGCACCCCCTCTCGCGCGTTTCCATAACAACTAACCCCGGTGATGAAAACGAGCTGATCGCTCCGGCCGCGATGCTTCTCTCGATGGCGGCTGTGGTACTGCTGATCGCGTCCCTGAACCTCGCAAACATGATGCTGGCCAGGGGCACCGCGCGCCGAAAGGAGATCGCCATTAGGCTGGCCATCGGAGGCGGCCGCGGGCGCATCGTTCGGCAACTCTTCACCGAGGGCCTGCTGCTCTCGCTGCTCGGCGGAGGGGCGGGACTTTTCGTGGCTTCCTGGAGTTCTTCGCTGCTGGTGAGTTCTCTAGCCCGAGTGGCTCCCATCGAATTTGTCTACAATTCTGAACCCGATGCGAGGGTGCTCGCAGCCACTCTCGGTTTCTGCGTGCTCAGTACCGTCCTGTTCGCGCTCTGGCCAGCCTGGAAGCTTTCGAACCCCGACGTGGTTTCGGACTTGAAAAAGAATATCGGCGAGGATTCAACCGCAGGCAGCCGCCGCCTGTTTTCCCGCCGCAACCTGGTGGTGATGGGACAGCTCGCGCTCTCGCTGATGATGTTGACGGCCGCGGGGCTTTTCGTTCGCAGCGCTCTGCGGGCCGCCCAAGTCTCGCCCGGTTTCGCGCTCGATAATGGACTGCTGGCGGAAATCGATCCGAGCCTTGCTGGGTATGACGAGGCGCGCGGACGGGTGCTTACAGCAACCATCACGCAGAGGCTTCGAAGCATCCCTGGAGTGGAGTCCGTCGCCCTCGCGGCCACGGTTCCTTTTGGCATGGTCTCGTTGGGAGAGCACGTGCGCAGGTTTGAGAAGGACGCCGCAGTGGCCGCAGCTTTCAACATGGTGAGCGCAGACTATTTCAAGACGCTCGGGATTCCGCTGTTGCGCGGTCGAGCATTCTTGGATTCCGAGGCCGCCAGCCGATCTCAAAGGAAAGTAGCCATACTCGATAAGCTTGCGGCCACTCGCTTGTGGGGCAAAGGGGAGGCAGTTGGCCGACATATCCTTCTCGATTCCGACGAACCCGGAAAGCTGGAAAGCGTCGAGGTAGTGGGCATAGTCGGGACGGTGCAGGAGAGAATTCTTGGCCAAGGGCTGCAGCCGCACATTTACATTCCGCTGGGGCAGCGCTATCAGGCGGACGTGCAGATCCATTTGAAAGTCGCGGCTAAAGGACGGGAAGCGCAGGCGAAAGTTCTGGAAGCGGTAAGGCATGAGCTTCACAATATCGATCCCGTGCTGCCGGTGCTGGCGCTCAGGACGTTGCGGGATCATTTGGAGGCGAGTCTCGATTTGTGGGTAGTGGCGACGGGAGCCCGCATTTTGGGGATTTTCGGCGCGGTAGCACTGCTGCTGGCGGTTATCGGGCTTTATGGAGTGAAGGCGTACACGGTAGCTATGCGAACGCGCGAAATCGGCATTCGCATGGCTCTAGGCGCGAACCCGGCGGACAATCTGAAGATGATCCTAAAGGAGGGTTTCGCGGTCACGATGGTGGGCGTGTGTGCGGGTCTGTTGCTCGCGCTCGCCGTGGGAAAGGTGCTTTCCGGCATGCTCTACGAGGTCGGCGCGGTTGACCCGCTGGTACTCCTTACCGCTCCGCTGCTGTTGACGGCCTCCTCGCTGCTAGCCACTTACTTGCCCGCCAGAAGAGCATCGCTGGTGGACCCCATGGTTGCGCTGCGCGACGAGTAGTTTAAACGCTGCTCAAATACTGATGCACGAACTGGATGGCGATCGAGCCCTCGCCCACTCCCGACGCTACCCTCTTCACCGAGCCGTGCCGAACGTCTCCCACCGCGAAGAGTCCCGGCACGCTTGTTTCGAGCAAACCCGGATCGCGGTCAGGCAGCCAGCCTTTCGGTCGCTTCCCGTTTAGCATCAGATCGGCCCCGGTCAGCACGAAGCCTTTTGGATCTCGTTCGACAGTACCGTCGATCCAGTCCGTCCGCGGCTCGGCACCGATAAAGATGAACAACGCGCTCGCCGGAAGTTTATCAACCTTTTTGGTAACTCCGCATTGAATCGAAATCTCGTCGAGCCTGTTCTCGCCATGTACCTCGACCACTTGCGCCTGGAACTCGACTTTGATAGTAGGAGTGCTGGCGATCTCGTTGATCAAATACTGAGACATGGTAGCGGCGAGCGACTCGCCCCGCACCAGCATGGTCACTTCGCTCGCGAATCGCGAGAAGTTCATGGCAGCTTGGCCCGCTGAGTTCGCGCCGCCCACGATGAAGACGTGCTCGCCCTTGCAAGAGAGCGCCTCGGTAGAACCCGCTCCGTAGTAGACGCCCGCGCCTGTCAAACGGTCCATGCCGGGCACATCCATTTTGCGCCACTGCACGCCCGTGGCGATGATGAGTGCGTGACATGAGACTTCACTGCCCTCGCTCAAGGTGAGGATTCGGTAGGGACCATCGATGCGGAGTTTTATCACCTCTTGAGGAGAAAGTATTTCAGCTCCAAAACGGCGCGCCTGCGTGACGGCCCTGCGCGCTAGGTCGCTGCCGCTGAGGCCCGAAGGGAATCCAAGGTAGTTCTCAATGAGCGAGCTCAGTCCCGCTTGTCCGCCTGGCGCCTCGCGCTCCACGATCACGGTCTTCAACCCTTCGGACGCGCCGTAAACAGCGGCGGCCAAACCTGCTGGTCCGCCCCCAATGATCGCCAAATCAAAGAAGTCGCTACCCGGCAGCGTGTGCAAGCCGATCCGATCCGCCAGCTGGGCATTGGTCGGCTCCGCTAATCTTGAGCCGTCCGGAAACAGCACCATGGGGAGGTGAAGCTCGGCTGGCGGAATACTGTCGACTAAGCGCGCGATCTGCGGGTCGAGGTGGACGGCTTCGGCATCGATCCATTGATACGGGACGCGATTACGCGATAAAAACTCGCGCAGTTCATAGGACTTGGGCGACCAACGCGTGCCCAGCACTCGCAACCCTTCGAACGAGGGGCGAAAAGAAGCTTGCCAGTCCTCTAAAAGATCGTCGAGAACCGGATATAGGTTCTGCTCCGGCGGATCCCAGGGCTTGAGCAGGTAGTGGTCAAGCCTTACTTCATTAATGGCACGAATGGCGGCCTCTGTATCCGCGTAAGCCGTCAATAAAACTCGCTTCGGCGACGGATAGAGCTTGATGGCCTGGGAAAGAAATTCGATGCCGTTCATGTGCGGCATCCGGTGGTCAACCAGAAGTAAGGCGACGGCTTCGTTCCGCTGCTCAATCTTTTTCAAGAGGTCGAGCGCGGCCGGCCCGGACGCTGCCGATAGGACGCGATACTTTTCGCCGTAGTGCTTCCGCAGGTCGCGTTCCACCGCTCTGAGAACTTCCGGATCGTCATCAACGGTCAGCAAGACGGGTTTAGCCATGAGCTTGTCCCTATTTTACTTCGGTGCTTCTTCGCGGTCGCTATGACTGGGCGGTTCCGAGGTGACCACGATCTCAAGATCGCGGCTGGACCGATTCAGCATCCGATGCCGCGAGCCGGGAGGGACAAGCACGCTTTCTCGCTCATGCAGCACCAACACGCGTCCTTCCACCTCTAGGGCCGCTTCTCCAGCGAGCACATAGAAGAATTGCTGCGCCTTGTGGTGCAAGTGCCTGGTCTCGCTTGTGCCTGGCGGCATCTTCTCGTGAATAATATTGAGGCGGTCATTTTTCACCAGGTACCAGCCGTCGCAGCAATCGCCCCAGCGATAGTGTTCGGCGGTTTGGAGGTTGGTGACGCTGACCGGAGCACAGATGGCGAGCAGCGCAAATACGAGCAAAAGCGGAAATCGAAGCATGAAATATAGGTCGCCTCTTTCTAAGTTACAACGATGTTCGTGTCGTTTATTGAGAAGCTAAAATACTCTGACTCAGTCGGCGCTATCGTCAAAATAACGTCGACTGCGATCTGCGGGTCGGATCTCCGCCTATACGACGGCTTCATGCCGACGATGGAAGAGGGCGACGTGCTCGGCCACGAGCCGATGGGCGAGTAGTGGAAGTCGGAAGCGCAGTCAAGAAATTGCGCGCGGGTGATCGCGTGGTGGTTCCGTTTACCATCTCCTGCGGCCGAGTGTTATTTTTTGCAAGAAGAAATTGTATTCTCTTTGCGATACTTCGAACCCCAATGCGGAGATCGCGAGCAAGGCTATGGGACACTCGCCTGCGGGACTTTTCGGATTTTCCCATATGCCAGCGGCTCGATCGATGCGGTTTACGACAAGGTGAAGACCGCCCTGATGATGGAAACCGATCGCTGAATCGCTGCTGAAGAAGGTGGAATCCGGCGAGATTGATCCGTCGTTCGTGATCATTCATGCCGTTTCGCTGGAACAGGCTCCTGAGATGTACTAGACGTTTCGCGATAAGAAGGATGGCTGCATCAAATTGGTGCTGAAGCTGGCAGCTTAATTCGCGGCGGGATTGTGTGATAGCATGGCCGGGACTTGAAATCTAACCGTGCTGTCATCCTTCCCGTGCTAGTCCTGGTCGGGATCAATATTCTGAATTTCTATGACCGCAATGCTCCCGGGGCTCTGGTTGAGCCGCTGCGCAAGGAGTTCCACTTATCCGACACGCAAATCGGATGGATGGGCAGCGTATTCATCTGGATTTACGCCATCATCGGAGTGCCGTTCGGCCGCATTGCGGATACGTGGAGCCGAAAGAAGCTCTTGGCATTTGGCGTGATCTTTTGGACGGCTCTGACGGCCTTGGCAGGTTTAGCTACGAGCTATCCCATGTTGCTCTTGTCGCGCATGGGGGTCGGCATCGGGGAAGCAGTCTGCGCGCCAACTGGAACGAGCTGGCTGGGCGATTTGTTTCCAGCTGCCCGGCGCGCGAGGGTGCTAGCTCTCTTCATGCTGGGCGTCCCGGTGGGTGGAGCGCTGGGATTTTTCTTCAGCGGCCCAATCGCGCAGGCCTTCGGATGGCGCACGGCCATGGTGGTGGCAGCGCTCCCGGCAATTCTTCTGGTGCCCGCACTCTTCCTCCTGCATGAGCCGGAGCGTGGTGCGTCGGAAGAGGTTCCGATCAGCAAGGAGCGCGGGTCCTTTAAAGATGTGCTCGCGATTCCCACGCTGTGGTGGATCATCGCTTCCGGGGTTTTTCTTAATTTTAATATGTATGCTGTGGGAACGTTCCTGCCGGCTTTTTTAGCCCGGGTGCATGGGCTGTCTCTGTCAAACTCAGGCATCGCGACCGGGTTCACTTATTTGATTGGAGGAGTTAGCGGAGGCTTGATCGCGGGTTATCTGGGTGACCGGATCGTTCAAAAGCGAAAGGGCGGAAGGCTGCTGATCGCTGCCGTGATTGCCGTGATCGGCGCTCCGTTCGCTTATTTTGGAATCGTGCAACCCGCCGGATCGATAGTCCTTGCTCTGTCTTGTTTGACGATTGCGTATGGCGCGCTGAACACGTATTACGGTCTAGTTTACGCGTCGATTCAGGATATCGTGGCCCCCGCGCAACGCGGTCTCACCATGGCAGTTTACTTTATGGCGATGTATTTGTGCGGCGCCTCCATGGGTCCGTTATTGACGGGCACCTTAAGCGATCGGCTTGCACGGCGAACGATGGCGCTGGCCGGTGCGGACAAGATGACCGAGGCCTTTAAGGCAGCCGGCTTGCAGCAGGCCATGTTGATTATCCCGGCCCTTTCGCTGGCATTGGCGGTTGTGCTTTATTTCGGATCTCGAACGATTACGAGGGATTTAGAACGTCGAGCCGCTTGTACGCTTTGACGGCGGCATTCTGAAATTCCCAGGCATCGGGGTCGTCTCGCGCGGGCGGGTCATTGTACTCGAGCATCAGAGCGTGCCCTTGAAAGAGGGCGCGGGCAATGAGCCTGGGGCCATTCGCTTCAAAGCGCGGGTATTTGCGGTAAGCTTCGCGGAGGGCGAGGTCGGCCAAGGCCGGATCGATTTCCATGCTATTTGACCACCAACTTTTCCACGGCTTGGTTTTCGTAGGCATCGGTCAGGCGGACCGCAATGGTCTGCTCCCCTTGACCCTGTCTATCTAGCATGAGCGTATACTCTGTTTCCAGCGCGTCTGAGAGCTTGGTCTTCGGCTCAACCAGTATCCAATCGCCGCCGTTAATGGAATACTCCGCGCGGTCGATGTTGCTCCGGGCGTCGACCGCCCTCCAGTGGATCTCGATGCGTCCGGTGTGGGTAGTGTTGCCGAGATTTGAAATCCGAGGGGGCGTGTTATCCATCAGGAACGGGTCGGAGATCAAGCTCGCCGAGAGGGCCTCTGCCGGGATGTTGCCTGGTGAATCCGACGCAGTGACACGCAGCACGTATTCGCCGTCAGGAAAGGCGGTGCTGTCCCAACTCACATATTTCTCGCGAACTTTGTCTTTCAAGAGCTTCCAGGATGTTTCACCGACGCCGCGGATTTCCACGGCGTAGATGAGCGCGTCGCCGTTCTCGTCCAAAGCCGTCCAACGAGCGCCCAACATGCCCTTTGCGTAGGTCAGAGAGGGCGAAGTGCTGGAATCCGCGCTCGATGAGGATGGCCGCTTGCGTTGACCCATCGGAGGCAGCGTTAGCGATTGTGGAAGGGAAGTGGGAGTACTCGTGGTTGCCGGGGGAGATGGGAATTTATAGTTTGGCGGGGTAATCTCCAGATCCTCCACCAGGGGGGCGATATTTTTCGGCAGGTAAGCGATCTCCACGGACGCGACTTCCGCCGCCGCCGAGAGATCCACTTTATATTGCAGGAACCGTGCGGAAGGGGAGGCAATCCTGTCGTCCGCGTTCAGAGGCGCCCAGGCGCTCCAGTTTTCCTGAGGGCGGCTCAGGTTCCCGCTTCGAGTCATGACCCTCGCATTTTTCGTCGAGCCCCTCAAGGCGAAGCGTCCCCAATACGCAAATGATCCCGCGTCCAGCGTTTCGCTTTCGAAGCTGCCGCTCTTGGACGAGCCGTTTCCAATCTCGTAAACGCGGCCAATGTTGCCCGTTGCCGCGTACATGTGTCCGTCGAGGGTGGAGAGCAGGTTCGTAATTTGCGTGGGGGACGCGTCGATTAACTCAGTGTGGAGATGACTTGAATCCAGGCGGTAAATCTTGCCGCGATTGCCGGTTGCCAACAAGAGCCGATTTGACGAATCGAAGCCAAGCGCGTAGACAATATCTTGCGAGTTGCTGAAAACGCGATGCGGCGAGCCGTCGGATTCGATTCTATATACTTCCGATCCGCCCGAAATGGGGGCCGGTGTTGGAGGTACCGATGGAGGGGGGCTGGAAGCGCGCACCGGCGCGGCGGTCGCAGCAGTGGTAGACGGGGGGGGCACCGACGTGCTGATCACGGGTAAAGACACCGCGGACCGGGTTCCCACACCCGCGGCATAGATCTCGCCCGTCTTGGCGACCGCGACGGCCGTAATCTCTCGTTTTGGGGTTTGGTACAAAACGAACCCACTTCCGTTAGCGGATACGCGGAGGATCAAACCGCCGGGTTCCGTCCCGACGATCAGGTTGTCTTGAGCATCGAGCGTAAGGGATCGAGCGTGGGTTTCGCCAGTCTTGAAGAACACGGAACCTTGGCCATCTCGCCCTACTCGGAAAATCTGTCCCTGGTCGCCGGTGGCGACAAACAGATCGCCAGCGCGGTTGAAGGCCAAGGCCCAGATGTACTTCGCATGGGGATCGAAGAAGAGCTGCGCTTTGCCTTGCGGAGAGACCTTATAAACCTTGCCATCGGGGTCGGTGGCGGCATAGATCTGGCCGTCACGGCCTACGGCGATGGCGTGAATTTCCAAACCCTCCAACTCGGCCAGCGTTTTGCCTTTCCCGGAAGGGTCGATTTCGAACAACTTGCAAGTGCCGCTGCCCGAGCCGCCTCCCCCTGCGTACAAGTGCCCTTTGCCGTCTGAGGCAAGAGCCCAGAGATAAGGCGTGGATGGATCGAATATCTCGCGAAACTCGGGCGCGAGATATAGCCGACCGTCGCTGCGCAGCGACAAATTAGTCAACGTGCCTTTTTCGAAGTCCGCCTGATCGGTGGTCTGCCAGAAGCGCGTCTCGACGGCTTGAGACTCCACCGTCAGCGCCGTAGAGGCGAGCAGTAGCAACAAAACGTTTTTCATTCCAGCTATTTGACAACGATCTTGAGCGAGTAGCTGCCGGTGACAACCTGATCGAGAGGGATGCTCCCTTGCTCCACGGCGCTCTCGGGGGATGTTGTGAATTGGCGACTCGCCGAACGCCCCGTCTGCATCACGTTCATTACCGATGGCGGAAGGCTGGGCATGATCTTATCTTCGACATACACCGTGGGCCTGGGCTCGATCAGAGAGACGTAAACCTGATTATTGGCTCGCTCCTGATTCAGAAGAGATACGGCTTGCGGGATATCAATGAATCGGTTTGCGCTGCCGGCTGCGCTTTGCATGCGATTCAGCGTGTCGGCATCGCTGAGGAGCACCCGATGTTCGCCTTTGGTCATGGTCGCCGGAATCTTAACCATGAATTCGCGTTCGATCCTCTCTCCCCGGTACGGCCTCAAGAATACCTTTACGGGCATTTGAGCACCGGCTTCCACCTCGCTGTTAGCAACCCACGCGTTCTCGATGCTCGCCTGCTTGCGCTCGGGAAACAGATCGATGGTGGCGTTCACGCTCTTCAATTTGGGCGTGTGAACAGAATTGAGGAAGAGACGATTGAAATGGTCGCCCCACCAGCCAGCCAGCATCATCGGCGCAGGCATGGGCGCTTCGCTGGTTGCGAGCATAGTGGCGAGCGACAATTTCTCATGGTCGGCAAACTCGACGTCGCCGTGAAAACGATAGGTGGCTTCTTCTGCGAAATCGTTCGAGCCGTTGACCGAATTGAATAAGGTCAGCATCATCAGGTACGGCGTCCATTTCTGCTGGACAAATACGTTGTAGTGCAGTTCCCGTTCCTTGCGGATGTGCGTGTCGTCCGAGTAGGATCGCACCTTGACGTTCACCGGCACCATCTCCGCGGTTTCCCCAAGCTGGCCCATGATGGCGCTGTGTCGATCCTGGTGAAGCGCTCCGACGATCTCTGTGGCGTTGCCGAACTTGTTGGGCTGGAACGCGGAGGCGAGAGTCATCAGCACCTCGCTCTTTGCCATGGGCATATCGACCGGGCCCAGATTGAAAATAGGATGGCCGCAAGCGAGCACGTTCTTCCCGTCGTTATAAGTAACCGTGCACATGCCGGAGACGCTCATATCTCCCGACACCAGAACCGCCGAGACAGCGTCGCCGGGGTTGAGCGAATGCTGCCATCCAGCGACGGGCTTAGCGTCATGCATCGTGCTGGTGGAGCCGCCTGCCGCGACCGTCATGCCCATCTGTTGGAACAGCGGAGAAAACTGTTGCAACACGCCCTCGCCAAAACCGGAGAAAGTCAGCGGCGTCTCGATGGGGATCATCGTTTGCGACTGAGCCTGGAAGTTGCCGGAAGCGCCCGCCGAAACCACCTGAGCCAGCATGCTGCCGGGAACAGTGACAGCCGCCTGCCGCGCGCCGCTATCCGGAGTACGCCCTTCGGAGGGCCGCGACTTGTCGAACTCGCTCACTTCCAGCATCAGCTCGATGGGGGTGATGCCGCAAATGGCATCCGGCGAGAAAACGCTGAAACGCAAGGCGACCGCGCCCACCAACTTGCCGTCGATGTACACCGGGCTGCCGCTCATTCCGCCCGCGACGTTGGTGCGAATCGCCTTCCCGCCCATCTTGCCTAGGATGATGTCCTGGTGGGGACCCCATTGATTTTTCAGAATGCCGAGAATCTCGACTGGGATGGGCTCGGGGTCGTTGCCGGCCAGCACCGTCCAAGCCGTGGCTTTCATGCCGGGCTTGAGGTCTGATTCCTTGAAAATTTCAACTTTGCCCGATTTGGGTCGGACTGGTTCAGACTCAGAAGCGGTATTCTGAGCGGCTGCGGCGAACGAGAATACGGAGATGAGAGCGATGGCTCGCATTAACATTGTGTTTCCATTATGACTCGGTTTCACTTATTGGGACTGTCGCGGGAGTCGGGAGGTTGCTTTTTTCGGACATTGGCATTGGCGGGGGTGGTTTTGGGGTGTTCGCCTGCATATTGGCCATCTTCTTGTCGATCAACTCCCGCGCGGTCCTTCTATCGGCTCTTTTAGGTTTTCCCATTATCATCGAGGAGATTACAGTTACAAGTATGCCTGGGAAAAGCTCGGTATACTCAGTTAGCTGTTGGAGGAGGTTGTTCATGCGACGATTTATCGTGGTGATGGTATCGGGGCTCTCACTGTTAGCCCTTATCGGATCGGCCCAGCAGACCGCCAGCTCCGGGCCATATAAGGTGCTGAAGACGGCGAAAGTTGGGGGCGGAGGCGGCTTCGACTATGTTTACGCCGATGACGCCGGACGCCGTTTATACATCCCCCGAGGCGGAACGCAAGGAACGCCGCCGGTGCCGGGTCGAGTCTCGGTCTTCAATCTCGATACGCTCGATCCCGTGGGGGAGATTCCGAACGCCAGCGCGCGGGGGGCGGCGGTAGACCCCAAGTCGGGCCATGGCTTCGCAACTAGCAAACCGGTGGTGATGTGGGACACCAAAACTCTTGCCACAATCAAGACGATCGATGTGGAAGGTGGGCCGGACGGCATTTTATTCGACTCGTTTAATAAGCGAGTCTATGTGTTTAGCCATCGCGCGCCGAACGCCACAGTCATCAATGCGGCCGATGGATCCATCGTTGGCACTATCGATCTGGGCGGAGCGCCGGAACAGGCGGTCACGGACGGCAAAGGCCACGTATACGTCGACATCGAAGACAAAGCCAACGTCGCCGTGATCGATGCGAAGACCATGGCTGTTACCGCCCATTATGATCTTGGAGATAAAGGCGGCACGCCCGCCGGGCTCGCGTTCGACGTCAAGAATCACGTCCTTTTCGTCGCCTGCCGCACGCCGGCCCCGGGCACGATGGTGATGCTCAATGCCGATACCGGGAAAGTGATCGCGAGTCTGCCTCTCGACGGCGGGTCGGACGGCGCCGTCTTTAATCCCGCTACCATGGAGGCCTTCAGCTCAGCCGGCAACGGCACGCTGACCGTCATCAAGGAAAACAGCCCGTCGAGCTTTGTGGTAGAGCAGACCGTTCAGACGATGCAAAGCGCTAAGACATTGACGTTGGACGCCAAGACTGGGCACATTCTCCTGATTGGCGCTGAGTTCGCTCCCCCTCCCACACCTGCGCCCGCAGGAGGACGCCCGGGACGAGGTCCGATGGTGGCCGATTCGTTTTCTATTCTGGTGGTGGGAAAGTAATTTCCTGCGATCACCCGTCAGAGCCAAGCCTTACCATTTGACCAGTTCGACGCGGCGATTCTTGGCCCGGCCCTCGTCGGAGTCGTTGGAGGCTACAGGCGCATACATGCCGCACCCGAAGGAGTCGAGGCGGTTGGCGGCTATGCCGTATTTCGAAGTCAGTTCTCGGACTACCGTGGCGGCGCGGCGGCGGCTCAGGTCGAGATTGTAGTCGGATTTGCCTTGGTTGTCGGTGTGTCCGACGACATGCACATTCAGCCGCGAATTCGACGACAGCAGTTTGGCAATTTCCTGGAGAGTGGGGCGCGAATCGGGGCGGATCGAGTCTTTGTCCGTATCGAACGCGATGCCGTAAAGCGCAACTTTTCCCGCCGAATTGATGGAGCTGGACATGTCCGCGGCATTGACGAAGGTCATGTTTTCCTCCATCTTCTGCGGCTGAATGAGAATGACTTCCGCCAAGGCGCGATCCTTGGCCACCACGCCTTGGAGACGGTCCGGAATTATCCCGTCCAAGTAGGAAGTGACAAAGACATAGTAATAAACCGGATGTGCATCTTTCGATTTGCCGATCAGGACGCGTTCCTGGCTCTCGTTGTAGGCGAGGATCTGGCCCAAGTGATCTTCCTGGGCGATCTGATCGAGCGTAGGGCCGAACCAACCTTTGTCACTCGTGCCCTTCTCATATAAAGTGACCAGCCCGAGGCGTTGGAACTCCAGCTTGTAATTGCGAAGCAATTCGGCTGGCGAACGTCCGGCGGGCGCGACATAGGAGTGACGGCTAACGAGGCCTTCCACCTTCTGGCTCTTTTCATAAGACGGCGGGCTCAGATCCTTTGGACGTCCGAGCGGAAGCAGGAATTCATCGAACTTGGGACCCCGATAACCGATGATTTCACTTCCGGCGTAGCGCTTCATATCGGGAGGATCCTGCGATCCGGGGAGATCCGCGCCGAATGAGCAAGACGCGAAAGCCACAAACAGCGCAATTCGTTTTTTCATGAAGAGCTCCTGGCGGCGCGAATTCATGTTCGCGGCCGCGTGCGCTGAGTATAGCGGAAATCGCGGCGATGCCGGAATCTCATTCGTGGCGAAGCGCCAGCATCGGATCTACACGCAAGGCGCGTCGGGCAGGCAGAAGAGCGGCCAAGGCGACCGTAACGATGAAAACTCCGATGGCAGTCAGATACGCGATTGGATCGAGATTGCTAAGGCCGTAGAGCACCCCGCGCAAGAGCTGTGACAATGCGGCCGCTGCCCCTACACCGACCACCAAGCCGATCGCTACCGGGCTGGAGAACTGGCGCAGGACCACTGAAACGACATCGAACGGCTTCGCGCCGAGCGCCATCCTGAGTCCTATTTCCTTGGTGCGCTGCGAGACTGCGTAGGAAATCAATCCCACGATTCCGAGACAAGCAAGAAGTTGGGCGACGGAGCTCAACAAGCTAACTGCCAGCGCACCGCGTTCCACGGCGCGGAGCTTTCGCTGAAACAACTCTTTCATTAGTTGGATATCGGGAAAGATGCCGGGGTCGATTGTTTGTGAGATGGATGCCGCGGATCGAGCCAGGCTTTCGGGCGGTGCTAGAGTCCTCGCCAGCATGACGATGGAGGGGGTGTCGGACACTTCCGTGAGGACATAGATCTCTACGGCGTCCGAATTTTCGAGTGCCCCGCCTCTCGCGCTCCCCGCTATTCCGATCACGGTGTAATCCGACCCCATCGAAAATTTCTTGCCCAGAGGGTCGCCTGTCGGCCATTTGAGCGCCAAAGACTGGCTGATAACGACAGAATGGGTGTCGCCCGTCCGCAGGTTGCGGCCTCGCAACAACGGAATCTTCATCGTCTGAAAGAACTTCGGATCGATACGGTTGATTTGAATGTCCAGCCGCCGTCCCTCCAATTCCACACCGGCCCCTTCCCGCCTGTTACCCAGAGGAGGAGAGAGCGTGAGCGACACTGATTCCACTCCCGGGAGAGCGCCGAGACGGCTCTGAAGTGTGTCCAAATACGCCTGGGCCATGGCTGCCGAATAGCCGTGACTGGCGAGGCCCGGATCTATTGAGACGACCTGTCGATAATCAAAACCGGGGTCGGCAAACATGACGTGGTCAAGCGCACGCACGAGCAGTCCCGCGATAATAAGAAGGATGCAACTGGCGGCCACTTGCGCGCCGATCAGGAACTGCCTCATTCTGGTTGCGCGATGGCGCTGTCGGGCTACTTGCAACGCTGGTGCCAGCCCGAACAAGATCGCCGCGGCGAATGCGAGACCAATCGAGAATACGAGGACTCGCCAATCCGGCATCGGATTGAGCCACTCCGGAGCGGCCGTCAATAACATTAGGCTTCGCAATACAAAGTAGCCCGCAGCCAGCCCTGCCGCCGATCCCAGTAAAGCGAGTAGCATGCTTTCAGTGAATAGTTGCCGCATCAGCCGTCCGCTTCCGGCGCCCACTGAGACACGAATCGCAATCTCGCGCTCTCGAGCCACTCCCCTCGCGAGCAGCAAGCTGCCTAGATTGCCACAGGAGACGGCGAGGATCAGCAGACCCAGCGAGCCTACCAAAGCGGCAATCGGAAGCAACTCGTCCTGACCCTCCGATCCAGTCCCGCGCCGGTTCCCAATCATTAGGCTCTTCGCATATCCGCCCGGCTCACTGACAATGCGCTCCTTTTCCCAAATATCGCCAGGTTGCTGCGTGCGGAGGCGCGCTGCGAGCGACGTCAATTCTTCCTCGGCCACCCGAGGACTCAAACCTGGTTGCAGCCGTCCCCACATTTGGACGCCAGCGCTCTCGGCTGAGAAGTCCGTGAGCAGGTGGCTCCCTGCCGCAAAGTAGGGCTGTTGTTCAATCAAAGCCCAGAGGTCCGGCTGGTCTAAGCTAATCCCGGTAAAAGTGCTGGACGCAACGCCAAGCACGGTGGCCGGCTTTCCATTTAGACGGATGGTTTTCCCAATCACGAGCGCATCTTCGCCGAAGTGACGCTTCCAGAACCCGTGACTCAGCACGACTGCCGGATCCGCGCTCCCAGACTGGTCGAACGTCCTCCCGAGCATTGGCGCTGCACCGAGGTCGCCAAAAAAGCTGCCAGTTACGAAATGCGCATTGATGCGGCTCTTCTCGCCTTCCGTCGTGAGCTTGGTGGAGTTTAAGGCCACCACAGCGGCGAGGGTTCTGGAATGCTCCCGGAAAAATGCCATTTCCGGATAGGGCAAAGTAAACGCATAGCGCTGCAAAGCGCGCCGATGGAAGCGCAGCAGCGTGTCAGGTTCACGAACAGGCAGGGGTCTCAGGAACATCAGATTGAAGAAGCCGAAGGCCGCCACGTTCACGCCTATGCCTATAGCCAGCATTAAAATCGCTGCAACCGTAAAGCCGGGCGATTTTCGCAGCATTCTTGCTCCGTAACGGAGATCCTGGAAGAAGCGGTCAATCCAGGTCCAGCCCCAAGCCTCGCGCGCTTCTTCGCGCAGCTGGAGCGTGTTGCCCAAGCGCACGCCCTCTTCGCTTGCGGCCATTTCACGATGGAACTCCATGTCGCTGGCCAGTTCCCGATCAAAGCGTTCTCGGTTCAGCAAATATCTGAGGCGCCGAAGAAGTTGTCTCATTGGCTCCCCTCAGGCTGTGCGCAAAACGGATTGGATCGCTTCATGGACGCGGTCATATCCCGATAGTTCGGCTTCGAGCTGTTTGCGACCTTCCCGTGTAAGCCGGTAAAAGCGGACTTTGCGCTTCGTTTCGGAGATGCCCCACTCGGCTTTCACCCAGCCTTTCAGCAGGATTCGCTGAAGGGCAGGGTATAGAGCTCCTTCCTCGACGTGTAGCACTTCAGAAGAAAGCGAGTGAATGCGCTGAGCGATAGCGTATCCGTGGAGCGAACCCGAGCGGAGAACCCGCAGGATCAGCAAGACAAGCGCACCTGAAGGCATTTCTGTTTTAGGCATAACGATACTAGGGGTATTATGCTTATGCCTTGTCCGGTTGTCAAGAAGTTATCTCGGAACCGCAATCTCACCCAGGATCTTCCGGATCACTTCTCCCACTCCCAGTCCTTCGATCTCAAACTCAGGGCGCAGGATCAGCCGATGTTCTAATACGGGGATCGCCATTGCTCGAACATCATCCGGAGTGACGAAATCGCGTCCTTCAATCGCGGCCAGTGCGCGACTGGCCAGAAGCAGCGCCTGCGTTGCTCTTGGACCCGCACCCACCAGCACGCTCTCATGAGTCCGCGTCCGCCGGATCACATCCACCAGATAGGCGATCAACTCTTCGCGAATTAGAACGTCGCCCAAGCACTGCCGCAGATCCGCCAAGTCGTTGGCCCGCACGCAAACCTGCACAGCTCCGCCAGCCAGCGTTGCCTCGGGCGAATCGCTTCCGAGCATCCTGCGCGCCAGCAACAATTCATCCTCGCGCCCCGGCCACGACATGGAGATCTTCAACATGAACCGATCCTTCTGCGCCTCGGGGAGCGGGTACGTGCCTTCATATTCAATCGGGTTCTGCGTGGCGAACACCGTGAAGTTTGGAGGCAGAACGTGCGTGTCCCGATCAATGGTTACGATCCGCTCCTGCATGGCCTGAAGCAAGGCCGACTGAGTCTTGGCCGGAGCGCGATTGATTTCGTCCGCCAGCAGAAAGCTGGTAAATACGGGACCTTTCACCAGCGTGAATTCACCCCGCTGAAGGTTGAAAACGCTGGTGCCCGTAATATCGGCGGGCATCAGATCGGGCGTGAATTGAATGCGGGAAAATTCGCAATCGAGCGTGCGGGCCAGCGTTCGCGCCAGCAAGGTTTTGGCGATGCCCGGGACTCCCTCCAGAAGCGCATGGCTACCGGTAAAAATCACGATCAGCGCCTGATCGATGGCCTGATCCTGGCCAATAATCACCTTGCGAGTTTCCCGCCGGACGCTCTCCAGAACCGCAGTCAGCCTTTCCAAGTTTGCGTTCATCCGTTCCGTTCCGCCAATATCGCGCTAATCTCGCGATAACGCTCCACCGGCTCGCCGGAGCGGCTTGCTGCTTGGCGGATCCGGTCTAGCTTGCCAGCCGCATAGCGGGCGGATTGCCGCGATTTTTCCCACTCGCTGACGCACACCTTCACCACCTCCGCCTTCGGAATATTGCGGCGCAACAGGTTGGCGAAGCCTTCGAAGGCATCCTTGGCCGGGGCAATTTCCTGGTCGGACTGGGCCGCTCTCGCTGGAAGCAAGCTCACCGAATTTTTCCAGATGAAAAGAACCGCCAGCAACAGGAGCGAGCCAGCCAGCCCCTGCAGCCGATATTTTCGGGCCAGCCCGGCAACCGAACCATTCTCCACCACCCCGAGATGGTTCTCGTCGAAGACAATCGTTCTATTGGATCCGATCACGCTCAGGATCAGGCTGGTATCGCGTTTCCGCTCCAGCGCCGCGTTACCAAGCGGATAGGACGTGGGCATTAGAACAATCGTGCCGGATCCAAAACTCCGCTCGAGAATGCCGCTCCCGTGCCAAGCCGGATCGCTTGCGGCGAGGACAGGCGTGCTGCCATCTTCCTCCTTGCCTGCAATCTTTGGATAAGACACTCGCACATGCCAACGCTTTTCTATTTCGGATTGGTGAAACAAGCGCGTTGCGCCTTCTGCGGTGGTTTCGCGCAAGCCGATCACTACGCGCGCGCCGCTAGACGCCAAACCCTCAAACTCCTCCAGTTCCTTCTCGGATGAGAACTCGAACTTCTTTGGAGAGATTCCCAGGAACAGTATGGTCTGCTTCGGCCTGGCAAGCTCTTCTGGCGGCCGATAACTTCTTGTAACTGACAAGCCTTCCAGCGCGCCCAGGCTCTCATACAACGCCCGCGTCCCTTGCGCATCGGAGCGTAATGACGAGTACGCCGGGTAGATATCTCCCGATGCAAAACGAAGATTGAACAGCCGCCACACCCCGTACGCGAGCAACGCGGCCAAAAGGCCTAACGCCACCGCGCTATTGCGCATGCGTCCTCATCCTTTCCAAGTTGCCCTGCACCTGATCGATCATGGCAGGCCCCACCTCGTACATGCCGTACCAGCCTCGCTCGAAAAGATGCAGCGTGTGAGTGAAAGCGGCCACGAGTTCCGGGCGATTGCGGGCTCTCCGTTTTAGTTCGAGAGCATAGTCCCCATCGGATTTGCCGCGCTGCAGAGCGATCAGCGAACCGGTTGCCAACGTGGAGAGGCCAGCCAGATAAATGGCCCTCAGCGCAAGCCTGAACTCCTGCCGCTCAACGCAGCCCCGAGCCAGCGCCAGCCATTGCTCCGGCGGCTGCTGATCGGCCTGTAGATCTTCGGACTGTAGATCGATGGAGATGCCGCCCCCAACCGCGATCACAGGTTCGGAGACGCGTCGTTTGGCAAGCCATTGCCATAGCAGAAACACGATCGCGCTGGTGGCAATCGCCAGCAACAGCACGACCAGGGCGCGTAGGTTGCGAGCGGGGGGAGGGTGGTCGGGTTGGCCGGGATCCGGCAGACTCCGCTGACCCATCAGGTCGCCTATCTTCTCCACTAGCGCATCAATCCAGCGTCCCGCTTGCCTGAAAGCTCGCCCGGTTGCGTCCATGAACGAGAGAGTGGATCGGACAATCCAGTTGTGCCGCTCAGCCTCCGTTCTCGGGGCGCGCGGCGTCCTCCAACTGTACTCCGGCTTTTGCAGCACGCGATCAATCGAGTGGTTCAGGTCGTCTTTAAGGGAAACGGGCCCGGTTTGTCCGAATGCGCCCAGGCATCCGATCAGGCCCATCATGAGCGCCAAACTGCCGGCATTTAACTCGGCGCGCAAGTCCTCCGCCGTGGTCAGTGCTTCCCCGTAGAAACAACGCAACACGTAAAAGGCTTTCACGAAGGGATTGATAACCAGGTAACTCAGTCCGGCTGTGACCGCGAGAAACGTCGTGTTTAGAAAAGTGTACGAACTTCGCGTGAACACGCTATCTACCCCGGCCAGCATTTTCAGCAGGTACGGAAAAAGGACAAGCCCCATCCCAACGTTGAGGAAGACTACGATCCCGAGCATGCTCAAAATTCCGAGAAAGGACCAGTTCTGTCCGGGCCACAGGGCGGCTTGCCGACGAGCGGTGGCTAACGGGGTGATTACGCTGGCGTTGTGATAGATGGCGTACACCGTCGCAAATGGAACCGTCATCAACCCCGCAATGGGGAGCACGATAAATTTTGTCGGCTGAATCGATGCCTGGGCGGCCATCGTACCTAACCACTCCCCAACCGAGGTGCGAGTTTCAGGATTCAGCGCTAGAAGCATTCTCAGCTTCCGGGCGAAAATCGCTTGGCAAGTGATCATGCAGAGATAGAGAACCGCAAGGCCCAACGACGCAGAGGCCGCGTGGTCGCGAGCGTTCGCGCTCTCGCTCATATCGGTCCAGAAGAAGAGTAGGCCCAAAACGAACGGGATGCTGCCGAGGTAGTAAATAAAGAGCGCTCCCCTCGGAGCCCTTCGCAGCAGATGCACCGCCTCTTCGCAAAGATCGAGCGCCGAGCTGCTGTTCATGCCAGCAGCCAGCCCAGCAGATAGAAACACCACCAAGCCAAGATGAATCCGCCCAGAGGAGCCAAACGGCGCAGCACTCCCGGTCCTTTCTTGCGCTCTGCGAAGCCAGTCAGCTTCCTCAAGCATGCGGCGCAGATGACTCGCTGCTCGTGCTCGGTGACGCACTCGCGGCAGAAATAATCCCGGCAAACGGGGCAGCGCGCTACAGCTTCCCGCGTAGGATGGTGAAGGCAGCGTTGCTGGGCGATAGCACTCAAAACATAGTGTATGCGAAACCTGGCGTGGGGTCAGGACATCTCTCATCCGTGCCCCTACTCTGCGCGCGAAGGGATTTTCTCTTTGCGACGTCCCTAGCCGTCTTTTCCCTGCGTGGTCAGGACACTCCGACCTTTTCCACTAGCGTCAAAGTGGTAAATCTCCTGGCCACTGTACGCACCAAGAAGGGCGAGATCATTCGCGATCTGGGCAAGGACGATTTCACTTTGACCGAAAACGGCCGCGCGCAATCAATCCGCTATTTCTCAAAAGAGTCGGATCTTCCCCTCACTCTCGGCCTTCTAGTGGACACCAGCATGAGCCAGGAAAGAGTCTTGAACGCCGAGCGGAGCGCCAGCTTCCGCTTCCTCGACCAAGTGCTGCGGGAATCCAAAGATCAGGTTTTTCTGCTCCAATTCGATATGGCCGTTATGCTGCGCCAAGGTTTGACGTCCTCCCGCAAGAAACTGGACGAGGCGCTGTCGTTCGTGGATACTCCCACTCGCCAAGAGCTCTCGCAACAGCGCGGGGGCGGGACGTTGCTGTGGGACGCCATCTTGAAAGCTTCGAGAGACGTGCTGAAAGATCAATTGAACCGCAAGGCTCTGATTGTTCTTACAGACGGGGTAGATACCGGGAGCGAAGCCAATCTGGGGGAGGCCATCGAAGCGGCTCAGCGCGCTGACACATTGGTCTATTCCATTCTCTTTTCCGATGAAGGTCCGGAGGGTCGCGGTCCTCTGCTCCGCATGTCGAGAGAGACGGGCGGGAGCTTCTTCGAAGTATCGAAAAAGCGCACCATCGACAGCATCTACGCCACGATTCAGGACGAGTTGCGCAGCCAGTACAGCTTGGGGTTTGTCTCGGATGAGCCGGTCCGGGTATCCGAATTCAGAAAGCTGCAACTTGCCGATAAACAGAAGGGGCTAGCGGTCCAGCGCCGGGATAAATATTGGGCGCGCCGGTAGAATCGAGGATGGTTCCCCAATTGCTCCCAATCGTTCGTGCCGTTAGCTTCCGCCACGCGTGTGGGCCCTTATGAAATTGTATCCACGCTTGGGGAAGGGGCTATGGGCGAGGTGTATGTCGCCAGGGATGAGCGCCTAAACCGCAATGTAGCTCTCAAAATCATCACCTCAGGCAGTTCGGACGATGTGGCTCGCCAGCGGCGCTTTACCGTGGAGGCGCGGGCCGCCAGCTCGCTCAATCATCCCAACATCATCACAGTGCATGACTTCGGGAGCGCCGACGGCATTTCTTACATTGTCTCGGAACTCGTGGACGGGGAGTCCTTGCGCCACCTCATCAAGCGAGGGCCGCTGCCGATCCGCAAACTGCTCGAGATTGGCGTCCAGATTGCCGATGGGCTGGAGGCAGCCCATCAGAATGGAATCGTCCATCGCGATCTGAAACCTGAGAACATCATGATCACTCGGGCAGGGCGTGTCAAAATTTTGGATTTCGGCCTCGCGAAACCGATTATGGGCACCTCCGACGTGAATGCCGTAGAGGAGGCCACCTTCGACGGGTTGGGGACCCAACCTGGCCTTATCGTGGGAACTGTGGGCTATATGAGCCCGGAACAGGCGCGCGGAGAGGCCGTCAGCTTTCAGTCCGACCAATTCTCGTTGGGCCTTCTCCTCCATGAAATGGCCAGCGGTCACCCGGCTTTTCGGCGAGAGACACCCATGGCCACGCTGCTGGCGATCGCCAATGTAGATCGGCTCCCCTTCACCCCCGGTCCCGCGACACTCCGGTTGCTCGTCGAGCGCCTGTTATCGAAGGACCCGGCGCGGCGGTTCGTGTCTACCGCCGAGATTCACGAGCGCCTTCGGAAAATACTTGAGAAGCTTCCGTCCAAGCAAGGCGAAGGTTTACCTCCCCTGGAATCGGCCGTGATCGAGGCGGTGCCTGCCGCTACAGAACGAGAGGAGGCGTCTGTTCCCAATGCAAACAGGAGGATCGTCACTTCGGCGGTGCTGGGAGTGGTGCTCGCTTTCGGCCTAGGATTGGTGGTAGCGCATTTCCTGCTTCGGTCACCCGAACTGGACCTGTCGCAGCTCAAGATGGTCCGGCTGGACTCCGCGCCGGAAGCGGAAGTCTTGCCAGCCCTTTCCTCCACTGGTGAGAACGTTGCATTCGCCAAAAGTGTAAATGGGATCTTTCAGATCTTCGTCAGACCGCGTCATTCTTCAACGGACACTCAAGTCACGAAGGCGACCGAGGATTGCATGTTTCCGTTTTGGGCGCCCGACGACCGTCGAGTCTTCTACATTTCCGGATCTACTCTCTGGTCGGAGAGCACCTATGGTGGAACGCCTACCCGGGTTGCCGACCAGGTGATCAGCGCCGACGTTTCTCCGGACGGGAAGACGTTTGTGCTGGGGCGACGCGACGGCCTGTTTCTCATGGACGCGGGCGGTAAGCCGAGGCGCTTGGACCGAGCGCCTCAGATTCACGGAGTCACCCAGGTCAAATTCTCACCCGACGGTTCGCAATTGGCTGCGGGTTCCACATCCCAATTAGTGGTGATGAGCCTGCCTGACGGCTCCCAACGATTGTCTTTCAGCCTGCCTCTGCAAGGGTTCGCCTGGATGGCAGATGGCCAGCGCATCGTATGCGGGGACGAGCATATGTCGGTGGTCAACCTGAGGACGGCGAAAGTAACCCAGTTGACGGCTGGTACGGGTCGCGAAAATTGGCCTACCTTGTCGCCCAAAGGGGAGCACGTTGTCTTTTCCAGCGCTGTGGGTTCATATGGGCTCACGGCGGTACCGCTTGGCGAATCCAGCAGCCCGATCAGCTTGCCAGTTGACGGAGGTTCCGCAGTTTGGGCGCCTGTTCGGAACGAATTCGCCTATGTGAGATCGAATGAGATCTGGCTACGCGACTCGCACTCGGGTTGGGAACGGCAGATTGTCTCGAGCACGGGTGCCACTCCCTCCGGTCTCGCCTATTCTCCCGATGGCGAGCATATCGCATATTCCAGCGGCGACTCGATCTGGATCGCAGGTCTCTCAGGAGGTACTCCAGCGCGTCTGATCAGTGCGCCAGACCGTGGTCTCCAGACCAGTCCTGCATGGTCGCCCGATGGGTCGACGATTGCGTATGCCACCCGCACCGCAATCATGAAGGTTCAGGTCGGGGGTGGCGGACCGCCCGTATTGTTAAAAGACAACGTGGCTGGGTTTCTGAGCTGGTCTCCTGATGGGCGTTGGATCGCGGTCGCAACTCTGGCCGGATTAACCCTGATTTCTCCCGACGGCAAACAGTCTCGAAGTCTCGCAACGGGGATGTGGTTTGCCCCGGCTTGGACGAAAGACGGTACCCGCCTCCTGGGACTGCGGAAATCCGATGATCGGCGACTTGTCGTGGCATCCTTCGATCCCTCGGAGAGCACCGGCGAGAAAACACTTGCCGACCTGGGAGCGTGGGCGCCAGCCTTTTCCTTCGGCATGAGCACCGGCCCACTTCCAGTAGTCAATGCCAGCCTATCTCCCGATGGAAAGTTTTTAATTGCTTCCGTGCTGCGGCTACAATCCAATTTGTGGACAAGCGAGGGATTGGCCAGATATGCAGCTGCAGTTAGAAAATAAGAGCAAGGTGCCGCTCATTGGGCAAGGCACTTGGAATATTGAACAGGATGATCGCGAAGAAGCAATCACAGCCTTAACGCTCGGAATCGACCTTGGCATGGTGCTGATCGACACCGCGGAAATGTACGGCAGCGGCAAGTCAGAGGAGATAGTGGGCGAAGCCATCACCGGTCGCCGGGCGGATGTGTTTCTGGTGAGCAAGGTGCTTCCGTCGAACGCTTCCTACGATGGCACGTTAAAGGCCTGCGAGCGCAGCCTTCAGAGGCTGAAAACCGATTGCCTCGATCTTTACCTGCTGCACTGGCCGGGGAGCCATCCCATTCGCGAGACCATGCGCGCCTTCGAAGAGCTTGTGAAACGAGGGATGACGCGCTTCATCGGCGTGAGCAATTTCGATGTGCCTGAATTGAAGGCGGCACAAAGCGCCCTAAAAAACGAGCGGCTGGCCTGTAATCAAGTTCTCTATCACTTGAAGGATCGAGGCATTGAGCGCAAGCTGATTCCCTATTGCCGAGAGCACGAGATCGCGGTGATGGGGTACAGCCCGTTTGGCCACTCCGATTTGCCAAAACCCGACACTGCCGAGGGGCAAGCCCTCAGCCGAATCGCCGCGGCGGAGGATCGCACAGTTCGGCAAGTGGTCTTGAGATTCCTCTGCAGAGATGGTGTCTATGTAATTCCGAAGTCCGGAAATCCCGGGCACGTGCGGGAGAACGGCGAAGCCCTGGATTGGGCGTTGTCAGACGAGGAAATCGCCGAGATTGACAAGGCCTTCCCTCCGCCCGATCACGACACTCCGCTGGGAATGCTTTAATTTACTTCGTGTACACCGTCTTCCCGCCGACGATGGTGTACACCACGCCGGCTTTCGGAATTTCGCCCTCCGGGATCGTCATGATGTCTTTGGAGAGCACCGTAATATCCGCCAGCTTGCCGGGCTTCAGCGAACCCTTCTGATCCTCTTCAAATGCAGCAAACGCATTGGAGAGCGTATACGACTTGAGCGCCTCTTCTCGCGTCATCCGCTGCGCCGGGAAAAACGTGCTCCCATCTTTCGTCCTGCGGCTGACGGCAGCATAGAAGGAAGCGATGGGATTCACCTCCTCCACGGGGGCGTCGGTTCCGTTTCCCACCACTGCGCCGGAATAGAGCAGACTGCGCCAGACGTAGGCCCCTTCTTCGGCCCGCTTGGGGCCCAGGCGGGGGATCACATACGGGGCGTCGGACGTGCAGTGAATCGCCTGCATCGCGGCAATCACGCCAAGTTTTCCGAAGCGTGGAATGTCGGCCGGGTTCAGATGCTGCGCGTGTTCGATGCGCCAGCGCAGATCCTTCTTATCGGGATGCTCGCGGAAGACCGATTCGTAAAGGTTCAGCACTTCCCGGTTGGCGCGGTCGCCTATCGCGTGGATGCAAAGTTGGAATCCATTGTTTATGGCGATCTCTGCGGTCTTGCGGATGTCGGCCGGGTCCTCCGTGTTGATCCCTGAGCTTCCAGGCAGGTCCGAGTAAGGTTCCAGGAGCCAGGCTCCGCGCGATCCGAGCGCCCCGTCCATGGCTCGCTTAATGGCTCGCACTGTAAGATGATGGTCGCCCGCGTCCTGAATCCGGTATCGCTGGATATTTGCTTTCAGCTTTCCGGTGGGCTCCCGCAACATGACCCAGAGCCGGAGATCGAGCTTGCCCTCAGCGGCCATGGTTTTCAAGAGGTCAACAGTGTCAAATCCGGAACCGGCATCCTGAAAAGTGGTGATTCCGTTCGAGATGGATTCCTGGACGGCAAGCTCAACCTTGCGGCGAGCGTCGGCGTCTACTTCCGATTGGGTTCGTTTTGAAAGATAGGCCCGGTAGGCGGGACTCACCAGACCCTGCGCCTTCTCTTGCAGCAATCCAGTCGGCTGGCCGGAAGCGTCTTTCAGGATCTCGCCTCCGGGAGGATTGGGCGTTTTCGCCGTGATCTCCGCTTGCTTTAACGCCCTCGCATTCACCATCGCGGCATGCCCGCTTGCATGCGTCAGCACGACAGGATTGTTCGGAGACACCTTGCTCAGTTCGGCATGGAGCGGAAAACCCTGCACGTTCGGCTGAGGAACCTTGTCCCACTTAGATTGATGAAAGCCGCGACCCTGAATCCAGGCTCCCGGAGGGGCGCTTTTGGCGGCAGCAGCCACCATGGCGACAATCTCGTCCCAATTGCGGGCATTGCGCAAGTTTAGATTCATCTTCGATTCGCCCACGCCCATGAAGTGCCCGTGGCCTTCGATGAATCCTGGGATGGCGAGCTTGCCCGCGAGGTCGATCACTTTAGTGTTCGCGCCGATCAGCGGTTGCATGTCGGCGTCGGAGCCCACTTTGAGAATACGGCCAGCAAGCACGGCGATCGCTTGAGCCTGGGGCTGGCTCGGTTCCATGGTGATTACTTTGCCGTGTTGGAGGATGAGGTCGGCCTTCGTCTGAGAGAAAAGAGACGCGGCTAGGAACAGGGTAGCGAAGAGTCGCAACATGGGAAGCCCTATGGTAGCAACTGTGAGAACATCAATTCTAGCCAAACATATTTGAAATTTTGAAACCATCGGTCGTCTGTCCTACGATCTTGTTGTCGAGACGAGAGCGAGGCGAAGGAGACGACCGATGGAGACGTTCACGAAGCTGTTTGGCAGCCTGCTTGTTTTTGTATACCACTGTTTTGACCGGGTCGTAATTCACGGATATCTGAGCGGCCTGTCGCGGCCTGGTCAGGTGGTTCACTTTTTCCGGGATGTAGTCGGCGAGACGGTCATTGACAAGGCGGTGCTGTCGCGGCGTACCGATGAGTATCAAGGCTGGGTGGAGTCCTACGCCCGGAATCAGGGTATCCCATTGGAATGGGCGGAAGCGAAGGCGCGCAAAGAGGATTACGTGCGTCCCGCCGGAGAGCGCATGAAACGTTCCGGCCGCCACGGGGTGTACTTCATTCTGAAAAGCATGGAACAGGGGCAGACGTTCCGTTCCACAGTTCCGAAGTATCCCACCGACGATCCGAACTACCGTATCCTGGCGCGGCAACGTAGCCGCTTCACTCACTACTACTTCTACATCAATGACGAAGTGCTGGGGCCGATGTCGATGCGGGTGGCATCGTTCTTTCCGTTTCAGGCCACGTACTATTTGAACGGCCACAACTTCATCGAGCGGGAACTGAACCGCGAGAAGGTGACGTTCCGCAAGAACGACAATGCGTTTCTGAAGGTGTCCAATGTGGCGGCATTGCAGGCGGCGGCTGATCGCTTCACCCCAGGCGTGATCCAAAAGCGTCTTGATCGCTGGACTCTGCGGCTCGGCCCCAACTTCTCAAAACGCGAGCGGGCCGCCATCAACCTGAGCCGGTTCTACGCCGTGAATCAGGTGGAGTACTGCCGGAACTTCATTTTCAAACGTCATTTCCCGATTCACAAAATCTTCGAGCGCTCCTGCGAGATCGGTTTATGGCGGATGACCGCCAGTAAGATTTCCGAGATCTTCGGCAACCGGGTCACAAAGAAGATGAAGGGCAAGCTGAACACGACACTGGAGAAAATCGAACACGGCCATCACATTTTCCGGGCGTACTTCAAGAATGCCTTCATCAAGCAGTACGAGAAGTTCTCCACGTTCCTGCGCAATGAAGTCTGCTCGAACAATCTCACCGACTTCGGGCTGAAGAAAGGCCTGAGCCACCTGGAGGCTGTGCGGCGGAAATTCCTTGAGGTCACGGACCGTTTCTCCGGCTTCCAGGCCCAGTGCCTCAACGTTCACGTCGACTTTCCGCTTCTGCAACGTCTGGCTTTGCCCATCACCGTCGGTACCGCGAAGCTCCCCGGCATCAAAATCCACGACACCCGCATGATCCGTCTTATGGAGGTTTTGCTGCACGGCGGAACAATGGTGGGTGGCTGGCGAGCCAAAGACATCCACGCCGCCGTGCTCACCACCTTCGGAATCACTGCCGACCGATACGGACTCAATCAACTTCGCTACGATCTCCGCAAACTGAAAGCGCACGGACTGCTGGCGCGCGACGGGAAACGTTACGCATACAGGCTTTCAGACAAAGGCGCCCGGGTCACGCTGATGTTCGTACTCTTTCACCAAAAGCTGTGCGGACCCCTTGCCAACAGCCTATTTCACCATCAGCCCCGTCCCGCTTTACACCCGAAAAGCAAACTCGAAACCGCTTTCCATAAAGCCGATACTTCCCTTCAGAACATCATCCAGCTACTGGAGGCTGCTTGACAAGGTTGAACTCCTTTTGTTCAGCTTTCAGAACGTAAGAAGCTAATCATGGACCGGCGTCTGCTTTTCTGCGGATTCGCAATCTGGGCCGTCGCCACCTTGGCTCTGCGAGTGGCTGGACAGTACATCTTGCACCCGGGCAATTGGACGCGGACGCTGATCCTCTTCGGAATTAGTTTCCCATTGATGGCCTGGCTTTTACGGCGACTCTGCCGACGGTTCCAACTGTCATCAGATCAGTGGCTACGCGGCGGCGTTTCTTTGGCAATGCCGACGCTCTTGCTGGACCCGTTCTCCAGCGCCTTCTTTCCGGTTGTCTTTCCCAACATCGCACCCGAGATGGCCGGCGTGTTCGGTGGGTGGATGCTGTGGTGTTGCGCCGGCGCGCTCGTCGGCGCAATGGTCCGTCCTGGAACGCGCTAGTTAATCCTGAACCCTAGAATAAACGCCACTTGGTTTGGATTTGCGTCGTATAGCCCGGGAGTCCGAATCGGAGTAAAAGATTTGTCGGCGGTCCACAGCGTGTACCGAAGCTCGGGAGTAAAGTGGAAAATTCCAGTCCTGAAATCCATCCCCGCCGAGATGGGGATGCCGACGCTGATGCTCCCTTGCGAGCTGTTCATCGTGCTGTTTGTGGCGCCAGTGAGCGAGGTCAGCGACGAATCCTGCGAGACATGCCGCAAAGATATCCCCGCGCCCAGCAGCGGCTTCACATGTCTTGCCATCAGGAAGCGCCGCTTGAAGATTACGGGAAACTCCCAGGAGCTTCCACTGGAATCGGTTGAGAAACCGACCCCAAAGATATTGCCGGTGGTGCGGGCTCCGAAACCTCTCCGGATCGCATCGAATTCCAGCACGTACCTGGGGGACAGATTGAACTGAATGGTGGGACCGATCATAAAGCGCGCGCTCTTATCGTCGAAGGTGGAGGTGCCGGTTCTTCCGGCCGTGCTGAACCAGTCCCTAAGCTGGCCGCCTGCGACTAAGCCAAAGCCAATCACCCCTTCCTCGGCACCCTCCCGACGCCTGGGCGAGGCCGACCGTACTCCAGGTCCGCCGACCGACCGGACAGCTGGTTGGACGGGTTGAATCACCTGAACAGACGGCTGAACCACTGGCGCTGCAGCGGGTCCGGTGGACACCGTGGCGGTCGCGACTCCCTGTTGCTCGAACACGACGGGGGTGCCAGTGAAACCATTCGCAAATCGCGAAATCCGATTCGAGGTTCTGGCCCTCGAAGCGCCGCGGCGAGACTTCAACCGACGCGCCAGCGAGCGGGTGGACCGTCTCCGATGCTTCGAGCGGCGGACCGATCTGGATGGCTGTTCGGCAGGGGGCGCAAGAGATAACAACGCGAGTTGCCGTGTCGCGACTCGCCCCTGAGCGTGAGTTTGGCCAGCAGCGAGTCCGGCCAAAATGAAACCCGTCAGCAGTATTTTCAAGATTGATTCAGTAGGAAAGCGCATACACCTCCAAGTCGCTCACTCAAAGCATACTACAGAAGAGGATGCAAGTGTTTCAAACGTTTTTAGAATTCATGCAGATCGTAGAGAGGAAAAAAGAACCGTCTCGCCCGCAACGAGACGGTTCGGAAGGAGCCAAGGAGATCAAATGAACCTGACTGTTCGAGAATGCCACAAAGCGTCGGCCTTGCCAATAGGCCGCGCCTCTTTTTAGGGTGAGGATTGTACTAACACCCTACGCTACGAAGGAGATCAATTGCGAACGCCGATGCTCTCGGTCCGGCCTGCGAGAGGCTTTACGATTGACCCGCCGCACACGCCCACACCCGTATTCATCAAGGCGTTCAACAAGTTATAAAGCACCGCGTAGACCATCTGCTCGGTGACGGGTTGCTTGCCCGGAAGACGGAACGACGTCGGCAGTTCCTTCGTGATCCGCAGCCGGATCGCGTGCGGGAGGGTTCGTCCGCCCCGGTCTCTCTGATTGGCGACGTAAATGGGCGTCTGCAGGACTGCGCCATTGCGGCCATCGACGTAAAATTGGCAGCGCGAGAACCAGCCCAGGTTGCCTGGATCGGCAGCGTCGAAGAGCAGCAGAGGCGCTTGCCGGTCGGGCGCGAGCAGATCCAGACTCATGCTGCGCGGATTGTCGTCGATCTTGAATTCAAAGCCGGCCTGCTTCGCAATGTTCGCCACAAACTCCGGATCCAGCTCAAGGAGCAGGAGCTTGTGGTCACCGGCTTGTAATACCTGCATAGCCTTCATTCTAGCTTGCGGGCAAACTGGATAGGACCCGGGCATGTACATCGAGCGTGCCTTGATCCCAAAGCACAAAGAGCACTTCTCTCACCCCGGCGTCCGCCGCATGCAGGTGTTGCGAGAGAGTCTCGAGCGCAATGCGTGCCGCCTCGGCAACCGGATACCCGTAAGCGCCGGTGCTAATGGCCGGAAAACTGATCATGCGAACTCCCCGCTCTTCAGCCAGCGCGAGGCAGGTGCGATAGCAGCTTTTCAATTGATCGGGCTCGCCCTGCTTGCCGTCACGATAAATCGGGCCAACAGCATGAAAGACAAACTGTGCGGGCAGGGCTCCGGCTGTTGTGACCACCGCGCTGCCCGTCGGACACTCGCCAGACTCGTTGCGGATCTGGTCAAGTTCTCTCATGAGGGAAGGTCCACCGGTCCGGTGAATGGCACCATCTACGCCTCCGCCTCCCTGCAACTGCGAATTGGCCGCGTTCACGATTGCATCCACGCGGATCTTGGTGATGTCGCCCAGCAACAGGCGCAGCGCCTTGCCGTTCGGGAGATTCAGGTCCATGCTCGCATCTTAATCCAAGTGTTACGCGAAGGCGGCCCGCATCGCTTCCAGGCTCTTTGGCACGGCGGTATCGGGCGACTCCTTGCCTTCCATTTCAAGCGAAATGTAGCCTTTGTAGTTTGCGCGCCGCAGGATGCCGGCGATTCGCTTGTAATCGAGATTCAGGGTGTAATACTCTCCGCCGCCGAAGTAGGTTTTGAAATGCACGATGCCTGCGCGGGGAGCGAGCTTTTCGATTTCAGGATACGGATCAATCGGGAAGTTGCCAATATCGAGGTTGATTCCCAACCAGGGCGAATTCACGCCGTCGACGATGCGCAGCAGGTTCTCGACTTTGGTGGTGATGCCCCAATGATTTTCCAGCATCAGCATAACGCCGGCCTTCTCCGCCGCCGGCATGCACGCCTGCATCGAATCGATGCACCATTGGATCGCGTCACTCTCCGAATAACCGGGAATGGGCGGTTCGTCGCCCTTCGCCTTCATCAGATCGTCGAAAAGCCGGATGGTGCGCCAACGGCCGGAGTTGATGCGCACGGCGGGAATGCCTAGGCGGGATGCCATTTCGATGCCGTACTGCGTGTGACGAATGGCTTGTCCCCGTTCGTCCGCCCAAGGGGAAACGAAGTCCTGGTGAATCGAGAACATCACGAGCGAGATCCCGTTCAGCAGAGCCGCGCGCTTGAGACGGTTGAGGTATTCGGGCGACTCGTCTACCATTTGCCGGTGAAGTACTTCGATGCCGCTGAAGCCGAGCCTGGCTGCGTTCTCTACTACTTTCTCGATCGGATATTTCTCTCGCTTGAAATGCCAGTAGGAGTAACTGGAACAGGAGAATCGAGGGGCAGGGATGGCGCTTTCCGCGGCTGGCGAACCGGCTGGGCACAACGCGGCGGACGCGGCCCCGGCAAGCCACTGGCGTCGAGAAGATGACATAGGGCCTATTGTACGATTTGGGCCTTCCCCGGCAAAGCCCGCGCAGTGCCAGCACAGCGTCAGCCTGGAATGTAATATGTTGGAGGAGCTGTGAAAAGCACACCATCCACCATCTCCAGGCGATCTTTCGCCGCGCGGACTGCCGGTTTAGCATCGGCACCCTTTCTGGCCTCCTGGCCGCTTGCCCAATCGGTATTTGGAGCTGCGACCAGGCCAAACATTCTGTTCATCATGACGGATGACCATTCCGCTCAGGCGATCAGCTGTTATGGCAGCAAGATCAACCAAACGCCCAACCTGGACCGGCTCGCCAACGAAGGCATGCGCATGGACCATGTCTTCGTGACCAATTCGATCTGTACGCCCAGCCGGGCAAGCATTCTCACCGGCAAGTACAGCCACATGAACGGAGTCCCGGTGTTCAACCGGTTTGACGGATCGCAACCGACCGTCTCGAAGATGCTGCAGCAGGGCGGCTATTACACGGCAATGATCGGGAAGTGGCACCTCGGTAGCGACCCGACCGGCTTCGATTACTGGAACATCCTTCCCGGCCAGGGAGTCTACAACAATCCGACCCTCTACGACAAAGACGGCTCCACCGCATACCAGGGCTATGCCACGGACATCATCGCGGATCTCACGATCGATGTGCTGAACAAGCGGCCGAAGGAGAAGCCGTTCTTCATCATGTCGCATCACAAGGCACCTCACCGGGAATGGACTCCCGACGAAAAGCACCGGAAACAGTTCGAGGGCAAACACATTCCGGAACCGGCGACCCTACGCGACGATTACTCGGGAAGAACCGATGCGCTCCACGAACAGCAGCAATCCGTTTTCCGGGACCTGACGCGGCGCGATCTCAAGATTTCTCCGCCACCGGAACTCTCCGGCAGAGAGCTGCAGCAATGGATGTCGGTAAAGCCCAGCGAAGTCGAAATCGAGGTGGAGGGAGTTAAGAAGAAACTGACGGGCAAGGAATTGGAAGACTGGAAGTACCAGCGCTACATGCGGGACTACCTGGCCTGCGTGCAGAGCGTGGACGACAACGCGGGACGAGTGCTGGATTGGCTGGAAGCGAACGGACTGAGGGAAAACACGGTGGTCATTTACACGAGCGACCAGGGGTTCTTTCTTGGCGAGCATGGTCTATTCGACAAGCGCTTCATGTATGAGGAGTCCTTGCGCATGCCCTTCCTGGTGCGCTGGCCCAGCGGCATCAAGCCGGGCAGCACTTCGAGCGCGATCGGCATCAACTGCGACTTCGCGCCGACATTCCTGGATCTAGCCGGACAACCCACGCCGAAGGATATGCAGGGCCGAAGTTTTCTCCCGGTCTGGCAAGGAAATACGCCGCGGGACTGGCGCCACGCAATGTACTACCGCTACTATCACGATCCGGGAGACCACAACACGCGCGCTCATTACGGAGTCCGGACAGAGACCCACAAGCTGATCTACTTCTGGAAAAAGGATCAGTGGGAGTGCTATGACCTTGCAGCCGATCCTCTGGAAATGCACAACATCTTTAATGACCCGAAGGCGCAGAAGACGGTCGCAATGTTGAGGCAGGAACTCTTGCGGCTGAAGAAAGAACTGAAGGACGACGACCAGTTTGCCGAAAAACAGCCTCAGGAATCGTCGTATGTCCAGGCGCCTCCGAAGAAGAAGCAGTGAATGCGGCCCATTGAAGATCGCCACCTTCAACATCAATAACATCAACAAGCGTCTGGATAATCTGACGGCGTGGCTCGCAAGGGCGGAGCCCGACGTCGTTTGCCTTCAGGAGCTCAAGGCAGAGCAGCGAGCATTTCCGGCAGGTGCCCTTCGCGACGTCGGCTATCGCGGAGTCTGGCTAGGCGAACGTTCCTGGAACGGCGTAGCCATCCTGGCGCGGGACTGCGACCCGGTGCTGACACGATCCAGCTTGCCTGGTGATCCTAACGATCGACAGGCACGCTATATCGAAGCGGCGGTAAGCGGGGTGCTGATCGGTTGCATCTATTTGCCGAATGGAAATCCTCAACCCGGTCCGAAGTTCGATTACAAATTGGCTTGGTTCAATCGCTTAATCGAGCACGGCGCGGAACTGATGCAGGCAGGCGTGCCTGTCGTTTTGGCCGGCGACTACAACGTCGTACCGGCTGCGCAGGACATCTACCAAACGCGATCACTCGATAAAAACGCATTGATTCAACCTCAGAGTCGTCTGGCGTATGCTCGGCTGCTAGCTCAGGGCTGGACGGACGCCCTGCGAAAACTGCAACCGGAGGGGCCGCTCTGGACGTTTTGGGACTACGAGCTGAATCGGTGGCCTTTAGACAAGGGGATGCGGCTGGATCATTTACTTCTCTCTCCAACCGTATGCGGTCGATTCGTGCACGGGGGTGTAGACCGATGGGTTCGCGGTGAAGAAAACGCCAGCGATCACGCTCCCGCTTGGATAGTGCTCGATGGTTGACTCGCGCCGCTCCCGTGAACGTTCGGATACAATCTTGAAATGCGCGAACTGTTGCTCGCTTGCCTATTCGCCGCTGCGGCTTTCGCGCAGAAAGGAGAGTTCGGCAGCTTCACCAATTCCGACGACGTCGGCGCGCCTCCCCTCAAAGGGTCTGCGGCATTTGACGCTTCCAGCGGCGAGTACAAGATCACGGGCTCCGGGACCGATATCTGGGCCAAGGCCGATCAGTTCCACTACGTTTGGCGCGAAATGTCCGGCAACTTTGCCGTCGACGCCACCGCCAAATTCCTCACTGAGGGAATCGCGCACCGCAAGGCCGTAATCATGCTTCGCAAGAGTCTCGACACCGACTCGCCATTCGTCCAGCTCGCCGTCCACGGAGACGGCACGCCGTCGGTTCAATTCCGCAATAGCAAGGCCGACAACACGAACACGGTCGATTTTCCGATTGAAGGTCCGGGGACGTGGAAGCTGAAGCTGGTTCGGCAAGGCACCGCGATCACGGTGTGGGCCGCCAAGGACGGCGCGCCCTTGAAGGAACTGGGACACACCCCTAATCAGTTGGGCAGCCCGATATTGGTTGGACTCGGGGTTAGTTCGCATACCCAGGAAGCGGCCACCACCGTGCTTTTTTCGGATGTATCCGTTGAACAACTGCCAGCCACGGCGGGCTTGGGCGTGTTTACCAGTTCCGGCGATGTTGGCGGTCCTGCAATCAAAGGAACCGCCGCGTTTTCAGACGGGCAGTATCGAATCACCGGTTCCGGAGCTAACATCTGGGCCAAGCAGGATCAGTTCCAATATGTCTGGCGAGAGATGACTGGCAACTTTACGGTCACGGCCACCGTGCGATTTCTGGGCCAGGGAGCCGATCACCGCAAGGCCGGCATCATGGTGCGCCAGTCTCTGGACGCCGATGCGGCTTACGCCGACGTTGTCATTCATGGCAACGGCATGCCCGGGCTTCAGTGGCGGAGCAAGCAGGGCGAAGACACCAACGCGTTCGACCTTCCGTTCGACGGCCCGGGCACGTTCAAGCTGAAACTGGTTAGAACAGGTGTGAAGATTTACATGTACCTCGCCAAGGACGACGCCGAGCCGAAGGAAATCGCGCACACGGAGGTTTCGTTCCGAAGCCCAGTTTTAGTGGGGCTCGCCGTCTGCTCGCATCAAGCGGACGCATCGGACACTGTCCTATTTTCGGGTGTGTCGGTGGTGGCGCAATAGCACCAACGGCGTCACCGCTTAAAACATGCGGCCAGCGACTGACGCGCCGCCAGGGTGAGATCGTTAAACGGAAACTCGACAGACTCGTTCGAGTAGAGGTCTTTGACTCCTAGTGCTTGCGTCGGCAGCAGCATCATTGAATTATTGAGACTGACCGCCGCCCCTGCCGTGATCGCCCCAGTGCTTTCCACCTTGTATATAAGCGGTGTCTCTCGGTCCACGCTGGCGGATAGTGGGCCCATCCTCGGAGCCGGCGCCCAGGCAAGTTGCATCTCGCCTGCATGAGTCTCAGTGTTGCAAACGAGCACTAATCGGAACATGGCGGCTTCGGCTGTAGTTTTCGCAGACGGCAGCTCCCGCAATATACTCGCGGTCAGCATCGACGCCTTCGTCTCCGGATCCACGGCGCGATTCAAGTGCCACTCGTTGGCACCTTTCGCTTCCAAGGCGAGTGCGTAGATCAGTGCATCAATTGTGGCCTTGTCCGGGATGGGTATGCCCGCCGCGCCCATCGCTCCGGTTTTCATTTTCTTGGCCACCAAGGCTGCTGCGCTCGGATCGAAAGCCGCAGCCCTTACCGTTTCAAGCAATACTCCGGAGCTTAGCTTGCTGACCATCATGGCCGCCAGACTTGGAGGTGCTTGCGCTGCATCGAAGTGCTGGAGCGACAGGCCGCCGTTCCTGGCCGCGTCGGTGTGACAAACCGCGCAATACTTCTGCACCAGCGCATTTTGCTGCGCCACGGGCATCGCATCACTCGCAAACGCAACGGGAACTGCCAGCGAGGTTATTGCTGCAAATGCTATTGCTACGCCGATCATCAAGTTGCCGAGCCTAGTGAGTCATAGCATATGTGATGTAGTTCACGCCGATCCGAATTCCCAAGCCTGAATATTTCTCCGGGTAGTCCGGGTTGTCCGCATGTTCCCACGAATCGCCCAGATCCATGTTATGACAGATCGCGACCATCAGTCTGCCCTTGTCATCGTAGATCCCGCGCCAGCGCGGCTCGAATCCGCCAAACTCGTAGGTCTGGCCTGATCTGAGAAACTGCGCGCCCGGCACTTGAAAGCGGCTATCCAGATCGAATATGGTGTGAAAGATCGGATTCACGTCGTCAATCTCGACAATCGGGCGATCGGGGAACACGCGCTGCATGCTGGCGATAAAAACCTCCCACTCGCGAGTGCCGTGAAAATCGTCGCACATGAAAAAGCCTCCGCGCATCAGAAAATCGCGCAGCTTGGCCGCATGCTCGTCGCTCAGATCCCAATGCCCCACTTCCACCGCATAGAGCCACGGCCAGTTGTATACTTCATCCGGATCTTCCAAATTCACTGGCTGCTCAACCGATCTCGCATCGATGCGGGTGAGGCGTCGAACGGCCTGAGAAAGGTGCCGATCGGACCGGGGATAATCAATAGTCCAATTCGAATAACCCTGACGCCAGTCGCCGCCCCCGCGCCGCCGCCACCCTCTGCCGCCCCCGTTTGCGGGAGGATACATCAGCCGCGCAAAGGCCCACTCGCCCGGTGTTTTCCAGTCTTCAGGGAGGGGGAAATTCTCATATTCGAAACCCGGGTATTCCCGAAACGCTTTTTGAGCGTTCAGCGTGTAAACCAGCAATCCAGCCGCACACGCGGCCGCTAAGATCGAGCGCATGTTCTTCATCGGCAATACTCCATCGCCGCCTCGGCGAGAACCTCCGCGAGTTTCCCAACCGATTCCAGATCTACCCATTCCACCGACGCGTGGGCGCCCGCGCCGACTGGTCCGAACACAACCGTTTCCACACCGGCGGCCTGCAGCAGAGCCGCGTCCATCCAAGGTGTATCCCCGATGTGCGCTGCGGCCCTGCCAAGCACTGTGAAGGCTGCGCGGTCCACGGTTCGCACAATCTCAGCTTCGGCAGGCACTTCGAACGAGTCGCGCACAAAGAAAGATCGCACGGACGCCTGGAAATCGGGGTCGGCGTCACGGAGCGAATCGACTATGGCCTGGATCTCGGCAACAGCCTGCGCCTCCGTCTCGCCGGGAACGGTGCGCCGTTCAATTTGAACGTTGGAGGACGCGGCATAACTGCTGAGTCCAGTTCCTCCGCTGAGCAAGGCGGCGTGGAGCGAGGGCGGACCCACCAGCGGATGCGGAGAGCGCGCGCGCAGTTCGCGTTCCAGTTCGCTGAGCTTGGCCAGAAATAGCCCCATTTTCATGTTGGCGTCGATCCCGAGTTCGAACCTGCTTCCATGCGCGGCTCGCCCGATCACCTCTACCTCAATCCAAAGATAGCCTTTGTGGGCCAGGCAAACCTGCAAAGCCGTCGGTTCAGTTACGATTGCAGCATCGAACTTCCGATGCTGGATGAGATCGGAGGTGCCTATGCTCCCGTACTCTTCATCGGCCACCGCAGCCACGCAAACGGTCCCGCGCAAGTTCACCCGCGAATCAGCCAGAGCCTTTGCCGCCGCCATGCAAGCGGCTAAGCTCCCCTTCATATCGTACGATCCCCGCCCATACAGCTTGCCGTCGCGAATGTCGCCGGAGAAGGGCTCTTCCATGCCTTGCACATCCACGGTGTCGCAGTGCGCGTTCAGCATGAGGCTGCGGCCCGCTCCCGTCCCGCGGAGCTCGCCCAATACGCTGGTTCTTCCAGGCTGCGGCTCCAGAATGTCCACTTGGAGACCGATGGCGCGCAGCGAGCTCGCGATATAGTCCGCGATCCGACGTTCCCCAGGTGCTCCGGGAACCAGCGTCGGATTGATCGAATTGATCCGAACCAGACTCACCAAGGTCTCGCGCAGATAATCCCGATCGACCAACATTAAAGCGATGATACTGCTATTCTGTGCCGTTAGGATGCGTTTCCGCTTCAATCCGTTCCAGAATTGGACGGAATACGACAAGGCGCCTGCGGCTCAAGCGCGAGACTTTCATCGCACCCTGCCCGGCTATGTTCCCACGCCTCTGCGGGTTTTGCGGACGCTCGCAACGGAATTGGGGCTTCGTGAGATCCATGTAAAAGACGAGTCTTATCGCTTCAACCTGAACTCGTTTAAAGGACTTGGTGCTTCGTGGGCCATGCATCTCATCGGCCCCGCTGCGACGTTTAGCGCGGCTACGGAAGGGAATCACGGTCGCGCCGTGGCCTGGATGGCACGCCTGATGTCCAGCCGGGCGGTCGTCTTTCTTCCTTCCAAGACAAACCCGGCGAGAGTGGATGCGATTCGGAGCGAAGGTGCCGAGATTCACCTAATCGAAGGAACCTACACGGACACGGTTCGGCAATGCGCGGCGCAAAGCGAGGCGAACGGCTGGCAAGTGGTGTCCGATACGGGTTATGCCGGCTATCTGGAGATCCCGAATTGGGTGATGCAGGGCTACCGAACCCTGTTCGATGAGTACGAAGAACAGCGGACGGCTGCGCCGGACTTGGTCATCATTCAGGCGGGAGTAGGCGGGCTCTTGTGCTCGGCGGCGAGGCATTTTAGCGCTTGCGAGGATCCGCCCAAGATTGTTTGCGTTGAACCGGAAGAAGCAGATTGCTTGCTGGAATCCATCTCGTCTCCTGATGGAAGCCCGCGAGCGGCGAAGGGAACCCAGGACTCCATGATGGGCTGCCTCAATTGCAGCGAGGTGTCGCTGACCGCGTGGCCCGAGATTCGCAGTCGGGTGGACTGCTTCGTCGCGATAGAGGATTCGTTTGCGCGCGAGGCGATCACCCGGTTTGCCCAACCTCACCCGGGCGATCCCAGGATGAATTCGGGCGAATCAGGCGCGACCGGCTTAGGGGGGCTGATCGCGATTTGCAGCCATGCCGAGCTGCGCAAAAAACTTGGATTGTCCAGCGCCACGCGAGTGCTGCTTGTGAACACCGAAGGTGTTACTTCCGGTCCAGAAATTCCTTGAGGATCTTGTTAAACGTGTCCGGCTTTTCCAGCATTACAAAGTGTCCGGTATCCTCGAGGTCCCGATAGCCGACTAATCGGAAGTGCTGCCTTAGGAACTCCTCGTTTTTAGCGGAGGTGGGGCGCTTTTCCATCACGGCCACCACCGGAAGATCCGGGTAACTCTCGGTGAGGGGTGCCATAGAGGCCATGCCCTCCATCGCCGAGGCCATGACGTGCTGAGGCGTTGCCAGCATCTTCGTCTCGATCTCCTCCTTGAGTGCCGGATCGGTCTGCGGAGTAAACATTGCGCCGATCATCCTCTTGGCGAAGTTCCTGTACTCCGGTCCTCGGTACGCCCTCGCCAACCCGACGGATTGACCTCGACCCTTTTCCGCTTCGTCCTTATCCTTGGGAGGGCGTGGAATAAACCCGTCCACAATCACGATCCCCGCGACTCTATCTGGATGCAGGCGCAGATATTGAACCGCCACCGGCGTTCCCATGCTGTGGCCAACCAGCGTCGCCTTGTCCACTTTCGCATCCTTCATCACAGCGTCCACGGCACGCGCGAACAACTCCATCGTGTACTTGATATCGGGCTTGTCGCTCTGTCCGTGGCCCGGCAGATCGATCAACAGCGAGCGCCTGTTCTCGTAGATCGGGGCCTGGGCTTTCCAGAATGTAGAGTCGCAGGTCCAGCCATGTATGAACACGACAGCCGTATCGCCCTGGCCGAAACTCAAATAGTGAATCTTGCTCCCATCCAGCGTCGCAAAACGCGAAACTGCTTCGGAGCCGGCGGCCGGAACCAGCGCCAGCACCGAAATCCACGCCAGGGGGAACAATTTTTTCGCCATGTTGGATAGTGTACCCCACGGCTGTTAAAAACCCTCGCGGATTCCGTTCTTTAGCTTATAGAGCCAAGATTTCGCCAAGCCGGTCGATAGGAGAACTTATGGAAGCTTTCGCTGAATTCATCGCCGAGTCGTTCCGCTCGGCAACTGAACTGAACTGGAACTCGAAAAACACTACCTACACAACCGCAACCTTCCCCATAAAATCGGGGCTGGTGGAGGTCGCGTTTGAATGGCACGAGACGGATGGGATTTGGCGCGTTTCTTTCGATACCATCCGGGGCGAAATGACGGATCGGACGATCATCGTTCAGGCCTTCCGGATCTTAAACGGCGTTTTTCAGGCGGTCGGCGAGTTTGTCGAGAAGCAGGGGCCCAACGTGATTGTTTTCAGCAGCAAGGATGACGACCTGGTCAGCGTTTACGAAAGCTATCTGCGGCGAGAAAGGGCTTTTTTCACGGAGTTCGGTTATGTGGTGGAAGGGCCGCAGCAGATGGGGCAGGAGATGGAATTCACCTTGCGCCGCGTAATGCCTTCCTGGTGGCGACCGTAGGAAGCTGAGCCGTAACAGCAAGTTGCAAAATTTCAAAACGAACCCAATTCCGCCAACTCCGCAGGGCGGCCGCGCTACGTGCGGCACAAAGTTGCCGATGCCGCGTCTAAGGCAAGAGGCAAGCCATGTCCAGTTTTGGTTCGGAACTTCTGAAGAATCTCCGCTACGCGATTCGAGTGCTTTGGCAGAACCCGGGATTTACTGCCGTCTCGGTTCTTTCGCTCGCCCTCGGGATCGGCGTGAACACCGCCATCTTCAGCCTGATTGATGCCGTGCTTCTCAGGAATCTTCCGGTCGCGGACCCCAATAGCTTGGTATTCGTCTCCGACCCGTCGTCCTCTGGCGTATCCCTCGGACTGCAAGGCGGCGAACGATCCCTTTTCACTTTCGAAGAGTTTCGGAGAATGCGGGACCGCAATCAGGTATTCTCGGGCATGTTCGGCTCCGAGAGCGACTCCCGGCCTTTGAATATCAGAGTCGGCGGCGGCGCGCCGGAGGAAGTGCGCAGCCGCCTGGTTACTGGCGACTACTTCCCGATCCTCGGCGTCAAGCCCGTGCTGGGACGCGCGTTCACGATGGATGACGAGAAAGCGCCGGGAAGCGATCCTTACCTGGTCATAAGCCACAAATACTGGAATAGGCGCTTTGGGCTGGACGCGTCCGTTCTCGGCAAGACGGTCCAGATTAACAAGACCTACTTCACGATCATCGGAGTCGCGCCCGAGCAGTTCTTCGGGGAAACGGTGGGGGAGGCGCCCGACCTCTGGATTCCGATGATGATGGAGCCGCAGGTGAAACTCGGCCGCGACTGGCTGCATGACGACCCAACCAAGGCTGAGAAGGTGATGTGGCTTCACGCGGTAGGACGGCTAAAGCCGGTCGTCAGTTTGCAACAAGCCCAGTCCAGCCTGAACGTCTTATTCCAGCAGATCCTGCTCGAGACCACCGGTTCCCATTTGCCGCCGGATCGAATGCGCGAACTTTCGGAACAAAAGATCAAGGTGCAGGCGGGCGGCCGGGGAGCATCGCAGTTGCGCGAGAAGTTCTCGCAGCCGCTGCTGGTGCTAATGACCGTGGTCGGCCTGGTGCTCCTGATCGCCTGCGCCAACGTGGCGAATCTGCTGCTGGCGCGAGCGACCGCCCGGCAAAGGGAGATTGGGATTCGGATCGCGCTGGGGGCAAGTCGCGCGCGCCTGGTGGCCCAACTCATGACCGAGAGTATTCTGCTGGCCGTGCTTGGCGGCGTGTTTGGAATACTGTTGGCGTTTTGGGGGAGCAGTTTGCTGCTGAGGATGGTCTCGCGCGGCCCCGCGTCGATTCCTCTCGACGTTCACCCGGATCTTCGCATCCTCGCGTTCACCGCCGCAGTCTCGATCTTGACTGGAGTTCTGTTTGGCTTGGCTCCGGCTCTGCGGGCAACCCGGGTGGATGTCAGCGGAACGCTAAAAGACAATGCGCGCGGGGTGGTGGGAAGCGGCGCGCGCATCACGGCAGGCAAAGCTCTGGTGATCGCTCAGGTTGCGATTTCGCTGCTGTTGCTGATTGGCGCAGGCCTGTTCCTGCGCACCCTACGCAACCTGCAAAATGTGGATCTTGGCTTCTCGCGGGACAAGCTGGTGCTGGCGCGGATCGATCCGCTGGCGGCCGGCTACACGGCCCCTCAGCGCGCGGCCGCTTATACCACGCTGCTGAACCGCTTTCGGTCCATGCCCGGCGTACGAGCAGTGACCCTTTCTGAGAATGGACTCTTTGGGGGCACTGAGTCGGCGGATCGCATTAGCGTGGAGGGTTACAAGCCTCAAAAGAGAGGCGACGACAACGCCCGCTTCGATCAAGTGGGTCCGAATTACTTCTCGACGGTCGGAATTCCGATGCTGCTCGGTCGGGAAATAGGTCCGGAGGATTCGGGCGCGGGGACGCATGTCTGCGTAATCAACGAAACCATGGCGAAATTCTATTTCGGCAAGCAGAACCCGATCGGAAAACACATCACGGATGAATTTCCGGATACGCGCATGCAGTTCGAGATCGTCGGCGTGTCCAAAGACGATCGGGATCACAGGCTGCGGGGCGATGTACCTCGCCGCTTCTACGTACCGCTTTTCCACGGGGTGGGCGACATCGCACCCGCTGTCTATTATGAGCTGCGCACCATGGCGGACCCTGCCAGCTTGATCGCGTCCGTTCGCCGCGAGGTTGCGCAGGTTGATCCAGCCATCACCGTGCTTCGGGCGAGTACCCTGGTGGATTTGCTGAACGGTTCGCTTACACAGGAGCGGGTAGTGGCCCAGCTTTCGCTTTTCTTTGGAGGGCTCGCGTTGCTGCTGGCCTCGGTCGGTTTGTACGGCGTCCTGTCCTATTCGATCGCCCGGCGGACGAATGAGATTGGCATACGGATGGCTTTAGGAGCGCGACAGGGAGCCGTGCTGGGCATGGTTTTCCGGGAAACGATGATCGTGGTGGCGATCGGAATCGGAATTGGGCTGCCGCTCGCTTTGGCTGGAACGAGATTTATCGCGAGTCAACTCTATGGGCTGAACGCCGCTGATCCGCTGACCATCGTGGCTGCAAGCGTGGTGCTGGCGAGCGTGGCCATGCTCGCTTGTTACATACCTGCTCGGCGGGCATCGAAGGTGGATCCGCTGATCGCCTTGAGGTATGAGTAGTTCCGCGCGCTGAGGTCTATTGAGAGTCCAGCCACACAATTGCGGCGCCAGCGGCAAGATCGATCAGCTTGGTTCTCTTCTTCCTCTCGATGTCGATGAGGTGAACCTGATTGTCATCCGTCGTGAACGCGAACAACTTACCGTCCGGGCTGAAGCGGCCATTAGCGACACTAGCCGGTAACTCGAAGCCAAGTTCGATATCGCGCAATCTGCCGTTGGCAAGGTCTTGAACAAACGGGACGAAAGCACCGAAAGGAAGGTGGGCTCTTCTGACACCGAGAAGATGCCTTCCGTCGGCACTCCAGACTCCCCCCTCAACGTGCGTTAAACCCTCTCCGTCCTCTTGAACAACATAGCCCAACGCTCTGACCCGATTGTCACCCTGGTAGTTGCCGATGAACAGGATCCTGGTACCGTCGGGGGACCAGAGCGGAGGGTGTGTTCGCTCCGCAGTCATCCCCGTTGGTTCGGAAGGCCTGGCAATCTGCCTCGGCTCACCGCCCTCAACGGCGATTAACCTTAGCGTGAATTCGTCGGTTTGCAGGACGTTGGGCTTGCCGAAGTAGTACGCGATCAAATTGGATTTCGGGGACCAGGAGGGCACACGAAGAATACCTGCTTCGGCCTTGCGCCACCGTTCCACCCCGCTGACGTCGGTGACGACAAGCGCGCTGGCCCCGTCCTTTTGAGTGCTCCATACGATCAGCTTGCCATCCGGAGACAAGGCGGCGGATTCAAATTCAAGATCCCGTCCGGGAGGGGTGACCGGCTTCGACAGAGAGGGCTTCCTGACGGTCCCGGCGCGCCAGCCGCCAGTCCGGCTCCTGTATAGGTAGTCCCCCTTCGGCGTCGCAGTGAAGAAAGCGGCGTCTTGAACAACTTCCTCCAGTGTGGAATGTCCATTGGCGGTGTCGAACGTGACTCGAACAACTCTGCCGTTGCTGCGAGAGCCGTCTACCAGGAAATCGCTCATCTTTATTCGCTCCTTTGTCGTCGAATTCGGTCCTCCAAGCAAGCTAGCGGCGGGCCGCTGGATCGAGCAAAAAATCAGCGCGATCCAGACAGTTCTCAAAGCGCCTCGCGTCATCCTGTTGCCGTTATGGCTTGCGGTACACGATCACTCGCGTTAAAAGGCCGAGGGTACGCGGATTTGAGTTGACGTTGTTGAAGTAGGTTTCCGAAGTAGTCTCGAACCATCTCCATGACGCGGGGTGGCCAGTAGGCATGATCACCGGCTCGTTGTTCGCACCGTACATGGCGATGGCCCCTTTCGAGGTGTGTGCATGCTGAGCTGCAAATCCGCCCGCCGGGCTGCCGCTCCAGAAGCTCACTACATCTCCACGATGAAGCCCTGCATTGATCGCAGCCCAGTTTGCCACCGTCAGAGGAGCGTCGTAGACCGTTTGCGCCCAACCGGCGCTGGAAGGAACGTTGACGCCGGGCGTGTAGCCCGAGCCCGAGCCGTTATACACGTGGTCCACAGACCCGAAGCAGTTCCACGTATCCGGCTCCGTGATGGTCACACCAAACTTGGTGAATGTCCAGGGCCCCTCACAACTGATCGCCACGCCAAAATTGTCGTTGTCGCGCGCCAGATGATCCACATACACTTTGATTCGTTTATTGGCGGTGCAACTTGCGAGCGCGCCGTTCAACGTCCCTGTGAGAGTCAGCGTGCCTTCTCCCGCCGATGCCGGCTCGGCGTGAGTTGGGCTGCAGGTTGCGGGATTTGTCAGAATGCCGGCTCCTGCATCAAGCGCGAACTGGCAAGAGTACTGCGACGGTTCCACATGGCCGGTCATCTGAAGCGCGTAAGGTCCGGCCGCGCCACTCACAACGCCTTGAAAATCGAAGTGATGGCAAGGACTCGTCAGCCAGGAAGCTACGGGATTGGAACCGGAAGTAAGAGATCCCTTTGGCATGGTGATCTCGGCCAGGGTACATGGCGGCGTCGAACAGCCTTGTTGGGCCGAGTTGCAAGGCGCTCCGGCGTTGGGACCGGAAGTGGGGTCGCTATTATTGCTCCGGCAACTCATGCAGTGGCTCCATCATCAAAGTATTCCAGCACGCGATCGAGCCATATTGCAGCTTTGGCCTCCAGGCGTTGGGCTCTGCCCTCCGGGTCGGTGATCAACTCGTCTCCGAGCGTTCTCGCGATCCATGGATAGAGCGGATCGTCGCAGCATCCGTGGCCAAAGGCGAACATCAGCACCGCGGGCAAGACCAAAGCGCGAGGAGTTGTGAAGCCGTACTTCTGTGCAGTGGTCATCCCGCTCTTGATGAGTTGCTGAAGCCCGTCATCGCCGACGTACATGCTCTTTTGTGGGTATACGCGCTTCATCTCCCCAAGCATGGCTGGTGCCAGATCGGGAGGGGGAACCGGCGGAGGTTGGCGCGCCAGTGCCGAGATACGCCCCAATGCAGCGAGCGTGTATTCATCCCGCGGCCCACCTACGACCTTCCTATAATCCAGCGTCTTTTTATAAAGACACTGCGCCCTGAGCATCTGTGGAGTTTCGTCCGTCAGAATTTCGGCGGTCCACGGGTACTGCGGATCAGTATCGAAATGACTGCCGAACAACAGCATTAGTTCGAGATAGAGCCGGACCGGGCCCTGAAAAGTGATGCCGTATTCGCCAGCGCGTTCGATCCCGAAGCGAATCGCCACTCGCAGTTGTTCTTCTTTAACCGCCTTGAACAAGGGCGGTGAGAACTGTGCAAGGTGCGTAACCATCGTATCTTCGAATGCCAGCAAAGCGGCCTTGTTGAACGCCGCCATTTGTTCATCGCGAATTATCATTCCCGTCGCCTCCTTATTCCACAGCGCGGCGATTTTTCGAGCATGATCGTACTACAAAGCGCAGAGTAACGCTTCAAACGTCAGTCTGAATCATAGCATCGGCTTTATTATTCAATAAGTGTTAGATCGCACCCCCTACCTCGCCACCCAAGCCGCCATCCCCTACGAAGGAATCGCACCCATCCCCGTCAGCGTACTCCTCGATAACGTCCGCAGCATGTATAACGTCGGTTCCTTCTTTCGAACCATGGACGCGTCCGGCTGCGAACGGCTGTATCTCTCCGGCATCACCGGACGCCCACCCAAGAACGCCATCACCAAAACGGCTCTCGGAGCCGAAGACACCGTTCCCTGGACCCACGCGAAAGATCCGGTGGAGCTGGTAACCGACCTCCGCGCCCAGGGTTACGAGATCGCGGCCATTGAGACCAGTGTCCACGCGATAGATTTATACGATTGGCAACCCCACTTTCCCGTCTGCCTGCTCTTCGGCCATGAGGTCGACGGACTGCAGCCGGACCTGCTCTCCCGCTGCGACACCCACGTCCGCCTTCCCATGCTAGGACGCAAACATTCGCTCAATGTCGCCACCGCCGGCGGCGTGGTCCTGTACGAGCTCCTGCGCAAGTATCGCCGAATGGTGGAAAATGCAAGGATACGATGAAAAAGCTTTTGCTCCCCGCATTCGTTCTTCTGGTGCTAGCCGTCGCGCTGGCCCAAAACCCTCCCACAATGTTCCCTCCCGTTCGCGGCATGCACGAAATGGTGGGAGCCGCCAACAATTTTGAAGTCGAAGCGGGCTTCCGCCTTCTCACGCAAGGCGGCAACGCGGTGGATGCCGGCGTGGCCAGCGTTCTCGCCGCCGCAGTCACCGAGCAAAGCCGTTTCGGGCTCGGAGGCGAGATGCCGCTCCTGGTGAAAATGACCGGTCGACCCGTAATGGCCATCAGCGGAGTCGGCATCGCCTCGGCCAAATCAACGGTGGAATATTTCCAGCACCGCTCGCCCGAGCCGTGGGAAGAGGCTGGGCGCATGGCACCCATTCCGATGCAGGGCATCCACTCGGCGATTACTCCCGGAGTGCTCGACGGACTCATCTTGGCCATGCAGCAATTCGGGACCAAGTCGTTCGGCGAGGTCGCGCAACCTGCCATCGAGTATGCCGAACAAGGCTTCCCGATGCCGGACGAGTTCGGCAACATGCTGAAAAACTATCAGAAGATCATGACTCTCTGGCCGGACTCCGCTAAATTCTTTTACCCGGATGGCAACGTCGTCAAGCGCGGAGAGGTCTTCCACGAGCCGATTCTGGCGGCCACGCTCAGGGAACTGGTCAAGGCCGAAAAGAAAGCGCATGGCAAGCGCGTAGCAAAGCTTCAGGCTGTCCGCGACCTGTTCTACACAGGCTCGATAGCCAAGAGGATCGGCGAGTTCAACGCCAAGAACGACGGCCTGATCGCGTACGAAGACATGGTCAAGACCAAAGCCAGCATGGAGCCCGCGGCGACGGGCACCTATCGCGGCTACGAAGTCTACAAGCCTGGATTCTGGAGCCAGGGCCCGGTCATGATCGAAGCGCTGAACATTCTGGAAGGCTACGATCTGAAGTCCATGGGCCACAATAGTCCCGAATATCTGCACACGGTGGTAGAAGCTGTGAAGCTCGCCTTCGCCGATCGCGACATGTATTATGGCGACCCGAAGTTCAGCAAGATTCCCGAAGACGTCCTGCTTTCTAAAGACTACGCCGCCGAGCGACGCAAGCTGATCGATCCCAAGACCGCGTCCATGGAGCACCGTCCAGGCAACCTGAGCGCCCGCCCGCCGCTTCCCGCCACCAGCCGAGCGACCCCCGGACCCGTGCAGGACACCACCTGCGTCAATGTTGTGGATCGCATGGGCAACGCCTTCTCAGCCACGCCGAGCGGAGCATGGCTGCCCTCGGTAATCATGGGCGATACCGGCATTCCGCTCACCACCAGGCTGCAGTCCTTCGTGCTGACGCCCGGCCATCCCAATCAGTTGCTGCCGGGAAAGCGGCCGAGGGTTACGCTCAGTCCCACCATGGTAACCAAGGGTGGACAATTCGTGATGGAGCTTTCCACTCCTGGCGGGGACAACCAGGATCAGGCGCTGCTGCAAGTAGTGCTGAACGTGATCGACTTCGGCATGCAGGCTCAAGAAGCGGTGGAGGCGGCGCGCTTCCAGACGGAACATTTTTACAGTTCCTTTGGCAATCATGAGTTCGTGCCAGGCAGGCTGAATCTGGAAAATCGAATTCCGCGAGCGAGCGTCGAAGCGCTGGGCGCTATGGGACACAAGGTGAACGTCACCGGCGAGTGGAGCAACTCGTCTGCGCCCATCCTCATTCTGCGCCAAAACGAAGTACTGAATGGAGGCGCTGATATTCGCCGAGCCCGTTATATCTTTGGAAGGTAACGTATATGATTTCACGCAGACTAACTCTCGTCTTCGCCGTTGTCCTTTGCACGGGCTTGGCGCAAGAAGTTCCGCTGGCAGCGAGGCTCGACCACGTTGCGGAGGCTTATCAGCAGCATCGACGCTTTATCGGGTCCGTGCTAGTCGCCAAAGGCGGAACGATTCTTCTTGAAAAAGGCTATGGAATGGCGAACATCGAACTCGACGTTCCCAATACGCCCACCACCAAGTTTCGTCTCGGCTCAATTACCAAGCAGTTCACTGCCACCGCCATCCTGCAACTGCAAGAGAAAGGCTCTCTTTCCGTGAAGGACGCAGCGTGCAAATATTTCGACAAATGTCCGGATGCTTGGAAGAGCATCACGATTCAGGAGTTGCTAAGCCACACCTCCGGCATTCCCAGTTACACAGCAGACCCGGATTTTCCCAAACCGCGCTTCATGCGCGTGCCGTTGACTCCTTCGGAAATTCTTCTGCTCTCGAAGGACAAAGCGCTGGAGTTCGACCCTGGCACAAAGTGGAAGTACGACAATTCAGGCTACATCTTCCTCGGCGTGATCATTGAGAAAGTCTCGGGAGAAAAGTACGCCGACTACTTGGCCAAACATATCTTCGGTCCGCTAGGAATGAACGATAGCGGTTACGACAAATCTGAAGCGATTCTCAAGAATCGAGCCGAGGGATACGGGCCCTCCGGTGTCGGATTCGCCAACGCCGACTATCTGGACATGTCGCTGCCTTACGCCGCCGGATCTCTTTACTCCACGGCCAAAGACATGTACCTCTGGGATCGCTCACTCTACGCCGACAAAGTCCTGACCAAAGCATCGCGGGATGAAATGTTTACACCCGTCAAGAACGACTACGGCTATGGAGTAATGACCGGCCCGATGTTCAAGCACAAGCAAATCGGTCATGGCGGAGGCATCAACGGATTCTCCACGCACATCGCCCGCTTCCCGGATGATGACGCAGTGGTGATCGTTCTTTCTAATAATCAGGCGGGAAATGCAAGCGCCATAGCCTCTGCTCTGGCAGGCGAGTTGTTTGGCGAGAAGGTCATACTTCCGGGCGAGCGCAAGGAGATTACGCTCGATTCTAAAATTCTCGATCGATACACGGGAGACTATCAGGTGGGTCCGCTGCTAATCACGGTCACGAATGAAAGCGGCCATCTTATGATGCATCCGAAAGGTCAACCCAAGCTGGAGGCCTTCGCTTCCTCGGAGACGCAGTTCTTTCTAAAAATCGTAGATGCGGTGTTCACGTTCGTTCCTGGCGACGATGGACGCGCGAAGGAGCTTCAACTCGAGCAGGCCGGCGCGCACTTGTCTGGAAAGCGCGTGAACTGATGCGGCCGAGCGGCTTGCTTCTGTTCTGCTGTCTTCGTCTCGCCATTGGCCAGGACTGGCGATCGTACGCGGGCGATCCAGGAGGCGCCAAGTATTCACCGCTGAAGCAGATCAACCGCTCGAATGTCACCCAACTCAAAGTCGCCTGGGCTTTTCATACTGGCGATGTGAGCGACGGGAAGACTCTTCCGCAGCGCAGCGCATTTGAAACCACGCCTCTGGTGATTGATGGCATCATGTACCTGACCACCCCCTTCTCGCGCCTGATCGCGCTCGATCCGGAAAGCGGCAAGCAGATCTGGGCCTTCGATCCCAAGCTGAATCGGGACCTCACCTACAACCTGTTCATCAATCGCGGGGCGGCTTTCTGGACCGACGGTTCGCAGAAACGCATTTTTCTTGGCACGCTGGACGGGCGACTCTTCTCCATCGACGCGCGAACCGGAAAGCCGGACGACAGCTTCGGCAAAGCTGGCTGGATTGATCTGCGCGAGGGCGTGGCCGACAAGTTTCCAGCCAAAGGCTACGGCATGACATCGCCGCCAGCCATCTATAAGAACCTGGTCATCTGCGGATCGCTCACGGCTGATAACGAACCAAGGGGGCCGGCTGGCGATGTGCGAGCATTCGACGTCCGAACCGGAAAAACCGCCTGGACCTTTCACACCGTTCCATATAAAGGCGAGTACGGCAACGATACGTGGGAGGGCGAATCCTGGAAGGACCGGGCAGCGGTGAACCCATGGTCGCTGCTGAGCGTGGATGTCGAGCGCGGCATTCTGTTTCTCCCCCTGACTTCTCCGGCCTACGATTTTTACGGTGGAGATCGGAAGGGAGCGGGGTTGTTCGGCGATTCCCTCGTCGCACTTGACGCATCGACAGGCAAGCGGCTCTGGCACTTTCAGACCGTGCATCACAATCTCTGGGATTACGACATTCCCGCGCAGCCGAATCTAGTCACAGTGCGGCGCGACGGAAAAGATATCCCGGCGGTCGCGCAAATCACCAAGACCGGATTCACGTTTATCTTCGACCGCGTGACTGGCAAGCCGCTCTACGACATTGAAGAGGTCGCCGTCCCCAAGAGCGAGTTGCCAGGCGAGGAAGCATGGCCTACACAGCCCAGGCCGGTGGCACCTCCGCCTTATGCCAGACAATCGATGCGACCCGATGAACTCACCGATGTCACGCCGGAATCGCATGCCTATTGCGCCAAGCTCATCGAAGATGCCGTGTTCGGGAACCTGTACACTCCGATCGGGCTGAAGCCGACCGTATTGTTTCCTGGCACCAACGGAGGCGCGAACTGGGGAGGCGCGTCCTATGATCCGGAGACTCGCACGCTGTACGTCAACTCCATGGACGCAGGCATGCTCTACCACATGGTCAAGCGACCCGGAGTGATTCCGTACCGTCCCCAAGGGCCGGGCACGAGCAACTCGCGCTTCTGGGATCCCAACTTGTGGCCCTGTCAAAAACCGCCGTGGGGGTTTCTCACCGCCATCGATCTGGATCACGGCACGTTCCGCTGGCGTTCCGTGTTGGGCATCGTGGATGAATTGGTCGCGAAAGGATTGCCGCCCACGGGCACTCCCAATCTGGGCGGATCGCTGGCGACTGCGGGCGGCCTGATCCTGATCGGCGCGACCAACGATGCAAGGTTCCGCGCCTTCGATAAAGAGACCGGCAAGGAGCTGTGGGTAACGAAGCTGCCCGCGAGCGCACATGCCACTCCGATGACCTTCGTAGGACCGAAAACGAAAAAACAGTACGTGGTGATCGCCTCGGGCGGCGGCAACAAATACAGCGAGCAATTTTCAGACACGCTGATCGCGTTCGCCTTGCCCTAAGCGGTAGCTCGAGCCGCTCGAATGCCCTGATGATAAGCCAGGAACCCCTCCGCCCCTTCCTTCCCCATGTACCGATCCAGAACCCGCGCATCCGTCCGCGCAAGATCCACCACGATCAGCCCATCTAACGCGTCGGCGAAATGCGGGTCAACGTTGAACGCCACCAGCTTCCCGCCCAATTTGAGATATTGCTTCAGGAGAATCGGAACCTCTTTCTGATCCGTCTCAATGTCTGCGATTAGAGCGGATAGCTCTTCAATGTCCCACTCCGCCGAGCCAACTCTACCGAGCCCTTCCAACGCCCGCATGGGACGCGTCTTGAACGGACTGCGGGCACGCACCGTCCGGGCCAAGTCTTTCGATTGACTGTAGGTCTCCAGGAACCGGACGATCAACTGACGAGAAGCCGGGTCGTATTCATTGCTGATGCTGACCGGCCCGAAAAGCACCTTATACCGAGGATGGCTTCCCACAAATTGACCGATGCCCTTCCACAGCAGCAGCAATGGCGCGTAACTCTTTTGGTATTCCTTGCGCACAAATGAACGACCTAGTTCAAGAGCAGGGGAAATCCGATCCAGGAACGCCCGCTTGTAGTCGAAGAGCGTGTTGGTATACAGGCCCTTTTTCCCGAGACGATTCACGATTTCATCCGACGGCCCCAGCCGATAAGCTCCCACGATTTCACGCGCCGCAGCATTCCACACAAACAGGTGCAAGTAGTAAAAATCGAACTCATCCAGATCGATCGACTTCCCCGTCCCCTCTCCCGTCTGGCGAAAAGTCAGTTCACGCAGTCGACCGATTTCTCGCAGCGAATTGGGAATCTCGGATGCGCGCGCCAGAACCGCCGTCATCTCGCCCGATCGAGACAAAAAGCGTTCCTTAGCAAGACGGCCCACTTCCTCCGCGAGCACGCGCGGATCGATAGGCGCAATTACCTGAGCAAGCGAGGTCGTGTCAGACCGCTGTCGAAGAGGCGGACCCGCCGATTGCCGCCCTCCCAGCAAGTAAGTCCGATTTCGCAGATATCGAATCAAGTCCGGATCGTCCATCGTCTCCAGCTTTTTCGGCGGAATCACATTCCCGATCCGAAGCTCAATGGAAGTGTCCTGCTTATTCAGAAATTCGTGCGGCAGCATTACGGTACGGAGCCGCGGGTGGATCAAGCCCAGGATGTGAAACAGCGCGCTATTGGTCCCGCGAAAATACATTGGCAGCACCGATGCGCGGGCGGAGCGCACGATGCGAGCAACCTTTTCGCTCCATGGCGGGTCGGTGATCTGCCTCTGTTTGAGATCCAAATGGGCCACTTCGCCTGCCGGAAAAATGACGAGCATCCCGCCTTTCTTCAGCCAGAGCATCGACTCTTTGATTCCCTTGAGATTGGCTTGCACCGATCCCTCGCCGCCGAACGGGTCAATATGAATGCATATGTCGTTTAGCGCTGGAAACTCCCTAACCAGGAAATTCGCCAAGATCTTTATATCTGGACGAATGCCCGGGAGCAGGGCCGCCAGTATCGCACCCTCGATCAAGCCGAAAGGATGGTTCGCCACGGCGACCACTGCGCCACTCTTGGGAATGCGGGTTAAATCCTCCGCTGAAATGCACGACTCAACGTGCAAGCACTCCAGCAGCTTCTCCGAAAATGATCGACCATCGGTGATGCTGTGGATCCGATCGTACAGCTCTGCGAAGCGGTCGACCAATAGAATCTTATCCAGGGCTCCCTGAACGGGGGGAGGAACCTTCCCAAATAAGGCAGCAACAGCGTTTCGCATTGTTGCTCAGAATAAGCGAAAGCTGTGAACCTATCGTGACGGCAGTGCTACGCCCCGGTTTCATCCTGCGCTTATTGATAACTGACGTCTCGCAGATTTGACACAGACGATGTAACAAATCCGTAATCGATACCGGAAGCCGTGAATTGCTGGGGAGCCGTCGAGGTTCCTACGCTCAGGACGCTAAAGGCAAAATTGCTGAGCGAAGAACTAACCGGCAGACTCAGCAGCACAACCGGCGGAACCGTGAAACTGCCGTCGCTGACTCTCGCTCGGCAGGTGAACGTCGCGCCGAGAAACTTGTCGCCGCTCAAGAGCGCGAAACTGCTGCCGCCGATGTCAACGTACGCGCTCGGGTCGCCGCCGGACCAGGTCACCTGAACACCGCTTGCTCGGTTCACGGTGCCCAGGGCAGCCTGGTTCGTCCAGAGCAATGGCTGCGGAACGTTAACTGAAGTGGTGAAGGCCCCAACATCGGCCCCTCCAGAACCCGTGATTGTGTACTTTCCAACATCCAGATGATTGCCGGGCGAAGCGTCGCCGAGCATCGCGCTGTAGTACCCGGCCAGCCCGGGGCTCGTTTCCTGGGTAATGCTCCGGGTGCCGCCCGGCCCATTGATGCTAATGGACGGGCCGGCATCCAGTCCCTGGAACGAAAAATCGCCCAGAATGCTCTGCGACGTGGTGGAGAAAGTCGTAACGGTGCAGGCCCCAAATGAAACGCTATCCACGAGGGAAACGGGGAACCCTCCCGTCGGGAATTTCAACTTTAGAAAGACGGCGCTTCCGTCATCCGATTTCTTGATTCCCGCACCTACCCCCCCGATCCCTGACGATTGAGTAGTCGATCGCGTCAGGCTCACCTGTCCGATGGTCAAATTAGGCTTGCTGAAAATAGTAGGGAGATCAGTCCCGCTCGTACTGACGCAAGTCCGCCCGCTGCTGGCCACGGCGATGCTCGTAAAGTTGCTCACGGTGTTGCCGATCTTTACGACGACTGGCACGTTGCAAGACTCAACCCCGGCTGGCACGACAAACGCGATTTGGTCGAGACCCGTGCAGCAGCCCGATCGCCCCCGGTAGGAGACAGCCGCTTGCTTGCCTCCGATATACACCTCAACCGGGATGCTCGTCTGATCGCCTGGAAGAGGGCCCGCAGCCTCGTTGCCTTTCACCGGGCCAAGCCCCGTTCCCCAGATCACGAGGGTTTCTCCCGGATTCGCAGCTTTTCCAAGACCCGCGAGGGTATTGTCCGCGAACGTTACGATTCCGGCGCCGCTGCCGGCTTGATTCACGGCGAACGTCCCAAAGCTGTTCTGTACCACCGAAATAGCAGCCGGCGTACTGGTTTGGCCGTTATACGTCACTGTGATGGTCCCGCCGCCCACTGGAGCGGAGGAAGGCAGCACGGCCGCGAACTGGGTCGCCGAGGCGTAAATCATGATTGCGTCGACGGAAGTTCCCCCCACGGCAACCTTGACTGAAGTCCCGCTCAAGTTGGTTGGGAGCGGATAACTGGAAGCCTGCACCAGGCTGGCCGGACCCATGTTCGCGCCGTAGCCGACAAACATGGAGCCCTCCGCGATCGATGAATTGGGCAACCCCGGAATAGCGTTGCTGGCCGCATTCACCACGGCCGAAACGGTGGTCTGGGCAAATGTTACTCCTCCGGAGACAAGTAGCGGTAGCAAACTGTAGATACATTTCACAAATAGCCTCCTATGATTCAGGCGCAAATCGGGACAAAGCGGATCGCCGAGCATTTTCTCATTTTAGAATGAGGCTGGAGGAAACGGCCAGCCATTAAACTAGAAAGCATGTCGTCTGAAAAGGCTATCAATACCGCCTTGCAAGAAAAGCGCGTGTTCCCTCCCTCCGAAGCGTTCCGCGCCGCCGCTCACATCAAGAGTCTTGAAGACTACGAGCGCATTTACAAGGACGCCGAGCGGGACCCCGACGCCTTCTGGGCTGGGATCGCGAGCGAGTTGCACTGGTTCAAGCGGTGGGACACGGTGCTGGATTGGCAGTTGCCGTTTTCAAAGTGGTTTGTAGGCGGCGAGCTCAACATCTCCTATAACTGTCTCGACCGGCACGCCGAGACTTGGCGCAAGAATAAAGCCGCGATCATTTGGGAGGGCGAGCCGGGCGACTCCCGAACGCTCACCTATCAACAACTATTAGCGGAAGTTTCGAAGTTCGCGAACGTGCTGAAAGGATTGGGCGTGAAGAAGGGCGACAGGGTCGCTATATACATGGGAATGGTTCCTGAGCTTGCTATCGCGCTGCTGGCGTGTGCGCGAATCGGGGCGCCCCACACCGTAATTTTCGGCGGGTTTTCCTCGCAGGCGCTCATTGATCGCATCCACGATTGCGGCGCAGTCATCGTGATCACGCAGGATGCAGGCTATCGACGAGGTGCTGAAGTAAAGCTGAAAGAAGCCGTGGACGCGGCTGTTCCTGAGTGCCCTACCATCTCCAGCGTGATCGTTTATAAGCGCACTGGATCGAACGTTCACATGCGAGCGGGACGCGACCACTGGTGGCACGAACTCATGGAGGGGGCTTCCTCGGAGTGTCCCGCGGAGCCGCTGGATTCGGAACATCCGCTGTATCTGCTGTACACGTCCGGAACGACGGGCAAGCCCAAGGGAATTCTTCATACCACCGGCGGGTATGCCGTTGGAACCTACATCACGAGCAAGTGGGTGTTCGATTTGCAAGAGCAAGACACCTTCTGGTGCACCGCCGATATTGGATGGGTGACCGGACATAGCTACGTGGTTTACGGACCTTTGCAGAACGGGGCCACCGTGGTGATGTACGAGGGCGGACCCACTTGGCCGGAGCCCGATCGATTCTGGAAAATTATTGAGAAGTACAAAGTGACGATTTTCTACACCGCGCCCACAGCGATTCGCGCCTTCATGCGACTGGGTGAGCAATGGCCGAGGAAGCACCAAATGAAGAGCCTTCGGCTGCTGGGCAGCGTGGGCGAGCCGATCAATCCCGAGGCGTGGATGTGGTATCGCGAAGTGATCGGACGAGGACGCTGTCCAATTGTAGACACTTGGTGGCAAACCGAGACGGGCGCTATTTTGATCAGCCCGCTTCCCGGCGCCATCTCGACCAAGCCCGGGTCGGCTACGCGTCCATTCCCAGGAATCGTGGCCGCGGTCGTGGACCGCGAAGGGAACGACGTTCCTCCCGGAGGCGGAGGGTTTCTAGTGATCAAACGTCCTTGGCCGTCCATGTTGCGGACCATCTATGGAGATCCAGAGCGTTATAAGGAGCAATACTGGTCGCAGATTCCGGGCATGTATTTCGCTGGCGATGGAGCGCGGGTGGACGAAGACGGCTACTTTTGGCTGATGGGGCGCGTGGATGACGTGCTAAACGTAGCGGGCCATAGGCTGAGCACGATGGAGATTGAGTCGGCCCTCGTTGCAAATCCGATGGTCGCTGAGGCAGCAGTGGTCGGACGGCCGGACGAGATTAAAGGTCAGGCGGTGGCTGCATTTGTCACGTTGAAGCAAGGGATTGCGCCGAGCGATGACGTGAAGAATCAGTTGAGGCAATGGGTAGCCAAGGAGATCGGGCCGATCGCGAAGCCGGATGAGATTCGCTTCTCGGATGCGCTGCCGAAGACACGCAGCGGGAAGATTATGCGGCGTTTGCTTAGGGAGCTGGCCTCGGGCAATGAGGTGAAGGGGGACACAACGACGCTGGAAGATTTGTCTGTGCTCGCGAAATTACGATCTGACGACGAGTCTTAGGGTTAATTGTTTTATTTGACGTTAGCGGAGAACCACAACCTCATGGTCCAGTATCGAAGTAACTTCCAGCGACGCGATCCCTTGATGAACGCTCACCGGCCGTGTCGCTCCCGATACCAACAATTGCGCGGTACGCCCACTTACGCCCTGAGGTAGCGTGATCTTCACCTTGAATGGGCCGACGGGAATGAGTTCCTCGACTGGAGCTCGCCACGTGCCCGCGCTCGTAAGATTCACCAGATGCAAAATCAAGCGCCCCGGCTGCTCATACAAATGACAGTCGATTAAGCCCGGTCCTTCGACCGCCAGCGGAATGTTGGGACCGCTGATCCAACGCACAATGTTGGCGAGCAGGTCCCCATGATCGGGAAGGTGCTCCTTCGAGTAGCGCCGATCGACGTCGGCAGGCAGGAAAGCAATCCGCGACTTGCCCTGTTCGGAAAGCACCAGCCCGGGCACATCCGTCTTGGGCACGCGCATCCATGAGGTTTCGGGTGGATAGGTCGGGAACGGAGGGATGAAGGTAAGCGGTACCACCACGCCTGCATCTACGCGCAAGGGAACCAGCGTTCCACCATACGGCACGATGTCCGTTTCGTCAAAGCCGCGCAACACTGCATGCCTCTTGCCCGTTACTTTCGGCTCATCGCCTGCGTTCGGTCCATTCACCTGGGCGCGGAGTTCCGGGGCCAATCGCAGGTATGTGTGCGCGTCAGGCAAAAATCGGTCGGCCGCAGCGCGTTGCTGCAATCCCGGGCCTTGCTCTCTGACGCTGCGCAGCTTTGGTGCAGGAGTTGTTCGGTGCGCTCGAAAGATGTCGGCGAGTTCGAAGTCTGCACGTCCTTCACCCCATTCGTTGTACAGGCTCGAATCGCCTGTCGCAAACAGCGAGCCGCCTTTCTGCACGAATCTGCGGATGGCCGCGCATTGGTCACTCGAAAGCGCACCCAGGTTGGGCAGAATCAGAGCCTGGAGCTTGCCGCTCCGGCGCTCAATCTCGTCAATGTGAACGGGCAAATATGGAATCCTGGCCCGCACCAGCGCATGCATAAACCCGCTATAGGGAGCGTCCACCAGTTCGGCTGCATCCTCGCGGCCAAAAAAATCGGTGTTTCTTTGGGACCAGACCAAACCCACCGACGCCACGGGCTGCCTGTCAATCAGATATTGCTGATTGGTCTTATACCAGTTCATCACTGGTCCGGGAGTCGCGTACATGCGGCGGTCCTCGTGATACGCGGCGATAAAGTGCCACCACGGTTGGATGCCGCCTGCCAATCCGTCGATCATCCACATGCGCCCTTCGGCGGCGGGCTTGCTTGCCAGGCGATAATAGCCGGGACCTGATTCGTACATGGCCATCGATTCAGGTGCCAGCTTGTCCCATCCCAACAGGCCATGGACCCGCTTTCCCGTGTCGCCGTTCTGCTGAAATCCAGTCTCGTCGTCGCGCCGCTGATGGTCCAACATAATGATGTGGGCGCGTTTGCAAATCTCCGGAAGGTCCCGGAAAGATCGGGCTTGTGTCGTTACCGAACCGCTGTTCATCCCGGACCAGATGCACTCCGGGCCGCCAGCCGCCTGCGTGGTTTTATTGTTTAGCTCCCAAAGTTCCGTGCGGCGCGCATAGTTCCATAGGATCCACTCGCGGTACGTCTTATCGTCCCAATCCGCCTTGCGCGGCAGGGGTCCTCCGGTCCTGGCCTGGAATGTTTTCTGGCAGTTCTCGCAATAACAGATATTCTCTCGACCCATTCCTGCCCAACTGTTATCGGTGATGCCCTCCGGATGGGAACGCTCAATGATCTCGCGGAGCACATTCTGCAAATAATCGTCGTAGTAAGGGCTGTTGACGCAGGTGATGTACTTGTCGGCCGCGCGGTACGGTTTGCCGTTGATGTCCCGCGTAAACCAGTCCGGATGAGCTTCGAAGAAGTTTTCCGCCGTGCGGTTCGAATCCATGCGAGCCATCACGAACAGGCCATCGTCATGGGCGGCCTTCGCCAGTTCTCCATAAAGATCGCGCCCGTTCAGAAACTCGGCCCGATAGTGGAGCGGAAACTTGCTTGGGTAGTAGGCGACAATTCCACCGGCGTTAATGATCACCGCCTGAACCTGGGTTCGTTTCCAGTAATCCCGCCACCAAGGAATGTCGTACCGCACTGGATCCTTCTCGGTAATGTTCGTTTGCCCCCAACGGTACGCCCGCCGGTACCACGGCAAAGCTGCATGGCCGGTGTTCGATTGCGCTTCTGCTTCCTGAGTCACGCCCAAACCGCCCGCGACGATTAAAGCTTTGCCCACGCTGTCGCACATGAAATCTCGGCGCGATGTCGCACCTGGCTTGCTGTCCATTAATTCCTCAATGTTTAACAGTTTTAGAAAATGTACTTCAACGCCACTTGCATGTTGCGCGCGTCGTTGGTTTTTCCGGTTACCAGCCCGAACGAGCCACTGGTGGGATCGGTAACGGGATTGTTCCAGTTGGGATGGTTGAGGATATCGAACATGTCGAAGCGGAATTGCAGAGACTGCGCCTCATAAATCTTGAAATTCTTGCGCAGTCCCATGTCCCAGTTCCAATATCCCGGACCCCGAAGGCTGTTGCGCAACTGAGTTCCAAAGGTGCCTGCCGCGGGCTGCGTAAACGCCGCTTTGTTGAACCAGACTGCAGAATTGGTGAACGGAGTAACAGCGATCGAGGTATCCCCGGTTAGCGTCCAGAACTGGTTGCCGCTTCCCGTGCCAACGCCCGCAAGATCTGCACTGGTGCGAACGGAAAGCGGAACGCCGGACTGCGCCTGATTGATGCCCGATAGCTCCCAGCCAGCGAACGCGATTTGCACGAGTTTGTTATTTGTGTTCTTGAATAGCGGGATGTTGTAAATGTAATTCGCTACGAGTACGTGAGTGCGGTCGAAATCCGAGTGCCCGTAGTAGCCCTGTGCGTTGTAAGCATTCGGCAGTACATCCGTGAGACTCGATCCGTCATCGAGCGATCTTGAATAGGTATAAGCCAGTCCGAACTGAAAGCCGGACGAATAGCGATGCTGGACGCTTACCTGCAATCCGTCGTAACGTGAGCTGCCGCTATTTTCGGAGATACCAATCACGCCCAAGCCGAGATAGGGCCGCAGGGCATTCGCATTGATTCCCGGGTTGGCCTGCAGCGTTCCCGCCACCAATTGGTTGATGTTCCGCTTGCGCTGATTATGCAGTCCGCGGCGGCCGACATAGCCCACCTGTACCGTAGTGCCCCAACCCACTTCGCGCTGAAAAGTGCCGTTCCACTCCCAGGCGGTCGGAATCTTGAAGACCGGGTCCTGAATCGTTTGGGTGAAGGGAAACGCCCGCTGCGTGGCGCCGCCCGGAATATCGACTATGCCGTTCACCACCGATTCCTGAAGTTGAAATGGTGCATTTCCGCCGAGCGCTGTGTCGCGATTGATGGCGGTGCGGTTTGCAAACGATCCTCCTCCGGCTCTAACTGCCATCTTTGGAGAGAAAGCGTAAGCTAAGCCCACCCTCGGTTGAAATACATTCCAATGCGTGGGCGAGAGGCCGTCCGGCAAGCCGTGATAGAGACGATCGAACTGGCCGGAATGAAGAGCTGGAATGCGGCCGCCTTCGGCTTTCGGGACACCAGTTCCTGGCAGCACGATCCCGTCGTATTGATCTCCGCTCACAATAAAGCCGCCCTTCGAATCCACCACCGGCGCGGTGGCACGATTATAGTATTGCGGAAGGAACTCAGCCAGATTGCCCCACTTGCTTTTCCACTGCGGCCAGATGGACCAGCGCACGCCATACTCCACCGTCAGCTTCGGCGTCAGCTTCCAACTATCCTGCGCGAACAGATCGAGCGAGGTGGATACGTAAGGCGTGTAGGCCTTAGCGCCGAACTCCGAATAAGTATCGAAGTTGCCTAGGAGGGCGTTAGCGATTCCTAATCCAGTAGTGGCGGGATTGCCCGAGTCGTTGAAGGTGAAGTCCCCATTCTGATTCACCGTCGTGCCGGGACCAGCGGTTGTCCCCTGGATAAAATCGTTCTGGCCGGAATGCTCCAGGTATCCGCCGACCTTTACCGTGTGGGTGCCCAGAATCTTGGTCAAGTTGTCTGACCAGCCGTATACATAACCCGACCACGAACCCGGATAGGGGCCGGCGTCCAGCGTGGTGAGACTTTGAATCCGAATGCTGGGAACCTTCTGTGGCGCGATCTTCGTGCCGGGATAAAGTAGAGCGTAATTCAGACCATAGGCACTGCGTTGGCAAGCGGCACAGTAGCTTCCAAACTGGATGTCACCTTTGCCATCGGAGTTGGCCGAGAAATTGAATTCATTCACCAACGTGGGCGAGAGCGTGCTGATCAGGCTAACCGCGCCGATACGGTTTGGTCGCGACCAGACCTCTTCCATCCGACCGAAAGTATCCTCAAAGGGCGAATTAAAGTGCCATGGGGTATGAGTTCCGCGAATCGACAGATGCTCCGTATCGCTAATCAGATAGTCGACCTTGAAGGTGTTCTTTTGCAAATCGGAATGGGTGGATTTCGTGCCGATCCAGTTGGCGGTGCCTTGCAGGAATCCGGGAACTGGAGTTGGATATACATTGAGCAGCGCCTGTCCGTTGCTGCTGATCCTGGAGGCCGGAATGATATTGCCGGGGAAAGGTGCTTTGGTTATTGGGTCCGTGATCACACGCACCTTCTTAAAGAAAGGATTGGCGGGATCTAAGAGCTCGCTGAAGCTGCCGCTGCGCATCGCCAGGCTGGGAACAGTTCCCGTGTTTGTGGTCTCGTAACGGCGCTTCGTCCATTCCTGGGCGACGAAGAAGAACAATTTGTTGCGGTCCCGATTAAAATGGCTGGGGATGAAGATGGGGCCGCCGACATCATAGCCGTATTGATTAAAACGGTACGGAGCCGCACCGCTGGCGATTTGCGAGATGGGGCTGTGATTGCGGGTCCAGGTGTTGGCGTCAAGCGCAGAATTGCGGAAGTTCTCAACGAGGTCGCCGTGCAAAGCCCGTGTTCCACTTTTTGTCACGAACCGAATCTGACCCGCCGAGGAGCGTCCGTATTCAGCGGAGTAGTCGGCAGTCAACACTTGCACTTCCTGCACCGTGTCCACGTCAAGCGAGCCAAGCATGGAGCCCGACGAGCGTGTTCTCGTTGCCACCGCTCCATCCACCATCACCACGTATTCGTCCGCGCGGCCACCGTTAATGTTGAACCCACCGTTGCTGACGCTATCCGGATCGAAAGTTCCGATACCCGCGCCGCTCACTACTCCGGGCGTAAGCGCGGCAAGGTAGATGGGATTACGCCCATTGAGGGTCAGGTTTTGGATTTGCTTGCTGTCCACCAGGCTGCCGACCAGAGCCGAATCGGTCTGGACCTGGGCGGCCGAAGCCTCGACGGTCACTTGGTCCGAGATGGCGCCCACGGTGAGTTCGATATCGGCTCCGACCTTCGATTGAGCGTCCAGCACCACTCCTGTCTTGACATACTTCTTGAATCCGGCTGCCTCGACCGAGAGATCGTAGACGCCCACGAAGAGCTGCGGCAGAATGTAGTAGCCGTCCTGGTTGCTGGTAGTCTTATGCAACTCGTGGCTGCCTTGGTTCGTGGTGATCACGGTTGCTCCTGGCACGCTTGCGCCAGTGCTGTCGCGAATGTAACCAGATATTTGGCCCGCATCGAACTGGGCTGAAGCTGCACCCGCCAGTCCAATCAGCAACAGCGTACAGCGAAGTATTCGGTTCATGGCTTTCTCGCCGATGTTATCAGAAATAACGTCGGAATTGTGGCCTGTCGTGGTTGGAATCCAACAGGGTCATTTCACAAGAATCGCACATTGTCGCCGAATTGGGCGAGGCTGTCGGGAATCCGGTCTTTTCGGCGGGGATCGACGTGAAAGTTTTCAAATCGCTGGGCCTTGCCGTGGAGGATCTTGCGGCGGCCCACTTAGCTTACACTAGGGCGGTCGCCTTAGAGAAGGGCATACGGTTTGAATAATTACGACACGGTGGTGATCGGAGCCGGCGTTTTCGGTGCTTGGACGGCTTATCGTCTGCGTCTTGCCGGAAAGACAGTGGCGCTGCTGGATGCCTACGGTCCCGGCAATTCGCGATCGAGTTCCGGCGGGGAGTCGCGTATAATCCGCATGAGCTACGGCGCGGACGAGATCTACACGCGCTGGTCGGCGCGATCGCTAAGCGCCTGGAGAGCATTCTTGGATGAGGTGGGCGCACCGGGCCTCTTCCATCAAACGGGAGTGCTCTGGACCTCCTCCGAGGGCGATCCTCGAGCTGCGGACAACCTTGCCGTTCTTGCCAGAAACGGGGTTGTTTTCGAGCAACTCACTCAGAGCGATGTGGAAAGACGCTTTCGTCAGCTTCGATTCCCCGGCCCGATTACGGCAGTCCTCGAACCCGAGAGCGGTGTTCTGCTGGCGAGGCGTTGCGTACAGGCTGTCGTCCGCGAAGCGGTGAGATGCGGAGTAGACTTCATCCACGCGCATGTCGACCCTCCCTCTGGTGGCCGCAAGGTCACAAGCATTCGTATCAGCCGAGATGAAACCATCGGAGCGGGCGAATTGGTCTACGCATGCGGGCCGTGGCTGCCGAAGGTGTTTCCAGGATTGCTCGGCCGCCGGATACGCGTCACTCGTCAAGAAATATTCTTCTTTGGGACTGCCCCCAGCGACAGGCGCTTTGCTTCGCCCGTCATGCCTGCATGGCTCGATTACAGCGACCCGCGAAGGGGTTATGCGGTCCCCGATTTGGAGTCTCGCGGATTCAAACTGGCTTTTGATCGGCATGGGCCCGAGGTGGATCCCGACACCCAGGAGCGCGTGGTGCGACCTGAGGCGCTCGCGGAAGCGCAGGAATTCCTAAGAGAGCGGTTCCCGGAAATGGCCAGCGCTCCCGTTCTAGAGACACGCGTCTGCCAGTACGAGAGCACGCCCAACGGGGATTTTCTGATTGATCGGCATCCCGAATTCGAAAATGTCTGGATTGTCGGCGGCGGATCGGGGCACGGCTTCAAGCACGGACCCGCAGTCGGAGAGTACGTCGAGCAGGTACTTGCTGGAACCACAGATCCCGAGCCTCGATTTGCGCTGGACCGTTGACCCAGTAATTTCTTGAGAATTTAGCGCGCTTTGTGGCACAACCCAAGTGTTGCGACCCATCATCATTCTCGCGATCATGGCCTGCCTGGCACACGGACAGACTCCGGATCCAGCCTATCAGCCTCTCCAAAAAGCCTACGATTTACTCCGCGCTCGCAATTACGATCAAGCGGTAGCCGAATTCCAGCGGGCGATCTCGTTTGCGCCAAATCGGGCCGCAATCCGTAAAGATCTCGCCTATACCCTCCTGAAAATCGGGGAAAACGAGGCCGCCCGGGACCAATTTGCCGAAGCGATGCGGCTCGATCCAGCGGATCTGCACGTCGCCATGGAATATGCGTTTCTGTGTTATGAGAGTAAGCAGCAAGCCGTCGCACGCCGGATCTTCGATCGCATCCGCAAGACTGGCGATCAAACCGCCGAAGATGCGTTTCAAAACATCGATAAACCGCTTGCCGACGGAATCGCACGCTGGCAGCAGGCTCTTCAAACAGCTCCCGACAATTTCAGCGCACATCAGGAATTGGCCACTCTGGCCGAACAGCGCGATGAATTGGAACTCGCTGCCGAGCACTATGAGGCAGCCTTCCGTCTGCGTCCAGCGGAGCGCGAGTTGCTCCTCGATCTCGGGAGGGTTCGGAAAGCGCTCGGTCAACCCGACAAAGCGCTCAGCGCATTGCTGGCGGCTTCGCGAGGGGCGCAAGCGCGGGTCGCGGAGAAAGCTCGCGAGTTGATGCCCTCCCGCTATCCTTATGTTTACGAATTTGAGAGCGCGCTCGCGCTCGACCCCCAAAATGCGGACGTGCGCCGCGAATTGGCGTACCTGCTCCTGCAAATGGATAAGCGCGAGGAGGCCGAGCGGCAGTTTCAGAAACTGCATGAAATCGCTCCGGATGACCTGCTCTCCACGGCCCAATTGGGTTTTCTTCGTCTGAATCGCAAGGACACGGCAGGTGCTCAGCCGCTCCTCGATCAAGTCTTAAAAGGCGGCGACGTTGAGCTGGCGGATCGCGTCCGCGTAGCTTTGAAAATGCCGCAAACGTTACGTCGGCCGTCCGAGGCCCCGCGCAACCAGGTTTCGTCCGAAGCAAAGACGCTGGCGGAAAAAAGCTTAAAAGCCGGTTATTTGACGGATGCCTTGAAGTACCTTCGAATCGCCCACGAATCGGACCCGGTGGACTTCTGGGTGATGTTGAAGCTTGGCTGGGCAAACAACATCCTGCATCAGGATAGCGAAGCGATCCGCTGGTTCGAACTGGCCCGCAAGAGTCCTGACCCGGCCATCGCCGACGAGGCCAATAAGGCCTACGAGAGTCTCCGGCCCAGCCTGGCGCGCTTCCGCACCACAGGCTGGATGTTCCCCTTCTTTTCGAGCCGCTGGAAGGATGCTTTCGGCTACGGACAGATTAAGACCGAGTTTAAGCTGGGGAGCCTTCCCTTTCGGCCTTACGTCTCTGCCCGATTCGTGGGAGACATAAAGCAGACAACGGGTTCGGCGTTCGGCCCGCAGTACCTGTCGGAAACGTCATTCATAATCGGCGTGGGGGTCGCGACCGCAAATTGGCACGGCGGGTTGGCGTGGTTTGAGGCTGGCGAGGCGATCAAATACCTGGCAAATCGCAAAGATATCGGTGCCATGATTCCCGATTATCGCGGCGGCATCTCCTACTCCAAGGGTTTCGGCCATTTGCTCAATGGGAGTCATGGATTTTTCGCTGAAACCAACGATGACGGAATATTCGTAAGCCGGTTTCAGGACGACGTTCTCTTCTATTCTCAGAACCGGACGGGCTACACGTTCGCACCCGCCGAATCCGCCGGAGGCCTGCAAGGTCAGGTCCTTTGGAACTATAACGCGACAGTGGATCGCAGCCGCCAATATTGGGCAAACTTCGTTGAGACAGGGCCGGGAGTTCGGTTCCGTTTTCAAGCTCTGCCAAAGTCGGTGCTGTTCTCGGTAAACGTGGTCAGGGGCGTGTATCTGGTCAACGAAGGCAACCCTCGAAGGCCGAATTACTTCGACGTGCGTGCGGGATTCTGGTATGCGTTTACTCATTAGCTTTCTGTTGGCAGCCGGCGCTGCGTGCGGGACGTCGTTCTCTTATCATGTCGAAGGAGACAACCCCGGCTCGTGGCCGCAAATCCTCTCGTCCATCGGATTTACTAACGCTACGGGCGGCCCGACGAATCTATTCGTGATCCGGAGCGGATCGCAGGCTTCCGCCAAGAACTCCACAAAGCAATGGATTGAGCGGCTTGAAAAAGGTTCGGTAATTGTGCTGGAAGGGGAGTCCGAGTTGGCGGAGGCACTCGGGTTCAAGCCTGGTTCGAAGCGGGTTTTGGTGCGCAGCATGGTCGACATCCATGCTCCCCGTCTGCCGATCGTCTGGGAGAAGGCTCTCGATTTACCCCGGTTCGATATTCCCAAGGACGCGACCGTTTTCGCGAGCGAGAAATGGGACGGCGCGCCCCTCATCGCAGCCGTGCGTCGCGGGTCCGGTGCGGCGTTATGGGTGGCGGCCTCGCCGGGAACTCAGGGATACGAACGGTTCCCCTACCTGTTGCAAGCCTTGCACGACCTGGGACTTAATGCGCCATTCGAGTCGCGCCGGTTGTGGGCGTTCTTCGATTCCGCTTACCGGAGTCGAGTCGATCTTGACTATTTCGCCGAACGCTGGCGCAAGTCCGGCATCGCCGCTCTGCACGTCGCGGGCTGGCATTATTTCGAGCCATCTGCACAGTCGGACGAGTACCTCCGCCATCTGATCGACGCCTGCCATCGACGCGGCATCCTGGTATACGTTTGGCTCGAACTCCCGCACGTCAGCGAGAAGTTTTGGGCGGACCATCCCGAATGGCGCGAGAAGACTGCCATTTTGCAGGACGCTCACCTCGATTGGCGCAAGCTGATGAACCTGCAGAATCCCGCAGCGTTCGAAGCAGTGCGCACTGGAACCAAATCATTGATTGAGCGCTTCGATTGGGACGGTGTCAACCTTGCGGAACTGTACTTCGAATCGCTGGAAGGTGCGGCTAATCCGGCTCGATTTACCCCCATGAACGCGGATGTGAGGAGCGAGTTCAAGAGCGCTCACGGCTTCGACCCGTTGGAACTCTTCCAGAAAAGCCCGCCCGACTCTGGCCGGCTGCGCACTTTTCTCGATTATCGGGCCGAACTCTCGCGGAGTCAGCAGGACAAATGGATCGGCGTGGTGGATTCGATTCGGCTCGCCAAGCCCAACCTAGATCTCGTCCTCACCCATGTGGACGACCGCTTCGACACCCGCATGCGGGATCTCATTGGAGCCGATGTCAGCAAGGTGCTTCCCATGTTGGAAACGCGCAATTTCACGTTCCTGATCGAGGATCCCGCGACCATTTGGAATCTTGGGCCGCAACGCTATCCGGAGATCGCCAAACGCTACGAGCCACTCACAAAGCGGCTCGACAAACTCGCGATCGACATCAACATCGTGGAGCGCTATCAGGATGTATACCCAACAAAACAGCAGACGGGGACGGAGCTGTTCGAACTGGTCCATGTGGCGGCCAAGGCGTTCCCGCAGGTAGCTTTATATTTCGAGAACTCTATCCTGCAGCCTGATTTGCCCTTGCTTTCCGCTGCCGCCTCTGCTGTGGATAAGGTGGAGCAGAATGGGTCGAAGCTGGTCATCGATTCGAGGTTTGGGGCGGGTGTGCTTTGGGACGGTCCTGCGCTGGTGAATGGAAAGGCGTGGCCCGTCCATGATGGCACGACAGTTTGGATCCCCGGGGGGCCGCAAGTGATTGAGTCGGCTTCAAAGGATGTGGGGTTTCGCATCGTGGACTTCAACGGCAACCTGAAGTCGGCTGCTTCCAGGAGCAACGGGGTGGAGTTTTCCTATGAGAGCAGCGCGCGCGCGATTGCGGTCGTGGATCACCAGCCCGCTCATCTCGAGTTAGACGGAGCGCAAGCAGCACTGCACGTCAGCAGCGTCGGTTCGAACTGGATGGTGATGCTGCCGAAGGGTCAGCACCTGGTAGTTCTCACCTTGTAGATCTATTTGACCTGGACCTTGGGCTCCACCGACATCCCGGGCCTAAGCAGATGCTCAGGATCCTCGCCTTGCTCCAACACAATTTTCACAGGAAGGCGCTGCACTACTTTTACATAGTTGCCCGTCGCATTCTCAGGTGGAAGTAAGCTGTAGCGAGATCCGGTGGCGGCAGGAAAACTGTCCACGTGGCCTCGATAATCGCGTCCGGTTGAATCGACGTGAATGTTCACTTTCTGGCCAACGCGCATTTTCTTCAACTGCGTCTCTTTAAAATTTGCCGTGATCCAGAGGTCATTCGAAGGAATGATGGACATCAACTCCTGCCCCGCTTGAACTTGTTGTCCGGCCTGGACATTACGCTGCCCTACTACGCCTGCAACCGGGGCCGTCACAGTCGTATAGCGCACGTTGAGGCCCGCCTGTTCAAGCAGAGCTTTTTGCACTCCCACCGCCGCTGCCATGGAGGCGGCTTTCGCACGTTCGGCGGCCACTTGCTGCGGAGAACTTCGGGTGGAGGCTTGTTGAGCCTGAGCTTGGGACAAACGCGCCTTCGCCTGGCCGATCTGTCGCTGGGAGGCATCGGCACTCGCTTTTGCGGTATCCACGGTGGCCGACAACGCTTGCGCATTCGCAACCGCTTGATCGAACTGCTGCTGAGAGATCTCTTGTTTCTGCGCCAAAGGGCGGTAGCGCTCCACATCCTTCTGAGCCCTCACCGCATTCGCTTCCGCCTCGCGCACTCGCGCGAGCGCGGCCTCATACTGTTGCTGGGCGACTGAAATGCCCGCGCTCGCTTCCTCCACAGACGCTCCTGCGGTTGAGATTTGGCTTGAAGTAGTGTTGCTCATGATGGGTACTTGGCTCTGGGCTGCGCGCGCGTCCGCCTCGGCTTGGGCGACATCGGCCTGAGCGCGTTGAACACCCACCTGATAGTCAGTCGGATCGAGTTGAACCAGAACCTGGCCTTGTGCCACGGGCTGATTGTTGTCTATCTTCACATCCGTAACTCTGCCCGCTATGCGAGAGCTGACAGCGTAAACGTGGCTATCGATTTCGGCATCGTCGGTGGTCTCGAAGGTGGACCTATACGACCAATAGAAGAACCCGCCGATTACGATGGCCGCGACCACGACGAGCGCGACCAGGATGCGGAACGGATGCCCGGCTAAGAAAGATCGTTTCGGCTCGACCGGCTTTTCGTGGCCATGGTCGTCATCCTGTTCCGCCGTCGCCTGGTCTGGCCTCTCTTGAGTTTCGACTTCTTGTGCCATGAATCACTTCCCTCCTAAATACCGGGTCAAGCCCTGATCCGCCACGCCTAGGGCTCGAGCGAGCGACACCTTGGCCACGTTATGCGCGTACAAGCTGTCGATATAGGCCGTTGCGGCGCTGGCGACCGAAGTCTGCGCCTGCACCACTTCGATGTTGTCGGCCACACCGGCTCCGAAGCGGTCCTGCGATTGGATCAACGCCTGCCTGGCCACTTCCACAGAACTGCGAGCCACCTCCACTTGATCCGCCGCTGTTTCCAAATCGAGCAAAGCGGTACGCACATCGTATTCGATGCGGCCAGCCAAATCAGCGAGTTCGGCCTTTCGCTGCTGGAGTTCCGCGTCGCTCTGCTCAATCTCGCCCTTGATTCGGCCGCCGTCGAAAATAGAGACCCGCATTCCGACCGAGGCGCTAAAGGTCCCGTGCGAGTTCCAGGGCGAGCTTCCGATATCGCCATAGTCGGCGTTGACCGCAAGCGAAGGATAGCGTTGCGCGACGGAGGCTCTCTTGGCTGCCTCGGCAGCCTGCACGCGGGCTTCGGCACTCTTATAATCGGACCTGGTTTTCAGGGATTGATCGAGAGCTGCGCTCAGATCAGGGGGCGCGAGCTGGGCGTAAGGCACCTTGTCGGAAAGAACGAAATTCTGCCGCAGCGGGAGGCCGATCAAGCGAGCTAGCGCCAGTTTATCCTTCGCGAAATCGTTCACGAGCGACCGCAAGCGGCTTTGCTCCGATTGCAACTCCACTTGAGAGCGAAGCGCGTCGAGCGCCGGAGAAAGACCTGCTTTCAGGCGATCCTGGGCTCGTTGGTAGAGCGCCTGAGCCGTGGTGACCTCGGACCGAGCCTCATCGATGCGCGCTTGGTTGGCAATCGTTTGCAGGTAGCCCGCCGCCACCAACAACACCACTAGGTCTCGCGAGTCCTTGTAAGTGAACTCAGCCGCTTTCGTCAGATGCGAAGCTGCTCGAGAGTTGTTGATTGCTGAGAAGTCCAGGATCGGCTGGGAGTAGTAAGCTCGAGCGTCGAATACGTTGAAAGGGCCGACGATCGTTGGGATATTTACTCCCGGAAATTTGAAGGAAAAGCCAAAAGCCGCCAGGTTTACCTGTTGCTCGGTGTCGGCGACCCGGGCTGTGACGGAAGGACGCAGCGCGCTCGCCACTTGCGACTGCCGCGCTCTCGCGAGCCGGATGTTCTGATCACCGCTTACCAAGCCCAAATTCTGTTTCAAACCGCGCTGGATGGCGTCTTCGAGAGATAAAGAGAGGAGCGTTGCGGGGAGGTCGCTGGACGGGACGCTACCGGAAAATGGGTTGGCCGCGGCGGCAGGATTCTGAGGAACCGATATGCTCGTCGATCTAGCTGGACTGGGAGCTGCTGGGACCGCTCCTCCGGAAGGCTGCCCGACTTGAGCGTCTGCTTGAAATCCAGAAAAAATCAACACGAGAGCGAAAAGCTTCAAGCGGACCTCCGCTCTTTAGATGCAACTGAGTGCCATCAAGTAAAATCTTTGTATGTTCGATCCCAAGCTCGACCTCTTCCGGCATACGCTGGCTACGCTGGCCTATCGCGCCGGCAGGTGCCTTGATGGCGCTCCTGAGGAGTTTGCGGCCTTTCGGGCCTCTCCCGAAACACGAACTCCGGCACAGATCCTGGCGCATTTGGGCGATCTCCTCGATTGGGCGCTGTCGCTCGTAAAAGGCAAACAAGAATGGCATGATTCGGCTCCATTGGCTTGGAAGGAGGAGGGCGCGCGATTTTTTAAGGCTTTGCAGGTGCTCGATGAGTCGCTCATCGCCAATCCGCAGGCGGCTTTCCCCGGGGAGAAATTGTTTCAGGGGCCGATCGCGGACGCACTGACACATGTCGGCCAGATTGCAATGCTGCGCCGGATGGCCGGTTCGCCTTCCGTGAGCGAGAACTTTTTTCGGGCTGAGATTGTTGCGGGACGCGTGGGTCAGGACCAAGCCAAGCCCGTACAGCCGTTCAGGTAATCGAAGCGTGCAGCGTTTCGCGCACCTCGGTACCGCTCTCAAGCCGGGGACTTACGCTCTTCCGCCCAATTGCGATAATCGACGTGGGACTCCACGGCAAAGCCTTGTCGATTCGACGCCAGAGCCAGACCCCGCGATCGAAGTTCTTCAATTGGAAGCGGCTGATCACGCGACGTTTTAAGATCCTGCCGTTCAGCCACCAGCCCGGACGAGAAATCCGATTGAAACGAATTACCTTTTCCACTTCGAATCCGGCGTTGCGCATTTGCTGCGCGAGTTGAGCCTCGGAGTACCGTCGCCAATGCCCCAGCGCTTCATCGAGGGTTCCGTAAACGCTCTGTCCTTCGGGAACCAGAATGATCGCTCGGCCCCCGTCCTCAAGCACAGCGTGAATGTTGCGGAGCGCACCCAAATCATCCTCTATGTGCTCGACGACGTTCAGGCAAACAACCGTGTCCACTTTCCCGACGAAAGCCTCGAATTGATCCGGCTTTGAGGCGTCGAGTTGAGCGATAGCGAGGTTCGGCCGGTGCGCCAACCGGGATTTGAGGCGCTCGAGATGCTCGAGATCCAGGTCCGACGCAACATAGAGAGTCTTGCCCCTTACTAAAATTCGCGTGAGATTGCCGATGCCCGCTCCAATCTCGAGCACCTTCTTGCCGAGATTCGGTCCGATCGTGTCGGCCATCCAGCGATTGAAGTTGGGAGCGTCCGAAAAGGCATGCAAGGTCGCTTTATCCTCATCGACGTAAATATCGCCTGACAGGGCAGTTTTCAAAATTACCCAAACCGCTTCAAAGGCGTCCGACAAGCCGATTTTTTTGCCTTCCTGGTAGGTTCGTCCGCTATAGCTGATCGCCGTTTCGTAGATGCGGGCCTGGCGCTTGGCCAGTTTCACCGTGATTTCAGGTTCAAAACCGAACCGGTTGCTGCGGATCGGGATACTTTGCAGCAGCGGGGTACGAAACGCCTTGTAGCACGTTTCCATATCGGTCAAGTTTAAGTCCGCCACCATGTTGCAGGCGAGCGTGAGAAGCTTGTTCGCCAAAGAGTGCCAGAAATATAGAACGCGCCGCTCGCCAGCCGTCGAGAATCGCGATCCGAAAACAGCATCGGCGCGACCATCCAGCAACGGAATGAGCAGTTTGGAATATTCCCGCGGATCATACTCCAGGTCGGCATCCTGAATGATCGACAACTCACCGCGGGCTTCCTTGATCGCTCGCCGGAGGGCCGCTCCCTTACCTTGATTCACCGATGTTTTCAGCAAGCGGATCATTCCGGGATGCCGGGCCGCGACTTCCTCAACGCGCTCCACGGATTCATCGAGAGACCCGTCGTCCGCAACGATAATTTCACGGTCGATCCCGTCGGGAAGGGGCGTTGCCAATACCCTTTCCAGGAGAGTCGCGACAAACTCTTCCTCGTTATATAAGGGGACCAGAATGGACAAAAGCATGCGTTTGGAAACTCCGCCTCCGGAGAGATGATCGGCGGTTGATCGCCTAAGCTACGTATCCCATTGTAGATCGCGGGAGTACAGGTGGTTGCGGGCACCATCTAAATGGTCCTGAGTTTCCGCAAGCCAGGCCCGAAGATCTGCCTGGATGCGGCTCGCGCGCTCAAGTTCGGGCTCGATGGCCGATCTGGCGGGGCCGCCCGCCACGCTCCGCCGTTCCACGAACTGGCGAGGATCGAGCGCAGCCAGGAGCGTCTCGCGCGCTGCCACGCCGGGCGCATGCCGGAGAACCTCATTCACGATCCGGTTATGGGAATCGTCGACCGGGTCGGCTTGAACAGCTCCGGCCACTAAATGATGGGCTTGGCGGAAACTCAGCCCGGCCTCGCGCACCAGCGTGTCCGCAAGTTCCGTGACCGACAGAAAGCGCCCGCCCGCGGCCTTCTCCATGCGAGCGGTGTCAAACGTGGCGCTGGCCATCGCGGCCGCGAATAGCTTGAAGGCGCGCCGCGCGTCGGCAAACATCAGCATCACCAGCGGCTGCAAATCGTCTTCGCTATCGACAATATCCCCGAAGGGGGTGTTGTGGGCGGTGGTCATCACGGCCTGCGCCTCGGAGAAAGCCCGGCTCGCGATGATGCGCACATGCTCCAGGGCCACTGGATTCCGCTTCTGAGGCATGATGCTGCTGCCTTGCACAAAAGCTTGCGAGAGGCGCAGAAAGCCAAGCTCTTGCATTGACCAGAGCAGCATATCCTGCGTCAGTTTGCCCAGATTGACCGCTGCAGTCGCAATCGCCGAGGCCGACTCCAAAATGTAATCGACCGCGCCGATAGCGCCATACGAGTTGGTCTGCAATCCTTCAAATCCAAGCAGCCGGGCAGTGAAATAGCGATCGATCGGGAACCCGGTGGTGGTGATGGCGCAGGCCCCGAGCGGGTTGCGGTTGACGGTGGCATAGGCGGCGCGCAACCGGGTGGAATCTCGTTCCAAAAACTCGACGGCGGCCATCAGGTAGTGGGCGAGGGTGGTAGGCTGGGCTGGCTGAGTGTGCGTGTAGGCCGGCATCAGCGTGTCTATGTGAGCACCGGCCAGCCGCAGCAGCGCCTGATGCACAGCGGCTACCTCTGACAACACTGCCAGCAATTCTCTGCGAATCACCATGCGATAAAGCGTGATGTCGATATCGTTTCGGCTGCGGGCCGTGTGCAACCGTCCGGCGACGTCGGGGCCGCACGCCGCATCCAGCAATCCTTCCACATAAAAGAAGAAGTCTTCGCTCGTGCCATCGAAGGGAGCCGAACGCATGGATTCGCGATCCAAGCCGTCAAGAGCGTCGCGAAGCACGGCCGCATCTTCGGGCGAGAGAATCCTTTGCTTCGCGAGCATGGCTAGATGAGCGTAGTGGATCTCCAGCAGAGCATCCACGAAATACTGTTGCGCGTCGGCGAAGTTTACGGCGAGC
>JBBRRB010000002.1:0-337883 GCA_038225555.1 Bryobacterales bacterium
CGGAGTGGCGCAGTTGCCGGAAGGCATGGAAATGGTGATGCCTGGCGACAACGTGCAGATGGAAGTGGAGCTGATCACGCCGGTAGCGATGGAGAAAGGCTTGCGGTTCGCGATTCGCGAGGGCGGACGCACCGTGGGCGCGGGCACGGTTTCGGAAATTTTGGCGTAAAGGGTTCGGGTTAAAGGATAGATATGGCGCGCGAGATCATAACGTTCCAGTGCACTGAGTGCAAGAATAAGAACTACACAAACACGAAGAACAAGAAGCTGACCACGGCGAGGCTGGAATTTAAAAAGTTTTGCCCTTTCTGCCGTGTCCACAAACCGCACAAGGAAATTAAGTAGGCTGGTTTAGAGTATGATGGAAAAGGGCTTGAGACCGTTTCAGGCTCTAGCCTCATCTGCAGGGGCATAGGCTAACGGTAAACCAGCGGTCTCCAAAACCGCCTTTGGGGGTTCGAATCCCTCTGCCCCTGCCAACAACCGAGAGAATTCATGGCGATCGTACAAGTAGAAAACGAAAATTCGGGCAGTTTCATTCAACGCGCCTCCGGCTGGCCGGTTCGGGTGAAAAATTATTATGAAGACCTGCAGCTCGAGATGCGGCGCGTCAGTTGGCCAAGCTGGAAGCAAGTGCGGGCGACAACTACCGTTGTGATCGTGGCCGTTTTCGCTTTTGCCGGCTATTTTGCTTTGGTTGATGAGATTGTTGGAACCGCGATCAACAAGCTTTTTAACGCTCTCACGCGCTAGGAAAAGGGGTACATGGACGAAGAAATGATGCCCTTGGCTGACCAGGAATTCGCACCTGAAGAAAGGACGGCGGAAGAGTTGGAGCACGAGACGGCTGAACCCGTCGAAGAACACGTGGCTGAAGCGGAACATCTCTCCGAGCCCGCTGCCGAGCCTCCGCTTCCGGAATCCACGAAGCACTGGTTTATCATCCACACCTACTCGGGCTTCGAACAGAAAGTGTCCGATTCCCTCAAGAGCCGCGCCCAAGCTTTCGGATTCGCCGACAGCATCGGCCAGATTTTGATCCCCACCGAAGAAGTTGTAGAACTCAGGAACGGGAAGAAAGTAACGAGCAAGCGTATGTTGTACCCCGGCTACGTGCTAGTGGAGATGGACATGAATGACCAGCTCTGGCACGAAGTAAAGAACACGCCCAGGGTAACGGGCTTCGTCGGAGGCGGCAACAACCCGGTGCCTTTGACCGCCGACGAGGTGAATCAGATTTTATACCGGCAGGCAACCGCCGCCGAGCGTCCCCGCCCGAAGCTTACGTTCGAGAAAAACGAAACGGTGCGCATCAACGATGGACCCTTTGCGAACTTCTCGGGCAAGGTGGACGAGGTCAACACCGACCGCAATACGCTCCGCGTTCTAGTCACGATTTTCGGCCGCGCAACGCCGGTCGAGTTGGATTTCCTACAGGTAGAGAAAATTTAAAATGGCAAAGAAAGTTACTGGATCGGTAAAGCTGCAAATCCCCGCTGGCAAGGCGACTCCGGCACCCCCGGTCGGGACGGCCCTGGGGCCGCAGGGCGTGAATATCATGGAGTTCTGCAAGGCGTTCAATGCCAAGACCTCCGCGAAGGATCAGGAAGGCCTAATCATCCCGGTGGTGATCACGATCTTCTCGGATCGCTCGTTCACGTTTATCACCAAGACGCCGCCGGTGCCGATTCTGATCAAGCGCGCTGTCGGAATCGCCAAGGGATCGGCGGAACCGAACAAAGCCAAGGTGGGTGTGATCACTGAAAAGCAGATTGAGGAGATTGCCAAGCTGAAAATGCCCGATCTCAACTGCTTCGATGTCGAAGCCGCTATGCGCAGCGTCCGAGGGACTGCCCGCAGCATGGGCGTGGACGTTACCGCTTAACCTTTTTTGTCGTAACTCATCCCTCGGCGGCATCTAAAATGAGGCCAAGGAGGAATATGCCGACCATCAGCCCTCCCGCTCTTCAGCAAGAGCTGGATTCCGCGCGAAAGCAAACTGACCAACTGTTCAATCTGCTCGATCCGCCATTTCTCTATGAGCGCCCGGTCGCCGAGCGCCACCGCCTGATTTTCTACCTGGGGCACCTGGAAACGTTCGACTGGAACCTCATCCGCCGGAACACTCCAGGATTGGGTTCGTTTCGTCAGGAGTTCGAAAAGCTATTCGAAGCCGGGATCGACCCGGAACCGGGCCAGCTTCCCAGCGACCAGCCATCCGATTGGCCCACCTTGGACGAAGTACGCTCTTACAACGCGGAGTTGCGACGCAGAATTGACGAAGTGCTGCCGTGCATCTCTGACGTATACGTGAATATCGCGATCGAGCATCGATTCATGCATGCCGAAACGCTGGCTTACCTCTTCCATAACCTGCCTTACAACCAAAAGCGTCGAGTCTCGGATAACACCGTGGACCCTGTCGGGGAACCCACTCGCGAGTTCATCCACATTCCCTCGGGAGTTGCTACCCTAGGCCAAGATCCCGACCGGTTTGGATGGGATAACGAGTTCGCCAAACATGCGGTTCAGGTTCCAGCCTTTTCAGTGAGCAAGTACAAAGTCACGAACCGGGATTATCTTGGCTTCGTTTATGCTGGTGCACGACCGCCGCATTTTTGGGCGAAAGATGGCGAAGGCTGGTCCTATCGCGGAATGTTCGGGCTGACTCCCCTTCCGCTTGATTGTCCGGTCTACGCAACCCAGGAGGAAGCCTCAGCCTACGCAGCTTGGGCCGGAAAAAAACTGCTCACCGAGGAGCAATTCCATCGTGCTGCGTACGGGACTCCGCAAGGCGGCGAGCGCCCTTACCCGTGGGGCGACGCCGCACCTTCCCCCATCCACGGCAATTTCGATTTTCACCGCTGGGATCCCGTTCCAGTCAATGCGACCCCGGCTGGCGATAGCGCGTTCGGAGTCTCCCAACTTGTCGGCAACGGCTGGGAGTGGACCCGCACCCCCTTCGCCCCGTTCGAAGGTTTCCAGCCCTTTGCCTGGTACCCCAACTACTCCGCCAACTTTTTTGACAACGCCCATTTCGTAATCAAAGGTGCCTCCGCTCGCACCGCCGCCTGCTTCCTCCGACGTTCTTTCCGAAATTGGTTCCGCCCCAACTACCCTTATGTCTACGCTGGTTTCCGACTCGTTGAAGATTGAGCCGACCTTCGCCTCCGAGGTAAAGGCAGGGCTAACAAAACCTGGACAGAAGGAGCTCCAGGCCAAGTACTTTTATGACGACCTTGGTTCGGCACTTTTTGAAGCCATCACGTTGCTCCCGGAATACGGCCTCACCCGCGCCGATGCTAGGCTCCTCAGAACTTACTCGCCCGAGATCGTCGACCGGATAGCCTCTCCCGTAATTGTGGCTGAGCTAGGAAGCGGCACCGGACAGAAGACTCGCTTTCTATTAAACGCTTTGCGGTCCAGCCAGTCGTGGCTGCGCTACTGCCCAATCGATGTTTCGAAGCTTGCGCTGGACCGCTGCGCCCTCGAACTGAGTCCCGTCGCCGAAGTCGAACCGATTTGCGAATCCTACATTCCAGGCCTGCGCCAAGCCGCCCATCAACGGCGACCCTCGGACCGGCTCTTAGTCTTGTTCCTAGGCAGCACCATCGGCAATTTCCCTCGCTCAGGCGCGATCGACTTCTTGGTTGAACTGCGCCAAACCCTGAGGCCCGGCGATTGGCTGCTGCTCGGCGCCGACCTCGTGAAGCCGATCAACCAGCTCCTCCTCGCTTACAACGACCCGACCGGCGTCACGGCCGCCTTCAATTTGAATGTGCTCGCCCGCGCGAATCGCGAACTCGGAGCGAACTTCAACCTGCGCCGCTTCGCACACGAATCGAGTTATGATGAGCAGAACCAGCGCGTGGAAATGCATCTCAGATCTCTCACACATCAATCCGTCACCATCCCCGGCGCTGGCTGCCGCGTGGAATTCGGGGCGGGCGAAACAATCTGGACGGAATCCTCCCATAAATATCAGTTGCAGGACCTGAACGACATGGCCTCGCTTACCGGGTTTCGCACGGAAGCTCAATGGGTGGATCGGGAGTGGCCCTTTGTCGAGACTTTGTGGACCGCCCTTTAGCCCTCGAGTATCGCGATGTTTCGTACTCCATTGATGGCCGCACTATTCTCGACAGCCTCAACCTGAAAATTGAAGAAGGCGAAACGTTGGTGCTTTTGGGGCGCAGCGGATCGGGCAAAACCACGGCGCTCAAGATGGTGAACGGCCTCATCTTCCCCACCAGCGGCCAGATGCTGGTGAATGGTAGGCCGACCACCGAGTGGGATCTGATTCGCCTGCGCCGAAGCATCGGATACGTGATACAAGATGTCGGCCTTTTCCCGCACTTCACGGTCCGGCAAAATGTGAACTTAGTCCCCAAACTCGAGCATTGGGAACAAGCAAAAATCGACGGGCGCACCAACGAATTGCTGGCAAAGGTTGGCCTCAACCCGCAGGAGCACGCCGATCGCTATCCCCGGCAACTCTCGGGCGGACAGCGCCAGCGAGTGGGCGTCGCGCGAGCACTCGCAGCGGATCCGAAGCTACTGCTCTTCGACGAGCCCTTTGGCGCGGTGGACCCGGTCACCCGCCTCGAATTGCAAAGGCAGTTTCTCGCCCTCCGCCAAAGCTTGGGCAAGACCTCGATTTTCGTGACGCACGACGTTCGCGAGGCTCTATCGCTCGGCACGCGCATCGGTCTGCTCCACCAAGGCAAACTGGCCCAGTTGGCGACTCCCGTCGAGTTCCGCAAGTCCACTAGTGAAGAAGCTCGTGCCTTCCTGGCATGCCTGGAAGATGCCTAACCCATGCGACCCGGTCTGCTCAACGAAATGCTCGAGCTCACGTCGCAGCACTTCGTGTTGGTGCTGATCTCCATCTTCATCGCAATCGCCGCTGGTCTGCCTCTCGGTATTTTGATTTCGCGAAAAGCCTCGCTTCGAACACCTATTCTGGGGTTCGCGAATATCATGCAGACGATCCCTAGCCTGGCCCTGTTCGGCTTCCTCATCCCAATCCCTTTCATTGGTGGAATCGGCAAGCGCACCGCCATCGTGGCGCTCATCTTGTATGCGCTCCTTCCAATCTTAAGGAATACCCTAGTAGGTATTCTTTCTGTCGATCCTGCCGTGCGAGAGTCGGCCATTGCGATGGGGCTAACGGGCCGTCAGTTACTCTGGCAGGTGGAGATGCCGCTGGCGGCTCGCACGATTTTGGCTGGGATCCGTGTGGCTACGGTGACGACGATCGGCACTGCCACGATTGCGGCGGCTATCGGCGGAGGGGGACTGGGCGTGTTTATCTTTCGCGGGATCGCGTCTGTCGATACGACGCAGATTCTGGCTGGAGCAGCGCCTGCCGCGCTCCTAGCACTCTTAGCGGATGGAGGCTTAGGTTGGCTCGAACGAAGATTCTCGGCTGCTTAGCGGCGATTGCGTTATTGGCGGGCTGCTCCCGCGAGAAGTATCTGGCAGTCAGTTGCAAGAACTTCACCGAGCAACTCATACTCGGCGAAATCGTGGCCCAACATCTGGAGAACCGGCTGCACCAGCCCGTAGTCCGCAAGTTCGGCCTCGGCGGCACGCTGCTGGTGCAACAGGGCCTGCTCTCGAAAGAGATCGACATCTATCCGGAATACACTGGCACGGCCTTCACCAACGTTTTGAAACAGAAGCCGATCAGCGATGCAGCGGCTGTGCTCGCCCGCTTGCGTGCGGATTACGCGAAGTGGAAGCTGGAATGGCTGGATCCGCTGGGTTTTAATAACTCCTTCGCGCTGGCCGTGCGAGGCGAAGATGCTCGCGCGCGGCGGCTGGAGACTCTCAGCGACGCGGCCCGCGATCCCGCTGGATTTGTCTTAGGCGCGGGCTACGAGTTCATGGGGCGTCCCGACGGCTACGAGATGCTGAACCGTGCCTACCCGATTAAATGGACTAAATCGCCGAGCAGCATGGATCTTGGCCTGCTCTATCAGGCTCTGGGCCAGAAGCAGGTGAGCATGGTGGCAGGGTCGGTGACGGATGGCGCGCTTTCGGTGATTGATGCAAAGGTGTTGAAAGACGATAAACGAGTCTTCCCGCCTTACCAAGCGTGTCTGGTGGTTCGATCCGAAGTGCTGGAGAAGCCGGGTTTACGGAGCGTGCTCGACGAGCTGAAGGGGAAAATATCGGACGAGGCGATGCGGAAGATGAACCAGGAAGTCGACGGCAAGCACCGGCAGTCTTCAGAGGTGGCCCGGGAATTCTTGCAGCAGATGAAATGAATCGTGCCTGGATTAGCTCGATCTGCTGAATGGGAGGGCCAAATACTCGGTCAGCAGTACGGCTTTAGCCGATTAATCTGAGATAACTAGACATGGAACCCAATCTCATTCAAGAACGCCAGCACGCCCACGATCTGCTCGATCTGCTATCAGCCGAAAAACTGAACGTGGTCCGTTGTCTGCTCGAGGTGATGGTAGAACCACTTTCGCGGTCCCTGGCAACGGTCCCCGTTGAAGACGATGAGATCACCCCGGAAGTAGCCGCCGATATTGACCGCGCCCGCGCTTCCCTTGCTCGCGGAGAAGGTATCCCTCATACGGAAATTCTGCACGAGTTTGGCCTCAGCCAGTGAGCGAGGGCGCCCCGCCAGAGCGCATCACCGTCTTCAGGTCGCCGGAAGCTCGCGCAGATGTTCGTGCCATTGATCGTGACAAGGCAATGCAGATTCTGTACTGTCTCGACCGGTACCTCGGCGGCCGGAACGGCGATGTTAAGAGGCTTAAGGCACCACTGACTGGCTTCCGGCTCCGTTGTGGCGACTACCGTGTCTCTTCGATCAAAGGAAGGAAAACACTATCGAGATTACCGGCGTTCGGAATCGGCGTGAAGCCTATCGGTAGAGCAAAACGAGGACGTTAACTCAGCCACTCCGCGGCAAGCTTGGCGGGATCCCCTTCCAAATCCACTTTCTCCGTTCGGGCTTCCTGACTATCACGCATGAACACGCCCACCACACCCTCCCCAGTCGGACGCAACTCCAGCTTCCGCTCGCGAGCCTCAAGACGCAACGTGGTACCCATCCAAGCAATGTGAACCTTCATCCGCCTACCATGCCCGATCCGAATCGATTCATCCAGAAGTCCCGCCGTAAATGCACCCGTCCGCAGCGCCTCCGCAAACGGGGCGGCGGCCTGAGCCTGCACCCGCTCAGCCTCACGCCTGCTCCGATCCTCTTTATCCCGTTGCGCCGATTCGTCCTGCGACTCGAGGCTCTTCAGGTTATCTTCCAGACTGTCCAAAAAACTCATGCTTTATCCAGTTTCACATCATGTGGCGGACGGCTTAGGGATCAGACCCAGATCGTTGAGACCGTTCAGCATAAATTGGATTGCGATGGCGGTCAGAAGCAGTCCCATCATCCGCATCAGGATTCGGATGCCCGTTTCGCCCAGCACCTTCCTCACTCGATCCGCGCCGGCCAGAACCCAGAACGAGCAGAACGCGGTCACGGCAATCGCCGCAAATACCACCGCCGAGTGCCACCAAATCAGCGACTGCCCCATCAGCACCATCACGGTCGAGATCGCCCCTGGCCCGGCGAGCATGGGGATCCCGAGAGGGATCACGCCCACGTCGTCTTTTTCCACGCCTTCCTGCGTTTCGGCGGGCACCTCTTGCGTGTGGGATCGCTTCGCTTGCAACATGTCCAAACCGATCAGCAGCAGAATAAGACCGCCCGCAATGCGAAACGCCGGCATCGTAATCCCGAACATTTTGAAAATCAGGCTGCCCGCGAGCGCGAAGGCGCTCAAGACCAGGAAACAGGTTATTGAGGCGCGACGTGCCAAATTGCGGCGGTCGCAGCGATTCTCGTCCGCCGTCATCACCAGAAAAGCGGGAATCGCGGCGAACGGATCCACCAAAAAGAAGATGGACGTAAACGCAACGAAGGAGAACTGCAGCACCGAACTGAACCAGTGATTCACGCGATCTTCCAGGTTAGCAGGCAGCGCGTCGCCCGGAGGTATAGTGAATCTTCGTCATGAAAATCGTTTCCAAGGCACCCTGCCGTGTCGATCTGGCGGGCGGCACGCTCGACATCTGGCCCTTGTATCTCAACCATGCCGGGGCTGTAACCGTGAACTTCGCGGTCAACCGATATACGACTTGTACTCTTCAAACCAGCCACACGCCGGACATCTCGCTCCATTCGCTCGATCTCAAGCTTCACGATGCCTACGCAACTTTGGACGACCTTCGCAAAGCCTCGAAGATGAAGCTGCCCTTGCTCGCCTACGTGCTGCGGTTCTTCGGCGCACCCTCGGGACTCGCGATGCACACCGATTCAGAAGCGCCCGCCGGCGCGGGAATCTCGGGCTCGTCGGCGCTGATTATTGCAATTTCGAGCGCTCTGAATCGTCTCAACGGGACCGGCTACAATATCGAAAAAATCCGCGAAATCTCTCAGAACATCGAGGCGCAAATCATCCAGGTCCCCACGGGCTGTCAGGATTATTATCCGGCCATGTACGGCGGCGTGAGCGCGATTGAACTTGGTCCGGCGGGCATCCGGCGCTCGGAGATTCCCGTCGATCTGGCTGACTTTAACGAACGTATTGTTCTGGCGTATACGGGTGAGCCTCGAAACTCCGGGATCAATAACTGGGAGGTCACCAAGGCCTATATCGATGGCGACCGCAAAGTGCATCGCAACTTCGAACACATCACGGCCATTGCGATTGGGATGCGTGCCGCCGTCCAAAATCGGGATTGGGCGGAAGCGGGGCGCCTGCTTCGAGAGGAATGGTCAAACCGGCGCAAGAATGCTCCCGGGATTTCTACTCCTCTGATTGACCAACTCGTCAGCAGCACGCGCAGAGCGGGGGCCTTAGGTGCGAAGGTCTGCGGCGCGGGCGGCGGCGGTTGCGTGTTCTTCCTGGTTGAGCGGGGCGCACGGGAAAAGGTGAGCGGGGTGATCGAACGACGGGGGGCCACGGTGCTTCCCGTTCAGGTGGCTCCTAAGGGCGTTCAGGTGAACGTGCTCGAACCGTAGGCTCCTCGTAGTACCCCTCATTGAAACCTGGATTACTAATGACCGGGCGTATTCCTGCCGATGTGTGCTATGTATAAGACGAGACGCCATCCCGCGGGCGTTCGCGTATAAATCTTAAAAATGAAACAATTTAACTGCGCTTTGTTTTGTGCCATCATGTTGACTGCGTCCTGGAGTGCCCGGGCGCAGGTTACCTTTAATCCCATTCCTTCGCGGATCGTTGGACAGCCTATTCTTCAGCAGCAGGGCGCAATCACCGCGACCGCGCCGAATCTAGCTGAAGGTCGCGAGTTTCTCCTCCCTCGGTCGGTGGTGGTGGATACCTCGTCCACCCCCGCGATTCTTTATATCGCCGATACCGGCAACAACCGCGTCCTGGCATGGCGTAACGCCAGCGCCTTCACCAAGGGCGATTTTGCTGACAAGGTGATTGGTCAGCGTGATTTCTACAACGTCCTCCCTCGGGGGCCATCAACCGATCTCAGCACCGGCTTGGCGAACCCTGTCGCCTTGGCGGTCGACAAGTCCGGCAATCTGTATGTGACCGATGCCGGAAATAATCGCATCGTTCGCTATCCGGCTCCTTTTTCGCAAACCGGGGACCTTCTAACTATCGATCTGATCATTGGCCAGAAGGATTTTACGGGCCGAGCCGCCAACGAGGGTTTGGCGATGGCAACTGAGAAGACCGTCTCATTTCAAAACGTGCTTCGAGCCGGACTGGCCTTCGATCCCCAAGGCAACCTGTGGGCTTCCGACCCCGGAAACAACCGTGTGCTCCGGTATAGAGCAAGTCTTCTCACGCCCGGCAATTTCGAGCCCTCGGCTGACATAGTTCTAGGTCAGATCGATTTCAACACCGGAACCGTGCCCGCCAATACAACACCTCTCTCCAAGACGTCTTTGGGGGCTCCAACGGGTATCGCGTTCGATCCGCAAGGCCGGTTGTTCGTCGCCGACGCTGGCCTTCGGGTCGTGGTCTTTACACCGCCGCTCGCAATCGGAAAGTCTGCAACCCGAATCATGGGATTAGTCATTGCGACAGCCGATCAGCCCAACCCCCTCCCAGTGAGCGATAGCACGCTGGGTAACCTTCAAGTGCAGACGCCTCCCGAAAGTGTGTTCTTCGTGGGCAATAATCCTTTTGTTGTAGATCGCGGAAATGCGCGGATCCTAAAATATGACCCGTTTGATCAGTGGCCGGCTGAAACGACGGCGGCGTTTTCGCCGAAGGCTATTGCCGTGTTCGGTCAGAACGACTTTGCTTCGAACAAGTCTAATCAAGATCTTCCCCAGCCCAGCGAATTCACTTTAAGCGGGCCCGTGGGTGCGCACTCGGCCATTGAGGCTAGCGGCGTTTTTGCTGCGGCGTTCGCGGGAAATGATCTCTACGTGGTCGACTCTGGCAATAACCGAGTTTTAGTTTTCCCGCAGCTATCCGGAGTCAATTTTAAATTTGCCACGCGACTGCTCGGACAGATTGACTTTAAGTACAACGCGGCGAACCTAATTGAGGGACGGGAGTTCTTCTTCCAGAAGTTCGATGGGTCCGTGGCGAATGGGTCCGTGGCGATTGACTCCAACAGTAACCACATGTATGTTTCCGATCCGGGAAATAATCGCGTGCTCGGGTTCGCGGACTATCGCAAGGTTGCACCCGGATCGAAAGCGGATTTGGTCATTGGCCAGCTTGATTTCAACACGGCACTCATCAACTATCCCACCAACGACATAAATCAAATCACTGAGTCGACATTGTACACCCCTCAGGGTGTGGCGGTGGATGCCGACGGAAATCTCTGGGTGGCCGACTCCGGGAACGGACGTGTACTGCGTTTCGCGAAGCCATTCGATCAGCCAGCCGGCACCGGCGGTCGCGCCAACCTCGTCCTGGGGCAATCCAACTTCTTCACGAAGTTCCAAGATGCAAGCTCACAAACCATGAGATCGCCCTTCGGCATCGCGTTCACGTTCTCCGGTCACGTGCTCGTATCGGACCGGTTGTTTAATCGCATTCTTTTCTTCAAAAAACCCGCCACCGGCGATTTTACCAACGGCCAAAGTGCCGCGAGCGTGATCGGGCAGAAAGACTTCTCAACTCTGACGGAGAACACGCTCTCGTCCCCCCGGGCGATCGCCGTGGATCCCGATGACCGGCTCTATGTTGCCGATAGCGGCAACAATCGGATTGCCGTTTACCGAAATGTCCCCTCGGCCGGCAATGATCCTCTGGTGAGCTTCTCGTTGGTGGCGGGACTCAATGCTCCCCTCAATGCTCCCGTTGGAGTAGCCGTCAACATCCAAACTGGAGAGGTTTGGGTCAGCGACACCGGCACGAATCATGTATTCCGGTATCCGAAGTTCGATACTCTCGTGTTGACTCCGACGCCCAACGTCACCATTGCTTCCGGCGGTCCGCTCGGGATTGCTCTCGACCCATTTGGGAGCCCGGTTGTCGCCGAAAGCTTCAATCGGGTGGCGTTTTATTACCCTGCTATCGATTTCACAAACTCCGCTGGGGGGATTCCCGGTCGTTTCTCCGGGAATGGCGCAAACTATTTTCAGCGATTCGCGCCGAGCATGATTGCCAGCATATTCGCCTTCCCGTCGACTCATTTCGGAGTGGATACCGCAGGGGCCACCAGCACGCCCTTGCCCACTTCGTTAGGCGATGTTCAGGTGTTTGTAAACGGAACGATTGCGCCGCTCTATTACGCCTCGCCCGCGCAGATCAATTTCCAGGTTCCATCGAACGCTCCCGTGGGCAGCGCGGTGGAGTTTCAGGTGGTGAAGGCGTCAACAGGGCAGATCCTCGCGAGCACTCTGTTTACCATTCAGCCAGCTTCGCCAGGACTATTTACGGTCGATGCCTCGGGGACGGGCCAGTTGCTCGCGATCAACGCCGCCGATGGTTCGATCAATAGCGCAACCCATCCGGCCAAGGGTGGCACGTTCATTTCGCTTTTCGGAACCGGCGCTGGCCTAGTTTCGGGTGCTCCACCTGACGGAACGCCGTCTCCGAATCAGCCCGTGCCCACCGACTCGCTGCCGGAGGTGTACATCAACGGCGTGCATCTTGATCCCGCCGACGTGACCTACTCCGGTTTGGCCCCGGGCTTCATCGGCCTGTGGCAGATCAACGCGAAGGTGCCGACGATAGTGCCCACTCCAGCCTTTCCAGTCTCTGTAGTTGTTGTGTATAAGGGATTCATCAGCAGGTTGGACGAGTTTGGGACCCCCGGTCGATCCACCACGATTCGCACGACGCCGTAGATGAAGACCGCTCCCTGACGGTCAGGGAGCGGTTTCTACACGCCCCAGCAATAGTCTTCCACTACCCGTGCAACACTCTCGTCCTGCTCGGTCAAACGCATCAGCTCCAAGCGGATTGCATCCAGCAGCGCTCGCCAACTAGCTTCGATCACGTTGTCCGAAACGCCAACAGTCGCCCAACTGCGCCGATGATCGGACCATTCCACCAGCACGCGCACCTTGGCTGCCGTTCCTTTTTTTGGCTCCAGAACCCGAACTTTGTAGTCGGTCAGGCGCACCTGCGAAATCTTGGGATAGATTCCGGCCAGACACTGCCGCAGACAAACATCCAAAGCGTTCATGGGACCCTGTCCGCTCGCCGTGGCCGTATGCACGGCATCGTTCACGGTTAGAGTGACCGTCGCGGACGTGCCGCCGATCATCCTGGTGGTTACGTCGTAGCCGACGACATCGAACAGGCTCGTGCCCGGATGCAAAGCTTCGCGAACCAAGAGCTCGAACGTGCCCTCGGCTGCCTCCAGTTCGTAGCCCTGATACTCGAGATCTTTGATGCGCTCGAGCAACTGGCGGCGCGCTTCGGCATCCAGCCTTTCCGCCAGTCCGTGCTCTTTCAGCTTGTAGAGCACGTTGCCGCGACCGGACAGGTCGCTCAGCAGCACTCGTTGCCGATTGCCTACGCTTTCTGGCGCAATGTGCTCGTAGGTGGCCGAATCCTTCAAAACCGCGCTTACGTGCACCCCGCCCTTATGGGCAAAAGCGCTTCGTCCGACAAACGGCTGATCATTGCGGAGAGGCAGATTCGCCAGCTCCGAAATATAGCGCGCGACATTCGTGAGGTTCGCTAAATTCTCGCGCCCGATGGTGGTATGTCCCAGTTTCAGTTCGAGATTCGCCAGAATGGAGCAAAGGTTGGCATTGCCGCAGCGCTCTCCATAGCCGTTCATGCAGCCTTGGACATGCGTGCATCCGGCTTCCACCGCCGCAATCGCGTTGGCCACTGCGACATCGGAATCGTTATGCGGATGGATGCCGATAATCCCGTCGAAACGTTTACGGACGTCGGCTACAATCTCCACCAGTCGATGAGTCAGCGTGCCGCCGTTTGTATCGCATAGCACCAGCACGTCCGCCCCGGCCGCCTTCGCGGCTTCGAGCGTGCGCAGGGCGAAATCTGGATCAGCGGTGTAGCCGTCGAAGAAATGCTCGGCATCGTAAATCACTTCGCGGCCGTGATCCTTCAGGAACCCGACCGTCTCCGAGATCAGCTTGAGATTTTCTTCTTCGGTGACACCCAGCGCCCGCCTGGTATGCAGTTCCCAACTCTTTCCGAAGATTGCGATGGTCGGGGTCTGAGCCTCAATCAGCGCCCGGACGTTCGGGTCTTGATCCACGGCGTTCTTAGCAAAGCGCGTAGATCCAAATGCGGTAAGCCTGGCGTGCTTGAGGTTCAGATCGCGAGCCTTGAGGAAGAAATCCCGATCCTTGGGATTCGAACCCGGCCATCCGCCTTCAATATAGTCGATGCCAAGTTCGTCAAGCTTCTTTGCAATAATCAGCTTGTCTTCCACCGAGAAGGAGACGGCCTCTCCTTGAGTGCCGTCCCGGAGCGTGGTATCGAAGGTTTGAATTCTCATGATCTGTTACTTGGCGCCGACCGCCTCCACCTGCTCCTGGGGCACTCCAGCCTCTTTCTTTCTCTTCAGGAACGTCATCATGCTGCGCAGCTCCACACCCACTTTCTCGACCTGCTGATCGTGAGCGGCCTCGCGCATGGCCAGGAACTTATGACGACCGCTCTTGTTCTCTTCCATCCACTCGCGGGCGAACTGGCCCGACTGAATCTCAGATAGGATCTTCTTCATCTCGGCTCTTGTTTCTGCGGTCACGATGCGCGGACCGCGGGTATAATCGCCATATTCCGCCGTGTCCGAGACGGAGAACCGCATGTAATTGAGGCCGCCCTCGTAGATCAAATCGACGATCAGTTTCAGCTCATGCAAGCACTCGAAGTACGCAATCTCGGGCGCATACCCAGCTTCCACCAGAGTCTCGAATCCAGCGCGGATCAACTCGCTCACGCCGCCGCATAGAACCGTCTGTTCGCCAAAGAGGTCGCTCTCGGTCTCTTCCTTGAACGTGGTCTCGATCACGCCAGCCTTCAGACAACCCAATGCCAGCGCATAAGTAAGAGCGTTTTCAAGGGCCTTGCCGGACGCGTTCTGCTGGACGGCTACTAGAGCCGGCACGCCGACACCCTCGGTGAACAGCTCGCGAACCCGGTGTCCCGGCGCCTTGGGAGCGATCATCGTCACGTCTACATCGGCCGGCGGCTTAATAAACCCGAAGTGGATGTTAAAGCCATGGGCGAACATGAGCGTCTTGCCGGCCTGCATGTGAGGCGCGATCTCTTTCGTATAAAGGTCGCCTTGGATGTGGTCGGGCACGAGCACCATCGTGATGTCGGCCATCTTGGCCGCCTCGGCGACGGTCGCAACTCTCAGTCCAGCGGCTTGCGCCTTAGCGGCATTCTTGCTGCCTGCATACAGTCCCACCACGACATCCACGCCGCTGTCCCGCAGATTCAGCGCATGGGCGTGTCCTTGGCTGCCGTAGCCAATAATCGCGACCGTCTTGTTCTTGAAGAGGTCGAGGTTTCCGTCTTTTTCGTAGTACCTGTTTGGCATGTTGTTTGGTTAAGTTCTGACTGTTTCCAGAGCTGCGACGGCGGCGTGGACTTTCGGCACGGGAGCCGAGAGGCGCAGTTTTTTCGCTTCCAGCGAGACCGCCACCGAACCCGATCGAGTGACTTCGATTTCCCCGTAGCTCTGCATGATGTCGACAAATTCGTCGAGCTTTTCAGCCTCGCCGGTCGCTTCGAGAGCAAAGCCCTCGGTGGACGATTCCACTACTCTCGCGCCGAATATTTCGGCTTCCTTCAAAATAGCCGTGCGCGTGCTCATTCCCACGCGGACCCGCATCAGCACCATTTCCCGGCAAACCGCAGGCACATCAGTTAGGTCGGTGGCTTGCAGCACGTTGATCAGCTTGTTCATCTGCTTGATCACTTGCGCCCGCAAGTTCTGATCGACATCCACGACGATCGTCATACGGGATAGGGTGGGGTCCAGCGTGCGGGCCACTGTCAGGCTTTCGATGTTGTAGCCGCGCGATGTCAGCAGTCCGGTGACTCTCATCAGAGCGCCGGGTTTATTCTCGACTAGCAATGAAATAATTTGAAGCATTTTAACTCGTTGCGCAGCCCCGGCCTAGACCGTCACCGGTTGCGGCGGCCCCAGCACCATCTCATTGATCGCGCCTCCTGCGGGCACCATCGGATACACGTTTTCGTAGGAGCTTACTTTCACGTTCAATAGGTAGGGACCTGGCTCGTCTACCACTTCCCTGAGGGTTGACGCCAATTGATGCGGACTGTCTATAGTTTTGCCTTTAAACCCGTAAGCCCCCGCCAGCTTTTCCACATCCGGGAACGAGTTTAGCTCCACCTGGGACATTCGGTTGTTGTAGAACAACTCCTGCCACTGGCGAACCATTCCGAGGTAGCCGTTGTTCATCACGATAATCTTGATCGGTAGCCCGTGGTTCGCGATGGTCGCCAGTTCGGGAATGGACATTTGGAATCCGCCGTCGCCGCAGATCGCAAACACCAGCTTTTCGGGGCAGGCGAACTGCGCTCCAATCGCCGAAGGCAGCCCAAAGCCCATGGATCCGAGCCCGCCGGAATTGATCCACAGCCGGGGCTTGTTGAACCGAATGAACTGCGCCGACCACATCTGATGCTGACCGACATCCGAGCAAACGATGGCCTCGCCCCCAGAGAGCCGGTCTATCTCGCGCATCAGGTGCTGAGGCTTGATCTCGCTCGTCGAGGTCTCAACGGTGAGCGGATGCTCATCCTTCCAAGTCCGAATCTGACGCCACCAGGCTTGCCGGGGGAGGCTGTTCTTTTCCCGGCTGCTGGGCTCCAGTTCTTTCAAGACCTTGTTCAGCTTGGATAATACTCGCTTCACATCGCCCACGATCGGCAGATCCGCATTCCGAATTTTGCTGATCTCGGCCGGATCGATGTCCACGTGAATCACTTTGGCTCTAGGCGCGAAAGCAGCCAGGCGACCGGTGACGCGATCGTCGAACCGCACCCCGAGCGCGATCAAGAGGTCGGCATTGCTCATGCCCATGTTGGCGGCATAGCTGCCGTGCATTCCAGGCATGCTGATGAAATTTGGATGATTCGCGGGCAAGGCTCCCAAACCCATCAACGTATTGACGGCCGGCACGTCCAAAATCTCCACCATCTCGCGCAGCTCTTCCGAGGCATCGGCCGCGATAATGCCGCCTCCCGCATACACGAACGGACGTTCCGCCTCCCAGATCATTTGCGCGGCGCGCCGGATCTGTCCCGTGTGCCCTTCGGTAAATACTTTGTAGCCGGGCAGATGGATCGACGAAACGGGAACGTAGTGCGAATGAGCCTGGAACACATCTTTGGGTATGTCCACCAGGACCGGACCCGGGCGACCGCTGGAGGCGATGTAAAAGGCCTCGTGAACAATTTGAGGCAGATCCGCGACGTTCTTTACGAGGAAGTTGTGCTTCGTGCAGGAGCGCGTGATCCCGAACGTGTCCGCTTCCTGAAAAGCATCGGTGCCAATCAGCTTCGAAGATACCTGCCCGGTGATGGCGACCACGGGAATCGAGTCCATCATCGCATCGACGAGCCCGGTAACCAGGTTCGTGGCGCCGGGGCCCGAAGTCGCGCAACAGACTCCCACCTTGCCAGTGGAACGCGCGTAGCCTTCGGCTGCAAAACAGGCGTTCTGCTCGTGACGGACGAGCACGTGCCGAATGGGGTGGTCGTACATGGCATCGTACAGGGGCAAAGTGACCCCGCCCGGATATCCGAAGATGCAATCGACGTTCTCGCGAGCGAGACACTCGAGCAGAATCTGTGCCCCGCTTAAGGTGGAGGTGCCTGTGGCTGACATTCCTGATATTCTCTCTATCGGCTTAAAATTTGGGTTGTCATCAATAAAAAAGGCCATCGGCCGGATCATTCGCCCCGCCGATGGCCTTCAGAATTCTTTTCCGAAGCCACTCAGGCGGGGCCGGGTACGGCGACCTGAATAATGACGCTCAGCTTCGAAACGTGACGACCCGGAAGCAGAAGCCCGGTGCTGAGGCCCGGTAAGGCCTGGATCGCTCCAGCTTCTGACTTCAGACTCATCATTGGTCTTAGAATAACGGAGAAGTTCGGCAAATACAATAGTCAAATTGTATAAATTCGATTAATGCTGGCATAGCGAACTTATTTCCAAAAAGCCCACCAATTTTTCGCTTCGCTGGGTTCATCATCCGGGTAAACACGTTCAAGCGGCGATCCGGAGACTGCCGCTGCCGGGTTCAGTAAAAAAAGGCGCTCCGCCCGTCCGCGCCCGTAGCGGGACTCCACCCATCCAAAAGCCTCGGCAAGCCGGGGCGTCCGATCCTTGGTGTCGTGAGCATCGCTGGCGATAAAATGAACCAGATCGTTCTTCATCAGTCCGACCGCGCAGCGCTGGGCAAGACTGCCGAATCTGCCGAGCAACGACTGTCCGGTCACTTGCAGCAAAGTCCCCTCTTCCACCCAGCGCGCCAATTCTGTCGAATCCCGCAATCCTTGGAGATGCGTGTTGCGCTCGGGATGGGTGATCACGGGAACGATCCCGACGTCCCGCAAGCGGCTCAAGATGTCGCGAAGCACCTGCAGATTCATCACTTCAGGCAGTTCGACCATCAGGTAAGCGCCATGGTTGATGGTGTACTTGGTTGGATTTTGCAGAGCATCCTGCACATTTTCGAACTGTACATGGAAGTCGCAGCCTAGATGCAATTTGATGAGCCCGTCGGCAGCCTCTTGCAATTCTCCGAAAATTCGGTTTATGACATCGGGGCGAAAGGGAAACTCGGAATTGGCATGCGGAGTGGCGACGATATCCGTGGTGCCTGAATCTACCGCGATCCGCAGCATCTCAAGGGATTCGGCCATGGAGCGCGACCCATCGTCCCATCCTGGAAGGATATGGCTATGGATGTCTACCATCTCGCATTATAGAATGACGGAGTAGCATGAGCACTCACCTAAACCGCCGCACGTTTCTGGCCGGGTCGGCCTCCCTGGCGCCGGCGCTTCTGCAGGCCCAGTCCGAAAATGGGTTCGTTTCGTTATTTGACGGAGCCACGCTGGATGGTTGGACCATTGAAGACGGTCCGGAGTCCGCATTTTATGTGCGCGAAGGCGCGATTACGGTGCATGAAGGATCGGGTTTCCCCACTTGGCTTAGATCCGTCAAGCAGTATGAAAATTTCGATTTTCATGGGGAGTTTTACGTAAAGGGCTGGACCGATTCCGGCATCTATTTCCATGCTCCCAGGCACGGGCGCCCGATGTGGTGCGGCAAGCAGATCCACATCTTTCATCAGCAAGACGATAAACCGGTGCCGGAATCCATGGGTTCGCTTTTTCCCATCGTGGCTCCGCTGAAAGTGAATGTGAAGAGCAAGGGCGAGTGGAACTCGTTTCGGATTCTGATGGATTGGCCCCGGCTTCAGGTTTGGACCAACGACGAGCCGATCCAAGATGTAGATTTGGCCAGCCTGCCTGACTTCCGGCATCGCTATCGGAGCGGCCACTTGGGGTTTGAGTCGCTGTCCTACCCCATCCGTTTCCGCAATCTGAAGATTCGCGAGCTTCCTTCTCAGGAGAAGTGGGTCAGTTTGTACGACGCTCCGGCGGATCTGGATCAGTGGTTCATTTCGGAAGCCAAGCCGAAGTTCGACGCGGTTGGCGGCGTGTTGCGCGGCGAAGGGATCGGTCATTTAGCGACCAAGCAGAAGTTCCGCGACTTCGAATTGAATCTCTATGTCCGGCATAGCAGGCATCACAACAGCGGTGTATTGTTTCGAACCAGCGGGGAGGGGTTGAAGGGTCGGCATTACGAGATTCAATTGCATGATGTGGAAGGCGCTCACTATCCTACCGGCTCGCTGTATTATTTCAAGCGTGCCTCCTACCCGCGCATCGAAGCCGAGAAGTGGTGGCCAATGCAACTGATCGTTCAGGATCGAAATTGCGTCGTTCGGATTAACGGGGAGACGGTGATGGAGTATGACAAGCTCGAGAATTTAGAGGAAGGGTCGATTGAGCTGCAGGCTCATCAGAACGGCAGTTGGCAGGAGTTTAAGGAGATTCGAGTCAAGACTATTTCGTAGCGCGGCCGCGCTACAATCGCCCTGTGCGTCGTTCCGGATCGACATACTCGATCCAACTCGTCATCATCTCTTCTTCACTCTTATCGCCCCACCGAATCGCGGTCTGTTTGGGGTTATCGTAGTGCGTCGTAACGGTCAACAAGCTCCCCTTCTCCACCAGCATCGGATCCTGAAGGCGATACACAAGCTGCCAGTTGAAGTCATAGTGCGGCACCGATAGCAGCACCTCATGCCGCCCGTCCGGACGGACCAAATCGTAGCGCACATCTTTCGCCCTGTAGTGCATGTGCGGAGTGATCGAGAGCAGGAGTTTATCCTTCTCAAACGTGTAGCAGCGCTTCACCTCGTGCCTGGTCGCGCCTGCCGGGATCAGGAAGAAGAAATTCCGCAGATCCATGCGGCGCAGAGGGCGTTCTGGCGGACCAGACGCTAAGTAGAGACCCACGCTGGTGCGGTCCGTTTGCGTAGCCGCTGACGTCTTCGCGTAATGGATTACAAACTCGAGTTTGGTCCCGGCGGGAATCCATTTGGCGGTCCCGTCGGCGAACACGTCGGGCGAGCGTCCCGGCAAATACGAAGCCAACGCGCCTTCCTGGAATCCGTGAATATACGGCAAGTCTGGCGCGTCCGGGGCGCATGCGTCATCTAGCACCGGAGCATCCCTGCGGATTCGCGTCAACTTCCCATCGTGAACAAGATAGTCGTCGAGCGGCTGCATGGCCTGAATGGTGGTGGGGCCTGCCTCGTTCCCGCTTTTCACCATATTGACGTGCGCATGATGCACCACGCGCCGATTGCCCGGCCGCAGTTCAGCCGCTCGGATCCACTTGCCTTCCGTGAAATTGGTGGAGACGGTGAAATGCTCGTAGGCGTCGTTGCCGGCCCCCAGGGTGAAGGTTTCGCCGATGTCGATCACGATGTCCGGCTTACCCAGCCGCCATCCCTCGGTGAAGATGGGTGCTTGCGGAAGATCGCCCGGGTCGCCTTCCTTCGCACCGCCATCCACCCAAGCCTTGATGGTCTCGATCTCATCCTTCTTCAGGCGGGCGTCGTTGGCGAAATGGCCAAATTGAGGATCGGCGAACCAGGGCGGCATCTTGCGGGTGAGCACGGCCTCGCGAATCGACTTGGCCCAGGCCCGGGCGGATTTGTAGTCGATCAGCGACATCGGCGCGATGTCGTTCGGGCGGTGACACTGCACGCAACGCTCGTGGAAAATCGGGGCGACGTCTTTATTGAAAGTGGGCGCTGCCGAGAGCAACGAGCTCACTGCGAAACACAAGCCCGCGAGTCTCATGAGGCCTCCTTACAATGAAAAGTCTCGATCGAATATTTCATTCACAGTATACGGACACAGTGTCGGGAAGGTGGATTCTGGCAACGATGTTTCTTCCATCGCCAAAGCTATCGCATCCTCGTATGCTTCCGCGATTACTTCCGAGATCGCAGGACGGAGGCTTGGCATTTTCCTTAACTGTCGCTGAATGCGATTGCGTTGAACGCGGATTGTGCCTCTCCAACTGTTCGAGCGCTTGCTCGGTTGGTAGTCCCATTTGAGCATGTGCGCGATCAATATCATCAAGCGGCTCTCGAGCTGATCTTTGTGGCGGCCTCCCAAGTCGATTACCTCTTCGATCAGCGCAGCCATATCGATGGCCCCTAACTCGCCGCGTTGCAATTGCTCCGCGGTTTGCTGCGTCCAGGCGTAGAAGTCCGTTTCGTAGAGGATGCTGATCATGTAGAGTTACGCAATAATGTCTTTCACAACATTGCCCGCCACGTCGGTGAGCCGGAAATTGCGCCCGCTATAAGGATAGGTGAGGCGGGTATGATCAAGGCCCATCAGATGCAAAACGGTCGCGTGCAGATCATGCACGTGAACCGGTTTCTCCGTCGCTTGATAGCCGAACTCATCCGTGCTGCCATAAGCGGTGCCGCCCTTCACGCCACCACCCGCCAACAAATACGTGAATCCTTCGTTATTATGATTGCGCCCGTTCTGAACGTTGATGCGGCCTTGCACTTCCGTCCACGGCCGGCGTCCGAACTCGCCGCCGATAAGCACCAGCGTCTCTTTCAGCAACCCCGACGCCTTCAGGTCATGAAGCAGCGCCGCGATCGGCTGGTCCGCCTGCAATGCCAGCCTGCGATGCACCAGGATGTCATGATGGCTGTCCCACGGCTTGTCGTTTCCGAAATAGACCTGGACGACGCGCACGCCTCGCTCCACCAAGCGTCGAGCCACAAGACAGCCGCGCGCAAAATCGCCGTCCCGCGTCGCCGACTTGATCTTCATTTCCGACTGGTCCTTCGTCTCCACAACGCCGTAACGCTGCCGAATTGCTTCGGGCTCCTTGGCCACATCGAAAGCGTCCAGCGCCTCGGCCTGCATCCGATACGCCACCTCCATCGACTGGATGCGGCCTTCCAACTGAGCGTCCGGGCCGCGCCGCTCCAAGTCGAGCCGGTTCAGCTTTTCCCATAGCTCCAGCCGCTGACGGTCCGAAGCCGGGCTGCCCGAGCGGCTGCGAAGATGCTGGATCATTTTCTCCGGATCGGTCTCATCGTTCGGCACATACGACCCCTGATAAACAGCGGGCAGAAATGCCGAGCTCCACAGTTGCGGACCCACATCCGGCACTCCTGCGCACATCGAGATGAACCCCGGCAGATTGCGATTCTCCGAGCCCAGCCCGTACGTCAGCCAAGCGCCCATGGACGGAAAGCCGGGGATGATGCGCCCGACATTCATCTGCAGAATCGCCTGAGGGTGCGCGGGCAGATCGGTTTGCATGGAGCGGACCACGCAAATATCGTCGATGTATTGCGCCGTCTTCTGAAACAGCTCGCTCACTTCCAGACCGCTCTGGCCGTAACGCTGGAACGCAAAGGGCGAGCGCATCAAAGTGCCGCGCTCCTCTTTGGCTTTGGGGTGATCGCCAGGCATCGTCTGCCCGTGATACTTGTCCAGCATCGGCTTGGGATCGAACGTATCCACTTGGGAGGGGCCGCCATTCAGAAACAGGAAAATCACCTGCTTCGCTTTCGGCGCGAAGTGCGGCTTCTTGGGTTCGAGAGAGGCTTCGCCGCTCGCGCCAATCGACCCTGCTTGCACATGTTCGGCGATCATGTTGGCCAGCCCGACCATTCCAAAACCGGCCCCGGTCTTCTTCAGCGCTTCCCTTCGAGTCATCACAATAAATCCTCTAATTCACAAACAGCAGTTCGTTCGAACCAAGCAAGACTTGGGCGTACGGCAGCCACCCGCCGTCTTTGCCCGATACATATTCAGATCCGATCCGAACCTCGTCCGGCGTGGCATCCCGTGCAAAAACCAACTTGTACGCCTGCCGCACGCGGTCGCCCACCGAAGAGGTGTTGCCCAGGCGGCTCACGAGCGCCTTGGCCCGCGCTTCCAAGAATTCGCTGTTCAGAAAGAACAGCTGCTGGAGCGGTGTTGCCGTGGAGATACGCTTCTCAGCGGTCAAGTTCGGATTCGGAAAATCGAATAGAGAAAGCGTTCCGTCCAGCTTGCGCCGACTGATAAATCCATAAACTGAACGGCGATGATCCTGCGCGTCGGCCAGCGGGACTGGCGAGCCGCCGCCTTGGACGTCGAGCTCGCCGGTGACAGCCAGCAGCGAATCGCGCATCGCCTCGGCATCCAGCCTTTGACGATTTGCACGCCACAGAAGACGATTATCCGGGTCCACGTCATAGTTCTGCTTCGTGAAATCCGAGCTCGCTTGGTACGTGGCCGAGAGCATAATCTCGCGATGCAGCTTCTTCATCGACCAGCCGTTCTCGACGAATTGGGCGGCCAGATAATCGAGCAATTCAGGATGGCTGGGCTTCTCTCCCATGCGCCCGAAATTGCTTACCGTGCGAACCAGCCCGTCGCCAAAGTGATGCTGCCAGATCCGGTTCACCATCACGCGCGCGGTGAGCGGATTCTTGGGGTCCGCGATGGATTCGGCCAGCTCCCGGCGGCCGCTCCCGTCTACAAAAGGCTTTGGATCGTCCGGGGACAAAATGGAGAGAAACGCTCGCGGAGCTTCTTCACCCAAATTCTCAGGCTGCCCGCCGATCTGAATCCGCTCGTTCTTGGGCTGATCCAAGTCTTTGATGGCGTGAGCGAAGGCGTACTGCGGCGGCAGGGCGGCTTGCAACTCTTTCAGCTCGGCGCGCATGTTCTCGAGGTAGCCCTTCCAGGGGCCTTGCAGGAGGCGTTCGATGGTGCCATCTGACGTCAAATACCCGCGATTCGGGCCGTAATACAGGATGCCGTCCTCTTCCTGCTTGAACTCCTTGCCGTAGAAATCGCTGAAGAAGAGATCGCGCCACAAGTAGAACCGATCTGGCGGAAGAGCCACTGGAAAATACTCGCCTTTCTTTTTCTGGCTCTTCGCGATTGCCAAGCGCGCAGTGTTCTCTTCGTCCACCTTCTTGCGCTCTTTGAGAACAGCTAAAGCCTCTTCGCGGAAGCGCGTGGTGTCGAAGGATTCATCGCGCCAGCCATGCAGATACTTATTGTCCAGCGGACCGGTCTTGAGATATTTCACCCAGTGATTCAGGGTTTCCAGGTCGAGCCGATCCTCTTTCGCCACCTGCGCCAAATCGAGCGCTTGCGGCCCCAGCACCTTGCGTGCGGCCCGGATATAACGCGGCGATTCCGACGCCAGCACTTCCGACATCTCCGTGGCTTGGTTATGCAGGAACTGCTCGATGCGAAGTTTTACCTCGTCGATCTTCTTAGCTTGATCCTTATAGCGCTTGACTTCATCGGCGGGCGCCAACTCGAACTCGGATCGTTTGGTGCTGCTGAATACGCCCTGGATGGCGTAGTAGTCTTTGGTCGGAATCGGATCGAATTTATGGTTGTGGCACTGGGCGCACGCTGCGGTTAGAGCCAGGAACCCGCGGGTCGTGGCATCTACCCGATCATCCGTCAACTCGGGGCTTAAGCCATAAAATCCCAATCCGATCGCAAGAGACTTATCCTTGCCGCCTCCCAGCGAGTCGCCTGCAATCTGAGCCTTTACGAACGTGTCGTACGGCATATCTTGATTGAAGGCCTGAATCACCCAATCGCGGTAGCGGAATGAGTTGGGATAGGGAAGTTCCACGTCGCTGTCTAGGCGGTCGTCGGCGTAGCGCGCGACATCCAGCCAGTAGCGAGCCCAACGTTCCCCGTAGTGCGGCGACGCGAGCAGCCGGTCAACGATTTTGGCATAAGCATCGGGAGCGTCGTCTTTCACAAACGCATCAGTTTCGGCGTACGTTGGCGGCAAGCCAGTCAGGTCGAAAAACGCCCTGCGAATCAGATCGCGTTTACTGGCCGCCGGATTGGGTTGGAGATTCTTGCTCTCCAGCTTTTCCAGGATGAATTTGTCGATCGGCGACTTGGCCCAGGCCTGGTTGCGAACGGACGGCAGGGCGGGTTTGACGACCGGCTGAAAGGCCCAAAAGGCTCGCTGCTCCGGCGTGATCACGTACTTGCCCTTGGAAGCCGGCGCGATGGCCGTTTTCGGAGTCTCCGGCCACACGGCTCCCTCTTTTACCCAGGTGGAGAGGAGTTCGATTTCGCCGTCGGGGAGTTTGGGCTGGCCCATCGGCATTTTAAGCTTGTCGCTGGTCTGCCGGACCGCCTGGATCAGCAAGCTGTCGTCGGGGTTGCCGGGCACCAGAGCCGGACCCGAAGCGCCTCCCTTCAGCATGGCCGCTCGCGTGTTGAGCGCCAGTCCGCCGAGGGCTGTCTCGGCATGGCATACGTAGCAGCGATTGGCGAGAATCGGGCGGATCTTTAGTTCAAATTGCTCGGCGGGGTCGGGTTGGGCTGCGGGAAGACTTGCCGCAACAGCAAACAAAATCGCGAGACGGAAAGCGCGTGCAGGTTTCAGAATGTCAGCCATTGAAGAATAAGAGAACTGCTTCTTCCATGATAGCCGTGCGGGTCGTTCTTTGGGAGACGAGCCGTTTCAATTCCGTATGCTACGATACTTTTGAATCCACCCTGGAGTTTTTCCGATGAATATCAGCCTGCGGGCTGCCTTCCCAACCAAGGCAGGCGCCGTGGTCCTCTTATGCGGCGCTGTCGCGTTTGGACAGAATTTGAATACCAGCGTAGCCGCTGGTCCACTGCAACACGGCGTGATGTGGAAACAGTCAACAAGCTCAGCCTCGGGCGTGCAAGCAGCAGCGCCTGTGCAGAATGCGGCCGCCACCGCGCATTTGACATACTATGGCGGTCCCATCGTTCAGCATCCGGTGTTCGTGAACGTTTCGTGGGGGCCCAACGTGGGTTCCTACGGGGTCCAGCTCGATGCCTTCGTGAACCAGGTAGCCTGCTCCGCAGAGTGGACTAGCACGATGGCCCAATACACCGGTGGCTCCGGACCGCTGACACATATCGAGCCTGGAACGTTTTGGGGTTCGAGAGTCCTTACCCCGGATACCTCCGCCACAACCATCGACGATTCCGCGATCCAAAGCCAAATCGCCAAGTGGATCGCGGCTGGAAAGCTGCCGCCCAACGACGGCAACACCATCTACTCGATCCTGTTTCCGCCCGGCATCAAAGTCACGCAAGGGGGAACGTCTTCGTGTGTTTCTGGCGGATTTTGCGCCTACCATGGCACATCGGCAGGGGCAAATGGAAAAGACATCCTATACGCCGTGTTGCCCGATCAAGGACCGGGCTCGGGATGCAATGCGGGCTGCGGCGGTTCGACTCTGCTAAATAACGTGACTTCGGTTTTGTCCCATGAGCTTGCCGAAACCATCACCGATCCTGAAGTCGGCTTCGCTCAGGATTACGCACCCCCTCTGGCTTGGTACGACGTAACCAATGGAGAGATCGGCGATATCTGCAACGCATCTCAGGGAACGCTGCTGGGCTGGACGGTGCAAAGGGAATGGAGCAATGTAGATAACGCGTGCGTCACCCAGAGCCAAGGTTTCTCCGTTAAAGCCGGCTCGGTCACCATCGCGCCAGGCCAAACTGGCTACGTGACCGTTACCACCCAATCGATCGGAGGCTTCCCTCCTTACTTGACGTTCGGGGTTTCGGGTCTGCCGGCGGGTGTGACTGGCGGCTTCACTCCAGTAACTGGAGGAGCCGGTTCCTCGACAACGCTTTATTTGATCGTAGGCTCCGGGGTGGTCCCCGGGGTTTACTCTGCCTCGGTGACGGCGAGTGCCGGGGTGATTCAACATGCCTCCACGCTGACGTTGACCATCTCCGGCTCTCAGCAAAGCCAGACGATTACATTTTCTGCGCTTTCAAATAGAGCGCTCGGCAGCGCTCCGTTTACTGTTTCCGCCACAGCCTCCTCGGGACTTCCAGTCAGCTTCGCTTCGATCACTCCCGCGGTTTGCACGGTCTCGGGCACTACTGTAACTCTGGCGGCGGCCGGACAATGCTCGATAATGGCCGCCCAGGCGGGCAACGCCAGTTATACGGCGGCTCCCTCGGTGACGCAAAGCTTCCAGGTGACGTCGGGCGCTCAGACGATTACTTTTAACCCGCTGCCCAATCAAACGCTAGGGACTCCGCCCTTCGCCATCAGTGCGACGGCCTCATCGGGGCTGCCAGTCAGCTTTGCATCGAACAGCCCTGGGGTCTGCAGCGTCTCTGGCAATACTGTGTCGCTGGTGTTCACGGGCCAATGCTCGATCACGGCCTCTCAGCCAGGGAACGGTAGTTATACGGCTGCGCCCTCGGTGACTCAGACGTTTCAGGTGACTTCTTCTGCGGGTCAGACCATTAATTTTGCGGCCCTGCCGAGTAGGCCATTTGGAACAGCTCCATTTGCGATCAGCGCTACGGCATCGTCAGGCCTTCCTGTGAGCTTCGCATCGATGACCCCATCGGTTTGCACGATTTCGGGGAGCACAGTCACTCTCGTATCGGTTGGTCAATGCGGGATTCAGGCAACTCAGCCCGGCAACGGCACGGTTCCTCCCGCCCCTGCGGTAACTCAAACTTTCCAAGTGACGCAAGGCAGCCAGACTATTTCGTTTAGCGCGCTCGCAAATAAGCCGATTGGAAGCGCGCCGTTCGCGATCAGTGCCAGCGCCTCTTCGGGCTTGCCGGTCAGCTTCTCTTCTAACACCAGCCAGGTGTGCACCGTCTCCGGGAGTACGGTATCGCTCGTCGCGGCAGGCCAATGCGGAATCCAGGCCTCGCAGACCGGCAACGCTAACTATACAGCCGCGCCCTCTGTGACTCAGAGCTTTCAGGTGACTCAGGCTAGCCAGCCCAGTCAGACCATCACGTTCAACCCGCTGCCTGACCGGCCTCTCTACCCATCCTCGTTTCAGGTGAACGCGACGGCTTCATCGGGTTTACCGGTGACGTTTGCATCGCTGACTCCGTCGAACTGCTTCCTATTCAGCAATACGGTGTATGTGATGAGCATGGGCACGTGCGCCATTCAAGCCACCCAGGCGGGCGATGGCGTGTACGGCGCTGCTACCCCGGTGACGCAGTCTTTTCAGGTGAATCGCTGGTTTTAGCCGTTATCGCCGAGTCGAATCGCTCCCCGAAAGCGGCAAAGGCGGGCGTAGGACCGTTCCAACGCAGTTGGTCTACATCGTCGAAGAGTTCGATGTCAGTTTGCAGCGTGGCAAGGGTTCGGAACAACAGCGCCCGGTGTCGTTCGCGCGCGAGCGTCTGTGCCAGGGCACGCGCGTTGGTTACATTGACACTCCACTCGCGCCAGTCTGCGGGGATCGATTCGAAGTGGGCGAACTTCGAGAGAACGGCAGCTGACGACTTCGCCCCCCAGCCTGGCAGTCCCGGATAGCCATCTGCAGCATCCCCTACCAAGGCGAGGTAGTCCGGGATCGACGTTGGCGGGACCCCGAATTTCTTAATGACGCCAGCCTCGTCGAAGGTGACGCGCGTGCGCCTATTCAATTGGACAACGCGCGTGCCGCGAACGCATTGGGCGAGGTCCTTGTCCGGCGTGCAGATGATTACGCGATCCACCCGGGAGTCATCATTCGCCTTCACCGACGCTGCAGCGAGGGCGTCGTCTGCCTCGAACTCCACCATCGGCCAGACGACTATTCCGGCCGCCGAGAGTGTATCTTCGAGCAGCTGGAATTGGGCTAGTAGATCGGATTCTATGCCTGCTCCCGTCTTGTAGCCTGGCCACAGTTCATTGCGGAACGACTCAATGACGTGATCGGTTGCGACGGCGACGTGGGTGGCGCCCGCCCGAAGCATACCTAGAACCGATGCGAGTACGCCTCGAACCGCCGCGACCTCGCAACCGTCCTTATCACGCGCGGACGGCAGTGCGAAGTAGTGGCGAAACAACTCGTAGGTGCCGTCGATGAGATGGACTTCCAGAGCGACCCGACTTTATTCAGTGGCTCTTCTAGTAACTATTTTTATTGGTGAGCGCGGTAGGTCTCGAACCTACAACCTAGTGATTAAGAGTCACTTGCTCTGCCAGTTGAGCTACGCGCCCGCCGAATCGGTCCCAATCAGCAGAACCAGTCGTTAGTCTAACACGCGCCGTGGCATACTTGAGAATTCCTCCAGCGACCATGTTGCTTCAACTGAAGGGCATTCAAAAACGCTTCGGCGGTGTCGTCGCTCTTCGCGACGGCAACCTCGGGGTGAACGCCGGAGAGGTCCATTTGCTGATGGGCGAGAACGGGGCCGGCAAGTCCACGCTCATGAAAATTGTGGCCGGAATGCAGATGGCAGACGGCGGCGAGATGCTCTGGAAAGGCCAACCCGCCCGCTTTCGCAACCCGTCCGAGGCTGCCCGCAATGGCATTGCGATGGTGCATCAGGAATCTCTTTTGGCACCCCATCTTTCTGTCGCTGAAAACATTTTTCTCGGCAGGGAAGAACGCCTTCCGCTCGGCTGGGTGAATCGCAGCAAGATGGTGCGGGAAGCGGCCAAGCTGATCGAGGAGCACCGCTTTCCCCTCCAAGCCCACTGGCGCGTGGAAAAGCTGAGTCCTGCTGGCAAGCAACTGGTGGAAATCTGCCGCGCGATTCAGCAGGGGTCCAGCCTGCTTATCTTCGACGAGCCCACCTCATCGCTCTCCGAAGCCGAGACGAAGGAGGTCTTCCGCATCGTGAAGGCCCTGTGTGCGCGCGGCATCGGCGTGATCTATATCACCCACCGACTGGAGGAACTGCGCGTTATCGGCGACCGCGTGACGGTGCTGCGCGATGGCCAGACGGTGCATTCGGGACCGTTGGGCGATCTTACGACCCAGCAACTGATCCATCACATGGTCGGCCGCGAGGTGACCGCTATCTACCAGCGCGACCCTCTTCCGCCCGGCGAAGAACTGCTGCGCGTCCATAACGTGACCCGCGCGCCTGCCTTGCATGACATCAGCTTCACGCTCCGCTCCGGCGAGATTGTCGGCATGGCTGGACTCGTCGGCGCCGGCCGCACCGAGTTGTGCCGCGCCATTTTTGGCGTTGACCCAATTGATAGCGGACAGATCTGGATCGAAGGCAAGCAAGTGAAAGTCAGATCGCCACGCGAGGCCGTCCGTGCTGGCGTAGCTCTGATCCCGGAAGACCGGCAGAAAACCGGACTCGCCACCGCGCTCCCCATTGCATACAACCTCACCATGGCCAGCCTCCCGCGTGTCAGTAGATTTGGCTTCCTTCGTCTCTCCACCGAGAGATCAATCGCGGGCGAGTACACCAAAAAACTCCGCATCAAGGCGGATTCGCCCAAGCAGCGAGCAGGCAGGCTGAGCGGCGGCAATCAACAGAAAGTGGTGATCGCGAAATGGCTGGTTCGCGGCGCGCGCGTCTTTCTATTCGACGAACCCACGCGGGGGATCGACGTCGGCGCCAAGGTTGAGGTTTTCGAAGTGATGGACTCCCTGGTGCGCGGCGGTGCGGCGATTCTCATGGTCAGCTCCGAAATGTCCGAACTGCTGCAAGTGGCCGACCGCATTCTCGTCATGCGTCAGGGCCGCCTTACGGGTGAACTGCCGGGGCACACTACACAGGAGCAAATCATGCGATATGCTGCATTCGATATGACCACAACCGAGGAGCGCGCGGAATGATTCAGCGGCTCCTGCCGTTTTTTACCCTTATCGCCCTTTTCATAATTCTCGCGATCGCATCTCCCAACTTCCTGACTTCTACCAATCTGTCGAGTGTAGTCCGGCAGACCGCCGTGATCAACATCATGGCCCTCGGGATGACGCTCATTATCATCTCGGGCGGAATCGATTTATCCGTCGGCTCCATTCTCGCGCTGGGCGGCTTGATCGGAGCCACCGCGATGGAAAAAAAGTGGGGAATTCCTGCCGGCATAGCTGTGGGCCTGCTGATCGGAACCGCCTGCGGCTTCGCTAACGGACTGATGATCACTTCCCTGCGCATCAATCCCTTCATCGTCACGCTGGGAACCATGGGAATCTTTCGCGGGCTCGCGCTGATCTTTTCAAACGGGCTTCCCGTGCACGATATTCCGCCGTCGTTCTCTTATCTCGGAGAAGGCACGCTGCTCGGGGTTCCCTTCGTGCTCTGGATACTGTTGTTCTGCGCGGTGCTGATGCACATTCTGCTCGAACACACGCGCTTGGGACGCTACGCGTTTTCGATCGGGAGCAATCCAGACGCGGCTTTTTACGCCGGTGTTCCCGTGAGGTTCGACACGATTGCGGTCTATTCCATCGCCGGATTGCTCACCGGACTAGCGGGCATGATCGAAGCGTCGCGCCTTATGACTGGCCAGCCAACGGGAGGCCAAGGTTATGAACTGCAAGCCATCGCAGCGGTGGTCATCGGCGGCGGAAGCTTGCGGGGCGGGGAGGGCAGCGTGCTCGGGACCCTGGTGGGCGCGTTCATCATGGGGCTGTTGTCCAACGGGAGCGACCTGCTCGGCACCAACCCTTACTGGCAGCAGGTCATTATCGGAGCGGTGATTATTCTAGCGGTCAGCGTCGACGAATTGCGCAAACGGCGCATGTCATCGTAGCTATCGTTGGGCCGCGCCTGCTCGACCCATAATCGGCCATACATCCACGATTTGCTCGCCGCGTGCCACATAGTAGCGGTCGTACACGTTCGTGCTCATGTCGAGGTTCGATGGATACAGCTCCACGCGCTCGCCCAGCTTGAACTCCCGATCCGTATCGGACCATGCCAGAATTCCATACTCGGCACCTTGATTCTGAACCTTCACTTCAGGTCGGCCCTTCACCTCGTCGGTAGGCTTTAAGAGCGCTTTGTTGCCGGCGTCGATCGTGCACTGGCGGGGATGGCGCTTGCTAATCACCGTAGTCATGACAGTCAGCGACGGTTCAAAATCTTGATACACCGCGTCGGAGCTCTTGCCGCCGATAGTCCGGTAACCCGTGTCCATGAACACGTAAGATCCTGCCTCTAACTCAGTAAGTCGGTTGGGTTCGGAATCGATGTTATACGTGCCGGTGCTTCCGCCCGTTACGATCTCGACCGGCAGGCCCGCCTTGCGCGCCAGAGCGACTGTTTCCAGCAGCCCTGCCAAATCGCTGATCGATTTGTCCTTGCGCGCATTCCAGCCGTGGGTGTGCGCGGCATTGCCGGAGTACCCCATGAAGCCGATCAATTTAAGATTGCGGGAACTGTCCACCTTTTTCGCCAAATCTAGCGCGGGATGGCCCGGTTCGATGCCGTGGCGGGTCAATCCCGCGTAGACGTCGACCGCGGTTCGCACTTTCACGCCTTGCGCCGCGGCAGCCTCTTGAATCCAGTCGGCCACCAGCGGATCATCCAGAACGGTGCCGAAGGTTGGATCGCGTCTCGCCAGTGCGACGGCCCTGCTGATGTTATTTTTGCTGGTGGGCTGACGTGTGAGCAATACTCCGCGCACGCCTGAATGCGACATGAGTTCGCACTCCGCGACGGTAGCGCAAGTCACACCAATGGCACCGAGGGCGAGTTGCCTGCGAGCGATCTCGGGGCTCTTGTGAATCTTGACATGCCCTCTCAAGTGCACGCCTGTGGCCTTGCAGTGCGTTGCCATGGTTTGAAGATTCTTTTCGAACGCCGGCAAATCCACGACCATGCACGGCGTTGGGAGGTCTTCCTTGGACAGGTTGCGAAAATCGCGATCGCGGGCATCGGACCGCGAGGCAAGCACCGCGCCCGCAGCCGCGCCGAGCAGGTTTCGGCGAAGAATCATAGCTTCGATGCTACCGCAAACGTTTATAATATTGTTCGCTCTAGATATTTGAGGAGACGCTTATGCGATTGATCGGGATTTTCCTGTTTACTGTTATTGCCACGCCGGGCCTTGCGCAACTGACGATGGAGCAAAAGACTTCGGACTTCAAGCAACTTGTCGGCCTGTTCGACAAGAACTACGGTCCTTACGAGTGGAAGCGGGAGTCGCAGGGTTTCGACCTGCTGAATACCAAACCTTGGCTCGAGAGGCTCGCCGCAACCACGAACGATCTCGATTTCTACGAGGTGATGGTGGACTATGTGGCGCATCTGAATGACGCGCATGATAACTTCAATCTCCCCTCTACGTTCTTTGCTTCCTTAGGATTCTCCGTCGATATTTATGACGGGAAGGTGCTGGTGGATTCGATTACCAGAAGCCGCTTGCCTCTGACGGATTTCCCGTTTCAGATTGGCGACGAGGTCGTGTCCGTGGATGGGAAGAGCGCGGAAACTCTGATCCAGGATTTCTCGAAATATTCAGTATTCGCCAACACGCGGAGCACGCGGAGAAACGCCGCAGGTCGCATCGCGAGCCGCCCACAGAGCCGCATGCCGCATGCCGTGGACATCGGCGATTCTGCTTCGGTGGTGATTCAAGGGCAGGATGGCAGCCAGAAAACGTACACGATTCCTTGGTTGAAAACAGGGCTCCCGATGCGCATCGTTGGACCTGTTCCCAACCCAAAAGCGGTCCCGCAACCTTCGACCGAAACGCCGGTCAACGTGCTATCGGGCGACGTAGATTATATGGCCCCGCTCCGGCGTCTTCAGAATTGCCGCATCGCAGACCCTCAGACCGTCTTGAACTTCGGAGGCCGGGGACCCATATTCAATCTGCCGACTGGATTTAAGCTGCGGCTCGGCAGTCGATTGACGGATTTCTTCGTATCGGGAACCTTTCAGGCGGGCGGATACAATATCGGATTTATTCGCATTTCGGACTACAGTCCCTCCGATTCCATAACGGCCCTGAACCAGTTCGCCGCAGAGATGCAGTATTTCCAGACGAATACGGATGGACTGATTGTCGACGAAATGCGCAACCCGGGCGGGTCTGTTCTCTATGTGAACCAGATCGCGCAGTTGCTGATTCCGCATCGCTTCCGCTCGATTGCTTTTGAGATCCGGGCGACGCCAGATTGGGTCGCGAGCATTTCTTCTTCATTGACCAGCGCCAAGGCTCAAGGCGCGCCGCAATACATCATCGATCAGCTTCAAGTGATACTGGATGCGCTTAGCACCGCCAACAAGGAGAACCGCGGGCGAACCGGTCCTCTCCCGCTCTCTTACACGGGCATCGACATTGATCCTTTCACGGACCAGAACGGAAATGTACTTGCCTATTCCAAGCCGTTGATGGTTCTGGTAGATGAATTTTCAGCCTCGGGCGGAGATGCCTTTCCAGCCACCATTCAAGATGATCAGCGCGGCATTCTCTTCGGCATGCGGACCATGGGAGCGGGGGGCAACGTCGTTCAGTTTCAGGTTGGATCCTTCGTCGAAAGTGCCACGACCATGACGGAGTCGCTGATGAATCGGAAAAATCCAATCGTCACATCCGATTACCCGACGGCCCCTTATGTGGAGAACATCGGAGTGCGGCCCGAAATCGTGGTGGATTATATGACGAAAGACAATCTGCTAAATGGCGGGCGTCCCTTCGTGGATGCGTTCACATCTGCAATGGTGGACTGGATTTCGAAGAACAAGTAAGGAGCCAACCATGAAACCCCTCTTATTCGCAACATTGTTTTGCATCTTGCCGGGCTCCTGCCTTGCTCAACTGAAACCCGAACAGAAACTCGCCGACTTCCAAAATCTGGTTGGTCTCTACGACAAGTTCTACGCGCCCTATGAGTGGAAAGAGCAGTTGTTTGGCTTCGACGCGCTCGATAGCACCGCTTGGCTTACCCGCGTGTCCCAGACAACGAACGACTTGGATTTTTATGAGTTGTGCGTAGAATATGTCGCGAGCCTGAACGACACCCACGATGCGTATACTTTGCCTTCCGACTTTGTAGCGCGCCTGGGCTTTACCACCGATCTTTACGATGGCAAACTGCTGGTGGATTCTATCAATCGAACGACGCTGCCGCTTTCCAAGTATCCGATTCAAATTGGGGACGAATTTGTTTCGCTTGACGGGAAGCCTGTAGAACAACTGCTCACCGATTTCGCCAAGTATGGACGGCAAGGAAATCCGCGCAGCACGCGCCGCCTCACCGCCGCCCGAATTACCATCAGGCCTCAGAGTTTCATGCCTCATGCGGTTGACGTGGGCGATTCCGCAACTGTAGTGATCCGTTCGCAAAACGGGAACTTGCAGACTTACGATATTCCTTGGTCGAAGACGGGAACGCCGCTTGCTACCGGGGTCGTTCCGAATCCAGCGGGATCGGTCGCCGGTCGCCGTCAGGCCGACGCTCCAATTGTTGACGATCCGATCCCGGACTACATGCAGGCGCTGGTAGATGTTCAATACTCAGGAGTCGCCAACGACTCTGGGCTGAACGGATATGGCTCGCGGACTCCGATTTTCGCTTTGCCGGACGGCTTCGTGCAAAGACTAGGACTCCGGAGCACTGATTTTTTCTACTCCGGCACCTACACGGCGGGCGGGTTTAAGATCGGCTACATTCGCATTCCGAACTATGGGTCACTCGCAACATCGGTGCAGCAGCAGTTCGACGATGAGATCGCCTATTTTCAGAAGAACACGGACGGGCTGGTGGTAGATGAGATGCGGAACACAGGCGGCTTCCTATGTTTCGGAGAGAACATTATGACGCGGCTGGCGACCGCTCCATTTCGACCAATCGGGTATGGCCTGAGAGCCTATTATTCGCGAGTCGCAGGATTTTACGCAGCCCTTGAGTCAGCCAAGCGAGTAGGTGCTCCCCAGTGGGTTGTCGATACGTATCAAGCTTTCTATGATGAACTAAACTCCGCCTATCAAGAGAATCGCGGTCTTACCGGTCCGCTTCCGATTTGCGGACCGAGTTTTACTCTCAATCCGGCAAGCGTGACGTATTCAAAACCGGTGATGATGCTGATTGACGAGTTCTCCACGTCGACGGCCGATTCGGTTCCCGCGATGTTCCAGGACGCAGGGCGAGGCCCGCTGTTTGGCTGGCGAACGAACGGAGCTGGCGGGACCAACACTACCTTGGATGCGGGCGCGTATTCGCAAGGGTCTACGGGGATGACGCTAGGCCTGCAGCTTCGCCCCAAGTCGATCGCTACCGCCGAGTATCCCGTCACTGACAGAATCGAAAACGTGGGAGTTCGGCCTGATATTCAGGTTGACTATATGACGACCGAGAATCTGCTCCAGCAGGGCAAGCCCTTCGTGACGGCGTTCACCGCTGCTATCGTGGATTTGATCGGCAAGGGCCGATAGGATTCAAACTAGCGTCAACTGGTTTGACGGAGATTGAAATGCAGACTATCGGATCGTTCGAGGCTAAGACTCACTTGGCGGCACTGCTCGACCGGGTGGCCCAAGGCGAGAAAATCACGATTACGCGGCATGGGGTTCCCGCAGCCGTGCTCGTACCGGTTGCAGAGGCCGAAAGAAGACTGTCTCACAAAGAGATTGTAGAAGGCATGCGCGATTTGCGTAAACGGTTGAAGCCCGGCGATATGAGCGTCAGCCAAATGGTCAAGGAGGGGCGTAGGGTTTGAGGGGCGTAGTAGTGGACGCGTCGACGGCGATTGCTTGGTGCTTTCCGGATGAGGCAAGCGAATATGCCGATGGCGTTCTGGTTAGTCTCGAAGGCCACACAATTTTGGTTCCGTCGGGGCGGGCTCTAGTAGGCGAGAAGTAGAAGCGCTTGCGGCAGCCTGACGCCAAATTGCAAGAGGCCGCCAAGCAGGCGGGCCTCAGGATGTTCCCCTAAAACTCTTTGTCACCGCTTGCCGCAACCCGAGTCTACTGGTCATGACGGCTGTTAAAATTTATGGCACGGATTGGTGCGAGGAAACTCAGCAAACCTTGAGCCATCTGGATGAACTTGGCGTAAAGTACGAGTACCTCAATTTGGACGACGACGAGAAAGCGGCCGCCTGGGTCCGCCACCAGAACGACGGAAAAGAACAGAAGCCCACCATCGATATTGGGGGCATCATCATGACGAATCCAAGCAACGCGGACCTCGACATCGCGCTCAGGGAGAACAGTCTTCTCTGATATCCTGCCTCGACCTGACCAAGCGCTTCGGCGAACGCGCGGCGGTGGATCGTCTGTCGCTGGAAGTGGAAACCGGCGCCATATGCGCCTTCCTGGGTCCGAATGGGGCCGGGAAGTCGACCACCGTCAAGATGCTCACCGGACTGCTGAAACCCACATCCGGAGAGGCCGTAGTGGCGGGACTAAACGTTGCATCGGAGCCGCTCGCCGTGAAGCGCATCATAGGGGTGCTGCCCGAAAACCTGGGCCTGTTCGACGCGCTCACTGTTGAAGAACATCTGTACCTCTCGGGTCCAATCTATGGTTTGAGCCGCGGCGAGACTCGCGCCCGAACCGATCAACTGCTGCGTGCGCTGGCCCTTGAAAACGGACGCACTACTTTCATAGAGCATTGCTCCTACGGCATGCGGAAAAAGACCGCCCTGGCGATGGCGCTTCTCCATAATCCGCGCGTGCTGTTCCTGGACGAGCCGTTTGAAGGCATCGATCCGGTGACGTCGAAAACCCTGCGCGGGCTGTTGACCACAGTTGCCGCGCGCGGTGTTACGGTCTTCCTCACTTCGCATATCCTTACAATTGTCGAGAGGCTTGCGACTCAAATCGTGATGATTCGAGATGGCCGCGCGGTCTGGAACTCCCGCCCGGACGAACTGCCCAAGTCGCTGGAAGACGTGTACTTCGATCTGGTTGAACCACCCATTGAGGAGGATCTGCCCTGGCTGGGCTGCTCTCTATCCTGAGCGCGCTCGGGCGCGTGACTTATCGGGATCTGCAAAAACTGGGATCGCTGGCGGGGAACAACTTCTTCCTGTTCGTCTTCCTCCTTTTAGGGCAGAGTGGCGGCTTTCTGCAAGTGCTGCTGGGCCTGTTGCTCCTGTTTCCGTTTAGCAGCGATCCGTTGCGAAGCATTCCGTCCGAGCGCCTGCAACAGTGGCCCTTGACACCTCGAATTGCATTCGCGCTCCGTCTGGCGAGCGTGTGGTTTAGTCCGGTAGCTTGGATCACTGTGGGCCTGATCGTTTGGACAAAGAGCTTCCAATTCGCGGCGACATTCGTTGGCATATCGGCGCTGTTCTACGCATTGGGCAGCTTGTTTACCTGGGTCCCGGCCAGGGCCCCGCGTCTCAATATTCTGTCGCACGTCCCGGATTTCGGAGGATCCATTGGAGGACTCGTTCGGAAAAATGCGCGGGAACTGCTGAGCATACTCGATCCCTACGCGGGTTTGGTGCTCACCCTATCCGCAACCGCGTATCGATTTTTGAGCTCGAGGCCGGAGCCGGATGCCTTTATGATCTTGTCCATGCTGGTCGCGCTCACGTTGAGCACGTATGCGCTCTGTTTGTTCGGGCTGGATACCGCGTCGGGCTTCACGCGCTACCTTTTATTTCCGATCCGAGGCTGGCAGATCTTGCTTGCGAAGGACGTGGCGTTTTTAACCGTTCTGCTGATTCTGGTTGCGCCGCTTCATCTGCTTGCGGGCCTGGCCGCAGGTTTGATGGCTCTGACAGTGGGGCATCATTCGTCGGTGAGGTATCGCGTGCCGCAGACCCACTGGCGATTCACGGGAGGAGCGCCACTCACGTCGGGACTGTTGCAAGCGTTCCTGATGTTCAGCGCGGGGACGTTGGTGGCCCGCACGAATGCGTGGGTGCTGCTGCCCTGTGTGGCATTGTTCGCCGCCTCGCTCTGGTATTTCGGACGGGACATGGACCAGGCGGGCTTGCGAAGTGACGCGTAAGCACCGCTAATGATTGCGGCCGATCAATACGACTGAAGACCTGGCGCCTACGCTATACGCACTCTCGGACGCGAGCGGCTGTTCCTCGCCGATTTCCGTAATATCGTCAGGTGAATTGAAACTGGTATCCACGAAGCGAAGCCAATCGAAGCCCGTGTACGGCAACTCGAACTCGTGCGGCTCCCAATGCGCGTTGGCGATGAAAAGAATATGGTCCTCCGTGCCCTTTTCCGACAGTCCGGAAAGATGCAAGGCCAGAGACCTGGATTCATACGACCAGTCCGGCAAGCCAAGTTTCGTGCCATTCCACTCGACCCGCCGATCCCCTTCCCCGACCAGGGATGCATAGCTGGTGGAGCGAAGCAGAGGATGGTGCCGCCTGAACTGGATCATCAGCCGGAAGAAACGGTGCAATCCCGCATCTTGCTTATCCAGATACCAATCCACCCAACTGATCTCGTTGTCCTGGCAATAAGCGTTGTTGTTGCCGCGCTGGGTGCGCCCAATCTCGTCACCTGCGAGGATCATCGGCACTCCGTCGGCCATGAGGAGAATGGCGGCAAAGTTTCGGATCTGACGCCGTCTCACGCGCCAGATTTCCTCGGAGACCGACCGGCCTTCCGCTCCGCAGTTCCAACTCAAGTTTTCATTCGTGCCGTCGGCGCTTTCCTCGCCGTTCATCTCGTTGTGTTTTTGATCGTAGGAGACCAGGTCGGCGAGCGTAAACCCGTCGTGGCAAGTTACGAAATTGATGCTGTGATAAGGCTCGCGTTTGCTGGTCTGATAGAGGTCTGGACTGCCCATCAGCCGCGTTGCGAGCGCAGATACCATTCCAGGCTCTCCGCGTACGAAGCGGCGCACATCGTCTCGAAATTGCCCGTTCCACTCGGCCCATCGGCTCCAAGCGGGAAAGGTCCCGACCTGATATAGGCCCGCTGCGTCCCAGGCCTCGGCGATCAGTTTCGTGTTGGCCAACACGGGGTCGTGCGCCAGCGATTCCAGCAAGGGCGGATTCTCGAGCACCGCGCCATCCTGACCTCTACCGAGGATGGATGCAAGGTCGAAGCGGAATCCATCCACATGCATCTCCATCACCCAGTAGCGCAGGCACTCGACAATCATGTCCCGAACCACCGGGTTGTTGCAATTGAGCGTATTGCCGCAGCCCGAATAGTTCCTGTACTCGCCGGTGCGCGGATCAATCAGATAGTAGACCGCGTTATCGATGCCGCGGAAGGAGATAGTTCGACCGCGCTCGGTGCCCTCGGCGGTGTGGTTGAAAACCACGTCGAGAATCACCTCAATGGACGCTTCATGCAAGCTCTTGACCAGGTGCTTAAACTCCCGGATGGGGTCGCCATCTCCCTGGCGGGACGAATAGCCTGCATTGGGCGTGAAGAAGTTGATGGGCTGATAACCCCAGTAATTAACGAGCCGCTCACCGGTAAGCGGGTTCACGCGATCGCTATCAAGCTCCTCGAAGTCATGCACCGGGAGCAGTTCCACGGCGGTGATCCCGAGGTGCTTCAGGTAGGGAATTTTTTCGATCAGGCCGTCGAAGGTGCCGGGCTTCTTGACGCCTGCCGAAGGATCGCGGGTGAATCCGCGCACGTGCATTTCATAGATGACGGTTTCAGAAAGAGCGATGTTTAGCGGCTGGTCGGCACCCCAATCAAACTCGCCGTCGAGCACGGTGCTGCGGCGATGATTGCTGGAGATGGCCCTGGAGCAAGGATCCAGCAGCAGAACGTTAGGATCGAAACGGTGCACCAGTGGATTCTCGTTTGGTCTACGATCCATCCGGTAACCGTAGCGGACACCTGGGTCCAGCCCCCGCACGACGGCGTGCCAGATATCGCCTGTGCGATTAAAGCGCCGGTCGAGGATGATCTCTTTGAATGGGTCGTTTTGGTCCGGATCGAAAAGCGCCAGCACCACCGATGTGGCGTGACGCGAGAAGACAGAGAAGTTAATTCCGTCCCGAACCAGAGTGGCCCCGAAAGGCAGTGGTGAACCGCGCCCGACCGTAATCTCCATTAATTAGTGATGCCCCGAGAGAGCCAGCAACGGCCAGATCCGCACTGAACTATTTCTTATCTTTATTCTGCGATATCGATTGTGCGAATGAGTTGACCACTTTTGCTTCGTTCCGCGCAACCTCATAGTAGGCTGCGCGGAGCAACTGATCCTTGCGGTTGAGAAGCGTTTCCCGAATATTTTGGCGAACTCTGGGGTCGCTCAGCTCCCGTTGGCCCGCTGGTTCCTTCGAGATCACCTTCAATACGCGGTACCCTTCCGAGGTGTGAATGATGGGAGTAACCTGCCCCGGCGGCATTGCCATCACAGCTTTGCGTAGCTCGGCGTTCGCCTGTTCCAAAGCCGATTCCGGCACGAAGCCCAGGTCTCCGCCGTTCTGTGCTGAGTTGGGATCCTCGGAAAAATTCTGGGCGAGCACCGTAAAATCCTCGCCCTGCTTCAGGCGCGCAACAATGTTCTCGATCTTCTTCCTGGCTCCCTCTTCGTTTTGCGCTTTATCGTTCTTCAGATTTCGCACCTTGGCGTCCGGCATGGAAGTAACCAGGATCTGCGCCATATGAACTTGCGGCTCGGGAAAGTTGAAGCTCGGCTTGTTGCCAGTGTAGAAATCCGTCACGTCCTTCTCGGTGATCGTGATGTGCGAGGTGATCTCTGTGTTGAACAGCTTTTGAATGCTGAGATCCTGTCGAAGCTGCGCCTTCAGATCGTCCGCCGACATCTTTCGCGCGGCAAGCTGTCGTTGAAACTCCTCTTGCGTGAAGGGCGATTTGAGTTCCGTATATTTGGCGTCCACGTCCGCGTCAGTGGCCATGAGGCCCAGCTTTTCAGCGCGCTGGAGCATGATCTGGTTGTCGATCAGCGTCCGCAGCACTTCCAGCTTTTGAATCAGCATTTGATCGTCGCTCGGCCGGTCGCCGGACGCCATGAATTGAGACTGGTACTGTTTATCCAAGTCGGCAAATGTAATCACGCGGCTGTTCACCGTTGCCGCGACGTTGTCCGATGCCGCACGTTTGCAGCCCGTAAAACAAAAGAACACCAGCGCGGCGGAAGCCAAGGCGAGAAGGCGGGTCATTCGGTTGATATATTTATTCTAGCGTGGCTTCGGTGCGCTATCTTGTTTGTTGCGAAAGCAACTGATCGTCGTCACTCTGTTTGCGCTCGCGTTGCGGATCCCCTTTCTTAACCAGGCAATTCAGGGCGACGATCTCTACTATCTCTACGGGGCGGAGCACGCGCAGATCGAACCGCTCCATCCTACTCACGCCAAGTATGCATTTCTGGGCCAGGTGGTCGACATGCGGGGACATCCGCACCCGCCGCTTGATGCTTGGTATCTCGGTGCCATCCTGGCGGCGTTTCAAGAGGTTTCCGAAGTTCCATTCCACGCCGCATACATACCGTTTTCTCTCATCGCGGCCTGGTCCGCACTGGCGTTAGCGAGACGGTTCAGTCCTCTGCCCGTGGCCGCAACGCTTCTATTTCTAGTCACGCCGGCGTTCGTGGTGAATGGAAATTCGCTCGAATCGGATTTGCCTTTTGCGGCATTCTGGTTAGCTTCGGTCGCTTTGTTCGTAACCGCGGTGGATCGGCGTTCCGGGTATCTATTGGCAGCAGCCGCAATGGCGATAGCGGGGGCGGCAATGACAGCGTATCAGGCGGTCATCCTGGTGCCGATCTTGCTCCTTTACGGCCGCAAGTGGAAGCTCGCCTGCTTCACCACACTGGTCGCCCCCGCGGTGATCGCACTGTGGCAAATTTACGAACGCTCCACCAGCGGCGCGTTGCCTGCAGTCGTCCTGGCCGGATATATGCAGACATATGGCCTGCAGGCGTTCGCTCAGAAACTGAAGAACGCCTCAGCGCTCACCGGTCACTTGGGGTGGCTGGTCTTTCCAATACTGCCGCTAGTTGGATTGAGCCATGTTCGTCTCGGCGTGATAGCGCTGGGGTTTCCCCTGATCGCGTTGGCGGCATTTGTCGATCCAAATCCGTTGTTCTGGGGATCGATCGCGGCAGGCCTGCTCGTCCTGATTTATTGTCTTCACCACCCCGGCAACTTCCTAGCGCAATGGATCCTGATTTTCTTCGCATCGTCTCTAGTGATCTTTTTCGCTGGCTCCGCGCGTTATTTGCTGCCAATCGCCCTTCCGCTCGCGATTCTCGTCAGTACGCTCTTGAGTTCGCGCTGGCTCTACTCGGGCGTGGCATGCGGCCTGGCCCTCTCCTTGTGCTTGGCGATTGTAAATTATCAGCACTGGGACGGCTACCGGCAATTCGCGCGCTCGCTCACTCAACACGTTCAGACAAGGCGCGTTTGGATCAACGGCGAATGGGGCCTCCGCTTCTATTTCGAATCCGAAGGAGCCCTGCCGCTAATGCAAAACCAAGTGGTTCATCCCGGCGAGATGGTGGTCTCAAGCAGCCTTGCTTACCCCTTGAAAGTCACCACCGCAGGCGGCGTACTCACGACTATAGCCGCCCGCGAAATCACTTCCAGGATTCCATTCAGATTGGTCGCGCTCAACGGTCGGTCGGCATACTCGACAACTCTGTTCGGAATGCGGCCTTTCGATCTTTCCCTCGGGCCGATCGACCGCGTTCGGGCCGAAGTCGCCATTGAAAAAAAGCCCGAACTGGAGCGGCTGCCCATGAACGCACCCGCGTCGGGGCAGCAGATTGTGAGCGGGATCTACGACATCGAAAATGGGCAATGGCGGTGGATGGGCAAGAAGGGAATCTTGCTTCTGAAATCGCCCTCGCACCCAGCGCCGCTGATCGTGCGATTCTTTATTCCGCCCCAAGCACCGGCCCGATCTGTGACCCTGTTCGTCGGCGAAACTCAGGTCGCTCGCCAGACTTACTCAGCTCCAGGAGCCTACACTCTCACCACCGATCCAATTCATTTTCAGGGCGCGAGCTCTTCCATCACAATCCTGGTGGATAAAACTTTTTCGGTGGGCGGCGATTCCCGAGAACTCGGCATTATTCTTACTGAGGTCGGATTCTAGAAGAGCGGGCAGGACGGAACGGGTATATACTAGCGGTCGAATGCGCAACCTTGCACTCACGTTCGTTGTTCTTGCCTCCCTCTTAGCGCAATCGTCCCCCTATCGCGTGACCCACACTTATCCGCTGGGCGGAGATGGAAGTTGGGACTACATCGTGCCCGATCCGTCCAATCACCGTCTATTTGTCGCACGTCAGAATCGTGTGATGGTGATCGACGAAGACAGCGGGACCCTGCTGGGAGAAGTCACCGGCATTAAGGGTGCGCACGGAACCGCGATCGCAGAAAAGACCGGCCACGGATTCGCGACAGCGGGCAACGATCAGAGCGTTGTAATGTTCGATCTGAAGACCTTCAAGACACTGGGGCGGATACCAGCCGCCGAAGATGCCGACGCGATCCTATACGATTCCCCGTCAAACCGGGTTTTCACGCTAAATGGAGATGCGCATTCTTCGACAGTAATCGACCCGGAACTGGGTAAGCTGATCACCAACATCCCGCTGGGCGGCAAACCGGAGTACGGAGCTTCCGCCGGTGATGGCAAGGTTTACGCAAATCTCACCGATACAAGCGAGGTTGTCGAGATCGACGCGAAGAAAGCAACTCTGACCCGGCGCTGGCCCACTGCCCCCTGCAAGCAACCGGTCGCTATGGCCATCGATACGGCCCATCACCGGCTGTTCAGCGGATGCCGGAGCGGAGTGCTGGCAGTTTCCGATTATCGTGCAGGTAAGGTACTCGCCACCGTCCCCATAGGCTCTGGTGTGGACGGCGCTGGGTACGATCCAGCCTCAGGCAACGCCTTCGCCTCGAACGCAGACGGTACGCTGACAGTAATTCATCAGGTTACGCCAGATCAATACCAAGTGGTCGAAAATCTTCCAACCCCGCTAGGGTCGCGCAACATGGGACTGGATCCCATCAATCACCGTGTGTTTATTGTTTCCGCAAAGTTCGGAGCTGCGCCCGCAGGTGGCAGGGGCAGAGGACCAGTGCTGCCCGGATCATTCTCCTTGATGACCATTGAACAGCCCTAGCTGCATTGCGTCACTCACCGCTCCGAGCCGGAGATCGGGCTCAAGTCATACCAGTCGAACTTGCGGTTTCGTTCCGCAGCATGATTCGATAGCGCATACAGGTTTCGGGCGGCACGAATTCGTTCCACCCACTCACCGAAGGGCAGAAGCATTTCACGATAGACAAGATAACTCATATCGATGGTGCGATCCGGCAGGTGATCTTTCACGTCGTCCACCTGGTGCAGGAACTTGCGCCCGTTCGCCTCGGCAACCCGGGGATACCAGCTCTTGTACCATGTCTGTCGAGCGTCATTCAGGACGTGGTTACGTGAATATTGGATCGCCTGCGCTGCATCTAGCGCTCGATCCGCTGACTGGATGGCGAGCCTCGTCTCATCTTTATCCGCCGCCGCAGACGCAATCTTCAGCATGCTGTCCATGCCACGCATCCCACTCAGCATCTCGAGATTCTGCCGATAAAGTCCCGCAATCGAAACAAAGACTGAAAGGTTGTAGCGGTTGGGGTCGGCCCGTTTCATATTCTCCTGCAATAAGCCAGTCAGTTCGTCATTCTCAGACAAAGCCTGAGCGACAAGTTGCAATCGCCTGTGATTGGTTTCCGCCCAGTCCGATCGGTACCTCAGGCTCGCATCAGGTGCTGGAGGAATGGGTATGGCTTGATCGTGTGCGGGACGCCTACTCTCATACACACCGTTCGAGTTCCCCCAAATTCCCGTACGAGCGGTGGATGCGATGGGATCCCAACTGTCAGCCCAAACCTGCGCCTGGGTGCTCATCAATTGGTAGACACGATCCATATTGACTGTGTCCGCGCCATAGAAGAGCGTGTAAAAGGCGCTCATCGATTCGCGCGGATCGGGCGAGCCCGGATGCCAGGCGGCCGATGCCGCAGTCGCATACCCAAGCCAGAAGGTCTCCGGGTGCAGTCCCATGTCGGCCCACCCCGCGTTCACCGTGCCGATCAGATCGGCATCCTGTCGGGCGGAATTATGCGAAATCTGGCCGAACGTATCCTGGACACGTTGTGCGCTCTGCGTTTCCGGATGCAAGCGCCTGGAGGCGGGAAGCGAAAAGTAATCGGGGAAGAATTTCTCCTCTCCTTCAGAAGATGTATAGATCATCTCTCGGATGCCACGTTTCTTGAAGACGGGATCGAACTCGGGCCCGGCCACTTCACCATTGATCAGGTGGCGAGGCAGGGACGCCAAGTCATCCGGCTTCATTGGATACTCGCCCCAGAAAATTACTGTTCGACCGTGTTCGTGAAGGTAGTTCGCAGTCTTCGCGATGAACTCGGCCAGCAGCTTCCCCACGCTTCCCAATTCCTTCCCCCGGGACCTTTCGTTGCACTGCGCGTTGTCGGCGAGGCCGACGTAATACGGTTCATCTGTCGATAGGTAGAAGTAGTTTACGCCCTGGTTGGCCTCGATCAAATCCCGAAACATGCCGAACATCAACTTGTACGAATCGGGATTGGTCGCGCATAGTTCATAGTTGCTGTCCGGATATTCCCGCAAACCTGCGTACTCGGGATGTTTTAAAATGAACGCCACGTGCCCCGGCGCGTCCAGGTAAGGAATCAGCTGCACGTGATACTTCAGACCGTAACTCGTCAGATCCTGGAATTCCGCCGGCGTGAGGGCATAGGGCTCCACGATAGCTGGCGCGCTTTTAAACTGGAAGTGTCCTTCCAGCTTCAGGGCGAAGCCGTTGATCTTAAAGAATGCGGCCTGACGGATCGCCTTTTTCAACGTCTCCGGCCTGTCCAAATGATGGGCATCATCCCAATAGATTTGCCGCAATTGTAGATCGGGCCAGTCCTCGATATGCCCCTCAGGCAGCCACAGCGCGCCGTTGCCTCGCCTCAACATCTGCACCAGCGTCTCGATTCCATAGAAGAGACCGGCTGGCCCGTTCGCCTTGATGTTGATGGCGTGCCTGCTGAGATCTATCCTGTACGCCTGCGCGGCTAAAGCATGCGTGTCTCGATCCTGCGCCGCGCCGACTACCGCGGAGTTGGAGGTGACGCTCAAACGCAAGACGTTTCCCCTGGCGCGCGTTTCTCCCATGCGGAGATGAAAGCGTGAGTCTAACTCCTCCTTCAACACTTCAACTGCCGTGTCCGCCGGTCGGATGCCCGCGCCTAACTCCAACCACCAATCTGAGCCGAATTGAAAATCGCCGCCGTCCAACGTCACCTTTTGCGGCTCCGGCATTACCGTGTAGCCACGTTGATACAAGGGCGACACGCTAGCCGCCGACAGGAGACTCAAAGCGGACAAAAGAGGCAGGCTGATTTTTAAAATATGCATGAACTCGCATGTTAAGGCGATACCCAGTTCATTGCAAGGCGATCTGCACGGTGTTCGACACCCGGCCGTCAATCTCAAGTTGAACATCGACCAGGCCGTCGCCCCGCAGGTCCAGAGGTAGCGCGATATTCACCTGATCCAACGCGGCAAATGCGCCCTGGGCTCCTGCGTAGAGCACCGGCACTGGCTTGCCGCCGATGGACGCGCGCACAGCGTCGAGACTGGAGCGTCCCCGAATGCCTGTGCCGAACAGAGTAAGGTAAACGGGCGCATCGAGGCCAAGATCGATCGGCACAGCGCTGCAACTGCCGTACACCCCGCCGCATTGGAACACGGCTACGGGAGACTGGAGCATGGTCGGCAGAAAGATGCGAACCGCAGTTGCCGCCGCTACGCCCAGACCATTGGCATTGGCTGCGAACAGGCTCGGAGCGACTGTCTGAATAAACCCTGTGCCCGAGAGCACGGACGCGCCCGAGAGCTTGAAAGTGGCGACTCCCGGCGACGTATCCGCCGGAATGACGAAGTTGATCTGGGCGGGCGAAACATAGATCAGAGAAGCCACTCGAGCGTTTCCGGTGCTGTCCGTCACTTGCAGAGTAATGCCGCCCGTTTGGGTCGTGTCAGCCAGCCCCTCCCCGAATATCGATGCCAGCGAATCCGCTGAGAGCAACCGCGTCCCCAAGGTCGCCGAGACCAGCTCGAATGAACCCGTCAGGGATTGTACAGGCAATGGGGAACTCTTGAAAGCACCGACCCAGGCATCGTAAGCGGGCTTGTGCTGGTAGTTGGCATCCAGCGGGAGCGCCAGACCGTTCTTGCCTTGCGAGAACCCAGGGATCCAACTGTATCTGTCGGTAAGACCCCACGTTTGCATCGCGCTGCAGCCCTTGTACTGCAGGCACGCAGATGCAACATCGCGATAAATCTGCGCCTGCTTTTGCAGGGCGGCGGGATCTACGGGAGTGCCGTCTGGATTTACCGGAATCGCAACATCCATCTCCGTGATGTGGACCTGCAGGCCAAGCGCAGTGAAGCGCTGGATGTTCTCGCCGAGTCGAGCCAGGTTCGCGTTCAGGCTCAAGTGCATCTGCAAACCGACCCCGTCCAGGGGTACCGCACGAGCTTTGAAGTCCTTGGCCATCGCATAAATCGCGTTCGATTTGGCGTTCACCACCTCGGCGCTGTAATCGTTGTAAAAAAGCAGAGCGCTCGAGTCTGCCTCATGGGCCCATCGGAAGGCCTGCTCGATGTATTGCGTGCCTTGTCCTTTGAACCCGATGCCGGGGGCGTCGAACCAGATGGTGGAGCGCAACGCGGGCGGACTATCGCTGAATGCTTCATTCACCACGTCCCAGGCGAAGACTTGTCCCGCGTAATGCTTCATTACTGTGGAGATGTGATCGTGAAGAATGGCCGAGAGCTGTTCGCTGCCGAGGTTTCCGCTGGTGACCCACGACGGAACTTGGCTGTGCCAAACAAGCGTGTGTCCCCGGACTTTCATGCCATTCTTCCGGGCGAAGTCCACGATGCGGTCGCCCGCAGTGAAATCGTAACGATCCGCAGCCGGATGGATGGGGCCGAACTTCATGACATTCTCCGGTTCCAACATGTTCAGCTCGCGCGCGAATGCAGCCGCGTAAGGGGCTTCGCTGAAGTTATCCGGATTCACTGCGCCGCCTACGAGAATGCCAAATCGGTCGGCTTGTTGGCGCAGAGCTTGGCCTTGCAAAGAAGAAGCTAGCAGCAGCAGCGCCGCAGCTCGAGTGATTTCCATAGGAGTGTAACGGCCCGATTTCTCAGGCACAAAACCATGATTACAGATCTTGCGCCTCTCCGTCGAATGTAGGCTAGTTTCATGACGTTTACCAAGAGACTACGCGATGGAATTCGTCGAGGAGAAATCACCTGTAGCGTTCGCATCTGGACGCGTCCCCACGTTAGAGTGGGCAACCGGTACGTCATGGAAGAAGGTGAGATCGAAGTAGATTCGATTGAGCCGATCGGTTTTCCGGATATCACGCCAGCATTAGCGCGCGAGTCGGGATTCCTGGGCCTCGTTGATCTTCTCAAAGTCGCAAAGCACGGTAAAGGCGAGAATATTTACCTGATCCGGTTTCACTACGTGCCCCCACCCACCAAGCGTTCCGGCCCAGGAACGCTAGCGTAGTACCTGAAGTTGAGCGCTTGTATGTTGCGTTAGGAGGTGCTCGATGGTGTCAACCTGCTCAATCGGAACCTGCAAGTCGAAGTTGCTGCTCCAGGGCATTTTACTCGTAGTCGTTATCGAAACAGTGTCGCGCTTCTTCCAATAGAAGCTCTTCACCTTTTGCCACTTTAGCAGTCCGCCAGCGCTTGCAATGCCGCCCTCGCGGATCTGAAGAGCACTGAGCCCCTGACATACAAACATTGCAGCCATCGTCAAGTAAAACAGCGCCTGCCAAGTCGATCCGGGTCGGGCGGTGAACACTTGCATCAGCGCCGGAAGAGCAACTACTCCCGCCATCACCAGGTGTAAGCGCCTCGTCGGGTGGCCCAAATCGAGGAGAACGTCGCCACCCTGCCGTCGCTGCCAAATCTGCCATGCAATGCTGAATATCATGAAAAGGGAGAGCACTGCCCAGAACGTCTGGCCCGCCGTGGTTTCCGACTTGAAGATATCCTGACCGTAATGCTTCAACACCAAGTACAGGATCATAACGGCCAACCCTGAGACGGCGCCGAGTATGAGTCCCCGCGAGTTCGGCTGCACCCCGGGTCGGTCGGCTAAGGCCTTCTTGACAGCCAGCATGCCAAGGCCAAACGACCCCACTCCAATCGCCAGCGCGAGCAGCCACATGCTACACCTCTTCGGAGAGTGATTCGCTCGTGGGTTTCGTTTCAACCGGCCGGCGCGATTCTACTGGCCGCCCGCTTTCTTCCGTTCACCCCACGTCGGAGAGGGGGGCTCGTGCGTCAGCCGTTGCACAGGCTTCTCCTTCAGCATCCTCAACCCCTCTGCCACCGCTCGTTCCAATTGCGGATCATGCCCGGCCACGACGTCTTTGGGCCAGTTCTCCACATCCACGTCCGGCCCAATCCCTTCATTTTCGACGGCCCACTTCCCTTCCCTCGTAAAAAAGCCGCCACGCGGAGCGATCATTGACCCTCCATCAACAAAGAGCGGCGTATCCGCCGTATGCACCAGACCTCCCCAAGTGCGCTTGCCCACCAGAGTGCCGATCTTGCGATGCCGGAACATCCAGGGCATCAGATCGCCGCCGGAACCAGCCATTTCATTGATGATCATCACCTTCGGTCCCCAGATGCCGGCGGCCGGGCTGGTGAAGGGGTAGCGGTCGCCCGCAACATTGTTGAAGTAGCCGTCGAAGTCGCGCTGCAAAGCGTCGATGATGTAATCGGCCGCCGAGCCTCCTCCGTTGAAACGCTCATCGACAATCGCTCCCAGCTTGTCTTGTTGCGCGAAATAGTAGCGGTTGAAGCTGGCGTATCCCGACTGTCCCGTATTCGGCAGATGCACGTAGGCCAGCTTGCCGCCAGATAGTTTCTCCACCAGTCGACGATTGTCTTCCACCCAGGCCCGCGTCCGCAAGCCGAGTTCATTGGCAACCGGCACCACGGTCACCAGCCGGGCACCTTCCATCACCGGTTGGCTGTTCACCGATAGAACGGTTTGGTGGTTCGCCGCTCCGTCCAGCAGCCGGTAGATGTTATCCGGGGTCTTGAGTTCCAAGCCGTTGATGGCCACGATATAATCGCCCACCGCGACGTCCACTCCAGGCGAGGCGAGAGGTGCTCGTAACTCGGGATTCCAGCTTTCGGTGTCGTAGATCCTTGTGATCTTATAACGCCCGTTCTCGATCGCGAAATCCGCGCCCAACAGGCCGCCGGGAGACGCTGGCATGCCGGGAATGTCCCCGCCGCGAACGTAGGAATGGCCGATGGCGATCTCCGATCCCATATTGTCGAGCAAGTAATTCAAGTCGGCGCGATGATTGACATACGGCAGCAGTTGCCCGTACATCTCCTTCATCGCCGGCCAATCCGCCCCATGCATGTTCTTCACATAAAGATAATCGCGTTGATTGCGCCAGCCTTCGTTGAAGATCTGCTTGAACTCTTGTTTAGGATCCAGGTACATTCTAAGCGCGAAGGTCAGCCGTCCCGTGGCGGGCTGAGGAGCGAGCTTATCGGCGTCCACCAGGAACAACGACGGCCCCCCGCCCGCCCCTGCGGTCGCCCGCGCACCTGCGCCCGGACCCATGCCGCCCCCCGCTTGGTAAACCAGCTTGTGGCCATCCGCACTCACGTTGTAGCTCGCTACTCCAGCGACGAATACGGCCGTCTTGCGATCGCTCAAGCGATACCGGTGCAGCGTGCTGCCGGGAGGCGGTGCGGCAGGGTCAAACGCAGGAGCGCGTCCCGGCGAAGGCTCCAGGTAGAACACTGTTCCCGCAGCCCCGGCGCGCAATTGAGAATATTGCCGTTCGGGAATGCCCGGGACCGGTACGATGCGGTGTCCCAGACCGTCGAAATCGATATCGACACGCACCGGCGCCTTCTGCGCCCGATCCGCGCCGCTGCCTTCTGGCCGAGGATTTCGCGCCTGTCCGGCCTGTTCCGCACCTGCGTCCAGCGGCCCCGGAGGAGCGCTGCCTATCCCCTTGTCTTCATCGCTCTCGGGCATCAGCGGACCAGGTTCGCCCTTTTTCAATACCGCGAGGTAAAGACCGAAATTCTCATCATGGTCGTACGAAGTCATATCGAGCCACTGTGACTTCAAGCCAAAATCTGTAGAAGCCAGAAACCAGAGATACTTCCCGCTGGCATCCCACGCAGGCCATACAGCGTCCGCCAGACCGTCGGTGATCTGCTTGGTCTCTCCCGTCTCCACGTTGCTGACGTGTATCGCGTGGTACATCGACCGCAGCCGGCTCGCATAGGCCACCCAACGCGAGTCCGGACTCCACACCGGGTTGAGAGTGCGTGTCGGCACCATCCACGGATCGTTCCCAATCGACTTCGCGGATCCGCTGGCGACATCGATTACCCACACTTTGAGATCCGTGTCGCTGCACAAGAGCTTCTTCGAATCCGGCGACCACGATGCCGTGTAGTAATGTTTGGGGCTGAGGAATTTTATCTCGCGCGGGGGAGTCAAGCCGTCGGCAGCGGCGATCATGAGGCTGTATTCGCCAGAGCGGTCGCTGAAGTAAGAGATCGATTTGCCGTCGGGAGACCAAGCCGGATCGTGCTCGGCCGACCCGCTCGAATTGGTGAGGTTGCGGACATCCCCCTTCTCCGCCGGGATGGTGAAGATCTCTCCGCGCGCCTCCACCAGCACGCGCTTGCCCGTAGGCGAGAGCGAGAGGTTCGCCATGCGGCTGGTGACGTCGTCCCAGCGCGGCATCATCCACGGAAAATCGCCGGTCGCGGTGATCGGGACGATGTGCTCCTTATTGCTCTTGACGTCAATTTCATGAATGTAGCCCGCCTGCTCGAACACCACCGCACCGGCACCTGCATCGAGACTCTTTACATCGAAATCGGCGAGTCTGGTGACTTGCGCGAGCTTCTTGGAACGCGTTTCGAACGACCATACATTGGCGACCCCGTCGCGATCGGAAATGAAATAAACAGTGTCTCCCACCCATGCCGGATCCATGTCTTTCGAGTCGGTCCATGGCGGACTGATTAAGTCGAAGGTCTTGACGTCCACGATCCATATAGGGCGGTTCTGCCCGCCGCGATAATTGCGCCGCTCCTCATCCCACGAATTGTTCATGCGGTACGCGATGCGCTTGCCATCGGCTGAAATCTTGCCCTGGTAGGCGCGCGGCAGGGGCAGTGGCTCTTCTACGCCGCCCTCGAAAGGAACGGACCAGAACCTCGGGGCGGCGGAAGGGGCCGCAGTGGCGCGAGGCGAGGCGAAGAGAATGCTCTTTCCATCGGGCGTCCAGCCCTGCACGATATCGGAGGCTGGGTGCCACGTCAGGCGCTTGGGCTCGCCACCAGCCGCAGGCACGACGTACACGTCGGTGTTGCCCGCATACTCGCCGTTGAACGCGACCCATTTGCCATCGGGCGAAAAATGCGGATTCCCGGTCTGTCCCTGGAAACTGGTCAGCCGCTTGGCCGACCCGCCTTGCCGATCTACAATCCAGATGTTGTTCGCATAGGCAAACGCAATCTGGCTGGCGCTGACCGTGGGGTTGCGCAGCATTCTGGTGGTGGCTGGACCCGGATTGCCGGAGATCGCGCCAGCCGTCAATTCACAGCCCAAAGCAAGAGCGAGGAGGACTATTCGCATGATTGTCCAGTGTACACGTCAAGGCCATATAGTCCATAGCTGGGACGCAGATGCTACAAATTAGAAGGCCAGTTTCAGGCCGAACTGAATGTCCCGGTTCTCAACCGAGGTCGAGCTGATTGTGCCGAAACTGCCCGTCCCGAACGTTCCGCCGGGATTGCTGAACTCCGGGGAGTTCGTAAAGTTGAAGAACTCCGCCCGGAACTGCAGTTTAATCCGTTCTTTAACCGGGAAATTCTTAAACAGCGATACGTCGGAAGTGAACAGGTGCGGCCCGTGCAGCAGATTGCGTCCCGCGTTTCCGTACGTGTAAAGGGCAGGCAGCGCGAAGGCCGAGGCATCGATGCAGTTCGTGAGATGGCCATCGCCGCAGTTGGAAGACGGTTTACCCACTAAGTCAGGCCGCTGGGTTCCCCCTGAACTGGTGTTGGCCCGGTCCGTACCGATCGATACATTGAACGGAATCCCGCTTTGCAGAGTAGTTATATTGTTCAGCTGCCACTTGGCGAAGGCGCCCTTCAGGACGGCGTTCGAGGTGTTGAAGAAAGGGATATCATACGTGAAACTCACCACCGCTCGATTGCGGATGTCCCAATTCGAGTTGCCGTAGTCCTGGCGCCAATTATAGGGATTCATGTTGGTGCCGCCGCCGTTGGAGTCCGAGCTGACATCGAGAGTATGGGCCCAAGTGTAACTCGCAAGCATTTGAAGACCGTGGAACATCCTTTGCCGATACACAACGCTCAATCCTTCGTAGCTGGACACAACGTCATTTTGAACGGTGCGGATCTGAGCGAACGCTTGATTGGGCCGACGGGGATTGATGAGCCCCGGTCCGGGCAGAGGCGTGTTGTTGAAGTAATTGCGATCCAGATGGACGGCATGCGAGCCGAGATACTGCAACTCCAGCCCTGAGTTGCGCCAGAGTTGCCGTTCGATGCCGAAGCTCCATTGGTTCATGTAAGCCGTTGGCAGATTCCAATTGTCGGTAATCACGTTAGCTGCCGGAGCAGCACCGGCAATGCCCGAGGGGATGGGATTCGTCAGCGACAATTGAGGCGTTGTGGGAAGAGATGTGTAAGTGAGCACCGGACTGAACGGCGGGTTAGTGTTGAGGAAGGTAAAGCTGTTGGTCTGGTTCGGATTGTAGTAGATGCCATAGCCGCCGCGGAACACTGTTTTGTCAGTGAGTCGGAAGGCGATGCCGAGACGAGGAGCGAAGTCCTTGTGATTCGGATAAATAAAGTGAAAGCCCTTCACCGGCGGGTTTGCCGGAACTAGCATTGTCTGTTGGGGATTCAACTCTGTGGCTACGCCGTTCACCGTGTAAGGGACCGTGGGAAGTTCGTAGCGGAGACCGTAGTTGACGGTGATCTTGCGGGAGACCTGCCAGTTGTCCAGGACAAAAAAGCCGTCGCGCCATTCGGCCACGATACCGTGAATCTGAGGGACGGGAGTAGTTATGTTGGACGGTATCCCTAATAGAAAGTCGGCCGGTCCATAACCGGAAAATTGCCCCGTGAAGTTGAAGATCCCGCGCCCGCTGTTCACGGCCGTGCGGCCCGTTATTAACTTGCGGAATTCCACACCCGCCATGATGGTGTGGGCGCCCTTGGTCCAACTTAGCTGATCCGCTCCCTGCCACGTAGTGTCATCCTGGAACCAATTTGTGGACCCATTGCCAACTCCGGTAAACCCGTTGATATTCATATCGGGAATGCCAGAATTACCGTACACGGTGTCTCCATTGAAGCCGGGTATGCCAAGTGCCGTCCCGGCGTTGGCCAGATTGTTTACCGTGAAATAGTTCAGCGATCCGGTGTTCAAGTACTGTCTCCCAAATCTCGCATCATTCACAATAGTTGGAGTCAACGTGTGGGTATAGCCGATCGAGAAGTTGCTTGTATATACCGTCACAGTGGTGTCGTTTGGCCGTATGTTTGCCCCAGCCAACAAGGTCTCCTGCTGTCGCTGATAGCGGAAGAATAGCCGGATCTTGGCACCTAGATTCTGATCGATTCGATCCACAGTCTGATCCGTATTGTTGTTGTTGGGGATGACCGCTGAGAAATTATTGGTGAGTCCTGACCCGGTAGGTTGAGGCAGATACTGGGCCACTTTGAGTGCGATTGGCGAAATTAAAGACGCCGGGATTATGTTACCCGGAAATGCCGGATTCCCTGATGCCAAGGGATTCTTGATCGGCGTCGAAACAGCGGAAAAATCTCCCCTGAGCATCTGTGGCGTGATTAATGTGGCGAGACCCGCGCTGGAACGAATTTGCCGCAAACCTTCATACGACCCCATGAAAAATGTCTTATCCTTGCCGTTATAGAGCTTCGGAATAATGATCGGCCCATCCAGTTCGAAACCGTATTGATTCTGGCGCAGGGGATTCTTCTTTGCCGTCGGGTTTAAAAAGTACGGCCGCGCGTCGAGTTTGTCGTTGCGCAGGAATTCGACCAAGTTGCCGTGCAGCGCATTGGTACCGCTCTTGGTGATCACGTTCATGTGCACACCCATATAGGCGCCGTACTGAGCCGAGTACGTGCCGGTTTGAACCTCCACTTCCTGGATCGCCTCCACCATGGGCCGTGTCGGCGTGTTTGACGTGAGATTTTGAACGATGCTGATTCCATCGAGCGAAATGCTGTTTTGGATCTCGCGCGTTCCAGCGCCAATGAAATCCTCGCCCGGAGGAGTGCCGTTGGTGGCCTTCTGACCCAAAATAACTCCCGGCGTCGTGTTTGCCAATCGGAGCGGATCGCGTCCGTTCAACGGCAGATCAGCCACCTCTCTGGTGCCGATGATCTCCGATACGCTTGCATCGTCCGTCTTGATCACCGATGCCGAAGCTTCGATCGTAATCGACTGAGTCAGAGCGCCGACCGTAAGAGAGAAGTCGGTGCGGACCACTTGGTTGATGTCGACAACCACGTTGGTTTTGTCAATCTTTTGAAAGCCCGTACGCTCCACCGTAACTGAATACGTCCCCACGCGAACGAATTCCATGCGGTAAGAGCCCTGTTCACTCGTTGTAGCAGTATAGGCGTCGAGCGTTCCGGTGTTCACCGCGGTAACTTTGGCCCCCGCGACCGTCTTCCCGCTGGAATCGGTGACCGTTCCAACCAGTGACGTGGAGGTAGCGATTTGGGCATTAGCCGCTGCGCTGAAAAGCAACGCTAACGCTGTCAAGTGCTGCAATGTCTTCATACAGTAGACCCCTTCCGAAAGCAATACCGATGTCGGGATTATACCGCGTGCGAGCGCAAGCTCACAAAACGTTGTTATCGTAAAAATTGCCCCTATCAGAAGCAAAAGCTCAGCGCCTTCGGGCTCTTTCCACGCCCCGCGGCGTGATCGCCGCCCTCGCCATCGATCAGCGTAAAAGCATGCGCCACATGATCGCGGACGCGGCAGGCGTGGCTCCCGAACACATTCAAGATGCGCAACTGTCCGAGTTCAAGACCTCTGTCACGAAAGCCTTGACGCCGCACGCAAGCGCCGTCCTGCTCGACCCCGAGTACGGGCTCCCCGCCTCCCATGTCCGCGCGACTGGCTGTGGCCTGCTGCTCGCCTATGAAATGGACGGTTTCGAAAACCCGCGTCCGCACAAGATGCTGGCCGTGCTGCCGCACCTCTCCGTGCGTCGCCTGCGCGATCTTGGCGCGGACGGAATTAAAATCCTGCTTACTTACACGCCCTTCGACGACCCCGCCGCCAACGATCGCAAACACGCTCTAATCGAACGTATCGGAAACGAATGCGCTGCGCTTGAAATGCCGTTCTTTCTCGAGCCTGTCGGTTATGACCCTAATGGAGCCGACCCGAAGAGCCTCGAATATGCCAAGCGCAAACCCGAGATCGTGATCCGCAGCATGCAGGAGTTTTCGCGCGATGTGTACCGAGTGGATGTCCTGAAGGTCGAGTTCCCCGTGAACGCCGCCTATCTTGGGCAGGCGTATTCTCGCAAGGAGGCTTTGAAGTGGTATCGCGAAGCTGACTCCGCAACCGACTTGCCTTACATTTATCTGAGCGCCGGAGTGAGTAGCAGCCAGTTCGCCGAGCAACTCGCGCTAGCCGCTGAATCGGGCGCGCAATATTCCGGCGTCCTCTGCGGTCGAGCCACATGGCAGGACGGTGCCGCCGCTTACGCCCGGGGAGGAAACGCCGCCCTGGACGAGTGGCTCGCAACAGAAGGCGTGAAAAAAATCCAGGCCGTGAACGAGTGCCTCAAGCCAGCGGTGCCTTGGTAGGGTAGTAACTTGCCCATGAACACATCCCCGAAACGTCTCCGCAGCGAGATCTGGTTCAACGACATGACCGAACCCGGCGAGACCGCCGTGTATCTCGAACGGTTCAACAATTACGGCATCACGCGCGGGGAACTGCAATCGGGACGGCCTGTCATCGGCATAGCGCAATCGGGCGGCGACTTAACGCCGTGCAATCGGCATCATCTGCAGTTAGCCGCACGCGTCAAAGACGGGATTCGCGATGCGGGCGGAATCGCGTTCGAATTCCCCATGCATCCGATGCAGGAGAGTTGTCGCCGCCCCACGGCTGCGCTTGACCGCAATCTAGCCTATCTGGGTTTGGTCGAAGTGCTCTGCGGGTATCCTCTCGACGGCGTGGTTATGATGACGGGTTGCGATAAGACCACGCCCGCGTGCCTGATGGCTGCTGCGACGGTAAACCTCCCGACTATCGTCCTCTCCGGCGGTCCGATGCTGGACGGGTACTTCAAAGGGAAGCTCGCCGGCTCCGGCATGGCCCTCTGGGAAGCGCGGCGTCTGCTGGCGGGCGGAGAAATCGATGAAGCCGAGTTGATCGACATCGTCTGCGCATCCGCCCCTAGCCCCGGGCATTGCAACACGATGGGCACTGCGCTCTCGATGAACTCGCTGGCCGAGGCGTTGGGCATGTCGCTCCCTGGATGCGCCACAATTCCGGCACCGTATGGGGATCGGGGCAAGATGGCTTATCGCACCGGCCATCGCATCGTGGGCATGGTTCACGAAGATCTCACGCCGGAACGCATTCTCACGCGGGAGGCGTTCGACAACGCCATCGTCATCTGCTCTGCGATCGGCGGCTCCACCAATTGTCCGCCTCACATTAACGCGATCGCCCGGCACATAGGCATTCCGCTCGACATTCAGGACTGGGAAATTGTCGGCCATGAAATCCCGCTGCTCGTGAACGTTCAACCTGCGGGTAAAGTGCTGGGAGAGGGTTTCCACCGCGCGGGCGGAGTTCCGGGCGTCTTTAGCGAGTTGATTCCAGCCGGAAAAGTGCATACCGATGCGCTCACCGTGACGGGCAAGACGGTCGGTGAGAACTACGCGGGCGCGACTGTGGTGGATCCCGAAATTATCCGACCTTTCGGGGATCCTCTGATGAACGACGCCGGCTTCCTGGTTGTTTCGGGCAACCTGTTCCACTCCGCGCTTGTGAAGACGTCGGTGATCAGCCCCGACTTCCGTCGTCGATTCCTCTCGAAACCCGGGTCGGAGGATTGTTTCGTCGCGCGGGTGATCGTATTCGAAGGACCCGAGGACTACCGCAGCCGCATCAACGATCCGGAACTGGCGATCGATGATACCTGCATGCTGGTGGTGCGCGGTGCAGGCCCCATCGCGTATCCGGGATCGGCGGAAGTGGTGAACATGACCCCGCCCGATTACCTTGTGAAGCAAGGTATTCGCATGCTCCCCTGCATGGGCGACGGCAGGCAGAGCGGCACGTCAGATACTCCATCAATCTTGAATGCCTCTCCGGAAGCCGCTGCTGGAGGGAATCTGGCGATTTTGAGGACGGGCGACGAGGTCAAAGTGGACTTGAAAAATCGCCGTGTGGATGTCCTGATTGCTGATGAAGAGATCGAGCGGCGTTGGAGAGAGTTGACCCCTAAGGATTTGAAGCATGATTCGCCCTGGCAGGAACTCTATCGTTATCATGTCGGTCAGTTGGAGACTGGCGCTTGTCTAGAGTTCGCGGTGAAGTATCGGGACCTACGAAAAACCGTACCCCGACACTCTCACTGATCAAACCCAGTCCTGATTTCTTGTCCCGCTTTGTGGGGCAGGCAATCCTGCCTGCAGCCGGCTTTCAGCCGGCATCCTCATCGGAGATCGACCAGTTGACGCTCTCGCCCGCCTTATATATAGTTCTACAAGGAGCGATTTATGAACCCGGAAGAGATGCTGAAGGTACTGGAAGAACAGGCCGCACAAGCGAAAAAGATGGCCCAAGCGACTCAAGGTGCCGCTACTGTCAAAGACAGCGCAACCAAATTAAAGCAGTCCCTCGCGGCCGCCAAAGTGGCCACCAAGGACGTCAAGGACTAGCCTCTTAGGAGCAGAACCCCATGGGAAAAACAACGGATAAATTCATAAGCGATATGTCGGTAACGGAGGCGAGCTTCGTCCTGCTCTGCGATGAAGTCATTCAATTCGGCGAGTTTATGAAGGCCAAAGCGAAAGAGTACGAAGATATTTTAAAGCTCTATCACGCCACGCTGCCCACGGACCGGAAAAAATTCGACGCCGAAGTCTGGCCGAAATACCAACAGATTTCCCAGGACTGGCCCGCGAAGGTCCTTCCTGCCCAGAAGGCCATGAAAGCCAAGCTCGATGCGGCATGTAAATCCCTCAAGTCCGCGACCGACAAGTTTGAAACCTACGTTAAGCTCAAGGAGAAGCTTTGGGTCGGGACCAAAAATTCCGCACCGGCCGCGAAGGATGCAATCGCAAAAGCGCGGAAGCTGTATACGGATGCTCAGGCCTTATCGGTCTAATCGGGTACCCTTGTAGTTCCGATGAAAACCAGAATCGCCGCAACCCTCCTCCTTACATCCCTCATCGCCTTTGCCCAGCCTCCGCGTCGCGCGGACATGGATACGCCCGAGGCCCGGGCCGAAGAAAAGCGCGTACGCGATCTCGCCGACTTCGTGAAAGAGAATTACACGAAGTACGAATACCAGATCGCCATGCGCGACGGCAAACTGCTCTTCACGGCAGTGTACGTCCCGAAAGACTCGTCCGAGAAGTGGCCCATCATGCTGAACCGCACTCCCTACAGCGTGAGCCCATACGGAGTGAACAACTATAAAGCAAACCTCGGACCTTCCGAGAAATTCACTCGCGAGAAGTTTATCTTCGCCTACCAGGACGTGCGCGGACGCAACCTCTCCGAGGGCACTTTCGTCGACGTGCGCCCGCAGATTGCGAACAAGCGCGGCAAGCAAGACATCGACGAATCCAGCGACACTTACGACACTATCGAGTGGTTGGTTAAGAACATCCCCAACAACAACGGGCGCGCCGGCATCTCGGGTATTTCCTACCCTGGCTTTTACGCTTCAGCCGGCTGCGTGGACGCGCACCCCGCGTTGAAGGCCTGTTCCCCGCAAGCCCCTGTCACTGACTGGTTCATTGGCGATGACTTCCATCACAACGGCACGCTGTACCTGCCCCACGCCTACAATTTCATGAACTTCTTTGGCAGGCCGCGTCCAGACCCCGTGCGGCCTGACGACGTGATCCGCCCGCTCACTCCCAACCGGGTCGACGCGTACAAGTTTTTCCTCGAAGCCGGTCCTCTCGCCAACATCAACGAGAAATACTTCAAGAACGACGTTGCCTTCTGGAACGAAATGCTGAAGCACCCGAACTACGATGAGTTCTGGCAGTCCCGCGATATCCGGCGACACCTGAAGAACATCAAGCCTGCTGTGATGACCGTGGGCGGCTGGTTCGATGCCGAGGATCTGTTTGGAGCCTTGGCCGTGTACAAGGCCATCGAGAAGCAGAATCCGCAAGCGAACAACATGCTGGTGATGGGCCCTTGGTTTCATGGCGGATGGTCGCGGGGCGATGGCGATCACCTGGGAGCCGTCAGCTTCGATTCGAAGACGTCGGCCTTTTTTCGAGAGAATATCGAGTTTCCATTTTTCAACTTCTATCTAAAGGACAAGGGCGATCCCAAGCTGCCCGAAGCTTACGTTTTCGAGACCGGAACCAACGTCTGGCGCAAGCAGGATGCGTGGCCGCCGAAAAATGTTGTCCCCAACATTCTCTACTTTCAGGCCAACGGCAAGCTTGCCTTCTCGATGCCCAACGAGCCCAACGCGTTTGACGAGTACGTCAGCGACCCGAATAAGCCTGTGCCGTATATCGCTTCATACAAAGCCGGCATGACTCGCGAACACATGGTGGAGGATCAGCGCTTCGCCTCCTCTCGCACTGACGTGCTCACTTATCAAACCGATCCGCTCCCCAACGACATGACGCTTGCTGGGCCAATCGATGCCAGCCTGTTCGTCTCCACCACCGGCACCGATTCGGACTGGGTCGTGAAACTCGTCGACGTCTACCCTGACGATTACCCGAACCCCGATCCCAACCCGACCGACGTCACCATGGGCGGGTATCAACAACTGGTCCGGGGAGAAGCCTTCCGCGGTCGTTTTCGCAAGAGCTTCGAAAAGCCGGAGCCGTTCACTCCCGGCAAAATGGATCGCGTGGAGTACCAGCTTCCCGACATCTACCATACGTTCAGGCGCGGCCATCGCATCATGGTCCAAGTGCAATCGAGCTGGTTCCCCCTGGCCGACCGCAATCCGCAGACTTACGTCGATATCGCCAATGCCAAGTCCACTGACTTCGTGAAAGCCACGCAGCACGTGTACCGGATGCCGGGCGCATCGTCTGCGATCAAGGTTTCCGTGGTGAAATAAAGGGCAAGAGGTAACGGAAGTGATCAGGATCCTTGTCTTATTCAGCATCGCCCTTGCCGCCTTTGGAGCGGAGGATCAATGGACCAAGGTCATGGACCTGAAGAGCGGCGCGGAGTTGCGGATTTACAAGAAAGACGCGAAACAACCTGTGCTCGCCAAAATGGACGAGGCCAACGCCGACAGCTTGCTTGTGGTGGTGAAGAACGAGCAAGTGTCCATTCCCAAGGATCAGATCGACCGCATTGATGCGCGTCCAAAGACCGGCCGCATAGTGAGGCATAACGAATCGACGATCAAGGACCCGAATACCGCCATCCCGTCGCCCACGAGGCCCGAACCGGCTCGGGTTCCAACCGCCTCCACATCCAGTGGAGTCAACTTCGGATCCAAGCCGGACTTCGAGACCGTCTACCGTCGCTCGCCGGGCAAGTAGCGCTACTGGCCCATTACGACAAGCTTGAACGAGCCGGGGAGAATCGCGGGTCGCGGGTGCGCGTTTTGCGCCGTGGCCGCCGGAGCCGGTCCGTATTCAGCGGCTGGCAAGTAGACCATGTGGGTTTTTTCGTCCACCGCCATCGTGCGCGCTCCCTTCTGGGTCTTGGCCGTTTCGAGCACCGCCCATTTTCCGCCCTTTTGCCCAACTACCGTCAGATTGCCTTCGCCGTTGGAACTGAATGCAACGCCCTTCTCCGGATCGAACCCCGCGCCATCCGCCCCGTCGCCGATCGGGACAGTCCCGATCACCTTCCCTGCATCGGGGTCCGAGATAGCCATCAACTTGTTCCCGCAGACCGAGAAAATTCGTCGGTTCTTCACATCCATCGCCAGTCCGGAGGGTTCGTCGCAGGGCTTTAGAGAATACCGCTTGGTGACGGCCAGGGACTTTGCGTCAATCTCCGCTACCTCGCTGGTGTCCTCGATGTTCACATAGATCTTGCCCTTCCCGTCCGCTGCGGAGAACTCCGGCTTACCGCCAAGTTTGATGGTCCCGTCCACCTTTCCAGTCTTGGCATCGATGGCAGTTGCGTCCTTCGATCTGCCGTTGAAGGTGAACACGCGGCCTGATACAGGCTCAAACTGAATCGCGTCCGGGTTTTCGCCAGTCTTGACTTGCCCTTCCGGCTTTAGCGTTTTCAGATCGAAGATCGTGATGTTGTTCGCGCGTCCATTGCTCGTGAATCCGCGGTTGAGCGATGGAGCCACCGCAATTCCATGCACGCCGGGAGTGTCGGCGATCTCGCCCACAACAGTGCCTTGGTCCAGATCCACTACGTGCACGCGGGTTCCGTGCGAGACATACAGCCGACGAGCCTCAGTGTCCGCAGTGAGGTAGTCCCACCCCCCTTCGCCGCCCACTTTGACCTCTTTCACCACATGGAATCCGGTCGACGCCGCAATCGCAACGGCCGCAGTGGCTAATGTAATCCGAGTTAATTTCATCATGTTAGTTCTTCTTGATCGTTCCATCGGCTGCAACCGCAACTTCGGACTTATTGCCGCCCTTGCTCACCGCCGCTTCGTAGCTTACCGCCGATCCCTTGGTAACCGACTCCACCTTCAACACCTTGCCGCCTTTCGCATAACCCTCAATAGCGGTCTTCGCCGCGACTGGAACCGTGTCCATCGCGACTTCCTGCTCTACCTCGACCACCGTTCCCGAGGCATCCACAAGCAGGTCTCGCGTTTTGCCGCTCACCTTGGTTTCGACTTCATACATGGTTTTCCCGCCTTCTACTTCCTTCGATACGCCGATGAGTTGAGCGTTCTTGGTTTCATCCTGAACTGTTTTCTGAACAGCCGCGGGCAGGTCCTTCACTTTCATCTTCTGCTCTGCGGCGGTCAAGGCCAAACAAGCTGCACAGACAAACAGCACGTGTGTAAGTCTCATGAGAATACTCCTCATAATCAGCATGAGGGACGGAACTGAAAACTGGCTGAAAACGCTAAGATTGTGGAATGGGCTTATGTTGCAGGTTAACGATCCTGTCGATCGTGGTCGCGACTATTTTCGGGCAGTCCTCCGCGCAATCCCAACTGGCCCCGTCACAGGTTTTCGTCATCTTGGGTCCGCCAGGCAGCGGCAAATCGGTTCAGTCGCAGTTGCTGCGAAAGAAGTACAAGATCCCGGTCGTTGCAGTATCGGACTTGATCAAGAGCGAAATGGGGAAGCACTCGAGACTTGCCGATTCCCTGCAGGTGGGCGTCGAAAGCGGAGCATTGATCAATGACGACGCCGCAAACGAATTGATAAGCGCTCATCTCCTTGGCTCAAAAATTCCTCATGGCTTCGTTTTGGATGGCTACCCCCTTACCGAATCCCAAGCCCGATTTTTCGACGCATTCCTGAAAGAAGCGGGCCTTCCCATGCCAAAGGTGATCTTGCTCGAAGTGTCCGATGACGTGGTGAAGAAGCGACTGCTTGGCCGCCGACGTGCGGATGACAAACCGGAAATCATCGATGCCCGAATCGCTCAGTACCGTACGGATGCGCAGATGCTGTCGAACTGGTACGCCCAAGAAAACGTGCTGCGAGTAGATGCGAGCAAAACGATTGCGGAGGTTGCCGCCCAAATCGACAGGCTAATCGCAGAGGCGTTGGCGCGAAAATCGTTCGGACACAGGGATCTCGAACAGCACTGAATCCGCCATCACATCATGCATGCGCGAATCAATCTCGCGAGCAGCGACGCATCCCCGCTTGCATGGCTGATTCGGGACGCCTCGATCATCTCCTCGGAAGTCGTCGCCCTCCAATCAATCCGGTGCCCGGCTTTCAACCCGAGCTCGCGAATAAACTCGCGTTGCGTCCTGCCATTCCCTTCGCGAAACGGATGAGCGGCATTCAACTCGCCGAGGAAATAGGCGGCGCGGTCGGCGAACAAAGTGGCGTCGAGCTCAACGAGGTAATTCTCGCTTGCGAGTTTGTCGAGAGCTTGCTGCAACGCGGGTTTCAGGAAGGCAGCAGCTCCGAAAAGATGGCCGCCCTTCGAAATGTTCACCGTCCGAAACTGTCCCGCCCACTCGTACACATCTTGGAAAATGTACCGATGAATCGCCTGCAGGTGTGGGATGTCGAATCTCCCCAAGAGAGGCCCATCGAGCAGCTCTGCAGTGCGGCGGAGCGATCTGCGCGATTCAAAACGCTCCAGCACTTCCGGGTCAGTAAACCCGCGAAGATTCTTAAGGATGTTTGTGCCGGGATAGAGGTATGGGTCCGAACTCTCGATCATCGAGCTCATCAATCTCTCTCCCTACCTCAATTAGCGTCAACTCTCCATCCATGTATCGCCGGTACACCGCTTTCGTTTGCTCGTCGATGTCAAGCCCTTCCAATCGAAGGGAAGCCAGAGCCTCTTCATATATCCGTGTGCGCCGCTCACGCTCGGCTGCCGTAATCGTATGTAGAGCCAAAGCCATATCTACTATTTTACTCCGCAGCTTTTCGCGCACTAAAATCCCAGCTCAAATCTTACGGGCCAGCAGCAACGTCATGTCGTCCGGCTGCTCAGGCGCGCTCGTCCATTGATGGACCGCCTCCAGCACCATGGACACAATCCTCGCATCATCCCTCTCGGCGTTCTTCGTGATCAAGTCGATCAGCCGCGCCTCTCCGAACTCTTCCCCATACTCATTCTCGGGCTCCGTGATCCCGTCGGTATAGCACAGCAGCAAATCCCCGCTTTCCATCTGCAGCCGATTCTCCTCATACTCGACGGATGGGAAGGCACCCACCACCGTTCCGCTTACCTCCAGCGGAAATGCCGAGCCCTTGCGGACCAGCAGCGGCGGAAGGTGCCCAGCGTTCGTGTAGCGGAGTTCGCCGGTATTCTCGTTATAAAGCGAGAAGAAGAACGTCGCAAACTTCTCGGGCGCTGTGGTCGCATGCAACTGCTGGTTAAGATCGGATACCAGCCGCGATGTCGGCAGCTGAATCATCTCGGTCAATCCACTCGGAGCAGCCATCGCACGCGATGTCCTCAGCTCCATTCGCATCGCAGCTTGAATGGTTGCCATCAGCAGCGCTGCGGAGATCCCCTTCCCGGCAACATCGCCAATCGCCATCGCCAGCCGTCCATCCGGCAAGCAAAGATAGTCGTAGTAGTCGCCCGAAACCATACGCGCCGGCTCGCAGACCGCGGTCAGACGCAAAGTCTTGAGCGAGGGCACCACTTTGGGCAGCAGTTGCTCCTGCACTTGACGAGCGATCTCCAACTCCGCTTGCATCCTCTCCTTCTCCTTCGCCACCGCAAGCAACCGCTCCAGATTCTCCGTCATCGAATTAAATGAGGAACTCAGCGACCCAAGCTGATCCCTCCCATTCACTTGTATGCGATGCGAGAAATCTCCTTCCATCACCCGTTGCGTGCCGTGATAAAGATTGTGTACCGCACGGGTGATCGTGCGCGTGAGAGACACCCCGATGATGAGCGCCACTACTTCCACGATCAAGAACGCGATCGCCAGCGCAAGTAGAAAAATTGGCAGCAGATCGCCGACTTGATCCACTTTCGCGCTAAGAATCGTGTTCAAGACAGCGGATAGCCGCGTGTGTACGAACAACAAGGTGACCAGTTTCTTGCCAGGATGCTCCCACTCCCAGACGGAAACAGTCGACAGCCAGCCGACGTCGACGTCGAATCGATTGTACGCGGATGGCAAGGGCCGCGAGGGCGGCTCGCGCGAACTTTTGACGCGCGTCACTTTCCCGTCGGAGTCGCTCACCGTGATCTTGGCGCTCTCGTCGCCGATATCCAGCAGCGAAACGTCCCCCAGGCCAGGAACCATATCGCTCAGGTACGCCCGCGAGAGGGGCATGAATACCGTGACTGACGTGTTTCCGCTCCTGGCATGCGACCACAAAAGGAAGCGGCCGTTGCGGACCACCACCCCATTCGCATCCTTCCAGCCTGCGGGCGGAGGCGCGGCGGTCTGTTCTGGAGGCCAAGTCTGAACCGAGCTATCGTCCTTCGCAATCACCGCAAGATTGGGGAACCGTTTGCGATGCAGGCTGGTCATCTTGTGCATCAGCTCCGGCCGCAATCGCGACTCGCTGGCGGCGAGCGTCTCCGCCACGTCCCTTAGCATGTTTGCTCGCCGCTCCAAATCGGACATCGCCAGATAAATTGCAAGCTGACTGATCAGCGCGTACCCGCCCATGCAGACGAACACGAGAATGAGAGCCACCGGCACGACTGCGATAAATAAGTAGGTCACCAGCAGTCGGTTGCGCAAGCGCCAAATCGCCTTGCGCATGCCCACTCGGGTCAGCCGGATCACAATCCAAGCGGCGATGATGAGCAGCACCACCTGGGTCAATGGAACCCACAGGCTGGCAGGCTTGAGGATGATCAGTGCCAGATACACAACTAAAAGAACGCAAAAGATCTTCCCCAGCTTTCCGAGCCTCTTTAGTTTGGAAGTCCAGTATCTAGGCATTTGTCGCGAAGAGTCCGAGCCGGACCCCTACACTCTTGACTTTGCGATTTCCGGTGTTTCTTGAGCAGGTGCCGCCGATGGTTCCGGCTGCAAGTAATGTCGAGTCAGATTGTCTTTCAGAATCGCCAGCGCGGTTTCGGGATCGTCGGCGAATTGGAAAAGATTCAAGTCCTCGGGTGCGATCATGCCGTGCCGAACCAGCGCATCGAAATTCAGGATCTCTTTCCAGAACTTCGATCCATACAGCACCACGGTGATCTTGCTCTCAAGCTTCCGAGTCTGGGCCAGCGTGAGAATTTCCGTCATCTCGTCCAGTGTCCCGAACCCACCGGGAAACACCACCAGCGCCTTCGCCAGATAAGCGAACCAGAACTTGCGCATGAAGAAGTAGTGAAACTCGAACGACAGCTCCGGGGTGATATATGGGTTCGGACGCTGCTCAAAAGGCAGCCCGATGTTCAACCCGATCGTCTTGCCGCCCGCGTCGCTTGCCCCGCGGTTCGCCGCTTCCATAATGCCAGGACCACCGCCGGAACAGATCACGAATCGATTCGTATGATTTTCTATTTGGGCGGACCACTCGGTGAGCAAACGAGCCAGCGTGCGGGCGTCTTGATAATAGGGCGCCATCGGTCCGTCCTCATGCAGGCGAGCCGAACCGAAGAAGACGATCGTGTCCTGAATCTTTTCGTCCCGGAAGTGAGCCAGAGGCTCCAGGTACTCGGACAGAATTCTGAGGGCTCGCGCGTCGCTGCTCTCCAGAAAACTCGTGTTGAGGTAAGCTACCGGCCGCTCGCCATTCTTTCCGCTATGATCCATCATTCGATTTCGCCGCCGGATGCTCCAGCCTTTCCAGCCTCTTCCCCAATTGTCGCATCGACTTCAGAAGCTCCGGCAACTTGGGAAACGCCGTGATAGCGCGCAGCCACTCGCGCGCTTCGAACGCGGGAGAGCCTGACATCACTGCCCCTTCATTCACATCTCCGCCGATTCCGCTTTGGGCGTAAATGATGGCGTTATCGTGAATCGTGAGGTGGCCGGAAACTCCCACCTGTCCGGCAAGCAGGACGTTCTTTCCCAGGATCGAGCTGCCGGCCAATCCAGTTTGCGCGCAGATGATATTGTCCTCGCCCACCACGCACGCGTGCCCGATCTGAACCAAACTGTCGATCTTTGTCCCGCGCTTGACCCGCGTTTCACCCATCGTCGACCGGTCCACCGTGGTGAGGGACTGGATCTCGACATCGTCTTCAATGACCGTGATGCCCGATTGATTAATCTTGAAGTGGGTGCCTTCCGAGGTCTTCGCGAACCCGTATCCATCGCCGCCGATCACCACTCCGTTCTGCAGGATCACGCGATTCCCTATTTGGCAGAACTCGCGCACCACCGCATGCGAATGAGCGTAAAAGTCGTCACCAATTTGCGCGCCTTCGTAGACCACTACGTGGGGATGCAGAACTGCATTGCGACCGATCGTGACATTCTCCCCGACCACGGAGAAAGCTCCAATCGAAGCACCCTCGCCGATCACTGCGCTCGGCGCTATATAGGATTGCGGATGGATGCCCGGAGCCGGACGCGGCGGCTGATAGAACAAAGCCATGGCCCGCGCGAAATCGTGATAGGGATTGGCCGAGATCAAGCTAGTCGGAGTCGGTCCAGCCAAAGGCTGGCTAATCAGGACCGCGGCCGCACGTGTAATCTTCAATTTGTGCGCATATTTGGGATTTGCCAGAAATGTGAGTTGCGACGGGCCAGCCTGTTCCATTCCTGCCAACCCGGTAATCTCGATCCCGCCATCGCCGACCAGTCGGCATCCCAAAGCCTCCGCCAACTCCCTCAGTAGCATCGATTCAATCTTAGTATTGTTGGGCAATCAATCCTGGGCAATAACTTACTTGACAAATCAGAAGGATGACACGCTGGAAGTCGGGACTAAAAACAGGCCCGACTTCACACGCAGGAGGTCGCAGGTTCGAGTCCTGCCGCGCCCACCAGCGCCGTTCACTTCAAAGGACCTGCTTATCACTTCTGCTAGGATCGAATGTCTATGTCAAAATTGTCGATTCGCGATCTGGATCTCAAGAATAAAGTCGTCTTCATTCGCGTGGACTTTAACGTCCCCCTCGCTCCTGGCGGACACGAGATTACGAGCGATAAGCGAATCAGGGCTTCGCTCCCCAGCATTCAATACGCTCTGGATCATGGGGCTGGTGTCATCCTCGCCAGTCACCTGGGGCGACCGAAAGGCAAACGCAACCCAGAGATGAGCCTGAAGCCGGCGGCAACACGGCTCCAAGAGCTTCTGAAGCATCCCGTAAAAATGGCGCCCGATTGCGTGGGGCCCGAAGTAGAGGTGCTGCTCCCGAAGCCAGGGGAAGTGCTCCTCCTGGAGAACCTGAGGTTCCATCCAGAGGAGGAAAAGAACGACCCCGAATTTTCTAAGAAGCTGGCCGCCCTGTGTGACCTTTACGTGAACGATGCGTTCGGGTCCGCCCATCGCGCCCATGCCTCCACGGTCGGCATGATTCAGTTCGTTCCACAGGCGGCTGCCGGGCTTCTGATGGACAAAGAGCTCGAGTATCTAAATAAAGTCACCAAGAACCCCGACCGTCCGTGCGTCGCGATCCTCGGGGGAGCAAAAGTCTCCGATAAAATCGAAGTCATCGAAAACCTCATGAAGTTTGTCGATCAGCTCATGATCGGCGGTGCCATGGCTTACACCTTCATGCGAGCCAAGAACGAGCCCACCGGCAAATCGCTGGTCGAGCCTGATAAGATCGATCTCGCGAAGGAGTTGCTCGGGCGGGCGGACGGAAAAATTCACCTCCCCGTGGACCATGTTGTGGCCGCTGAGCTGAAGGAAGGCGCGCCCAGTCAAATCGTCGAGACAATTCCCGAGGGTATGATGGGACTCGACATCGGCCCCAAGACGGTTGCGCAATACGAAGACTTCATCGCACAAGCCAAGACCATTATCTGGAATGGCCCGATGGGGGTGTTTGAGAAGCCCCCCTTCGATGCTGGCACCATGGCTTTAGCGCATGCCGTTGCCAAATCTACCGCGGTATCGGTGGTGGGCGGCGGCGATTCCGAGAAGGCCGTGAAAACAGCCGGGGTCTCTGATAAGATTAGCCATATTTCGACTGGGGGAGGGGCGTCGCTCGAGTTTTTGGCGGGGGTAGCGCTTCCGGGCGTTACGGCGTTAACCAATCGGTAAATTGCTAGTATCAATAAATTAAGCGTTGTCGGATAATGGCAGAGGACTATGCGCGTACACCTAGTGAACCCCAGCGATACGTCGTTTGGGACTGCAGTGATAACACCCCGTTGGCTGTTCGTGCTGGCCGCAGCGACGCCCGCTTCTTTTGGCGATCCTGTGATTTGCGATGAAACAATCCAGCAGTTCCAGGCTAAATCAATTCAGCCTGGCGATGTTGTTGGGATCGGGATCCATACCGGAAACGCTCTGCGCGGCTATCAAATCGGTCGTCTGGCGCGCGCCGAAGGGGCCTCTGTCATTTATGGAGGAATCCATGCCACGTTATTTCCGGAGGAATCCTTCGAACTTGGCGCAGCACACGCCGTCGTGAAAGGAGATGGGGACGTCGCCTGGGGCGAGGTTCTCCGGGACTTCGCGGCTACAACGCCCCGGCGTATCTATGAAGGCGGGCGAATCGGTGCCGATCAATTTCTGCCGGCGCGCTGGGACCTGCTGCAATCGGATAAATATATGTGGGCATCGGTACAGACAGTGCGGGGATGCGCCAAGCATTGCTCGTTCTGCTCCGTTTGGCGCACCGATGGTCAAAAGCCCAGGCAACGCCCGTCCGACCCTGTGGTCGACGAGATCGTCGAACTGCGGCGCAAGGGTTTCCGGTTCATCGCCTTGGCCGACGACAATTTCTATCCGGTTACCCAGACCGATCTAAAGCTGGCCGAGCGCCAGAACAATGCGGCTAAGCTCGAAGAACTCCGATCCATCCGAAAAGAGCGCTTCGAACTGATGGCGCGATTGGCCGAACTGCCCAGCGACATGGTCTTCTTCACTCAGATCACCATGGAGGCGGCGGAAGACACCGAGTTTCTGGACGCGATGCGGAAGGCCAGAATCCGGGGCGCCTTGGTGGGAGTAGAGGCCGTGACGCCGGAAGGGCTCAAGAACGTATATAAGGATTTCAACTGTTCCGGCGAGGAACTCGTGGCTCGGCTCCAGACCTTCCGAAAGCACGGTGTTCACGTTCTGGGTTCGTTTATTTTCGGGCTCCCAAGCGACAAACCCGCCACTTTCGAAGCAACCCAGGAATTGGCGAAGAAGGCCAATTTGACCTTTGCGCAGTTCGTGATGCTGACTCCATTTCCCGGAACCGTCGATTTCGACAAGTGGGAGAAGGCGCAAGCCGAGTCGCCAACTTTGGTAGCGGGAGTTCCGCTCACGCGCTACTGGTTGATTCCGGCGCAGGTTCGGCCTAAGATGTTTTCGCCCCACCCGTCCATGAGTTCGGATGAGATCCGGCAGCGGACGCAAGGGGTGTGGGATGGATTTTACAGCATGCGCGCGGTTTGGGAACGTTCGGCATGCGTGAAATCCCTGCGATCTCGCGTGGTATTCGTGTTGGTCTCCCGGCTCTATCGCCAAATGTACGCCAACACCGGCATCTCCACGGATAGCGCGCGCCGCAGCCGGTCGAGTGTTTGGGCTGGCTGGCTGGCAAAACCGCTCGTGAAATTGTTCCAGGGCAAACCCATGCCGGATCTTCTGCTGCCGCGACGGGTTGCAGCCCGGGAAACGCCGGTCGCGGCCTTCAACGTTCTCCAATAACGGACTCCCCCATCAACACCCGCGAAATTCTTGGCGGGAAAAGTTGCCGTATAGCGCTATTACTAGTAGAAACCTATGCCAAACCTTTCCTGCGCTCGATATACTGGTCACTCCGAGGGACATGTGGATCTGCGTTCGTTTGACGAGGACTATATGCGCCGCCTCCGCGAGGGCGACCCTCAGACCGAAACGGACTTCGTCCAATATTTCAGCCGCCTGCTACTGATTAAATTGCGGAGCCGCCTCCGTTCTTCCGATGCTGTCGACGACATCCGGCAGGAAACGTTCGCACGCGTCTTGGTAACCATTCGCTCCAAGACTGGGCTCCGCCAGCCGGACCGGTTGGGCCCTTTTGTTGCCACTGTTTGCAATAATGTCGTGTTCGAATATCTGCGTAAGGCCGGGAAACACGATTCGATGCCCGAGAACGCGCCTGAATTGCGAGACCGCACCATCGATCTGCACGGCGCTCTGGTCACCCGGGAAACCCAGTTGCGGGTGCGGGACACTCTTGACACGCTGTCGCTGAAGGACCGGAATTTGTTGCGCGCAGTCTTTTTGGACGAACGCGACCGGGATGAGATCTGTCTCGAATTCAAAGTCGATCGAGAGTATCTGCGGGTTCTGGTACATCGCGCGAAACAAGGTTTTCGCCAGAGTTATGAAAAAGGTTCCCCGAATTCCGCGCTGCCGATGAAACGAAATCCTGCTAAATTTCACTCTCTGGGCGGGGGGAGTTGATGAATCACAATGAGGCGGCTGCTAACTCGGTAGCCGATCGTTACCTCTTAGGCGAACTTTCGCCGGAAGAGCGGGAGCAGTTCGAACAGCACTATTTCGACTGTCCCGAATGCGCGGCTGACGTGCAATCGGGTGCGGTGTTTATAGACAACGCGCGCGAAAACTTCCGCCAAGAGAAGGCTGTTTCCGCCGGTGCTCACCTGCCCCGGAGAAATTGGTTCGCCTGGCTCACCCCTTCTTTCGCTGGTCCGGCCTTCGCCATGCTCGCCCTGGTGGGGGTCGTGGGCTATCAGCATTCTGAACTCGTCGCGATGAACCGGCCTCATGTGGGAAGGGTTGTCCTCCTGCGTGCTGCCCGTTCCGCGTCGCGTGTTGTCCAAGTCCGGAAGGGCGAGGTGCTGAATTTCAACTTCGATCTCAACTCCACCGGTCAGGATGCGGCTTATGTTCTGACGCTCGCAGACGCAGGCGGTAAGGTCCGCGACACGGTTCCCATAGCACCTGAACTGTCCGGCTCTACAGTCGAACTTTCTTTGCCTTCCCAGGCATTAGATCCCGGCGAATACACCCTCACGGTTCGCGATCAGAAAGGGGTCGACATCGTCCAGGATCGCTTTGCTCTTGAGTTCAAATAGACCACCCAAGGAGTAAGAATGAGTTTCGCGTTTCACGCAAATGCTTACGGGTTCGGCGGACGAATTACCGCTCCCTTCGAAAAGCTGATCCCGGTCCAGGCATCCACAGTGCTTCCGCAGGCCGGCGGATTTGGAACCGACTGCGTTGAGAATTTCAACTTTGAGAACATCATCCGATTCGACTCGGCTCGCGTCCTGGTATCGGGCGCGTTCGTTAAAAAGCCCGATCAAAGGCCGCATTATTCCACCATGGCGCAATCTGTAATCGAAGGTCTGAATATTTTGAATATCGTGACCATCGACCGAATTGTGAGTCAGATCACCACGAGACACGAAGAGTTCCCGGGCGAGGAAGCTGAAATCATTCCTTTTGGCACCCAAATTCAAGGACTCAGAGTTGGGGGCTTGGAGATTCCGGTCAAGCTCAATCTCGACTTCTTCGCCGATCACCCCACTTACAGCAGCTTCGAGCAAGCCCATCCCGAACGCGAGCGGAGCCGCTGGGCCGATATCGGCGACAAAGTGCCCAAGCACATTCAAGACGCATTTGGCTGCTTTTTTAAGGACTCCAAAGTGGCACCTCCTGGCAGGCGTCCGGGATCTTTGATTCCATCGTCGATCGTGGAGCCAATCCACATTGATAGAAGTAAATTCGTCCAGGCCTATGGCCACATTCTCGAGATTAGGGAGTTCGGCAAAGTTATTCTTGGGGAAATCTTTGTCGGACCGGACCTGAAGCGCATCAATATGATCCGCATAGAGCTGGGCTGCCCGACGGAGTCAAAAACGTCCGGGGCCGGCGCCGAAGGAAACGGCAGCCATACGGACTCGAAAGTGGGGCCACACTAGATCGGTCAACAGGTCAAGTGAAGCTCGGTGCCATTATCGTTTTTGCAAGCCTGCTTGGGTGCCCTCCGGGCGACCCGGATCTTTTGTACAAGCAGGCAAGTCTCGCTTTCGAACAGGCGCGCTGGCAACAGTCGGTGGACGCCTGCCAGCGAGGACGCCGCGAGTTAGATCGGGCTGACACTGCCAGGGAGTGGCGCTTTAGAGCGCTGGAAGCCGCTGCGCTGATTCGGATGGACGCATTCAAGCCAGCCCTCGATCTCATAAATAGCCCCCCGGTCGGCCTGCCTCCAGGCCTGATCGGACGACTCAAATTGCTTCAAATAAAGGGGTGCGCCCGGTCGGATTGCAAAGCGCAACTTTTCCAGGAGGCCCTCGATCTAGCTCGCGAAGGGCATGACCAAGTTCTAGAGGGCGAAGTGAGGCTGCGGCAAGGAGTCGCCCTCCCTCCTTCGCTGGAGGCCGAAAGTCTATTGCGGGAGTCGCTGCAACTCGGTGTCGATACAACCGATCTTACATTCCAGGCGAGGGCCAACATCGAGCTCGGCATCCTGTATATCCGCCTCGGGCGCTTTGACGATGCTGTCGACTCCTTAGGCGTGGCACTTGCGCTCAGCGATCGTGTCGGCAGCCCTATGTGGAAGGAGAAGAGTTTGGGAAATTTAGGCTGGTGCTATCGCGAACTGGGCGATTCCGAGCATGCCTTTCAGCTTTATGAAAGAGCGGCGCAACTCGCTGAGGCAGCCGGTCTCCGCCCAGATCAATCCGAGTGGCTAAACGGCATCGCCATCGTAAAACACGTGCAAGGGGACTATCCTGAGGCTAAACGCTTCTACGGCCGTGCGCTCGAGGTCTCGTCGAACAACGAAAAACGCGCGAAATGCCTGAATAATCTCGCTCTGCTCGCCATTGACACTCGCGATTTCGCGAGCGCTGCCAGCTTTAATGACCGGGCATTGGACCTGAAGCGGAAAAGCGACGACCAGCAATCCGAACCCTACTCGCTTTTGAACAAGGCGAGCATCGCCGCGGGCGAACACCGGTCCGAGGACGCGGAGAAGCTGTTTTTGCGCGTGATTGCGGACAGATCCGTCGACCTCGATTTATTGGTGGCCGCGCAATCGGGGGTGGCCGGCCTGTATGACGCGACGTCCCGGCCCGAGCTCGCCGCAAAGGAGTACCATAACGCGCTTGCGGGCATAGGCGGAGCATCTAAATCCCTGAAACGCGACGAACACAAACTCTCGTTTCTTTCGCGGATGCGCGACGTGCAGAACGAGTTCACCGACTTTCTATTGCGCCGGGAAGGAGATGGCGCAGCCTCCGATTTTGTAGAGTCCGCACGAGCCCGTATTCTGCTTGAAAAAATGGGGCTGTCGAGGCAATACAGTCGTCCCCGGCCCGCACCCAATTCGACGATTCTTTCGTACTGGTTGTCGCCCCAAGGGTGTCATTTGTGGGCGATCACTTCGACGCGCACCCAGCGCTACGATCTGAAAGCGACCCAGGCTGAGATCGATCACGCGGTCGAAAAGTACCGCCGATCAATCTTGCGTCTTGATGACGTCCTTGACTCGCCCGGTTCTACGGGAGAGTGGCTCTACCGAACGCTGGTGCAGCCAGCCGAGTCCCTGATCGCTAGAAACCCACGGGTTGTGATTATTCCCGATGGTAGTCTGGCACGGTTGAATTTCGAAACGCTGGTGGTTCCCGGGGAGCCCCCGCATTTCTGGATCGAAGATGCTTCCACAACCGTTGCATCCAGCATGATGCTATTGGGGCGCGCGACTCGTTCGTCGGCTCCCGCCAAGCTCTTATTGCTCGGATATCCCAAGACTCCCTCTCCCGACTTCGTGACCTTGAGCGGGATGCACCGGGAGATGGATCTGATTTCCCGCGAGTTCCCGAAGGAGGGCACCACCGTAATCGACGGAGCCGCCGCCCGGCCTTCCGCTTACCTGAACGCAAACGCAGGACAGTACTCGTACATTCACTTTGCCGCGCACGGGGTGGCGAACAATGAGAACCCGCTAGACTCCGCGGTCATTCTGTCGCGAGGCGATCCAAAAGGCTGGATGCTCCGCGCTCGCGACATCACCCAGTGTAAATTGACAGCCGACCTAGTGACCATTTCAGCTTGCTATGGATCCGGCGAGCGCACATATTCCGGCGAGGGCTTGGTCGGGCTGGCGTGGGCCTTCCTGCTCGCTGGGGCCCATAATGTGGTCGCGGCGCTATGGGAAGTGAACGACTCTTCCACGCCGAAGCTCATGTCCGACATGTACTCCGGCATCCATGCAGGGCTGGAACCTGCGGATGCTCTGCGTCAGGCGAAACTCAACATGGCTCATTCGAAGAAGCTGGAGCGTAAACCGGGCTATTGGGGTCCGTTCGTCTTGTATACGGGGTACTAAATTCCCAGCTTTTAAGCTCAGACGTCAGTTCGTCTCGCGAGACCTTCCTGCTACCCTGAAGCATCATGAATCGACGCGAATTCTTTCAAAACAGCGCAATCGCGGTTGGCGCGACTATGCAGTTTAGCGGATGCTCCGCGCCAGCGACGTCTTTCGATCTGGAAGAGTTCACGATCTCAGCCCTCGGGTAAGGGCTAAAATCAGGTCGATTCACCGCGCGTTCCATCGCCGAAAAATATCTTGCTCGTATCGATGCCGTCGACCGGCATGGCCCCACGCTCCGAGCAGTGCTCGAACTGAATCCGGACGCGCTTTCGATCGCGGACGCGCTTGACCAGGAACGCAAGAACAAGGGACCGCGCGGTCCCCTGCATGGGATTTCTGTCCTCATCAAGGACAACATCGATACGGCGGACCGCATGTCCACCACGGCGGGTTCCCTGGCACTCGTCGGTTCCACGCCTGAGCGCGATTCCGTGGTCGCTCAAAAATTGCGCGCCGCGGGAGCAGTGATTCTCGGCAAGACCAACCTTAGCGAATGGGCCAACTTCCGATCCACGCACTCGAGCAGCGGCTGGAGCGGGCGCGGCGGCCAGACGAAAAACCCTTACGTGCTGGACCGTAATCCGAGTGGATCGAGTTCGGGATCGGGCGCGGCGGTGGCTTCGAACCTGTGTGCCGCCGCCGTTGGAACGGAGACCGATGGTTCGATCGTTTCTCCCGCTGCCATGAATGGAGTGGTGGGCATCAAGCCGACTCTGGGCTTGATTGGAGGTGCCGGAATCGTTCCCATCGCGCACAGCCAGGATACTGCGGGACCGATGGCCCGCACCGTCACGGATGCCGCGATTCTGCTCGGCGCACTGGCGGGAGGCGGTCTCGACTACACTCGCTATCTCGACCCTAAAGGGCTCAAGGGCGTGCGCCTGGGTGTTGCGAGGAAGTTCTTCGGCTACAACCGCGACGTGGATAAGCTGATGGAGGAGTGCCTTACCGAAATGAAGCGGCAAGGGGCGGAGATTATCGATCCAGCCGACCTGCCGAGCCACGGGAAGTACAACGATTCGGAGTTTGATGTATTGCTCTATGAGTTCAAGGCGGGTCTGAATGATTACTTGGCTAAGCGAAAACCCAATGTAAAGCCTCGCACTTTGAAGGATGTGATCGAGTTCAACGAATCTAACCGATCCAAGGAAATGCCGTTCTTCGGACAAGAAATTATGATCCAGGCGGAGGCCAAGGGTCCGCTAACCGAAAAGGTGTACTTAGATGCGCTGGCTAAGAATCGTCAATTGTCGCAGGCCGAGGGGATCGATGCCGTCATTCAAAAATACAAGCTGGATGCGGTGGTAGCTCCGGCTGGCGGGCCTGCATGGTTGACCGACTTAGTAATCGGCGATCATGACATTGGCGGTAGTTCGACTCCGGCCGCTGTCGCGGGTTACCCGAATATCGCTCTCCCGGCAGGTTTCGCTCGAGGGTTGCCAATCGGCATCTCTTTCTTCGGTCCGGCGAATAGCGAGCCAAAGCTCATTAAGATCGCCTACGCTTTTGAGCAGGCAACTCGAGCGCGCAAGGTGCCCAGATTTCTCGTCACCGCCGATCTTGCCTAAACAACGCTGAAGCGCTTCACATCCATCTTGGCGTCATCAAAAACGCCCAAGCCCAGCATGCCGGCAATCTCAATATGTTCCACTTGGCAGTTCAGGAACGTGCTGTCTTTATCGGGCTTCGACAATGCAATGGACGGCAAACCTTTAGCCTTGCGCTGCGCATCGATTGCAGCCAGACCCGTTTTATCCAGGGCCACCGGATCGGTAGCAAAGTACATGGTCTTGTGCTCCCAAATGTAGCGCGTCTTACCGCTCGGACCCCCATGGAAGGACGCCTTCACTCCGTCGCAGATGTGCAGCACGGCTTTCTCCCGAATAATCGGCAGGTTGACCACCGACGGAATAAATACTCCGCAAGCGTTCAGTGTCGGCGTCAAATGACTGCGATTCACGTTGTTCGACATGCCATGCGACATGTTCTTCAACGCAATAGTGACTCCAGCCGATTGGTGGTGCTTCAACACGGGGAGATTGATGAACTTATTCACCTGCTTGGTTACAACCTTGGCAATGTACGATCGCCGATAGTGGGCATCGTTGACGTTCTCGCCCGGCTTGATCAGGGACATTTCCATGTAATGATCCGGATCGTAGCCGTCCATATCGAGCTGAACATCGTTGTACGCCTCCGACGCTCCAGTCCAGCGCACTTCCTTCGGCAGCCACTTGTCGATGCCGGTGCTGGTGATCTCTTCCCGATAGCGGCTGAAGATTACAACGTCGCGGAGTTTGACCCCTGCTTGCTGCAAGCCATCCAGGATCTGGTGCAACACCAAAGGGTCGGAGCAAAGCTTAGGCCCGCCCACCGGGCTAACCTTCACACCCACGACATCGCCCGGTTGGAACAAAGCGCGCCATGCATCCGGCCATCCGGGAGCGCCGGTAAGCTCGAGCATGCCCTTGTGCATCATGGTTTCGATGGCTGCGGGCTGGTAGCGATCCCCCACGATGGAGTTTGGATTTTGCACCGCAATGACCCGACCTGGGTAGAGCCCGGGCATGCCCGTTTTGGACTGCGCGGCTCGAAGAGATCTTTGAAAAGCGAGTGCGCCCCCGAGCAGAGCCGACCGAAAAGCATCCCGTCGAGAGGCGCAGGGCATGGTCGGTTAAGAGTCGAGCGGCAACGTGAGGCAGGCCTTGGCCAACGATTTTTGCAGAACTTCAAGCGCGTCCAATTCCTTGAGTCCCTTTGAAATCGACAGCTCGGTGACCAGCATATGCCGCGCCCGCTGCAACATTTTCTTCTCGCGGAATGAAAGCGGCTTATCGCATTGAAGCAACAAAAGCATCTTCATCACCTCCGCAATTTCAAGGAGGCTTCCGCTGCGCATTCTTTCGGAGTTTTCCTTGAAGCGGTCTTTCCAGTCGGACTTGGTTTTTGGCTGCCGTTCTGAAAGGTACCCAAGCACTCGCCCAACTTCTCCATTCCTGGTGACTCGCCGGAGCCCGATTTCCTCCACGTGAGAAAATGGCACCATGACGGTCATGCTTGTATAAGTGAGGCGTAAAAGGTAGAACCTCTCGAAGCGCTCACCGAAGGATCGCGTGCTAATGTTCTCTACCGTACCAATTCCTTGGTTAGGATAGACAATCTTTTCGCCAATCTGGAATAAGGTCATACAAGGACCTGTACACCTGCCTAGAGTTGTTGTAAAACACCCGACCGGAAGGTTAATGTTAAGCCCAGGTTAATCTATTGTCAAGGGCGGCGTCCCGCAAATTTGGGGGGAATGCACTAAGTCGCGAATTTTGGGATGTAAGTGCGCCATTGCACGCTTCAATATATGCGTCGAATTGCCACCCGGTTCAGGTGGATGAATTTTCCTGCTGTACAATGTGGGGCATCCATGAAACTTGCCGTGTTAGTGTTTGCCTGCATTCCTGTTCTGGCGGCCGATAAGCTGCCTGCGCCTCGCTTGATCGAAATGGCGCGGCAGAGCGCGGACTCGCCGGATTTCCGCGATTCGCTGATCGTCAGCCTCGGGGATGCCGAAATCAAGAAAGGTTCCGCGGTTTATGGCGAGGGTCCCGACTTCATCTGGGCGGTGGAGAGCAGAGTTCCACCTACTCTGGTGGTTGATGATCGCCCTGCTGTTCCAATGCGTCAGATTGCGGGTAGCCCGCTCTGGTTTGCTTTAGGCAAGTTAGAAACCGGCACATCGCACATGTTCCACTACCAGGTGAATGGCGGCGTCTTTGGCGGAAAGAACGACGTGCCGGCTTACCTCCCGGAGTCTTACCAACATGCTGGCGTGCCCATGGGAAAACTCTCGGACAAGGTCGTGCATACAAGCAAGATTTACCCCGGCATGGAGTCGAACTACTGGATTTACGTGCCTGCCCAGTATGATCCGAAGACGCCCGCCGCACTGATGGTTTGGCAGGATGGCGAGGGGCATATCAATCGGGATGGGGGTGCGCACACCCTCAATGTGATCGATAACTTGATCCAGCAGAAGCGCATTCCGGTAATGATCCAGGTGTTTATCTCGCCAGGAACGGTGGGAGAGAAAAAGATGCGAAGCATCGAATACGACACCGTGGACGATACATATGCTCGCTTCCTGCGCGACGAGATCCTGGCGGATATGGCCGCGAAATATAGTCTTCGGAAGGACTCCTACAGCCGGGGCATCGCTGGAGGCTCGTCGGGAGGGATTTGCGCGTTTAACGCGGCTTGGTTCCATCCCGAGTTATTCAGCCGTGTCCTCTCGCGCATCGGCAGTTTCACCAGCATACAATGGCATCCCGGCGTTATAGATGGCGGCAACGTATATCCCTTCAAGATTCGAAAAGAGCCGGTTAGAAATATACGCACTTGGCTTCAGGACGGCGCCAACGATCTGGAGAACGAGCATGGCAGTTGGCCCTTGCAGAATATTCAGATGGCGAACTCGCTGAAGAGAATGGGATATGATTTCCACCTCAGCTTCGGAACGGGGACCCACAACGGGGCACAAGGCAACGCCGAAGCACCCGTCTCACTGAGTTGGCTGTGGCGCGATTACGATCCCTCGAAGACCGAACAAACGTTTCAGATGGAGGAAAGCGAGAAGACGAAGCCCATGTTTCGCGTGCGGCTGGCCGACCGGTGAACTTGCGCTCTTTCCCGGCAGCGCTCCTTGGCGTTGCAGTAGTGGGCGTGGGTCTAGCGGCATCCGTTTGCGCCGGTTTGATGGGAATTATCGGCGGTGATTGGGTCTTGTTGGCCTACTACGCTTCGAGCGTCACGATTTTTCTTGGCGTCTTCCTGATTATTCTGGACTTGCTGGTTTTCCTGCCCCACAAACGCCGCAGGACCGGCGTGATGTGCTCTCCACTCGAGAACATGGAGATGACTGTCATTCTGACGGCTTACAACGACGAGCTCAGCATCCGTGATGCAGTGAAAGACTTCCAATCGCAGCCGCTGGTGAAGCGAGTGATCGTGGTGGATAACAACAGTTCTGATGGCACTGCCGAGGCGGCTGCTTTAGCCGGAGCAATTGTGATCAGGGAGCCGAAGCAAGGCTACGGTCAGTGTGTGTTTCGCGGATTGAACGAAAGCGTAAAGTATGACGATACGGAGCTGACGCTATTGTGTGAAGGGGACTGCACCTTTCGCGCGTTCGATATCAACAAGTTCGCCGCCTACCTGCCGCACGCCGACATCGTGAACGGCACCAGAATTGTTGAGCAGTTACGAGCGCCCAAGACACAGCTTACTACGTTCATGTATTACGGCAACTTCTTCGTGGGCAAATTGGTGGAGCTGAAACACCTTGGAAAAGGAACCTTCACCGATGTTGGCACTACCTACAAGCTGTGCCGGAAGTCCGCCCTGAAGAGGGCGCTTCCCCATCTGAATCCAGAAGTAAACCTTGAGTTTAACGCTCATTTCATGGACATTGTTTTGGGCCAAGACCTCTTGATGGTGGAGTGTCCGGTCACCTTCTTCAGCCGCGTCGGCGTGAGCAAAGGGGGAAATGTTAACGATCTTCGGGCCATCCAGGTGGGATTGCGAATGATCAAAGGACTTTGTTTTGGATGGACGCCCAGGAGCCTTACTTAGGAGCAACTGCCCAGTCCTTCATTCCGAAAACGAGATAGCGCGGATCGCCAAGCGCAGGCTTACGAGGGCCGTAGCTTTTCATCCATATCTCATTCCGTCCCGGCTGAAGAATCAAACTTCGCTCATAAATATCATCGTCACGGCTAGTTTCGAACGATTCCCGCGAGCCCCCCTGGACACAAAACGCAAATTTCACGTGTGGCCCGGACATCAGGGCGGTTCGGAAGAGTACGGGTGCGGGACGATCCAATTTGTTTTCAATCGCGATCACTCCCTCCCCTGATGAGCCGTCCGACCAGCGCCAGTAGTCTCTCCCTCGCTCCTCAAGCAATGAGAAGCCCCTCTCGAATTCAACGTGAAACTCGACCACTTCACTAGCCGAGCGGTCCTCGCCGACTAGCCGAGCAGTCCCTACAAGCATCCCCGGAGTTGAAAAGGAGCCGGAGTAACTTCCGCCCGCTTGCTTAAGGCCGGGTGTTGACGTTAATTGAGATGCCCCGTCCAGAGCGTATTCGAGCACCGGGTGGGGAAAATCGCGGCTTGAGATGACGGTTACCGATTTTGCTTTCATGTGTCCGTCCGGCTGCCGTGCCACGGCGGAGGTAATTAACAGAACAGATGAATCGAATCCCCATTCGCGCTCGGCATAGAAAACAGGCTGCCTGCCTCCACCCAACTCGAACGCTTCATTCGCGGTAGGGACAATTCGAATATTGCGTCCGGATCTAACCAACACATAGTGCGACCAATAGTCTTCGGCAAACCACCACGCTGGATTGATGCGCTCCCACAGCGTGGGGGCGAGCACTACGGCGTTCTCCGGGAGATGTTTGAAGTCCTCCGTCTCCATCCACGCGTCTACTGCCTTCCAAGTCTTCGATCCCAAAGAATAACGTCCGGTCACACGATTGTCCGCGACGTTTGCTGTCGCACTGAAGGCCGCGAGCAAAACCGCCAGCACCCCGGCCGCAATCATCCGAAGCCGGAAAGGATCAAGCAGTCGGAGCGCAACGATTCCCGTTGTTAAGATCGCCATAAAAGCCAAGTAGGAATAATAACCAGGCAAGTAAGGCATGCTTTCCCATGGCATGTTTCGGTATTTTGCCGTTAGAAAAATGGGGGCTGGAGCGAGAACCGCAGTCAGCAAGGCCAAGGCTGTTACTGATCCAAAGACCAATCGCCAGTGCTGCCGTTCACTCCCCTTAGCTCCTACTAACACGGCAACCGAGATGAATATAGAGGCAACGGTAGTAATGCAGAGTCCGCCCCAGCCCAAATCTCGCGTCAAATAATCGAGAATGCCTGAGCTGCGACCTTTTTCGGCGAATGGCGAGAGGCCGTGCGCACCTGGAAGCGAACTGATCAAGTGGCGGCTTACATCAGTGGCCCACTGCCCCGCATCGAGAGGCGCCAGCATCGCGCCCTCGTAAGTGGATGGGTGCAAGTGTCGAAAGACGACATATGTCACGGTCCAAACAACAAACAGGACGACTACCGGAAGAAAATCCGCGATAAAAGCTTGAGCCCTAAGACGAGTGAAGTCTGGAGTGGTTTCGGCCCATACCAATGCCGCGGCAATTAGAAAAAATGGCACGATCAGAAGCTCGTAAAAAAATAACGAAGCAAGCATAAGCAAGAGGGCCGAGAGGAGACACGCTCGCGGATAGGTTCCTCCAACCGAAACTCGTCGCCGTGAGCAAACATAAAAGCTCATGCCGGAAAAGAAGCACAATAGCGGCATCTGATAAACCACAGCGTGAGTTGTGATCGGATGGATGGTGTTCCAGTGAGGGAGCAGGCACAAGGTTCCGGCGACGAAGACCATTCCCCCGACCTCGCCGAGATAGAGGCCCAGTAACAAACCGATCGCCCCGATTGACGCCAGTTGGACCGTGATAATGATTGCGGTGCGAACCAGCACGGAATTAGTCAGGAACGGGAGTACAAAAAAGAAGAAGCTGAAGTAGAAATACCCGCGCCCTTGCCAGTGCGAATACATCCGAGCGCTCGCCCAGTATGGCTCAAGTCCCTCCAGTTTCATGTGGTCGGCCACTATGCCCATGTAGATATCGTCTTGAGAATTGTAGTAGGACCGCGAGACGCGAAGCCCTTCCGTTACCACCCACGAAGCGACCACAATGATAAAAAGGCCGAAAATAACTTTGCGGTAGTCTCGATCTCGAGACAGTGCGAGGCGGGGAGCCATTCTGGGTTATGTTAACAGAGCCAAATTGGAGGCCTACTGTGAATCGAGTTTGGCGCGGATTAGCATTTGCTTGCCAAGAGGCTTGAATGGCAGCGCCAGATAGAGCCGTATGAGAAACGGCGAGACGGGCAGCCGGGACTTCATTGTAAGGGGAAGAAACCGAGGTTGGCAATCAAATACTCGAAATCCATTCGCTTCCAAAAAATCGCATAGACTTAGGTCCGAGTAGACTGTCACATGCGTGTAGTCATCGAAATATTCGCGATACGCAAATCGGTAATTTGGCTGAACGATGTTGAGGGTTCCTCCCGGCTTCAGCTTGTCTCGAAGCTGGCGTAAAACCGACGCTAACTCCATCTGAGTGAGATGCTCGAATAGATTGCTGGCGAAGGCAAAATCAACTGAGCTTGGGGGTACCATACCCAGATCGGTGACATTTCCTATCTGCGCGATGACATCGGGGTCCAAATATTCTGTCATCCCTTGCCAAGCATCTACGGCGATCCGCTTGGCGCAGCGAATATGGTTGATAAAGTGGCCATATCCGGCACCCAACTCCAGAACACAATCCTGTTTCCCTACGAAGCGCTGGAAATAGAACCTGCACAGGGTTGCCCAAAGGACGTCTCGCCGCGAGTCGAAGATGAATCGAGTATCGTGGTATCCCTTGGCCCCCTGCATTCCCGAACCACCTTACCATCAAAAAAAGAAACCGGCGCTGCTGCCTCTGCAGCTCGCCGGTTTCTAGCCAACATCAGTGCAACTAGTACTTGCTTCCGTATTCCTTGGTTACGGGACGCGTGCCAATGGTGCTCTCACGAACATCGTCCCTCACGTCGCTTGCGACCCCGTGGGTGCTTACACCTTTTTCGCCGGCTGAAGCGATATCTTCTGCCCCGGTCTGCTTCAGGACGTCTTTCGCGCGACCCACTTCTTCGGAGCTATCGCAGTGGACAGAGAGCAAAACTCCCCCGTCTTTGATGCGTCCTTCGTAGCGCTTAGCTTCATACTCGGGGATCCCCATGCCGACGAGGGCTCCAACGAGTCCGCCCACCGCGCCGCCCACACCCAATCCCGCCAAGGCTCCCATGATGGGACCAGCGGCGATGAAGGGCCCGATTCCCGGAATCGCCAGCGCGCCGATGCCGGCTAGCAATCCGAGCGTACCGCCGATTGCCCCGCCAGACAATACGCCCGTGGTGGTGCCCTCTGGCGCTTTTGTATTCTTCTCGTGTGCGAACTCCTTCGAACTCTGCCTATCTGGCATGAGTACCGAAATATCCGAGTTCGAAAATCCTGCTGCTACTAAGGAATCAACCGCTCGTTCAGCGTCTGCGCTAGTCTTGTAGATTCCAAAAGCTGCTGTGTTTTTTCCTGCCATAATTAAGTTCCTCTTTCCTTGTTATTTCGCGCGATCAGCTTGGGCATCGCCCTTTACCGTGATCTCGCTTTTGACGTTTTCTTTACCTGCGACTTCGATGGCCTTCGCTTCGATGGCCTTCTTTTCATCGTCAGTATGAACAGGGCCCTTCAATGTAACAGTGCCATGCTGGGCGATGATCTTGACGTTGTGGGCGTAAGTGGATAAGGACTTATCGCTCACTACCGAGCGCCGAATCTTACGAGACAGTTCCCGGTCCGCAGCGTTTTCTTTCTGCTGATCCGCTGTCGGCTCCCCTTTCGCTCTATCTCGCTTGTTAATCTTAGTGTTATCAGGGCTGGACTGATCCGTTGCCGGGCGAGCTTGCCCGCCTGCTACCGCCGGTACGGTAACTGCCAGCGACCCGAACAGTACCGAGAGTGCAAGGGTCTGCATCCTGCGTTTGTACATATTTCCCTCCTTGGCAGCTGTTTTCGCCACCCGCTAATTGGACACGCTGGCGGAGTAACTGTTTCAACATTGCTTAAACCCGATTCGACTTTTCTGACGCCGCTGAAGGCGCTTGATACACTAGCCCCGAGGGACGGAATGGCCACGCGGAAACAGATTAAGCCCGGGCGGTTTTTTAAGAGGGAATTGTCTGGCGAGGAAGCACCTTCCTTCGCCACGGTGGAGCACCTGTACGCCTCATGCGCCGACCTCTTCTCCCTTAAACCTTGGGACACGCTGAGCGACACCGATCTCGTTCTGGTGGAAGACCCTCATTCCCATGAAACCTGCTACTGCTGCATCATGGGCCAACTAGGAGAGGTTTTCTCCCTGCACGTTTTCATCGGCGCTGAAGGCTACGGCGTTTATCAGGCGATGCAAGATCAAGACCCGAACATAAGAGAGATCATTTTCACAGTTGCGCGGTCGGTCTATGCCGAGCTGGTTAGAATCGAAGAAGCGACCCCGCCCGATCGGGAAGTTTTGGAGGCGCTTGGCCATCCTCCTAAGCCGGGCACGCTGAATCTGATCTTCCGCACAATGCGTCCTGGATACCACCCCTGGCATCCGACTGAAGCCGAGGCGGTCCTGCTCGATCGATGCGCTCGCGCCGTGACCGCGATGCTCGATCATTTGAAGACGAACACGAAGGCCAAGTACTGGGACGATAAGAAGAATTATCCTTTGGTGACGCAGACGGATTCCCTGTGTTCTATTCTGACCGTAAAGCTGCCGAACCACTCGCGCAGCATAGCGGTGATGCCGGAAATTGATGAGGCAAGAGTGGATGCAATTCGACAGGCAACGTCGGTTAAGCAAGGCGTGCTCGAGGTCGATCAGTTTTCCGCTCCAGCCACGGTGGGCAAGAAGCACCAGCGTAAAGGCTGCATGGGCGTCGCGTTGGTTGCCGACGCGAGGACGGGCTTCGTGCATCCACCCCAGATCGATTCTCCCGGAGACAACACCGGCAAATCTTTATCGGATGTACTGCTATCTGTGATCGAAGCTGGCCGCGTGATCCCTGTGGAAGTGCATGTGCGAGATCGGAAAAAGAAGCATCAGCTTGATCGATTGGCCAAGGAGCTTGGTTTTCGCTTGCGGGCGTCCGAGTCGCTGCCCGCCCTCGATTTGGCGAAGGATGCCCTCCTCGGGATGATGACGGGTCAACCCTTTTAGCTCTGATATAATCGCATCCGTTCCGTGTCGAACTTCGTAACGTTTGTATAGGCGGCGAAATGGTTCGTGTTTACGTTAACGGGCAACCCGAACAAGGAGCCTAGGAAATGCTATTTTTTTTGCCCTTGCTTGCCGCCGTACTCGATGGCCAAGACGAGTCTGACCTGATCGGGCGGCTGCAGAGACGCGATCCCCAGGCGCTGGCCGAACTATACGACCGTTATGGCAGGATCACCTACGGCCTGATTCACCGAGTTGTCCGCAACGCCGCCGCAGCTGAGGATTTGGTGCAGGAAACGTTTCTCCGCATATGGAATCGGGTTCACGGCTTTAACCCCGAAAAGGGCACGTTGGGCCCGTGGGTTCTGACCGTCGCGAGAAACCGGGCCATCGATTACCTGCGATCTGTGGATGGACGGATGGCGCAAAGCGCTTTTGAAATCGAAAAGATGGAACAGCCCTCCTTGTTCATAGATTTCGAAAACGAAATCATGAATATGGACCGGGTCAAATTGCTGAAGGAGGCTTTTCAAAAACTAACCCCGAACCAGCGCGAAGTTCTGGAGCTCGCGTACTACGAAGGGCTCTCGCAGACGGAAATGGCGGAGCGCTTGAAGCAGCCGCTTGGAACGGTGAAGACCTGGGTGCGGACCGCGCTGAAGGTCCTTCGCGAGCAGCTAGGCGAGGCGGCGATCGCATGACACACGAGGAGATGCGTGAACTTTACGAGTTGTACGCCCTCGGCGTGCTCGAACCGGAGGAGAAGGCTGAAATGGAAGAACATCTTGCCCGTAATTGTCCGGTCTGCAAAGCCGGAGTGCAAAGAGGGCTTGCTTTTGGAGCTCTTTTTGGCGGGCTGCCCGATTCCGCCGATCCGCCGAAGAGACTCCGCCGGAGGATTCTGGCGAGCGTTGGCGTGGAAGCCAAGACCGGTTATTTATGGATGGGAGCACTTGCATTTCTGAGCGCATGCCTCTTGATCGGGCTCGTAATGTTGAATCGGGAAAGCTCTCGCAGGGGCGAAGAAACAGAGCGCATGCGGACCGCGCTGCGGCAAAGCACGAGCGATCTGTCGAAAGTTCAGACTGCGTTGTCGTTCTTGAATGAGCCTGAAACGGAGCAGGTAGTGTTCGGCAAAGGTCAGCCTCGGCCTCCAAGAGGGCACGTGTTCGTGAACGCAGCACGCGGAGTAATGTTGATGGCGAGCAATCTTCCAGCGGCGCCGACCGGAAAGATTTATGAAATGTGGCTAGTGCCGAAAAGTGGTGCGCCGATTCCAGCGGGTCTCTTCCAATCCGACGCGCAGGGGAATGCGCTGTATATCTATAATCAGGCGATCAATCGATCTGGAACCAAGGCAATCGGGGTCACGCTGGAGCCTGAGCGGGGATCGAATACGCCGACCATGCCACTCGTAATCGCGGCCGGCTTATCCGATTAGAGCAGAATCAAGCCTTGCCGAATGCCCATGGTAACGGCTTCGGTGCGGCTGCCCGCGTTGAGCTTTGTCATGATCGAGGTGACGTGAAACTTTACGGTGTGTTCCGAGATGCCGAGCCGGTAGGCGATCATCTTATTGCTCCGGCCTTCCGCCATCAGAGCCAGCACTTCCATCTCGCGAGCGCTGAGCGGCTCCACTAGGCGCGTGCGGCGTGGCGGAGCTAGAACCGTTTTGATGTCATCCGCTTGCAGCACCACCAACCCTTCGGCTGCTGCTTCCACCGCCGCGACGATTTGACTGGGTGCGGCATCGCGCGGCAGCACTCCGCGCACGCCGGACCGCAAGACGTCAGCGGTCCAGGCATGACGGTCGTCAGCCAAAAGGATCAGCGCGGCATTTGGTGCCGAATCAAGCAGGTCCTGCGGCATCTCGTCGCCTGACCTGTCCCAATCCGCGATAATCACGTCGGGATCTTCGGTCACAACCTCAATATCCGACTCGTGGCCCAGCAGGGCTTCGAGCCCGGCGCGTGCCACCGGAGAAGGTGAAGATATAGACACCCGGATCATGCAGCCAACCTGACAGCCACTTCGCGCCGGGTATGTCGATCCCCCCTCAGAAATTGGAGCGAGAGGACCCCGCTCAAGGTCGAATCCACTGCGTCACTCAGGTCGTCAAGCGAGGTAAACGGCTTGCCATTCGCTCCAGTTAACAGGTCGCCCATGAGCAACGAAGCGCGGCCAGCCGCTCCCTCCGGCGCCACTTCCAGAACCAGGAGACCGATGCCTGTGCTGGAGCGTCCAATTTTCACCGGCCGAATCGTAACTCCGAGAGTTGGACCCGATTTTCCCCGCCTGAGAAAATCTCCCACCTGGTTGCTTGGGACCGCTAGCGCAAGTCCGCCTCCCACCACCATGGTGTTAATGCCAACTACGCAACCCTGTGCATCCGCGAGCGGCCCGCCGGAATTGCCAGGAGCCAGGCGAACCGCTGCTTGCACCCAGGGCAGCCGTCCCATCCCTCGCAGCGGACCTTGCGAGTGAACAACGCCGGTTGTCAGGGCTCCAATGAACCCGAGCGGATTGCCCACAGCCATGACGATTTCACCAGCTCGCAGCGCGCTGGAGTCGCCCGGCGTAATGGCGGGGAGGCCGCCCGCCGGAATCTCAAGGGATGCAAGATCGCGGCGCAAATCTCGGATCTGCACCTCGGCATCAAAGGATCGCCCGTCCCATAAATCGACCTTCACGTGGTCCGCGCGTGCCACATGGGCGTTCGTCACAATCAGGCCGTCCTCATTCCAGATCACGCCCGAGCCCGACCCCCGCTCGCGGCCCTTGCCGAGAGTGACTTGAACGGTGGATCTGCGCAGCCGCTCGGCTATCTCTCCAAATCCTCTGATCGCCATCACGCCGTCCTTCGGGGCCGCTCTCCAATCGTGATCGTCAGCTCGAACGAAGCGCCCCCGCGAACTGCGGACACCCTGATCGGTTTGCCTACGTATTCCGGACCCAGCAGCGCCTGCACGTCATCCGTGTCAGTCACGGGCTTGCCGTCCAGGGAGAGGATCACATCTCCGATCACCACCCCAGCTTGTCCGGCGGGACTGTCGGGCTCGGCGCTCAAGACGATGAGACCGCTTTTTTGAGAGATGTCCAACTGACTCTTGAGATGCGCCGGCAATGCGACCGGTTGTAAGCCAATGCCGAGATAGCCGCGAGCGACGTGACCTTTCTCGAGAATGGCATCTACGACTCGCGTAATAGTTTGAACCGGGATCGCCAGCGCCGAAGTGCGGGATAAACCCGCCGTCGCGATGCCGATCAGCTCGCCTCCCGCGTTCACGGCGACTCCCCCTGAGCTGCCGGTGTACAGGCCGACATCAAGGCGGATGAAACGATCAATCTTGCCTCCGCGCCAAGTATGCCAGGGTCCCGAAAGTCCACTAATGACGCCGAGGGCTGCAATCACGCCTGTTTCCTGAGAGCGCCCGACAGAGAGCGCGAGGTTGCCTGTCTTGAATTCGCTAAGCGCGGTTGCTTTTATGGTGGGCTGATCCGCCGATTCCACTCGCAAAACCGCAACGTCTGTGCCCGCGTCGCGGCCTGCGATCTCTGCGGGAATTGTCCGGCCGTCCGCCAAGGTTACGCGGATGTCCTCATCGCGTCGAAGAGTGTGTTCCGCCGTGACGATCACACCCGGCTGCCAGTGGACCCCGCTAGAAGATACCCGCGGCCTGCCATGCACTGCCACCACTGTTTGACCTGCGGCTTCGACTGCGGCCGCGAGTTCGTTGGACAGGGCGACCAAAGAATTTTCCATTTCTGATACCGCCTCCATACTTAGGATGAGGCTTTAGGGCGGGTCAGCACATCGGAGGAAGGACTAGGTGCAGCCTGAACGAACGGGTAGGCATCGCACCGGCATATAGCTTCTTACGTCCTGAAAGTTAAACAAAAAGAGTTCAACACTTCAAGCAACTTGCAATAGCTGAATGATGTTCTGAATGGAGCTGTCAGCTTTATGGAATGCGGTTGCGAGCTTGCTTTTCGGACGTGACGCGTCATTTGGTTGATGCTGAAAGAGGCTGTTGGCGAGGGGTCCGCAAATCTGTTTGTGGAAGAGCACGAACATCAGTGCGACTTTGGTCCCTTTGTGGCTGAGCCTGTAGGCGCAGCGCTTGCCGTCGCGCTCCAGCAGCCCGTGCCCTTTCATCTTCCGGAGATCGTAGCGAAGTTTATTCACGCCGTAGCGGTCGGCGCTGAGACCGAACGCTACGAGGACGGCGGCGTGGATGTCTTTGGCTCGCCAGCCACCCAGCGCAGGGCCGCCGTGCAGCTTGGGAAAATGACCGTAGATTGAAAATTCAAGACAATGGCGTCTACGGCGGCTCATCCAGGTGCAAGGAAATCAGCAACTTCCCCAATTCCGCAGCGAAACCGCCCCTTAACGGAGTGAAAGTGGAGTGAAGCGAAACTACGGCTAAAGCCTGCCCGCCAAAACACTAGGCCAAGCAAAGCCGGCACCCTTCAAGACTGCCAAGTTTGTTACATCATCCTCCTGCATTCCGAGCGTTTGGTAAAATCGTGAACCGAGTAATGAACAAGATATCGACCTTCGCCCGTAAATTCGTGGATCTTGAATTGACGAGTGACTTCAAATCAAATCGGCTTTGACGCAGATTTCGTTTAATCGTCCAAGAAGGCTGGCTTTCCTGCCGTTGCTCAGGCCGACGATGAAGATTGCCTCGCGTAGTCCAAATGAACCAGTGGCGTAAACACATGCTTTGCCTGATGGCGGCGATTGGCGAGTTCGCCCATTTATACCCTCCCACTCAAAGATATTGGCGAAGATTTCCGCTTGTTCGATGGCATCGTCCAAAGTGTGGTGGGTATGTTCCCGCCTCGACCGTAATAATGGATGCAATCTTGAACGGCCCGCTTGGGAAATCGGAATGGCCGCCTTGACCGCGAGCGCAGTCTTTATGTCAAAACATCGGGAATAGTCGAATGGAGAACCATCGGCAGAAGACCTGATGAAGTACCGACAAGCTTCAGTCATCACACGCTCTGGAGCTTCTCCGTCAGCGCATAAGCGCGATCTATTAAGGCCGTTTACACGCAACGCTTCCTGCTCGAAGTTTTGGGAAATTGGTTTCATCTCCCTGTAAGGAGCCTGTTCATAGTCTTGCGGGCGCTTGAACCGAGTACCACGGCCCTGCGTAAACCAGTGCGAATACAGGATGGAAAACGGCCCGGGTATGGTCAGCATCGAATCCATGCTCCTCATGGCATTAGCTATTGGACTAGCGACCGCAGGAAACGGATCTCAATTAGAAAGCGTCGAAGCGTGAATCGGTCCATCCGTCCGTTCTCACGAGGCCGATGAAGTCCAGCGTAACCTACGAGCCAAAGGGCACGACGCGACTGCTCGCCCGGAACTGGAGCCCATCGCACCTTCACTAGCTTCCAGGGTCTCGATCAGAGATGCGAACCGCATCCTGCTCCCCTTGCGAGATGGACTCCGCCCTCATCGGCCGGGTGTTGAAGACAAGCTAGAGTGGGATCAGTGGAACAGCTCGCCATCGCTTGGGAACCGGTTCGCAAATCGTACACGGTCGCCGAGCTCAACGCTTTCATCCGAAACATGCTGGGACGCGAGTTCGACGATGTCTGGGTGGCCGGTGAAATTTCCGGGTGCCGGACCGTCTCGAGCGGGCACTGCTACTTCACTCTGAAGGACCAAACAGCCCAGATTCGCTGCGCGTGTTACCGCACTTCGCTTCGCTATCTCAAGTTCAAGCCGCAAGACGGAATGTCGGTCCTCGCGCGCGGACACATTGATGTCTACGAAGCCCGCGGGGAATATCAACTCCTGGTGGAGGCCATCGAACCGCAAGGCCACGGAGCGCTCCAGTTCGCCTTCGAGCAGCTCAAGAAGAAGCTGGCCGCCGAAGGACTCTTCGAGGCATCCCGCAAGCGCGCCCTCCCCAAGCTTCCGCGTCGCATTGGCGTGGTTACATCACCCACCGGCGCTGTGATTCAGGATATGGTTCATATCCTCTCGCGTCGATTCCCCGGCATTCACCTTCGCCTTTATCCAACCGTAGTTCAAGGAGAGGGAGCCATTGAATCAGTCTGCCGCGCTATCAATTATTTCAGCCGATCCAATTGGGCGCAGGTGGTTGTGCTCGCCAGGGGGGGCGGTTCGCTGGAAGATCTCTGGACCTTCAACGAGGAAGCGGTGGCGCGGGCCATCGCCGCCTGCTCCGTTCCTACCATCTCGGCGATTGGGCACGAGACCGATTTCACGATAGCCGATTTCGTGGCCGACGTGCGGGCTCCTACCCCGTCGGCTGCCGCGGAACTGGTCATCTGCACACGCCAGGAGTTGCTTGATCGGCTTGCAGGCATCGATCACAAACTCTTGCAATCAGTCCGGTATCGAATTGCGATGTGCGCGCGCAAGCTGCACCAGCAAGGGGTTGACCGCGCCACCGCCGTCCTGCACCGCACGGTGGGGCGCGCACTCCAACGCGTCGACGAGTTTGAATTCAGTCTGCGAGACCGCCTCAGGGCCCTGGTGCGGGACAAATTGCGACGCCTGCAGGACGACACCGCACGGCTGAAAAATCTCGATTTGCGGCTGCGCTTCGCGAAAGCTCGGAGACGGCTGGAGGCGGCCGACGCGGCTGCGCTTCAGAGGATCCAACTCAGGCTGACTCGGGACCATCGCCGACTGGATCCGCTCACCGCGCATCTTACTCAGTTAAGTCCGCTGAAGATCCTGGACCGTGGCTATGCCATCGTATCCAACGAACGGAATGAGATCGTGAAAACAGCGGATCAGGCGCCTCCGGGCAGCACTGTCGAAATTCGAATTGCGCAAGGAAGACTCACGGCCGAAGTTTCGCCGCCACTCGTCGGAAAATTATAGGCCAATGATATTCTGGCTTCAGGTTGTGGGATGAATCTGCCGAATGCGCTCACTCTGCTTCGCATCTTCTTCGTGCCGCTGCTGGTGGCGGCGCTGGTGCAGCAGGATTTGTCCATTCACTGGAACGGCGAAGTCTGGCTAACGAACGATTTGTTCGCTTTGACCGTATTTCTCGCCGCCGCTGCGACAGATCTGCTAGATGGTTACCTGGCGCGAAAATGGGGCCAGATCACCACCGTCGGAACGCTGCTCGATCCCATTGCCGACAAACTTCTGATCTCAGCTGCGCTGATTGCCCTGGTCCAAATTCATCGCGTGCCAGCCTGGATCGTGATTCTAATCGTCGCGCGGGAGTTTGCCGTAACAGGGCTGCGGGGAATCGCGGCTGCCGAAGGGTATACGATCCAAGCCAGCGATCTGGGAAAGACCAAGATGATCTCCCAGATTGTCGGGATCGGTCTTGTTCTGCTGAGCATTCGTTGGCCTGAACTGGCTGGGCTGGCAAATATTTGCATCTGGGGCGCGATGATTTTCAGTGTCATCTCGGCCTTCGATTACTTCTGGAAATTTTGGCGAAAGGTTGATGATAAGGTTAAGCGGCGTCGCAGGCGGGAGTTACTACTGATTGAGCGCCGGCGCAACCGGAGCGCGATCATTTAACACCGGGCCGTCCGATGGAGACGGGGCGACGGGCTTGGGTTCTAGAATCTGAAACCCCGATCGATCGATAATCACCGTCCGAACCTGCCCTTCCGGTCCGATCTTTCCGAGCGATTTTCCGTTGAGCCGCACTTCCAATCCGCCCGCATTGCCAACCCGGATGCGCGCCGTTTCGCGAGCGGCCACGGTCTTCACTTCCGCAGGTTGCAGCACGCCCGAAAAAACCTGCTTGCCGTCCGGCGCTATCGAAAGCCACGTCTGTTGCGTCGCCGCTACTTCGATCTGAAACTGGTCTGGATCGACAGGGGCGGGGCGATTCACTTCCGCGTCCGGCAACGCACCGGGGGAGGCGGGCTCCACGGGCACGATGGTTTTCGCTTCCTGCTGAGCCGGTTCCGATTTAGTTGGCTTGGGCACCGGTGACGACTGAGCGGGCTTGGGATCTCCAACCTTAGGATCCGAAGCGCCGCCGACCTGCGAGACCGCGCTAGCCAATACTTGAGCATTGTGCCACCACGCATAAAAGCCCGAGCACCCCAGAACCACGGCCACCAGCAAAGCCAGAGAGTAAGTGATGCGATGGCCACCGTCGGCTTTGCCGCCGATGTTCATCGGAGAAGGACGAAACTGCTTCGCTTGCGTTTCCGGTATCTGACCGGGAAGGGCGGGTTCCCGGTCATTGCTCACGATCCGCTCCACCTCGGATAGAAGCTCGGTGAGATCCATCCCCAGATACGCGGCATATTGCTGGACAAAATTCTTGTAGAAAAAGCCGCCGGGCAGACTCTGGCGGTCGTCGTTCTCAATGGCCTCGATGTATCGCCGGCTGATCTTGGTGTCCGAAGCTACTTGGCTAGCATCCAGGCCCTTGTCCAGCCGCGCGCTGCGAAGTTTTTCACCAACAGAGGACATAGCAATACTTGAGAGCGGCTTGCTAAACTAGAAGCGCACTAACGGTTATAATACTACAGATCGGTGGGGGGCACTCGCACTCGGAGCGCTCCGTTGCCGGTACGGTCAGAGGTCTATGGAAGTACCGGGCCGCAATCGCAGCGGGACCATTGCGGTCATAATCGTGAACTGGAATCGCCGGAGTCTTCTGCGGGCGAGCCTGTCTTCACTTAGCGAGCAGCGAGTAGATCACCGGTTTGAAGTTGTCCTGGTCGATAATGGATCGGAAGACGATTCGGTCGGGATGGCCCGGAGCGAGTTTGCCGAAGTTGCGGCTTTTCGGCTTAGCGTGATCCGGAATTCGGGCAATCGAGGGTTTTGCGCTGCCAACAACCAAGGTATCGCGGCTTCTGAAAGCGAGTTTGTCGCGCTACTGAACAATGACGCGGAAGCAGATCCTCAGTGGCTATCCGCCTTGGTAAGCGCGTTCGATAACCGGCCCGATGTGGGCATGGCCGCTTCGAAGATTCTGGTTTACGAGGATCCGAGGCGGATCGATAAAGTAGGACACTTGATCTACCCGGACGGGCAAAATCGGGGCCGGGGATCTGGCCAGATCGACAGAGGCCAGTATGACCAAGTGGAAGAAGTGCTGTGGCCCGACGGATGCGCCGCCATGTACCGGCGAGCAATGTTGGAGCGCATCGGACTATTTGATGAGGATTTTTTTGCCTACGCTGACGATGCAGAGTTGGGATTGCGGGCCCGGATTGCCGGGTGGAACTGTCTGTATATACCCACTGCGGTGGTCCGCCACCATCGCGGCACCACGCTGGGGCTGCGCTCCACGCGCCGTCTGGAACTTATCGAGAGAAACCGCATTTTTCTGGCCGCGAAACTATTTCCGTGGAGCATGTTGTGGCTAAACGCCGCGTACTACATGGTCCGGATGGGGGCGGGGCTGTTGGCGGCGGCGCGCGGAAGGGGCGAAGTCAGCCGCCATCCCGGCCTCCGGGGCAAGCTGCAAGTGGCAACGGCTCTTCTAAAGGCGGATCTCTCAGCGCTCCGGCTGTTGCCGAGAATGTTGAGGAAGCGCCGAGAGTTGAAGCAGATCCGCCGCCTGTCGCCCGCCCAGCTCCGGCGCCTATTGTTGTCGCACCGGATATCGCTAAAGGAGTTGAGCGAACAGGCGATCTAAAAGCGAGCGATCCGAAAGTAGGCCGATGTCCAGGATGCGACGATGCTGGCGTTCGAATCCTCTTTCACGGCACGGACCGCTCATACCACACCACCACGAAGAACTTTCTCATCGTGGAGTGCAAGGCTTGCCGCCTGATTCGCCTGGAGCCTCGTCCGACGCCAGAGGAACTGCATCGGTATTATCCGGAAACCTACTGGTATGAGCCCGCACAGACTACGCTCGGCCGTCTGGAACAGGCTTATCGCCGCTTCGTGCTGAGGGATCACGTCAACTTCGTGATGCGTGCCATTCGCGAGTCCGGCGAACGAGGATTGCTGCTCGACGTAGGCTGCGGAGGCGGGCTCTTTTTGAGCATGATGCGGGAATCGGGGTTGCCGGTGCTGGGTCTGGAAACGTCCGCAAAAGCAGCCAAGTTGGCGTGGGAAACGAACCACGTCGCAGTGGTGTGCGGCGATCTTTCCAGTTCCCCCGTAGTGAATGAGAGTTGCTCGGCTGTGACCATGTTTCACGTCCTGGAACATCTGCATGATCCGGTGGGTTATCTGCATTCCGCGCGGGCTTTGCTGCGACCGAACGGACGCTTGGTGGTGCAACTGCCCAATGCATCGAGCTGGCAGTTTCTATTGTTCGGCGAGTATTGGAACGGCGTTGACGTGCCCCGCCATCTGATCGACTACCGGCAAAAAGATATCGAGAGCCTCCTGGAGTATTGCGGTTTCGAAGTAATCCGACGCAAGCATTTCTCTCTGCGCGACAATCCGGCCGGGTTCGCCTCGAGCGTTGCTCCGCATCTCGATCCGATGGCTCGCCGGGTGCGAGGGATCAAAGAATCGCTGGCGCTTAAAGCTTTGAAAGACGCTTTGTACTTCGCGCTTGTGGCGGGAGCGCTGCCATTCACGATCTTCGAAGCTGCGTGCGGCGCGGGTTCCACCATCATGCTGGAAGCGAAGAGGAAATAGCCGGGGGTGTGGCGTCCCGGCTTGCAACGGCTGTTGCCTGGTTTTCTCCGCCGGCATGTGCTGCATTTTGAGGCGGCGATTGAGGACAGTGTCGCAGCATTCGCGGACGGTTTGAGAGCCGGAGCGCTCGTGCTGGACGCGGGTGCTGGCGAGAGCGCGCACGCTTCTTTTTTCGTTCGACAACGTTACTTGGCATTGGACCTGGCCGTGGGTGATCCCGCGTGGAATTATGCCAAGCTGGATTCGATTGGCGACCTCACTGCGTTGCCGTTTCAGAGCGGAGCTTTCGATGCCTGCCTGAACGTGGTTACTCTCGAGCATGTCCGCGAGCCGTCAAGGGCGATCGAGGAGATCCATCGAGTGCTGAAAGCGAATGGGCAACTGCTTCTGATCGTGCCCCACGAGTGGGAGGTGCACCAATCTCCTCACGACTATTTTCGTTATACCCGTCACGGGCTGGCGCATCTGCTGGATCGGGCGGGGTTTCGAGACTATGTTATTCAGCCGGTTGGCGGCTATTTTCGGCTGCTGTCGCGGCGGCTGTTGAATGGGCTCCAGTTTTTCAAGGGTCCGCTGCTCCCGCTCGCCGCGTTATTTCTGGTGCCTCCGGCGCTGCTGCTTCCGTATTTGGATTTTATGGACAAAGAGCGGAATTTTACGCTTGGATATATCTGTGTTGCTCGCAAGCATTAGCTTGGCCGATTGACGATCGGCCGCAGGTTAAACAACCCGCCCCACATATCCCTTAACCAGTTGCAGATCGCGCTTCATGATCGCGATGAACTGCGGCTTCGGGATGTCGAGTTTCGATTTCCCGTCGTGCGCTCCGCCCAATTCCGGATACTCAAAATGAAGCTGCACGGGGCCTGAGAACTTGGCCTCCTTCAAAATGGCGAAGAACGCCGGGAAGTTCACCATTCCCTGCCCGATACCGCACCATTGGGGAGTCCACTGCCCTTTGGAGTCCTTCTGCCAGAAGAAATCTTTCAGAGCCACTCCGCTCATAAACTTCTTCACGAGATGCGCGCTATTCACCCACCCTCCAAAGCCGCCTTCCACTGTGGCATGACCGATGTCGTAGTTGATGCCCACCCAGCGAGGATCCTCATCGCGCAGCACGGTCCATAAATCCCAAATGGACGCTCCCACTTGCTTGAGCCCCGAGTGCGTATGGTACATCGCGTTCATGCCGTACTTCTGGTTCAGAGCCGAAAGCGCTCGAACCCGAGGCTTCAATTCGTCGAGTTGCCGCCCGATGTCGAGTCGGTAGTCGTAAGTGAACCCGCCCCAGCGGTAATGCTTGATCCCGAGTGCGCTGGCAGTTCGCAAAATAGCTTCGGCGTGAGGCGACCCGGCATCCACGATACCGGCGGTGATCATGGGCACGTCGATGCCAGCTTTGCGGACGATGCTTACCGCTTTCGGTAGATCCTGTTCCACTCGCTCCGGCAGAACGTGTCCACCGTTCCGGACTGTGAAGTCTACTCCATCGAAACCGATTTCGGCGGCGAGGGCTGCGGTCTCTTGCCAGTCTGTCCATTGGAAGTGCTTGGAGAAGACGCAGATTTTGAGTTGGGAGGAGTCGGCTCTAACCATCTGAGAAGCGGCTGCGGCTGCGAGAAGCGCTCTACGCGTAAGCATTACTCATCACTATACAATCGCGCAATCAGCGTGCGAAAACGCGAATAGAGGAATGATGTGGAAAGCAGCAGCACGCCAAGCGCGACGAAGGCCAGTGTGCGGTAGACCCGGCTCAACTGCCAGACATCGAACAGGTAAAGCTTGAGCACCACAATTCCGATCAGCCCTAGGCCCGCGATGCGGTTCACTGCGGTTCTCGTGCCAACACCCAGGCTGACTAAAGCCACCGCATATACCGCATAGAGGATGGAGACTGAAATCGTTTCGACGCTCATCAGATTGTCCGGAGATGACGAGCGTCCGGCCCAGCCCAACACTTCCTGCGTTAGAGTTCCCAGCAGCACCAAATGACCAGTGAAGTACGAGATCGGACGCAATGCGATAGGCCGCTCGATCCAACTGGAAGCGAGCCATAAGCAGACCGTCGCGATGAGGAACGTCAGGAACCGGGCGTTCAAGAGGGTCGCATACTCCATTGCCTCGCTGTAGATCCACGCATCGATCAGAGCGAGGCGCAATAATACCAGCACGAAGACTGCGATACCGGCCTGAGTCATGCGCCTATTCGCGACCCGGGCTCCAATCCAGATCAACGCTGCGGCCTCGAGCGACCAGGCCATCGTAATCCGCCATGCAGCGAATTGAATCGGTATGGCCAACGTGAGAAAGGTGAGCGCCACTCCAATCGCCAGCAGAGCGGGTGTGGGGTGATCCCTAAGTTCATAAGCTAGTGCGAAGTGGATGATTGCCAACGCCACCGCGAACAAGCCCATCCAGTTGTGGTGCTGCGGGTTCAGCAGATAGTAGGATGCGCCAAAGTAGGCCGCGCCATTCACGGCAAGTATCGCGAGATCCTGGCTGCGGGCCAGCTCGCGCCGCACCAGGAGCCACCATGGCGTCCAAGTGAAAAATAGAATGAAACCGCAGGTCAACCCGAGGACGAGCGAACCTGCGGGCTTGGGAGCTGCCATGTCCGCGGCGAAGAGGCCAGACCAGATCCAGAAAGAGGCGAACGCTACGCTGGCCGCGAACTTCCAGTTTCGACGCCAGTCCGCCATTGCAAGTCCGCCGAGGGCCGCTGAGAGCGCGAGCGGGAAGTATGTCCTCGGATTGCCATCCCATATAAACGCGAGTGCGCCCGCGGTGAGAAACTGGGAGATGAGAAAGATCGGCTGCAAGCTGGTTGCCGCGGCAAAGAGCCCGTGAAACAGGATGACCCAAACGGCAGCCGTGAAACGATCCTGAGCGTGAAAGCGCTCGAACCACCCGGCATAGATTAGGATAGTGCCGGCAAAGCTCAAGTTCTCGAGCAGTCTCCAGGACTTCACTCTGACGAGCGTTAAGGCTCCCAGATCCAGAAGCAGCACATAACCAAGCAGGAACCAGGGACGGTTCTCGCCAGTGCTGAGCATCATGGGCGTCAGAAACCCGCCGAAGAGGCCGAGCGCGGCGATGGCAACTGAGTTATAGCGAAGCGCAAGCGCCCCGGCAGATACGGTGACCAGAGCCATCCCGACAAACGCCAATCCCTGGGGAACCAGATGGTAGAAACTGAAGGCCGCGAAGAGGGACAAATAGAGAATCGAGATCCCGACCGCGGTGATTCCCTGCGAGAAGATGGCTTGCCCGCGCCTCCACAGGAGTTCCGCTCCACCGATGGCAAGGAGTCCGGCAAGGAGGCCCAACTCGACCCGGCCCGCGGCCCCGATTAGATTATTGTCAATCGCTAATCTGAAGAGAAAACCGATGCCAAGCACCAGCGTGACTACGCCTACACGGTTGAGCAAAGTCAGGCCGATGCTCGTTTCGATTCCCTGCGATTGGGGCGGCGTTTCGGGTAACGGGGGCGGTTCAAGAGCGGGTGGCGTGGCGACCGGTGGCGGCGCCACAGGGAAAGAGGCCAGGCGCAGCGTCGACTCGATCCGTCCAAGGCGTTCTTCGAATCTTTCCTGCTGTTGGACGAGCCGGGCCAAGGCGGCCGAGATAACGTCCATGCGCTCTTGTTCGGGCGACGGCATTCTTGAGAACTATACCGGATTTTAAGGGGCGATGACGGATGGTATACTTGAAAAGTTGCGCGCCCGTAGCTCAGCTGGATAGAGCGTCTGGCTACGAACCAGAAGGTCGCATGTTCGAGTCATGCCGGGCGCACCAGAAAAACTCAATCGTCTCAATTGGTTATTGAAGCATCGGCGGGTTTGATGCCAGTTCCGATGCTTGCCATGTGCCCAATTTTGTGCCCACCCTTTGCATCGCGTGCTCTCTCCATGGCGGCACGGACTGTTGCCTCCTCGGGGTGGATGTAGCGCTTCGTAATCGACATATCCCTGTGCCCTGCGAGTTTTGCTAGTGTCCAGGGGTCCCTGTGTGGTGCCCACCGCGTCAAGCAGGTGTGTCGAAGGGTGTAGAACGGGAACGACTCCAATTGACTACCTTCCTCCTTGGCATGGACTCCACGGCAAGCCTTGTAGTGGTGCTTCTTAACGTCTCGATGGCTCCATGTGGCCGCTCTTCGTTGGTGCTGGGAAGACCCAGGCCGATTCGTTCGCCTCCGCTCTGCGCATTTCCAAGACCGCTGCAACGCGTGGCGAAACTGGAATTCGACGGCGTGCGTTATCCGTTTTGCCATATTGCACTTCGATGCCGTTGCCCCGCACGTTGTCGTCCCAGCGCAACTTGAAACACTCTTCAGGCCGCAGTCCAGAAGGATGATCGCAACCGCATATAACAGCGGAGATGCGTTGCCCAAATATACTCTTTCTTCGGCTTCCGTCAGTATCCGCTCATGCTGGTGCTCTCCTGATAGCATTCGCACGCGGGGAAGAATCTTTTCGACCTTGCCCCATTCCTGGGCCAGCGTAAATATGCGTCGGATTACCTGAAATTCGCGATTGATGCTACCAATTGTGTTTGAAGCACGTTAAAACTGGAGCCGTCGACGTTTGCCAATCAAGGCCACCAGTCCCAGTCCTATCAACATCCAGCTTGCAGGCTCTGGCACGCCGGGCGCGTCAGGAATGAGCGTGGCTGACACAGCGTTGCCGCTGGCGTCCTGAAAGCCTAAAAAATCTACTGTTACGTTGGCCGACGCAGAGTTATCCGCTCCGAAGGCCGTGGCTCTTCCACTAAAACCTACCGTAGCCATACCGTTCGTGACGAACGATGCGACCTTCAAAGTTTGGTTGTAGCCTAGCCCTCCACGAGGGTCGAACAAGCAGGACGTAGAAGGTCCACCAAGGGAAAAACTCACCGTTATGCCATTTGCCTGGAATGCCAAGCACTGCACATGAAAAACTTCAAAGAGTTGACCGGATTGTGAAACGGAATAATTGTCGCTGCGCGAGTAGAACACTTCAGCCATAGCCACTGCGGGTCCTGAAGCTCCGGCGAAGGCGTAAAAGCTGTCTCCCGATCCACCTGCTCTGGATGAAGCGTCTGGAAAGCCGAACAGGAGGCTGCCCCGTGAAAAGCAGGACGCGTTTCCACCTACTTCAGTGTCCGTGCACGGCATCCCCCCTTGAGCTTGCGTCGACGCGGAAGCTGACAGGCTAATAGTGGAAGCGCTAGCCCCGGTTGCGAGCGTGAGGAATAGTGGGATTGCGAGTCTCATGGGAGGGTTAAGCATACCAGCAATTTGGGGCCAGCGCGGAAACATAAACCCCCATTCGCGTGAAGCGGTTGTAATTAGGATTCGTCTCACATGCCATACATCACGACGCCGAGCAAGGCCGATTTCAAAGCTTTATAGATTTTTTTGCCCTGCTATCGGCCCTTTGCACACCGTGCTCACGTGTTCGAACGTAACCAATCTGGCACACCTCTTCGACCCCCCGGGGGCCGTTGGACCCCTGACCCGACCCTTTTGGAACCTTCTTTACGGACTGCCTCCCACTAGCTGCCAGTCCGGCGTCGTTGGGGGTTCCGAAAATAGACAACAGCAGCATCGGATCAAGGGCAATAAGGGAACGCGGATAGGGCTACATGACGGACGCGAATAGCCCGAAAGATTACTTCGGCTTGCGCTTGGTTGCCTTGCGGCGGGCTCCGCGCTTAAGTCGTTCAGCAGTACCCTTCGGCTATGCTGCAAGCCCTGCCTTCTTAGCGCGGGCGGACTGTTCTTCAAGCGTCTTACCCCCGGTCCCGGTGCCCTGTAGCCTCTTACACAATGCCCATTGGCGATTCCCGCGAGTCTGTCGCGTTGTTGAAACGTGTCAGCCTTCACTCCCGGGGTAGCGAAGGGCATCGCAATCGCGCTGTGGCGTGTATAGCGCACCGGGTTCGCCGCCATAGCGCACATCCGCACTAATAGGCCATGAGCAGCTGGGTTTGGAAATCATTCGCCTTCCGTCGCGCGAATCCAGCGATTGCGCGCGCGTGATCTCGCGCGCTTTGCGTCTCCTGAGATCGCAAATCGCTCTCGAGTGCGTCCTGTTCAGTCATCCGGACTTTCTACCTAACTGAGTAAAAGTTTTGCGGAAGCAACAGCCCACCCTCCGCCACTTGCGAAGGATGGGTCTGATGATCGGCACAAAAGGCAGCAGCTAAGCAGTCGTCTCTTTGCTGCGCTGCTTGGGCATCTGGCTCATGAACTGGCGCATGGTGGCGATCTGGCCTGGCGAGCGTTTCTCCGACCACGCTTCGAAACGCTTGGCTGCGTTCTCCATGTGGCTTAGAAAATATTGATTCTTCCACATGTCGCGGCCCTGCTGCAGTCCGGGCCGGATGCGCTCGAAGATGCCGAAAAACTCGCCGCTGGTTTCGAAGAACAGATCCTCGTGCAGCAGGCCATAATCGAGCAGGGCGCAGGCCTGCTCCCAGTAACTGACTACCATCATGAAATTGGTTCCGCCTTCGGTGCCGGGGGTGGCGATCCTCATCCCATCCTCAAAGCTCTCGGGCCAATAGTTGTGGAAAAACCAGTCGCGCGCTTTACGCAGGCGCTCTTCGCGGCGCTCTTCGTAAACCTGGAGGTGCAGTTGGGCTTGTTCGAAAGTCGGCTTCGTTTCCATTTTCAGTTCTCCTTTTCTGTGTTCCATAAGTGAAATTCTCTACCTACAGAAAGTAGTCGAACCGAGGTGGCCGAAATCGACACCGACCATGAGATTTCTTGTCTCGCGGCGGTGCAGGTCTTGCACAGAGAATGCGTGATTCATCTCTCGGAAATCTTCGAAGAGAGCTGGAGGCGCGGAGCGGATTCGAACCGCTGAGTAAAGGTTTTGCAGACCTCTGCCTTACCACTTGGCTACCGCGCCTGAAGGGGTGACTTGTCCAGCTTACCGCGTTGCCCCGTTTGAAATCAATTCCGCCAAGCGTTCACGGGTATAGGACGTCGGCCCAGCCGTCCCCCAGCAGTGATGCTCGGGGAAGCTTGCCCTTGTTCCGGCACCACTGGCAGCAGAATATGAGAAGGGTACTTCGGTCCGTGCTGGACATTCTGGAGCGCTTTCTTGAGCACGGTTTCATCGGCTACTGGCCTCCCCGTATTAGGATTCCGATCAAACCTGGGAAAATTGCTGCTCGAAATCTCCACCCGAATCCGGTGTCCGGCCAGGAACACGTTGCTCGTCACGCCCACATCGATCGTGATCGGATAGATCTCCCCCGGTTGAGCGAGCGTCGCGTGATCCAGTCCATGACGGTAGCGCAGCCGCAGCATTCCGTCCGTCAAATTGCGCGCCTCGCCGCCCGGAAACACGTCCACCAGCTTGGCCGTAAAGTCGGTATCGAGTGCGCTGGTCGAAGCGTACAGCACCATCTTCACCGGGCCCGTCACTTCCAGTTCGCGGGCCAGCGGCTGGCTGCTATACACAAGCACGTCGTCGCGCGCCTCCACGGTGCGCTGGTCCAGGGGTCCCCACGGGAATATTTTCGGCGTACAACAAACAGCGCCGCCGACGGTGGGAACAGGGTTCTTTGGATCGTAAGCGAACGAATCGACCTTGTTCTTTTTTGGCACTTGCCATTCCAAGCCCCCGTCGCCTTTCAACCCATTTGCTCGACCCTTGCCTGTCAAGTAAAATGAAATGTTGCGAGCCCGCGCCAGCGGCCATTCCTGCTCATCGCGCCAGCGATTCGCGCCCATTACGAAAATCTGAACCGGGGCGTTCGCCACCTCCGAACGCACCTCGTGCCACGTTCCTGCCAAGTGATGGTGCCCAACCTCCGGTGCTCCCTTGAGCCAATGGTCGAACCACTCGATCTGGTACGCTCTGATGGGTGCCGAGGAGTCCAGGCCATAGTCGATGCCCGCGAACTTGCTGGACATGTTGTGCGGCCACGGCCCGATCAGGATCCGGTGCGTTCCATTCGTTCGGCCCGGCACCTTGTTCAGGGCCGAGAAGGCAGCCAAGTCGCTCTCCACAAAATTGTCGTACCATCCCCCGACGGAAAATACCGGAATGCGGATCCGGTCCAGCTTTTCACGGACACTCAGGTTCTTCCAGAAGGCGTCGTAAGTGGGATGATCGAGAATGTTTTGGTACAGCGAAAGCGTTTGGCCAGTTGCTGCCCGATCCGCGGTTCGAAGCGGCAGATGAAACACAAAATCCCGAAACTTGGGCTGCTCCACGCCTGACGCGCGCAGGTTTTCGGATAGCCAGAGCAGGCGGTGGCCCAGCTTGCTCGCTCCTCCGGTGGAGTAGAAGCGATCCAGATAATCGTCGCCTCCCGAGACCACCGGAAAAATCGCCTTCAAATTGGGATGATTCAGCAGCGCCAGCTTCCACTGAGCGATGCCCAGATACGAGCCCCCCGCCATTCCGACCTTGCTGTCCGACCAGCCCTGGTGGCCGATCCACGTCAGAGTGTCATATCCATCCGGCCCTTCCTGGTCCAGCGCGTCAAAACTTCCCTCGGATTTAGATCGACCGCGAACGTCCTGCAGCACCACCGCGTACCCGTGATCGATGAAAGTTCCATAGCCGGGCAGCAGGTCTTCACCTTTGTCGTAGGGCGTGCGGACCAAAATGGCTGGAAAGCGTCCCGGCCCTACCGGACGGAAGATACTCGTGTCCAACCGCACTCCGTCGCGCATGGGCACGCGGACATGGGCAATCTTCTCGATCGCGACGGGGGCCGCGTTCAGCACTGTCGTGCAAGCCAACAGCGAAATCCAAAAATGGGGTGACACCGGTTTGATGGACGCGTTAAATGGGCGGCGCGCACCGCTGAACCCATGATATTCCATCCGAACAGGCGCGCAGAGCGAGCATATAACTATCGGCGACATTCGCCAGAGAATGTTCCTTTTGTATGTAGGCTGCAGCCCGAGCGCCTATCTCGAGCCTGCTCTGGCGATCGGCGGCAAGCCATTCCAGATACGCCGCCAGCATCTCCGCCTCAGACTCTCCCGCGTCCACCCGCAGGCACGTTCCTTCGGGATATCGGGAAGTCTCCGCCGCGTCAGTTACAATCACGGGTTTGCCAATCCCCATCAGCCGGATTCCGATTCCCGACGTTTCTCCAGCCGCAGGAGATCTCAGGTTCGCGCACACGTCGACCGCTGCGGCATGCTTCCAAAAATCCGCCTCGGACAAGTAGCTCCTGCGAACCACTCCTTCTCTGCTCAATAACGGCGCGACGGCCCGAGCCAAGTCACTCGACGCGAACTCGCCGGCAACCAGCAGTTTGATTTTCACGCGCTCTTTAATAAGGTCGAACGCTCTTAGAACACTCAGCAGGCGCTTCGATTCACGGAGGTGCCCGAAAACTCCGCAGAGCAGCGTCTGGCCGTCGCATCCCATTTGGCGGCGGAGGCGCTCCACTTCGCTCACAGCCGGCGGAGCCATGGGCTCAAAAAGGTGAGGCACTTCCAAAATGCGAGCGTTTGGAGCGTGTGCCCGCGCCATCTCCGCCGCAGCCGGGTTATGTACGATTACGGCCAGCGACGATTCAGCGATTCGCTTCAGCATTGGATACCGGAAGTACAGCGGATCGGTAGCGGATCGGGCCCGCTGGCGCCAAAGACTTCGTGCGAGATCCTCGCTCCATTTCCCATAGTTGTAGGTGAACTCGGCGATGTACTCTGTTTCGCTGAGCGAGCCAAGAAAGAAATGGTGAAGCAGGGCGTCGTGCAGCACCACGATTCCCGGATCTTTGAGTGCCCTGGAATAGATCTCTCCGTGAAGCTGATTATTCCCCAACTGGTAGAGAGCGACGTCGGACTTCCGCGCATTCACTTCCACCGGTCCCAGGCGTCTGAGACCGCGCAGCAAAGCCGCTGCATAGTCGGCGACGCCCGTGCGCACTGGTGGCAGGGGCGAGTAGAACCCGACCGTCACGGATTCGCTAAGGGCTTCGGTCGAGGGCCAAACAGAGCCGTCCCGACCCGGACGTGCGTTGCGCCTTCTTGAATGGCAACTTCCAGGTCATGCGACATGCCCATGGATAAGTTGGGAAGCCCATGCTGTTCCGATAGCGAGCGCAGCCGCGCAAAGTACGGACGCGACAATTCAGCGTCTTCCGACCAAGGCGGCATAGTCATAAATCCGGTTAACGAGAGTGTGGCGGACTCCTGGGCGGCATCAATGATCCTGGAGATCTCATCGGCGGAAACACCCTTTTTCGATTGCTCTTCCGACAACTTTATTTCAATCATCAGTTCCAGTTTCGCGCCGGTCTCAGCCAGCCTGCGCACGAGTTTGGGCGTGTCCACGGTTTGAATACCTTGGAATATCTCAGCCGCCTTCTTGGTTTTATTCGATTGCAGGTGGCCGATCAGATGAAACTTGGCGCCTCCAAGCGCGGCGACTTCCGGGTATTTGCCTTCGAACTCCTGCACGTAATTTTCGCCAAAGAAGCGCAACCCTAGCTCGTAGGCCTCCATCATCACCGCTGCCGGGAACTTTTTAGTGACGGCGATCAGAGTGATGTCGTCCGGATTCCGGCCTGACCGTGCCGCCGCTTGCACGATTCTTTCCCGAACCTGATCTAATCTTTCTCTCAGCACAGACGATACCTATGTTGGCACAGCCAGAAATTTCTTTCCGGTGAGTGATCGATTTTCAAGGTCCAGCGCGCCCGTAGCAGTGAAGGCGAATCAAGATCCACCAAATCGAATAAGGGAGAAAAGCCATGAAGATCAAAACTAACGGAAAAGCGGGCATTATCGCCGTGCTCATCGGCAAGAGTGCATAAATTGGCTTCTCACCGGGCCGGACCCGTTCCAACCACGAACGAATTCGGCGCGAGTAACCTCAAACTCCTCATCCAGAGCTTCGTTGCTGGCTGTACCCAGCCCGTGCTCTCGGAGCCTGGAGAGGAACTTATGGATTTGCGGGCGGATAATTTTTGCTTAGAGCTGCGTGGCCTAACTGTTTCCCTGCAAGCCTGGGACAGCCGCCGCAATCTCGTTCGCAAAGTAACCCACGTTGAAACCCAGTCGAAAGCCAAGTTGGTTCTGCGCGTGGATCGGTTCGGAAAGAAAGCGGGAACTCTGGCCATTCTCGACTTCAAAAAGACAGACGCGTGCGCCGTGAATCTTCGCACGGCCAGGCTCGAGGACCGCGAGCTGTTCCGGCGCCTCTTGCATCGAGAGTTCACGGGTTTCCAAATCGCCGCGATTAGCACCGAGGCAAATCTCGAAGAGAGTCTCTCACCGGCTTACCCCCGCGCCCTTCTGCGCCACGGAACATCCGGCGCCGCATTGGGTCTTGCCGCTATCTTCGCCGGCCCAGGATCTGCGGTTGACGGCGCGCTCAGTTTTGGGCTGATCTGGCTCGATTACCTGCGTCGGCGCGACCGGAATCTGGTAATCGAGGGATTGGTTCTCTTCGTTCCCGCTGGGCAGGAAAGGAACACGTCTCTGCGCCTTGGTTTCATGGATCCCGCCTCTGGACGTTACTCCTTGTTCGTCTTCGATGAAGAGGGTACCTCTCGATCGGTAGACCTGTCCGATTCGGGCAATGTCGACACCAAACTCAACCCGTGCCATCGCGGAATATCAGGCAATCACGAACAGGCACTACCTAGGATTTCGGCAATTCCAGACGTCGAGACTGTCGAGGGAAGCGACGGCTCACTCAGCTTTCGAGTGCGCGGACTCGAGTTCTCAAGACTAGCTGGTGAAGAACTTGCCTTTGGGTTGGAAACGAAGCGTCGCATAAGGGCATCTAAGGTAAGTGAAAGCCAGTGGGCGGAAATCGAAGGACTTGCCCGGCAATTGGCCAGGTTCCGTTCGCCTCGCCCGCGCGACCAGCAACACCCTCTTTTCCTTCGACATCGCGAGGCTTGGCTCGAATCGCAGGTTCGCGCACAATTGGAACAGATTGACCCTACCCTCCATGCCGATCCGGTGTACGGGCAAGTTCCGGCGTTTGCCGCCGGGGAACGGGGAATCATCGACCTTTTGGCCGTGGATCGAACTGGCAGGCTTGCCGTGATCGAATTGAAGGCATCGCAGGATATTCACTTGCCGCTGCAAGCGTTAGATTATTGGATCAGGGTCAAGTGGCATCTTGACCGGCGCGAATTTTCCGGAAATGGGTATTTTCCCGGCGTGCAACTGCGCAACGAAGCGCCGCGATTACTCTTGGTGGCCCCGGCTCTGGATTTTCACCCCACCAACGAACGGGTTCTACGCTTCTTCTCCTCAGCGGTTAACGTTGAGCGGCTAGGCGTAGGAGTAGAATGGCAGCAACGTTTGAAGCTGATGTACCGGATGTAACTCCATGTCAATAAACTTTTTCCAGAACGTGAAAGAAGCGATCTCTCATTTGAATCCGAAGGAGATCCGCGACCAAGCCGAGCGGTCGGTCCGAGTTGCCCTGTTCGCCGAATCCGAACACGCCTATCAGCAGATGGAAGCTTTCTTTACGCCGGCTTCCCTTTCCTCGGAACGCCGTCTGGAAGTCTCGAATATCATCGGCCGCGGAAGCCGTCTCACCGGACAGGTACAGCCTGGACAGAATATTCAAATTTACAGCGGAGAAATGCGTACCCCTCCAGACGGGTTCACTTTTCACTTGGAGAATCCCGAACACACGGTCTACGATATTTTGAAAAAGCACCCTGAGTTTGGCATTACCCTCGCCAGGCACATCGAGCCGTTTCGGAAGCCGGTCGCCGATTTGACAATAAAGAAAATCGCCAAGGAAAACGCCCTGTTCTCGCTGGCTACCGCTCTCCCTGACATCATTCCTTTCATAAGCTTGCCCTGGGCCGTGGGTGAGTTCGCATCCGATACCGCCGTGCTGACGGCCAATCAAATCCGTCTCGCTTTCATCCTGGCGGCCATCAGCGACCGCGAGATCGGTTATCGGGAGCAGAAAGGCGAAGTGGCGTCCATTCTTCTTGGCGCGTTTGGCTGGAGGGCTCTCGCGAGGGAATTGATCGGGAAGATCCCGTTTGGCGCTGGGCTAATTCCGAAAGCGGCTGTGGCCTATGCCGGCACCAGGGTGGCTGGCATGTCCCTCGAGCGGTATTACCGGATAGGGTACGGGTTTACGCGATCAGAGCGAAAGGTAGCTTACGAAGACGCCTTCAACAGGGGCAGGACAATTGCCAGCTCGCTGGTAAATGGGCTAAAGCAGCACCAGCTTATTCGATAAACACCGATTTTTTGCTAGCTTCTTTTCGAAAATCGTTCTACCATTATTTCTTACCAAACAATTTAGTGTTAGAGGCGGTTGCGTGGACGTCTATAAAGCCCTGTCCGAACTGTATGCAGAAAAGAAGCGTTTGGACATTGCCATTTCAGCTTTGGAAAAGCGCGCTGCCAGCGCTGTCAGACCCGACGATGCGGCCCGAAGTCGGCGGGGACGCCGCTCCATGAGCGCGCAAGAACGCGAAGAAGTTTCCCGCAGAATGTCCCGCTACTGGGCTTCCCGCAGGGGGAGCAGTTCTAATGCGGAATCGGCAAACGGACGGTCAGCCGAATCTGCTTCTGCCGGGTTAACCCAATCGGCTCATGCGGTTCCAGGGATGATGATCAGCGCGTCGCAATCTGTGGAACTCGTTTGAAAAACCAAAGCCAAAAATACTGTTCTCCCGCCCCGTGGCGGTAACGGTTCTCGAAGCCGCAGCGGTAGGCCATTTCCAAGGCTTGCGATTCGGAGAATGGCACGCCTAGCCAAGTGTCGTCCGGCAGCGTTTTCAGCGTGCTGTCGCCTTGAACTTGAAATTTGAATAGAGCGCCAGGTCTCAACAATCGGGCCGTTTCTAGGACGTAATTCTCGATAATTTTTCGGCTCGGGATGTGCTGAAATACGATCGTCGAAAACGCGAAATCAAATTGAAGGTCGGGGACTACCGCGAGGTCCTGGCCGTTGTTTTGGTAGACAAACGCGTTTTGGAATGGGGCGATTGCCTGCCGGGCTAAGCGGACCATTTCGCCGCTTACGTCTACTGCATGAACTTCGCCGAACAGTTTGGCGAGCGCCCGCGTGACTCGTCCCGCCCCGCAACCGATCTCAAGCACGCGCATATCTTCCGGCGACTTCCCCTGGCAAATGTTGCCCATGTCGGTCAAGATCTCTTCTGAGACAGTCCGTTCACCAGAAGCGAAAAACTCGTCGTCAGTCCACTCCTCGTTCCCGGTGGCAACGTAGTACCGGGCGTTTTCTTTGGCGCGCTCATCCCAGTCCTGCCGCATCTTTTCAAGCTGCTTCTCGACGCTGATTTCAGCCATGTTCCTCATTATCGCCCCTAGTTGCCGCAGGGTGTTCGACCAGACAACGGTTCGGAAACCGGATCGAACCGTTGAAATCGCGAAAATTTTACACCTGTCGAGAACGGTTTTCACGATGTTCCCGTATTATTGAAGAAGACCCTCCCGGAGGTTTGCTCGATGCGCGTTTTATCGCTGGCCCTAGTTTCCTCGGGTTTGGCCGTTGCGGCCACCGCCCCGGTCGACGTCACTTTTAACAAGGACGTATTGCCCGTCCTTGAGAAAAATTGTCAAAACTGCCATCGGCCCGGCGAAGCGGCTCCCATGTCATTTCTTGACTACCAGCACGCCAGACCCTGGGCGAAGGCAATTCGGACTGCAGTGCTAAGCAAGCAGATGCCGCCGTGGTTCGCAGACCCGCATTTCGGAAAATTCTCAAACGAACGCAAGCTGACGCAGCAGGAAGTCGATACGCTGGTCGCCTGGTCTGATTCAGGTGCAAAGGAAGGCCGGGCGAGCGACGCTCCCTCAATGCTGGCATTTACCGAGGGATGGCAAATTGGTAAGCCGGATTACATCATCGAGATGCCACAAGCATTCTCCGTCCCCGCCTCGGGCACCATCGACTATCAATATATAGTGATCCCGACCGGCTTGACGGAAGACAAATTTATCCAGATGGCGGAGGCGCGGCCCGGCAATAAAGAGGTGGTTCACCACATCATTGCTTTCATGCGGGAACCGGGCAGTCCATGGATGAAAGATGCCGTTCCGGGCGTTCCCTTTGTGCCGAAGAAGGGCTCTGGCGGCGGAGCCCTAGGCGAGTCCGTTGCGGGCTACGCGCCAGGGATGGTTCCGCAAGTTCTCCAGCCCGGCCAAGCAAAGCTTTTGAAGGCCGGGTCGGATATCGTTCTTCAGATGCACTACACATCTACCGGGAAGGCTGCGACTGACCGATCTCATATTGGGTTGATCTTTGCCAAGGAAGCGCCGAAAGAACGAGTGCTGTCTCTAGCGGCCGCGACCATGAACTTCGCGATTCCCGCTCGAGATCCAGATTACCGCGTTGACTCGAAGATCGTGCTTCAGCACGAGGCCAAGCTAATTAGCTTGTTGCCCCACATGCACTTCCGAGGGAAGAGCTTCGAGTATCGCGCCATCTATCCGACCGGAGAAAAGGAAGTTCTACTCAGCGTCCCCAAGTACGATTTCAACTGGCAGCTTACCTACTACTTGGATCAGCAAAAGGTTCTGCCTGCCGGAACCGTGATCGAGTGCACGGCGCACTTCGACAACTCCGCCAATAACAAATTTAATCCGGACCCGTCCAAGGAAGTTCGCTTTGGCGAGCAGACATGGGAAGAAATGATGTTTGGGTTCTTTGAGGTGGCGGTTCCGATGGACGTTACTTTGATGGATTTAGTCCGCCCCAGGAAACCGGCAGCCGCTAAGGCAGTCGGCGCGAGCCTGTAGAGAAATTGATGAGATCAAACGAATGATGAAAGCCGTCTCCCTGACTTTTGCCGCGGCCCTGTGCGCCGCTGCCGCAACGACGAACGCAAAGCCCGTCACCTTCGACAAAGACGTCCTGTCCATCCTGCAGAATCGCTGCCAGAATTGCCATCGCGAGGGCGAAGTAGGCCCCTTCGCATTGATGGATTATAAGCAGGTTCGTCCTTTGGCGAAGTCGATCAAGGAGGCGGTCCTGACGAAGAAAATGCCGCCCTGGTTCGCCGACGGCAAATCCGGCCATTTTTCGAACGACTTATCCTTATCCAAACAAGAAATCGACACAATCGTTGCCTGGGTGGACGGCGGCGCTAAGGAAGGCGATGCGGCCGATGCGCCTAAGCCGCGTGAGTTTTTCACGGGCTGGCTCATCGGAAAGCCGGATCAGGTGCTGCAAATGCCACAGCCCGTTCAGGTTCCCGCACAAGGCGTGGTCGAGTACACCTATGTCATTCTGCCCACTGGGTTTACTGAAGACAAATGGGTCCAGATGGCCGAAGCCCGTCCGTCCGACCGCGCCGTGATGCATCACGTGATCGCGTTCATCCGGCCTCCCGGCTCGCGCTGGCTCAAAGACGGGGAACCGGGTGTGCCTTTCATCCCGAAGAAGGGTCGCAGCGCCGAGGATCAGATTCCGCCCGAACTTCTAGTCGGCTATGCCCCGGGATTGCCTCCTACCGAGTGCCTCCCCGGCCAGGCCAAGCTTGTCAAGGCTGGCAGCGACATCGTTTTGCAGTTGCATTACACGCCCAACGGGAAGGCAGGTTCCGATCAGACCAAGATCGGGCTGACGTTTGCCAAGGGCGAGGTAAAAGAGCGGGTCATGACGATGAACGCGATGAACGTATTCTTGAAGATTCCCCCGGGAGATCCGAATTACGAATCGCGCGCCCAGACCACGCTGAAACAGGACGTAAAGCTGGTGAACCTGATGCCGCACATGCATTACCGCGGCAAGGATTTCGAGTATCGCGCCGTCTATCCGACGGGCGAGACTCAGGTCTTGCTGAATGTCCCCAAATATGATTTCAACTGGCAGCTGGCCTACGTGCTGCAGGATCAGCTAGTTCTGCCCAAGGGCACTCGCATCGAGTGCACTGCGCATCACGACAACTCGGCGAACAACAAGTACAACCCCGATCCCACCAAGGAAGTCCGCTGGGGCGACCAGACTTGGGAGGAAATGATGATTGGTTGGTTCGACGTCGCCTTTGACGCGAAGTTGGACCCGAATCCTAAAGCGCTGCGAGCCAGCGCGGAGAGCAAATGAAGCGCTTGGTAACATTCGTCTTTGTAAACGTGGCGGCATTCGCAGCGAGCGCGCCGTCGCAAGTCACCTTTCATAAGGATGTTGAATCAATCCTGCAGAATAAGTGTCAGGAGTGCCACCGTCCGGGAGAGATCGCTCCGTTTTCCTTGTTGACCTATCAACAGGCGCGGCCCTGGGCGAAGGCGATCCGAAACGATGTCATCGCCAAAACCATGCCGCCGTGGTTCGCGGATCCGCGCTTCGGCCACTTTTCAAATGACCGTTCGCTGACTCGCCAGGAGATTGAGACCATCTCCGCCTGGGTGGACAGCGGTTCCAAGGAAGGCGATCCGAAGGATGCCCCCAAACCGAAGGAATTCGTGGAGGGGTGGAATATTTCCACTCCTGACGCGGTCATCTCGATGAAGGAACCTTTCCAGGTTCCGGCCACGGGCGAAGTTCAATACCAATACATCGTGATGCCGACCGGGTTCACGGAAGATAAGTGGATCCAGGCTGTGGAGGCGCGCCCCAGTGATCGGAGCGTAGTCCACCATATCGTCGTGTTTATACGTGATCCGAAGTCCAAATGGATGCGAGCGGCCCAACCTGGAATCCCTTTCACTCCGCCGGGCGGCGGCAAGGATTTCAACAACACCGCAGGCGGCAACAATGACATTTTGATGATCTACACCCCCGGCATGGTGCCCGAAAACTGGCGGCCTGGACTTGGGAAGATGATCAAAGCCGGGGCAGATTTGGTCTTCCAGATCCACTACACCACCAGCGGAAAGGCTACCTCGGATCTGAGCAAGATCGGAATGGTTTTTGCCAAAGAGCCACCGAAGGAGCGCGCGTTCACGTTCGCGGCGTCGAACCTGAGCTTCAAGATTCCGCCCCAGGATCCAAATTTCGAGGTGGTAGCCAAGCAGGTATTTCCGAACGGTGCCGAAGTTTTGAGCTTCTTTCCCCACATGCATTTACGCGGGAAAGCGTTCGAATATAAGGCTATTTATCCGGACGGTCGGACGGAAACTCTGCTGAGAGTTCCGAAATACGACTTTTTCTGGCAGCTCGATTACAAGCTGGATAAACCGCTGATTGTTCCCGCTGGGACGAAAATTGAATGTACGGCTTGGTTCGATAACTCTCCGAACAATAAACACAACCCCGACCCGGCCTCCGAAGTTCGATTCGGGGAGCAGAGCCGGGAAGAGATGATGTTCGGCTTCTTCGACGTGGTAATCCCCGCGGATATGACGTTGCAGCAATTCTTTACTCCCAAGGATAAGCAGCCAAAAGCCGCAATCGGCGAGTGATGTTTTGTAGAGTTGGGTTCGTTTTTGCTTTCATGGGCGCATGCTTCACTGCATGCGCCCATGACGTTATTACGACTAAGGTTACCTGGTCTCGCGAGATCTCCCGGCTTGTCTATAAACGTTGCGCCTCCTGTCACCGAGAGGGCGGTTCCTCGTTCTCTCTGATGACCTATGAAGCGGCCCGCCCGTGGGCGAAGGCGATCAAGGAGGAGGCGCTGGAGCGCCGCATGCCGCCGTGGGGGGCAGTCAAGGGCTTTGGCAGCTTTAAGGACGACCAAGGCCTGACTCAGGAAGATCTCGAAGTCATCTCCGACTGGGTGGAGGGGGGCTCGCCCGAAGGCGATCCGGCGGCGCTTCCAAAGCCGCCCGACTTCCGCTTGCCTTCTTCGCGTCCTTCGAAAACAGGCCCCGAGCTGATCGTCGATGGCAGTTTGACCCTAAAGCAATCTATCGCTCTGGCGGAGATCCACCCGAAAGCGGTGCTCGAGAGTCTATCGATTCAGTTGGTCGCGGAAAAACCGGATGGCACCGTCGAGCCGCTTCTATGGCTCTACAACTATAAACCGCAATTCGACCACGCTTATTACTTCAAAAGCCCGGTAAGTCTGCCGGCGGGAACAAAGATTATCTGCTCGCAACCGGGCGCTATCTTTGGGCTTGGTACGAGTGGGCCGCGCGGACCCCAAGTGCGAACGCATGCTCGAGGCCCTCGGGCGTCGCTTTAGTGAAGTCCACTCCGAGTTCCTTCAGGTCGCAGTGGGGCTGCAACACCACGATAGGGCCACCGATGGTCTCCGCGCTGAACATATCGCGGCGGAGCGGGCCGGGCTCGGTAGCAATCGCCAATACCGGAGAATAGCCGCGTTCCGTCATCTCCATCGCGGGACATAGCGACGTGTAACTCGCATCGATGTAGGGGTGTCCATTCACCCACGCTGGGGTGGGCCAGGCATGCAGCATCCGGGTAGTCGCGTAGGCAACGTCGTCGAAGTTTTCGGGAGTCAGTCGCGTCTCCGGGTCTAAGGATTGGGAATCGAACAGACGCGGAGCAAGATGCGCGTCGCGCCAAGAGGCGTCATAGCGCGCGGCATCCACCAGCAGCTTCCGTCCAAGGCGGCGCGCCCCGTCGGTCTGAGTGAGAGCCGCTGCTTCGGGCGTAGTCACCAGACTGGCGGCAATAAATAAGCGAGCCGCATCGGGGGCAAAAACCAAACTGTGCAAACACGGCGCAAGCGCTCGGATCCTGCTCAGCACCACCGCACTCATATTCGAGTCGCTTGTGGTCCACAGGCTCAAGTCAGTGTCGCGGATCCGGCCTACGCTCGCATAAGCCGCAGGCAGTGTCGAAGAGGAGGCAGCAGCATACGCGTCCGCCCGGATTCCTCGATCCTCCAGCCCCCGCAGTACGCCATGAACGAAGACTCCCTTGAAGCTGCCCGACATGCAGGCAATCGCCCAAGCCATTTTTAACCGTTACTTCTTGGACTTGAACGTCACGCTTACCGTGGTCTCACCGTCTTCCGAACCTACCATCACCACGGCGGATCTCCTATCCGCCTGAGCGCTCACGATTCCGCCGCCAGTCTTGCCATCCGCATTGGTAAGCGTGCTGGTAGTCTTCAGTCCCATTGATCTAAAACCTTCTTCGTACACCTTTGTAACTGCGGCGATCGAGTCCCGGGTCTTGAACGTGTAGCTCCCGCTGTTGCCCTCGTCCGTCTGCGCGGCGAACGCTCCTTCGGGAGTCGACCCTGGATATTCGGGAACCCAGGTCGGCACCTTGGCTCCGGCGCCGCCCCCAATCTTCATGGTCCCGTCGGCGGACTTAATTTCCAACGTTCCCGCGTTGCCATCGCCGCTGCTGGTTATGGTGACGGGTGTCTTGCCGTCTTCCTGCATCACAAATCTGCCCCTTCTGGCGTCTTCGAAATTCACCGAATAAGTCTTGCCTGATTTCTTGTCGCGCACGGTGACGATGCCCTTGCTGTCGTCCAGCGAAAGCACTTCAATATTCGGGTTCAATGCGGCCATCATCTTGACGGATGCCAGGGCCGGGTTATGCTTCATGAGATCGGTATCTATTCCGGCTTGCCTCGCTTTGCTGACGACAAAGTAACCGGCGCCGACAACTACGAGAACCACAAGCAGGAAAAACACGCCGAGCCCGACCAGTATCCAGACGATCGGACTGGTCTTCTTTCTCAGCGGAGCACCCTGAGGGGCGTAGGAGGGCATGGAGGGCGGATTGGTCGACATACTTCTAGCCTTCTGTCAGCATACAGTAGAACTATGCGACATATTCTCTACTGTATGCAGTTTAAGGGAACTGCCACCGCCGGGCTGGATAAGGGTGTGATGAAGGCCACCACCAGCGCCACCAGTTGTTCGGTAAAAACCGTGGTCGGCAACGATGGCGTGGACGGGGCGTTTATTCCAGCCGAGGGCGGCATGGCGTTCTTCGAGTCGGAGGTGCGCACGACCGGCGCGGACAAGTTTGTCGAAAGCGGAAATATCTCTTTTGGAGACGACCACACGCTGACATTCACGACGGTCGGGGATGGCCATCTGGGACCGAGCGCCGATACTAAAACGTTGGCCGGCGCAGTGACTTGGAAAGTGGAGAGCGGCGAGGGGCAGTTTAAGAACGCCAGCGGGTTCATCACATCGAACTTCACGGTAGGTACCTCGGGGGAAGTCGTCGATTATCAGTTCGGGTTAATTTTTGTAGAGTGAAACAGTTGATTCGCTCCTCGGTCTTGAACGGGATCGCGGACCTTCGCAAGCATTTTGCAACGGCGGCCCCGTTCCGGCATGTCGTGATCGAAGATTTTCTAGACCCGGATGTTTGCGGCGCGCTCGTCCGCGAATTTCCGCGCTTTGATGCAGGGCAAGCTAAAAACGAGCTGGGCGAAATTGGGCGCAAGGCAGTCCACACAAAGCTTCGTGATCTGGGCCCTGCGTACGCGAGCTTCGATCGCTTGCTCCAGAGTTCGGAGTTTCTCGGTTTTGTTAGCGAAATCACAGCGATTCCGAAACTGCTATACGACCCCGAGTACGTGGGCGGAGGCACTCACGAGAATCTGAGCGGCCAGGATCTGGACACGCATGTCGACTTCAACTACCACCCTACGACGCGCCTACACCGCAGGCTGAATCTGATTTTGTTCCTAAACCCCGAATGGGAGCCGGAGTGGGGCGGGCTTCTGGAATTGCAGAAGAATCCGGCGCTGCCCCCTTCGGAGAATTCGATTCGGTCGATTGTTCCGATTCAGAATCGATGCGTGATCTTCGAGACCACGGAAGCTTCCTGGCACGGATTTCGGCGCATCACTCTGCCGACTGGGAACCTGTCACGCCGTTCCATTGCCGTGTATTTTTACACGAAAGAACGTCCTTCCGAGCAAACGGCATCGAGTCACGGCACAATTTATGTTCCGCGTCCGCTGCCCGATTTCGTGCAGCCTGGCCATACATTAGATGAGAATGACGCGCACGAATTGCAAGTCCAATTCGCGCGCCGCGATGCCCAGATACGCTACCTGTACGAGCGGGAAATGGAGTTCTCCAGGATCGCGCAGTCGCCCGCTTTCCGCATGGCGCGGGCGTTGACTTGGCCGCTCCGCAAGGTCCGCGATGCGCTCAAAATGTAGCGCGGCCGCTCGCCTTTTGGCGGCTGCTTAAGCTAACTTCGGAACCACATACGGGGCACGCTGGACCGGGCGGCCGATCATCGCGTTCGCATCAGCTTCCTTAAACTTCATCGCAGCCGGATCGAATTGCACCTCGCGCTTCAACCGATAGCTGATATTCGCCATGTGCACCAAATGCGCCGAGTTCACGCCCTCCTGCACTTCGCCGTGCAGATCTTCCTTGCGTCGACTCTTCACCGCCTCCAGGAAATTCTGCATATGTGGACCCGTGTCGCCCTTTTCCGCAACTCCAGTTTCGCCCGGTTCGCGCTTCTCGCCGAGGAAAATCTGGAAGCCGCGATGGTCCAGCGACATGAAGCCCTTCTCGCCGTAGAATAAATTGCCGACAAAATTCGGACCGGAAGCTTGGATTGCTGCTTCCCCGCCCGTGGGCAGGCCGCGCACTTCGAACACGATCTCTTTATCGCCGTAATCGAGCGTGGCGATCTGTGTATTCGGCGTTTCCTGATCGTCGGTAAACACGTACTTGCCGCCCGTGGAGATAGCGCGGTTCGGTAGTCCCAAGCCCATGCCCCAGCGCGCGACGTCCATCTCGTGAATGCCCTGGTTCCCAATATCGCCGTTGCCAGTGTCCCAGAACCAATGCCAGTTATAGTGGAAGCGATTTTGAGTGAACGCATGCATGGGAGCCGGCCCCAGGAAGATATCCCAATTGATGCCCGGCGGCACGGGCTCTTCCGGCGTATGGCCTATAGAAGGCCGTCGCTTGTAGCACAGGCCCTTTGCCATGTAGAGCTTGCCGAGCGCGCCGCCGTGCAGGAGTTGCACCGCTTTCATCTTGTGCGGAATGCTGCGGCTTTGCATGCCGATCTGAACGATGCGGTTATACTTCCTGGCGGCAGCCACCATCTGCTGGCCCTCGAACATGTTGTAGCTGGCCGGCTTCTCGCAGTAAACATCCTTGCCGGCTTGGCAGGCCCAAATTGTGGCTAGCGCATGCCAATGGTTCGGCGTGGCTATGGACACCGCGTCAATATCCTTGTCCTCGTACAGCTTGCGCAAATCCTGGTAGATTTTCGGCTTCTTGCCGGTGGCATCCTCCACCATCTTGGAACCGCGCTCGGTCTGCGCCGTGTCCACATCGCACAGCGCGGCAACCGTCGCCAGCGGCTGATTAAGGTACTCCTTCACGTGCGCCTTGCCTCGGCCGCCAATTCCCACCACGGCTATGTTCACTTTGTCATTTGCGCCAAAAGCCCGCATGGCCACCGCGCTGGCTAGGAGAAACGTTCTTCGTTGCATCGTGCAACTATTCTACTCCCGCACTCAGCCAAAAGGCGTGCCGGTATATCCGCATACCCCTGCGCGCGGCGAGTTGAGCACAGGCAAGCGCATGTCCTCATCGCAATCATGCTCCGCCGCACAGGTGTGGCAGAGCCAGCCCTTCCGGTCGCCATTCTCGCATTCTACGCAGATGGTGCTCGCCTTGTTCTTCCGGCACGCGGAGCAAAGCGTTCCAGGATCGTCGTTTCTAGCAAGCAGTTGAACTCGACCGTCTGGGGTGGATCCGCGCAGACCGGCCACGTGAATCGTCAGCGGCGTAGTGCTGCCTATATCGTATTCGTAGGCAAGCCTGCTGCCGGGACCCGCCACGCTCCCCAATTTTACGCGCATGGTCTTATCGCCCGGTTCGAACTTGCTGCTGTAGTAAGTGTCGCCTTGCGTGCGAAACAGGCTGAGATGCCCGCAGCATTCCAGCCAGTGGAACCGGAGAAAACGATCGACATCCTGGAGAGGCTTGCCCACAGGAGCGGCTAAATGCAGCCAGTACTCCTTGGCCCAGGGCGATTCCACTACGAGATGAAGCGAGCCTGCCGAGCGCGACGGCATCGAATCGCCGCACATCGAAAGATGCCGGGTCATGCCCGATTTGCTGAGTACTTTGCCGCAAAGATTGCAACTGCCTTTCGACGCGATTGCCATCTTGTTTAAATACCACAGACCGAAGTTCTAGTGCAGGTCGATGGTGGCAGCCCCGGTGATGCGATGCGACGCGCGATCCTGCACGAACACCACGGCGTGAAGATTCTCTCTCTTCCACTCTTCCGGCAACTTCAGGGTGGACTTGAGCCCAACTTCTTGAAACTGCCGCGCTTCGATGTTTCCGATCACTCCGAAACTCCTCACCACGGGCGCATGGCGCAGCATCCTCCCCGCGTTCTCTCCATGCAGCACATTGGAGGAAAGCCGAGATTCAGTCACCGCCAGATAGACATCCGCCGGTTGCGGCTTCCCTTCGCGCAGGCTCTTGACCATCACCACTAAATCTGTGACCGCCGGATCCTTCGCGTTGCGCTCGGGCTGAAGGCGGAGCGAATAGCTTGGGTTTGACGCCGCTGCCCGCTCGATTTCCTGAGAGGCGCGCCCGGAGTCGCTGCCGTTGAATTCCGATTTTCCGTTCACCACCATCTGGGGCGTGTATATGTTGTCCGTCCTGAAATTCTGGGCGTAATCGTTCTGACGCCCCCGATACAGGGGCGAGGAGAAGCGATCCGGCCAGCCAAGCTGATTCCAGTAATCGACGTGCTCCTCAAGAGCGATGACATGCGCGCTCGAAACCGGCTGTGTTCGGTCCAGGCGGGAAAGGAGCTCATCGGCGGGCGGGCAACTCGAACAACCTTCGCTCGTGAACAGCTCCACGATCACCGGAGTGCGATTGTCGTCGGCCCAAATTTGCGGAGTTGCCGCGAAGCTCACCGCCAAAAGTAATGCGAGTCTCATGATATTTCCTTTTGTCTAGTAACCCAGACGCGAACCGAAGGCGGTTCGTTTATGTTCGTTCACCGGGAGGCCTCACGATCAGCGGAACTACGACGCTGACCGCCATGATCCCCGCAAGAATGTACAGCGCATCCGAATAATGCTTCGTGCTCTCCCGCACATGCGCCATCAGCAGCGGACCCAGCACGCTCCCGAATCCCCACGCGGTCAGCATCAGACCATAGATCGGGCCCACTTCCTTGGGTCCGAAGTAGTCCGCGCAGAACGCAGGCATGGTGCCAAAGCCGCCTCCGTAACACAGCAGGACCAAGCACGCGACCGCGCTGAATGCTGTAAACCCGCTTAGGCGGGGCATGATGAAAAACAGCAGCGCTTGCAATACAAACATGGCCAGAAAAACCCAGCGGCGTCCGATAAAGTCCGAGAGCCAAGCCCATAAAAAGCGCCCGGCGCCATTTGCGATGGAGATAATCCCAACCATTCCCGCTGCCATCGTCGCGTTTACGCCGGTGATCTCCTGAACCATGGGCGAAGCTTGCGAGATGATTGAGATGCCTGCGGATACGTTCAGGAACAGCATGGCCCACAGCCCGTACCATTGCCAACTCTGCAATGCCTCACGCACTGTGTAATCCCTTCTTGCGAGTGAATTATTCCCGATAACCGCGGGCTTCCACCCTTCCGGCGTCCAACCGGCAGGCGGATTCGCCATGAACGCGGCCGCCCCTACCACCAGGATGAGGTATGCGGTGCCAAGTATTGCAAACGTGTTTAGCACGCCTGCGCTTTGGATGAGGCGAGTGGCGATCGGCGCCGTAAGCAACGCTCCGGCACCGAATCCTGCTACGGCGATTCCCGTGATGAATCCGCGTTTATCGGGGAACCACTTAACGAGCGTAGCCACTGGTACGATGTACCCGAGCCCCAGCCCTGCGCCTCCCATAACTCCATAAGTGAGGTACAGAACCCACAGGCCCTGGTCTGAAAAACGGGCCAGAAAAATACCCAGGCCGTAGAGAATTCCGGCGGTGATCCCAACCACTCGGGGGCCCTTGGCGCGCATCCACAAACCACCTCCGAAGGCGGCCCAGCCAACCGTGAAGACGGCGATCGTGAAGGTGAGGGTGACTTGCGAGATGCTCCAGCCGAACGTCTTTACCAGCGGGGTCCGGAACACGCTCCAGGCATATACTGCACCGAGCGCGAGTTGCATCACCACGCCTGCGGCGGCGATGATCCAACGATTCTGAGGCATGGCTGTCCTCCTGCGAACGCACCTCGGTTAAGATAGCACGTTCGCTAGAGAAGCCAGCGCTACTAATTCAGCAGGTTCACAGTGACTGGAGCGGTGCTCTGCCCGTTTGCGTTGACTACGGCCGTGATGCTCCCCGACGTCAGCCCCGGAGGTACCACGCCTATGACTCGCGTGGGACTCACCGATAAGAGTTGGACGGGAAATCCATTCAACGATGCCGACGTTCCGGCCAGCGACAACGGCAGTGGCATGGTGAGGTCGGCCGTTGCCGAGGAAGCGGCGAGGTTGCATCCGGAGATCGCGAACGTCGCTCCAGAGCGTAGCGGAGGCGCTCCACTAGCCGCGTCCACGATCCCTTTCTGCGCAACCAACGGGGCGCTTAGAGTGATAGCGCGGATACTATCGGTATCGGTCACATAAAGGGCAGTGCAGGTGATCGCTAAATTGGTCGGAAAGTTAAAAGATGCCTGAAGCGCCGGTCCCCCATCACCGTTCGAGATCTGCTCGCCCGTTCCCGCGAAGGTTGTCATGATCCCGTCGGTCCCCAAGAGGCGGATCCGATTGTTTCCTGTGTCCCCGATATAAACATTCCCTGCCACATCGATAGCGATCCCACCCGGGCTGTGCAATTGGGCTTGCGTGCCAGGGCCTCCATCCCCAGTGAAGTCGGGAGTGCCCGTGCCCGCGATGGTCATAATGTTGCCTCCCGGCGTGAACTTTCGGACGCGGTTTGCTTGGCCGTCAACAATGTAGATGTCCCCCGTCAAGTCAGTGGTGAAATCCGTAACGTAGAAACCTGCCTGGGTGGCTGGTCCGCCATCCCCGCTGTCGCCTAGGTCAGTGCCGGCGATCGGGGTCTGGGTTTGATCGGGGTCGAGCCGATAAATCACGGTGATTCCGCCGGTGTAAATTACACCTTGGCTGCTGATCTTTACTCCTGGCACGGATCCACCCGTGACTACAAAATGAAGGTTCCCATCCAAGGTCACCTTTTGTAGACCATCAGAATCAGCGATGAAAAGCGTGCCGTCGGGCGTCGCGGCAATGTCATAGGTCGCCAGGAACCCCGATTGCGAGGCTGGGCCCTCGACAGGTGAACTGATCTCCCCGCTTCCCGCTGCGGTGGTTATGAAGCCGGAAGATGCTTCAACCTTCCTAATCCGGCCATTCAGATTATCCAGGATGTAGAGGTTGCCCCGACCATCCACGGCCAGGTTTCTCGGATCGTTCAAGGAAGCGAGATTCGCTGGTCCTCCATCGCCGCCGAAGCCGCCCACTCCGGTTCCCGCGAACGTAGTAATTGTCTGGGCACAACAGAGACCCAAAGCGAGTGTAGACAAGAGAGAAAGAGCAATTGTTTTTTTCATAATTTACCTGCCTGTTGACGGGCGATTCCACCGATGACCGGAAGCGAAAAGCTCTCGCCCTGATTCGCCTTCCACATCAGGAAGAGCCAAAGAAGCAGGCCGCCTCCCCAGAACAGAAGACTCACAAGACTCATTAGGATGCCGAGGCCGAACGGCAGGAAGATCCGCACGGCAAAAAGCGCGATCCATGCGGCCACCCAAGCCACGTGAAAGAAGATCGCCTGAAAGGCGTGAAAGCGTACGCGCGGGTTTTGATTGTAAGGCGGAATCACCAGAAAGATGATCCCCGTGATCAGGCCGCCGAGGTAGCAAAGCGTGCCGGCCGCGCTCTCCGACAAACCCGCGGTCGCGGGAGGTGCGGGGGCTAGCGACGCGGCATTGCCATACGCGGGAGCCGGGGCTGGGGCGTATCCCGCAGTCACCTGCGCGTCCGCAGGGCTTCCGCATTTCGGGCAGAAGCGCCCTTCAACTGAATTTCCACAAGCTGGACAGTAAGACATTTTCGATTCTCCTTTTTGCTGAAATATTAAAGCCGGGCCAGGATTGCCTTCGCTAAGGCGATGCCTTTTTCCCGGCCATCAGGGACCTGGCTGAGATCGAGCAGAAGGCTGGTGCTTCCCTTCAACACGCACAGTTGCGCATCGAGCGGACCCAGCACTGCCTTGTCGCCCAGCCCATTCAAAGCTTCAGTGGCTTTGATTGCATCCGATCCGCCGATGGCATTCACCACCTTCACCGCGCCGAACTGAATCGCGCCATCCTCCCGATCAACGGTGAAGGAGAAGTACGGCATATCGGGACTGGAGGAAGCACCGGCTCTGCCCATGCTTTTGATGAGGTTTTCGAGGCCGTTTTTTCGCACTTGCTCGGCCGTGTTCCCGGATGCATCCGACTTGGTGGACGAATCAGCCTGGCGAGCCTGAATGGTTTCCATCCCCTGCTTCACTCTGGCCGCGATCTCTTCAGGGGTCTCAGGCCGCACGAAATATTCGCAATGTTCGTCAGAGGTGCGCTGCGTTGACGCTCCATCGATTTTTTCGATGGCGACGCCCAGGATCTCGGCTGCTTCTTCCTTGCTCAGGAGCAGGCAGCCGTCCCGCTTCTGCAGGTGCACGTGTTCCGATTTCGCAGCAGACGCGGCAGCGGTACGCAGCGAATCCACCATCGTGCCAGGCTCCTGACCCGTCGCGCGCTCCACGCTGCGCACCAGGCGGTGTCCGGCGTAGTAGATGCCTCCCGCCGCGATTGCGCCGAGCACAAACAAAACCGCCACGATGATGAGCGCAACTTTGAGGAACGGGGCAGCCGAACCCGAGGGCGGAGCGGGCGGTTGTGTTGCACGTGCTCCGCACTTGCCACAGAATGCAGAAGCGCCGAGCGGTGAACCGCAATTTTGACAGAATGCCGACATCGATATTCTCCTCTAGGCCGTGGGGCAGCCAATCCTGGTTGCAGCCGCCTTTTCCAGGCGGCTTCTTGACCGTCACCCCAATAGCGCAAAGGAGGCCAAACTTAGATCAAACTATTTTTGGGCCGCCGTTTCGAATGCCGCCAGCCCTTGCTCGAGCTCGTGGCGTAGGCCTTGACCCAGCGCGTTGCCGGCGGGAACCAAGCCCAAAGCTTTGCGCTCGATTCGGATCGCGGATGCCACGTCGCCCGTCAGATAGTATGCCCAGGCAACCGTGTCGAGAATCGTCGGGTTGACCTCTTTGCTTGCGAGCGACGCGCGCAGTGCTAATTCCAGCGCTTTAGCGGGCTGGCGCAGAGAATCAAATTCCGACTTGACCAGCCCGTCGGCGTAATCGTTCCACTCAAATGGACCTGAGCCAGGCCTTTCCGCAAGAGTTCGCAAGAGTTCCAATGCTTCGCGGTTCGTCTTTTCCGCATTCGCCAGATCGCCGCTCTTTTTCATCTGGACAGCCATCCGGGTCAGCGTGAAAGCCAACCCGGCGGGAGTCTTCGTTTCCGAAGGATCAATCGCCATGAGGGTCTGCATGGAAGCGACTGCCTTGGCGTAGGCGGTCATCGCCTCAGCACGGCTTCCCTGGGCGAGCAGAGCCTGCGCCCGGTACAACTGGGTGAACGATGCCAGGCGCCGGAACTCGGTATTGTTCGGCTGCTCGGCGGCCAGGATATCCGCGAGGTCGGTAGCTTTGGCCAGGGTGGCCAAGGCTTCCGGAAGCTCGTTCAGATTGCGAAGTAAATTGCCATACGCGGCGAAGCTCGATACCAGGACGCGCCGAACAGTGGGAGCGTTGGCCGGAACCAGCAGCGCTCGCTCCAGGTAAGCGATGCTGGCGCGACAGGCTTCCCGCGCGTGCAGCGCATCCCCTGCGGACGCCAATACGATACAACGGCGATTTTGAATATAACCCATAGCCTTGTGGGCCGCAGGCGAAGACGGATCGCGCTGCAACGCGCTCTCGCCAAGGTGTAACGCCCTCTCGTAGTCCGCTAGAGCGGCAGCCGTCTGGCCATGAAAGAATTCGCCGTCGCCCACTTTGGACACGTTGAACGCCAAATCGCTCTGCGCGGCGGGGTCCAACGGCGCGCGTTTCGCAATCTCCTGCCGTAGGAGGAATGCTCTTCGATAGCTCGCGAGCGAGCCTCCGTCCGCAGCGTCCGGTCCACCAGCTTCATGCAGCAGGTCACCAGTTTTCTCATAAGCGCTCGCCAGCTCGCGTTGCAATTGCAAATCGCCGCCGGACTCCTTGGAAAGCAGCTCGAGGTATTGCTGCGCCTTCGACAGGACCAGCCGCCGGGAACTCGCAGACCCAGCGAGATTGCGAATCCCATCATGCAGGTCAAATAAGAGCGTGGTCACCAGAGAGCGCAATTCGCCATAGCGCTGCTCGGCTCTTTGGCGTTCCAGATCGGCGCGAGAACGCTGCTGCTCGGCTTCCACAGTTTTCTGCTCCGCGAGGATCTGATGAGCTGCCGCGTTCTGACGCGCCTCTTGCGCCACCTGCTGCTGTTGCTGAGCGATCCGCGTTTGCACGTCGGCGATGCCGCGCTGCTGTTCCGCCGCACGCTGCTCCTGACGCGCCCGGCTTGCCTGCAGCGCGCTCACCACCACCCCGGCCGCGAGTGAAAGAATAATCAGCGCGAGGGCCGTGACAGCGATCACGTTCCGTCGAACGAACTTGGATGCGCGGTAACTCAGCCTTTCGCCTTGTGCGAGCACTGGCTGACCGGCTCGGTAACGCGCGATATCGGAGCGGAACTGCTCCACAGAAGCGTAACGGCTTCGAGGGTCTTTCTGAAGGGCCATCAAAACCATGTGGTCCAGATCGCCTTTCAACTGACGTCGCAAGCGGCGGAACTCGTTCTGTCCCGCACCGCCCGCCTGAGCGGCTACGGCCTGCGTGATCGCCGCGCTGGGTGGGATGGGTTCCTGTTCGCACACCGCGCGCATCACTTCGTGGGGCGGTCGGTGCTCCCCGCGGCTGGGATGAACGCCAGCCAACAACTCATACAGCAAAACGCCGAGCAGGTAAACGTCGGTCGCAGTCGTAATCGGCTTTCCCAGGACCTGTTCCGGGCTGGCATATTCCGGAGTCATAATCATCGAGCCGGTTGCCGTTGAGGATGGCTCCGAGTTAGCTGGATCGGCGAGCATCTTCGCGATGCCAAAGTCCAAAAGCTTGACCGCACCCTCCGCCGTGACCAGAATATTGCCAGGCTTGAGGTCGCGATGCACGATTAGATGATCATGGGCATATTGCACCGCCTCGCAAACATGCGAGAAAAGGTCCAGCCGCCCATCCAGGCCGAGCTTGTGATCGCGGCAGTACCAATCGATCCGGACCCCGGCCACGTACTCCATTACGAAATACGGTCGCCCGGCACCGGTTGCGCCGCCATCCAGAATGCGGGCGATGTTCGGGTGATCCAGCCCAGCCAAGATCTGCCGTTCTGCGCGGAATCGATCGCGCATGGCTTCCGTCAACAATGCGGCGCGGATCACTTTCACTGCGACGCGCTTGGAGAACGATCCATCCACACGGATAGCCTCATACACGGCCCCCATTCCGCCGCGCCCAATCTCTTTCACAATCTCGTAATGATCGATCCGGCTGCCCACGAGATCCGGCTCAGGCTCAGCGGCTGAGATAGCGGAAGGCAAGTTGGCGATCGGCTCTTCCATAAACCCCGCCCGCCGGTCGAACGCCCCCAGGAGCTGGTCAACCTCGCTAGCCAGTTCTGAATCGTGATCGCGGGCTTGGCGCAGCAATGGCTCGCGCTCTTCAAGACTAAGTTGAACGACGGATTCGAACAGCGTCCGGATCTCGCGCAGGCGCTCTTTAGTCATATGGCTTACGAGTCGCTTCTATAATAGCGTTAGGTGTTGCTCGAGTGAATCCTCAGCCCAAAGATGCAACCGCGCTGCTGAGCGCCTCGAGTTCCGGCGACCAGCGGTCCGGGAACGATCTCATGGAGCTGGTTTATCACGAGCTTCGCCGTTTGGCCGCCCATTATCTTCAGAACGAGCGCAGCGATCACACTCTCCAGCCCACCGCGCTGGTGCATGAACTCTATCTGAAACTCTTCGCGGCTGAATCCATGGATTGGCAGGATCGGGGACACTTTCTGGCGGTGGCGGCGCGTCAGCTTCGCCGCATCATCATCGACTATGCCAGAGCGCAGCACGCGGAAAAACGCGGCGGCTCACGGGGCAAGATCCCCCTGGAAGAGGCGCATCAGGTCGCGGTCCGCATGGACGACGCTCAGCTTGTTGAGCTGGATGATGCGCTGCAGCGGCTGGATCAGTTGGACACCCGCGCTGCGCACGTCGTTGAATTGCGGTTTTTTGGCGGGCTCACAGAGAAGGAAGTCGGCCAGACGCTGAAGATCTCGGAACCGACGGTCAAGCGCGATTGGGAGTTCGCCCGCGCTTGGTTGCTCAAGGAATTAGGATAGCTGGACCACGGCGCATCTCATGTTATTATGGGAATAATATACTTCGCTGACAAAACGTGATATGCTGCAGGGATGAGCGATCCCGCCAATAAGGTTTACGTCTCCGCGTTTGTCTGCTCCGACCTGATAGAAGAGCAGGGCACGAAGATGCTTTCCGCCCTTCGAATATCTGGCGGTTTCTTGGTTCGTCCAGGGCTAATCCCGACCGAAGACTCTAAGATCGTGGAGTGGGGCTACCCCAAGTTGAATATTTTTGTCGTTGTGATATTTAATTGCGATTCGCCTGCCACGTTTTACTTCCAGATGAGAGCAAAAACGCCCTCGGGAGACACGATCGACCTAAGCGAACAATTAAAATTTCCAGATCCTTTTACCATTGGTTCGGGTGCCGAGGGTTTAACTCTTAAAGCGATAGGCTCGCTTCCTGGGAGCGTACCAGGAGATTACTGGATTGAGATGGTAGTTAACGGAGTTCTCGCAAACCGAGTGCCTGTCCGAATCGTCCATCCCCCTGAGTTTCAGGATTTCGCCATAAATCAACCGCCCGCCGCTGGTTCTCCACAAGGTTCTTGGAAAGCCTAATTTCAAAGTACAACGTATCCGTTACAGGAGAAACGATAGATGAAGCGTCACGATTTTCAGAAAAAGGGCGGACGGCTTTCGCCAGCTCCTTCCGGAGTACGTTTTCGTCTACTCCTTCCCCAAAATGATAATCAGAAAGAAGCGACTCTATGGAAGCGTAAAGATCGCAGAAGCCAGGAACCACGTAAGCCCCGCGAGAATCGTCCAGAAAGCGATCCTCAAACGAATCGAGCGGAACGCGACCAGCGCAATAATTGTCTACGTGTTTTAGCACCGCGTTAAGGTCTGGCATGGCATCTCCTTCACCCACAATTATACGTGTTTGCCCAGAGCACATGTGCAGGGTGTTTGACGGCAACCGGCTTCTCGAGCGCGCTGAAGCAGGGGAATTTCGGTTGCGTTCTACGGTTAAACCTAAAACCAAGCCGATGACTGACTACAAGGGACGCCTTTGCGTCAGCAACGAGGAGACGCTTATCCTTGATGATCGTTTCCCGATTTCAGATCCACGTCATGAAGTCGCTAGGTTTCATCGCCATATTACCGATAGCGGAGGTTATGGCGCTTCCGAAAAGCCAGATCCAAAAGATATTGTCATTGAAAACACTAACTACCGTGGAATCGGACCCCGACTATGTGAACTGTGCGAAAGTGGAGATATGATTCCGCCCGAAGAGAGATTCTTTTTGTCTATTTATAGACCTACAGTTCGAGAGTCATAATACCAGAGGTAGTATAAACATGAAAACTGAAACCGAATACGATGAAGGGCCGGAAGCGTACACGCGGTTCGAATCCGCCATTAAAACGGTTCTAGCCGTATCCCATACGGAGATTCAGAAGCGGGTCAAAGAGGCCCGCGAAAGGTCCCTCAGTAATCCAAAGAAACGTGGCCCAAAGGCAAAGCGCAAGGCCTAGCCTTTACGCTTCCCACGGCCCTGTCGCCTAGCACGTTTCCTGCCCCTGCTGTTCTGCCTTGCCGATCAGTTCTTTGTAAGTAAGCCGCTTGCCCACGATCTGGCTCATAACTGCGATGAACCGATCCCCGTCGTTCATGTCCATCCGGTTGTTGAAGCGGAAAGCTTGCTCATCCACATACCGGAACAAGTGGAAAGGCTCTACTGAAATGTAGGTGCCATTCAGTCCACGCTTCAAGAGACTCCAGAAGTTCTCGCTTCCGTTAGTACGGATATTCCCGTCAACATACGCTACCGCGTGGTCGATCACTTGATGCTGAAACTCGCTGAGTCCGTCATAAGACTTCCGCGAGTCGCTATAGAGATTCGATCCTGGTGCTACGTTCTCGCGGATCAAGCCATGAAGGTCTCTCTTTTTGCGAGTGGTAACAACCTTGGCCCGCACCTTCCCGCCACGCTCCAGAACAGCAGCAACAATCGCCTTGCCTACGGGTCCACGTCCCTGAATCTTTTCGCCCCTTTTGTCAGCGTGCATGTTTCGAGCCTTGCCACCAATGAAGGTCTCGTCTACTTCGACTTCGCCGCCTAACATGCCGCCAGTCTTTTCGTCCTGCATAGCAAGTCTTGCGCGTTGAAGCATGAACCATGCGGTTTTCTGAGTCACGCCGATAGCGCGGTGTATCTCCCACGAAGAGACGCCATTTTTGCAGTTAACCAGCATCCACATAACAGGCAGCCATTTATCAAGTCCTAGGGGGGAGTCCTGAAAGATAGTGCCTACCTTCAATGAGAATTTCTGGCACTCATGCGGCTGGTAGCACTTGAACACGCGAGCGTTGGGTAGATACGCTACATTCTCAGAGCCGCAACGAGGACAGAGTACCTTACCAGTCGGCCATCTGAGAACCATCATGAACTGGCGGCAGTTCTCATAATCGGCAAAGTGAATAACCGCTTCTTGCAAGGTGTTTGGGGCTTTTGCTCTGTCCATACCTAAACTTTAACAGGCTTTGCCATGTCAGTCAAGTATATTATTGCCCATGTTATCCTCAGGCCGGAGCATGCCATGAATCGCAGAACATTTCTCGCGCTAGCCGGGACCGCGCTGGCAGCCTCGCCCACCAACATGCCGATGGGGCTCAACACATACTGTCTGCGGGCGCTCAAGTGGAACGACGGGCAGCTGCTCGACTACGCCGCCCATCTTAGAATGGACGCGGTGTTCCTGCAGGATTCGCTCGATCCCAAGGCGCAGGAGCCCTCCCATTGGAAAGACGTCCGCGATCAGGCCGCGCGTTTGGGCCTCCACCTGGAGACGGGCGTGGGCGGAGTGCTCCCCAAGAATGCAGCAGCGTTCGATGCTTCCGTTCGCACGCTGCAGCAAGGAGTTCGCAGATCAGCCGCCATGGGATCGCCGCTTGTGCGCTGCCTGCATGCAGCCGATCGCGAACACCTTCCTCCCGGTCCGATCGAGCAACATATCGAGACGATGATTAAGGTCCTGCGCGCCGTTCGAACTCAGGCGATGAACTCTGGAGTCAAGTTCGCCATAGAAAATCATAAGGACCTGCTCGCCTTTGAAATGCGCCAAGTGATCGAGGGCGCGGGCAAGGAATTTGTAGGGTCCTACCTCGATACCGGAAATCCCGTATTCGTAACCGAGCACCCTATGACTACCGTAGAGGTGCTGGGACCGTATGCGCTCACTGTCCATCTGCGTGATTCGGTGGTGTACGAAACGTCCAAAGGGATCGCCGTGCAGTGGGTGCCGCTGGGCGAGGGCGCGGTCGACTTCAAGCAGATCGTAGCGCGCGTTCGCGAGGTTTGCCCGCCGGTGTACATTTACATCAAGCCCATCACCGGACGTCCGCCAGCCATTCTGCCCACCCTGGATCAGAGCTATTGGACACACTACGAAGATGTCCGAGCTGCCGACTTCGCACGTTTCCTGGCGCTTGCAAAGTCCGGCCATCCCTACGAAGGACACATGGTGATCGAAGATCTTCCAGGCCGCGCCGCGCCGGAGGAGTTCGTTCCAGCCATTCAGTATCAGCAGCGCGAGCACATGGAGCGCAGCGTCGAATACGCCAAGCGCGTTCTGGATTTGGGCATCCGTTGGCGCGCTTGAATGCTACCGTAGGAATCGACATGTCCGAGATCCCTACTCTGCCTGCGGTCCCCTTGACGCTGGAAGGCGCCAGCATGCTGCATCAAATGATGAAGGTGAAGTGGCCTGTCTGGAAAGCGCTTGAGCCCGCCAAGCAGTCCGACATCGTGGCCGAAGCTGCGGCGGTGCTGGGTCCAATGGAGGAAAATCCGAGCGGACAGAGCGCCGTTTTCTCCCAGCTAGGGCACAAGGGGGATCTGATTTTTCTCCACTTCCGGAATTCATTTGAGGAACTCAATCGGACCGAGCTCAAGCTGAACCGTCTACGACTCTTCGATTATCTCGAGCCGACCAGTTCCTACTTGTCGGTAGTGGAACTCGGGCTGTATGAATCCACGGGTAAGACCTATGCCTCGCTGGCCGCGCAAGGTCTCACGCCCCACACGCCGGAATGGAAGGCCGGCATCGAAGAGGTGCTGGAACGGCAACGCGAAGCCATGCGGCCCCGGCTGTATCCGGACATGCCGCCCCACAAATACATCTGCTTTTATCCCATGGATCGACGTCGAGGCGAAGAGAAGAATTGGTACCTTCTGCCGTTGGCGGAACGGGCTCGCCAAACGCATGAGCATGGGATGATAGGCCGCCGCTACTCAGGCGAAGTAAAGCAGATCATTTCAACGTCGGTAGGGTTTGACGATTGGGAGTGGGGAGTCGACTTGTTCGCGGAAAACCCGCTGGTGTTCAAGAAGCTGATTTACGAGATGCGCTTCGACGAAGTGAGCGCCGTGTATGCCATGTTCGGAACGTTCTTCGTGGGGATTCGCTGCAAAGCAATGGATCTACGACAGTTATTGATCGCAGCTTGAGCCCGGCAGATTAAGCTCTTTTAAGTCAAGCGGAATTTTTGCTTTAGTTTGTGTAACTTACGGTAAGTTTTTAGCACTCCTCTCCCGACTCTGCTAACATAATAGACGAGTCAAGCGCATCCCAGCGTTGGGGCTCAATCAAGAGTTCATCTCTCATACCAAGTCAGCTAAATGGAGATTCACAGGGTTATGTCTATTAGACCGCTCTATGACCGCATCGTGGTCAAACGCATTGAAGAACAGGAAGCCAAGCACGGGACTCTTTTCATCCCGGATTCCGCCAAGGAAAAGCCTCAGGAAGGGGAAGTGGTTGCAGTCGGGCACGGTAAGCGCCTGGAAAACGGAACGATCACCGCTCTCGACGTGAAAGTGGGCGACCGCATTCTATTCGGCAAATATTCCGGCAGCGAGATCAAGCTCGACGGCCAGGACCTAATGATCATGCGTGAGGACGAAGTCCTCGGAATTCTGGACGGGGCCGCGAAGCCCGCAACGAAGGTTGCTTAAGCCGCGCACCGCCGATTGAAAAGGAGACAATAAATGGCAGCAAAACAGATTGTTTATAGTGAAAATTCCCGCCAGGCGATCCTGCGCGGTGTGAACCAGCTGGCCGACGCCGTGAAGGTTACGCTTGGTCCCAAGGGCCGCAACGTGGTCCTCGAGAAGAAGTTCGGCGGCCCCACCATCACCAAGGACGGAGTCACTGTCGCGAAAGAAATCGAGCTGAAAGATCCCCTGGAAAACATGGGCGCTCAGATGGTTCGCGAGGTTGCTTCGAAGACCTCCGACACCGCTGGCGACGGCACCACCACGGCGACCATTCTGGCGCAGGCGATCTACCGCGAAGGCGTGAAGTCGGTTGCAGCCGGTGCGAATCCGATGGCTCTCAAGCGCGGCATCGAGAAAGCCGTAGAAGTAGTTGTCGAAGAAGTGAAGAGCTTCTCGAAGCCCGTGACCGGCGAGATGATCGCGCAGGTTGGCACCATCTCCGCGAACGGCGATGCCACTATCGGCAACATCATTGCGGAAGCGATGAAGAAAGTCGGCAAAGATGGCGTTATCACAGTGGAAGAGTCGAAGACCATGGTCACCGAACTCCAGACTGTGGAAGGCATGCAGTTCGATCGCGGCTACCTCTCTCCTTATTTCGTCAGCGATCCGGACCGCATGGAATCCGTTCTCGAAGATCCCTATATCCTGATCCACGAGAAAAAGATCAGCAACATGAAGGACCTGCTGCCGCTGCTCGAGCAGATCGCCCGCGCCGGCAAGCCTCTCCTGGTAATCGCCGAGGAAGTGGAAGGCGAAGCGCTCGCAACTCTCGTCGTCAACAAGCTCCGTGGCACTCTGAACGCCTGCGCCGTTAAGGCTCCTGGCTTCGGCGATCGCCGCAAGGCCATGCTGGAAGATATCGCCACCCTGACCGGCGGCAAGTCGATCATGGAAGAGACCGGAATTAAGCTGGAAGGCGTCCGTCTCGAAGATCTGGGCCGGGCCAAGCGCGTCACGGTGGACAAAGACAACACCACGATCGTGGAAGGCGCTGGTTCGCACAAATCGATCGAGGGCCGCATTAAGCAACTCCGCAATCAGATCGAAGAGACCACCAGCGACTATGATCGCGAGAAGCTGCAAGAGCGGTTGGCGAAGCTCGCCGGCGGCGTGGCGATCATCAAAGTCGGAGCGGCTACCGAGACCGAAATGAAGGAAAAGAAGGCTCGTGTCGAGGATGCGCTGCACGCAACCCGCGCGGCCGTGGAAGAAGGGATCGTTCCTGGCGGCGGAGTGGCTCTGCTGCGCGCTTCGAAGAAGCTGGAGGGCCTCAAGATGGATGGCGACGAGCAAATCGGCATCCGCATCATTCACCGCGCTTGCGAAGAGCCGGTTCGCCAGATTGTCGGCAATGCCGGCCATGAAGGCGCTGTTGTGATCGAGAAGATCAAGCAGAATAATGATTCAAACTATGGCTTCAACGCGGCAAGCGGCGTGTTTGAAGACTTGGTGGCTTCGGGCGTCATCGATCCGACCAAAGTAACTCGCTCGGCTCTACAGAACGCTGCTTCAATTAGCGCTCTGATGTTGACGACGGAAGCAATGATCGCCGAAATTCCGGAGAAGAAGTCGTCTTCACCGGCTCCGGGCGGTCACGGTCCCGAGATGGACTACTAAGAAGCAATTAGCCGAATGAACAAAGAGCCCGTTCCGCAAGGGACGGGCTCTTTGCGTTGGTATAAAGGATTTGTGGTATTTTCCTTGTCGACCAGCCGACTGCCCAGAGGTGCCAAAGTGGTCGAATGGAGCGGTTTGCTAGGCCGTTTTCGACCGTTTGCAAGTCCAACAAAAGCAGCAAAATAGCGACGTTTGTGTAAGTACAATTGCATGGTGCTTTGCGCGTCAACCGGCATGAGCGGGCGCCCGATTTCGGCCTTGCTGAGCCGCTTGACCCACCCGCTCCCGAGTCCACGGCCACATCTTACCGCGCCTGCATTACACCTCGTGATTTCCAGCCACGGCTCGTTCGGGTTGCTGAGGTCCGTATTGATAGGCTGTGGCTCCAGGTGATCCGGGCGGAGGTAGCCCTAATCGGGAACTTCTCAGCGACGGGCTCGCGTGGCGGTACGTGAAAATGCGCCACATGATATTGAACTTGAGCGGCAGGAACGCGAAGCCACGGAAATTGCCGGCAGGGCTCTGGGCCACCGGTTGCGGCGTGGACTTTTCGGCGAGAGCTACGAACCGCGCGCTAAAATTAGGGATGCGTCACGTATGCCCATACTGCGCAATCCAGACCGATAATATCTCGCGCGATCATATATTCTCCGAATTTCTTGGGGGCACCAGGACCATACCCGCGTGTGCAAAGTGTAACAACAAGGATTTCGGCGCGCGATTTGAATCAACGGCAGCTAGAAATCTGCTGTCCTTTCAGCTCATGCTTTCTTCTTTGGGGATTTCGGGAATAGCAATTAGAGAGGGCACGAAGTGGATAAACGCACACGAACACGAGGGTGAATCGTACGATTTGGAGTACCGTGATGGTGGCTTAATCTTCGTACTCTCCACGCCCAAGATCACGCGGGATGGGCGCGGAAGGGTCATTTCGATCGAGGTCAGAAGCATGGAAGAAGCGAAGGCGCATAAACGGCGGCTTCCTAAAGGCTCCACCATCGAGTCCAAATTAGTGAAAAGACCAGTTCCGTTCGATAAGCGCGATTTCAAGTTCTCATTTGGACCAGACTTCGGCTGATTAGTTATCAAAATGTGCGCCGCATTGGCCACTCTAATGCCTTCCTTCAGTCCAGAAGATATAAGAGCAGCCGTCACGCTTCTAAGGAGCGACGAACCACAAGTAGATGAGGCTCGCATGGACTTTAGGCCGTTTGCGGCTGTTGACAACGCGCTGCCACGACTCTCGCACGCGATTTATGTTGAGCGCTCTTCCACCGGATTGCACGGCTTTGTGGTTCTATTCGGCCACATCAGAATGTATTGCAAGTTGGGTCCTGGCATCACAACCAAAGAACCCTGCGCGATTCTGGGCCTCTTGGATGTCACAACCGGGAAGGAGCATTTTTCACAGTTGGAGCCCCAGGGCTTAACAGAAGCGCCGTTTTTGCATTCCACAAAAAACCTAGATCAAGGACTACGAGGATGGACGGCCGAGATGCAGCGTCAGGTTTCAGAAGCTGGCGCAAAAGGCTGGCTATGCAGCGGTGAGCTTCGACGGTCGCCGTGTTTGACATTCTGGAAATCCTCCACTGCGGACGTTTCATACAGTTCCTGGGGTGGGAACACGCTCGCCCCGTCCGTGTTGGCAGCGCACCCAAAGAAGAATTAGTGGGGATCATCCGAGATCTTATTCTTAGCGCGGAGTGGGGCTGCTGCGCTTCGAAGAAGCTGGACGGCCTCAAGATGGAAGGGACGAGCAAATCGGCATCCGCATCATTCACCGCGCTTGCGAAGAGCCGGTTCGCCAGATTGCCGGCAATGCCGGCCATGAAGGCGCTGTTGTGATCGAGAAGATCAAGCAGAATAATGATTCCAACTATGGCTTCAACGCAGCAAGCGGCGTGTTTGAAGACTTGGTGGCTTCGGGCGTCATCGATCCGACCAAAGTAACTCGCTCGGCTCTACAGAACGCTGCTTCAATTAGCGCTCTGATGTTGACGACGGAAGCGATGATCGCCGAAATTCCGGAGAAGAAGTCGTCTTCACCGGCTCCGGGCGGTCACGGTCCCGAGATGGACTACTAAGAAGCAATTAAGCCGAATAAACAAAGAGCCCGTTCCGCAAGGGACGGGCTCTTTGCGTTATCGGACTTATCCAGTAACTATTTAGCCTTCTTGGGCGGCACAATCGCGTCTTTCACTGCCTTGGCGACGCGGAACTTGACCACCTTCTTGGCCGGGATCTTGATCGCATCGCCGGTCGCGGGGTTGCGCCCGGTGCGAGCCTTGCGCTCCACGCGCACAAGCCGACCGATTCCCGGGATGACGAACATCCCATTCTTTTTTGTCTCTCGCACGGCCATATCCGCAAAGCTCGTCATGAACTGCTTCGCGATCTTGTTGTTGGTCCCCGTTGTCTCCGCCAATTCTTTCATAATGGCCGACTGGGTCATTTTAACTGGTGCTGCTGCCATGGTTGCTCTCCTTCCTTCTGGTTCTCCCGAACTCTACACGGACTGTTTGAAACATTACCGTGAGATCGTGTTGCTACTAAATCATACGGAATGAAAGCGGCGATGTAAAGGGTTAAATGCACAATAATCGCAGTTTCTCGGGCTTTTTTCACCGCTAGCTGCTTCTAAAGCCCAAAACACGGCCTTTCCGTAGCGAAGATAACACGAACCACCCATTTTTACGCGCTCTGGGCGGCTTTGAGACTGAATTGATCTGAGGCGGCAGGTTTCGCAACCATGCCGTCTCCGAGAGGAAGTCCCAGCAAGGTGCGCAGCTCCAGATCGAGCTTTTCGCAAATCTCCGGATGCTGCGTTAGAAACGTTCGCGCGTTGTCGCGGCCTTGGCCGATGCGCTCGCCGCGATAGCTGAACCAGGACCCGCTCTTGTCTACCAGCGCGTTCGCAACCGCAAGGTCCAGCAAGTCCGCCTCGCGCGATACTCCCAGACCATACAGAATGTCCACTTCCACTTCCCGGAATGGCGACGCAACCTTGTTCTTAACAACTTTGATCTTGGTCCGGTTCCCGATGATGACATCGCCGTCCTTGATAGCGGCCCCACGTCGCACTTCCACACGGACGGAGGAGTAGAACTTCAGCGCACGTCCCCCCGTGGTGGTTTCCGGGTTGCCAAACATCACGCCGATCTTCTCGCGAATCTGATTAATAAAGATAAGCAAGGTATTGGTTTTCGCGACGGTTCCAGTCAGCTTTCTGAGCGCCTGCGACATCAGCCGGGCATGCAGGCCCATGTGGCTGTCGCCCATGTCGCCTTCCAGTTCGGCTTTGGGAACCAGCGCCGCCACAGAATCCAGAACCACCACATCCACGCCGCCCGAGCCGACCAGTGCTCCAATAATCTCAAGCGCTTGTTCGCCGTAATCCGGTTGGGAGATGAGAAGATTCTCGGTGTCCACTCCGAGGTTCTTGGCGTATTTCGGATCCAGCGCATGTTCAGCGTCGATGAAGGCCGCCGTGCCGCCGACTTTCTGGGCTTGAGCGATTACCTGTAGCGCGATGGTGGTCTTTCCCGAGGATTCCGGTCCGAAAATCTCGACCACCCGCCCTCGCGGCAGGCCCCCAACTCCTAGGGCCGAATCGAGCGAAATCGATCCCGTCTGGATCACTGTTACCGGAAGCACGTTCCGAGACCCGAGGCGGAGAACAGAGCCCCTGCCGAATTGCTTGTCCATCTGACTGAGCGCCTGATCGATGGCACGCTGGCGCGCTGACTTGTCTAAAACCGTGGTCTCTCTCACGCCAAACTGGTGTGAAAACAAGGGTGATCTTCTCAACAAATCTCGATCTAACAGCGGTGCTCGCTCTCCAGGGCGGCGGAATGAGGCTGGTAAACTGAAGCAAGTGAAAAAAATTGTCATTTTGCTATTGGCCGTGTTGGCCATAGCGGGCCCGTCTCTCGCAAGGACAAAACGGAAATCCACCCGGCCTGCCGCTCACTCCTCCAAGCGCGTTACTCGCTCTAAAACGTATGTCCGACGCAGTTCGGCCCGATCCAACCGAAAATCAACAAAAGTTCGAACATCCGCGCATTCGACGCAACAGGGACAGCCCGCGCCGGAACGATACAAAGAGATCCAGCAATCCTTGGCTGAAAAGGGATATTACAAAGGCGATGTCAACGGTCAATGGGGCGCTGAATCCACCAGCGCATTGAAGCGCTTTCAATCGGAGCAAAATTTGGCATCCGATGGGAAACTGAATTCTCTCTCGCTGATTGCTCTGGGCTTGGGTCCAAAGCGCTCGCTGACGGCTAGTGCCGGGAACCGTCCGTGATCATCGGCGTCGCCAAGGAAGTCAAAGATCACGAGACTCGGGTTGGCCTGGTCCCCGGCAGCGTCAGTGCTTTGCGGGAGGCCGGTCACCACGTCCTGGTGGAGACTAGCGCTGGGGTGGGCAGCTCCATTCCGGACCACGACTACGTGGCCTCCGGCGCGGAGATTGTGGCCAACGCCTCCGAAGTTTGGGGAAAAGCCGATCTCGTCGTAAAGGTGAAAGAGCCACAGCCTTCCGAGTACAGCTATTTCCGCCCGGGCTTGATTCTGTTTACGTATCTGCACTTGGCGCCGCTGCCCGAGCTGACTCAGAAGCTTGTGGAGACTCGCGTCAACTCGGTGGCATATGAAACAATTCGCGAAAAGGACGGCTCTCTCCCCCTCCTGACGCCGATGAGCGAAGTGGCGGGCCGCATGGCGGTTCAAGTCGGTGCGCAGTACCTGGAGAAGCCCAATGGAGGCCGCGGGATTCTACTGGGCGGCGTGCCAGGAGTCGCTCCCGGAAATGTAGTGATTTTGGGAGGCGGAGTCGTAGGGCACAACTCGGCCAAGATGGCGGTTGGGCTGGGTGCCCACGTCACCATCATTGACCTGAATCTGAATCGGCTGCGCGAACTCGACGACATCTACAGCAGTCAGATCGTCACTCTGGCCTCGAATTCGTGGACCATCACCGAGTCCCTGCGGCATGCGGACCTCGTCGTTGGCGCGGTGCTGATCCCGGGCGCGTCCGCACCCAGGCTCGTAAGGCGCGAGATGCTGAAGGTGATGAAGAAGGGCGCGGTGATGGTGGATGTTGCCATCGACCAAGGCGGCTGCTTCGAAACCTCCCATGCCACCACCCATACCGACCCGATCTATTTCGTGGATGACGTGCTGCACTATTGCGTGTCAAACATGCCTGCCGCGGTTCCCCACACCTCCACCTATGCGCTGACCAACGCCACCTCACCGTACCTGATGCAACTTGCGAATAAAGGACTGGAGGGAGCGTGCCAAGGCAGCCAAGCCATCCGCGAAGGCGTGAATACCTACCAGGGCCACATCACGTACCCTGCCGTCGCTGAGTCGCAAGGTCGGGAGTGGAAAGACCTCTCCTCCGCCCTGTAGTTTTGTAGGGCGGGACCCCATAAGCGTAACCTAAGCTGCGGCAACTATTCCGGTGCAAAGGAACACTTCCAGATTGGCGACCGCGGGGAGCTGTTCGTAAGCACTGCATCGCCAGTAAGGATCTGTCGTGCCCCGAATGCGAGATTTCCGTGAAGCGGACTTCACGGGAGTGATCTACAGAACTCTGCCGTCGGCGGGTTTCTCCGAGTATCCGACGATACGCTTCGAGGTGACCGCACGCTTCCCCGAACGCCGTTTCTGCGGAGTTTGGCTTTCCACTTGTCCGAGGCGCATCAATCGGTCCGTGTGCTTTGGCGAGAGCGACGACGTCTATCAGGAGTGAAACAGCGATCTCTCCCGTAGCAGAAGTTCGTTGAGGTGCGTATCTGTCGGAATATTTCGCTACGTCGACCGATAACCAATTCACCCGGCGCCCTTCAAAAATCGCCGCTGGCACCTCCGCCGCCCGAATCTCCCCCACCAAAGCGAACGTCTGGACTGCTGGTTTCGGGCGCTGGCGTTATTGATTGGGGCGATAGCAGACTGAGTGCGGCGGTGCCGGCGTTCATCCAGTTTTTGTACTGTCCCGACAGGCGCTCAGCGGTAAAGCCGTGGCGAATTCCGCCCGGCCCACGGGCCAGCCACCGTCGGATGAAGAATCCAACACCGGTCAACAATATGCCCAGGAGCATCGGGTCCCAGGTATGCCGCTGCCAGCCGAGATAAGGTTTATTGGTGACGAGGGTCAGTATGGCGACGATGGCGCCCACGGCGATGACGAAGCGGTCCTTTTGGCGCACGCCGCGCGCGAGTACGATGGGCGGCAGGCACCAGATCAGCACCCACGTGGTCCAGTAAAACGGCCTTGGGAAATCAGAGTCGGCCGGAAGGCTACGCCACCACTGTAGGAGCAGGTTCAACGAAGAAAGCTGGAGGTTGATGGCCAGGTAGATGCCGAGCCAAAGGAACGCTTCGACCAGCGAATAGCCTTCATTGAGGTAATCGAAGCGGTAGCGGGAGCGTACCGCGGCCACGCTTGCGAGACCGGTTACATAGAACGCAGCGACGATCAGATGCTTCGCCGACTGGGACGAGGTCCAGTGGCCTGGCAGAAAAAGGACGAAGATCATCGCGGCGAGAAATGCATACGAGAGCCCGAAGCGACGCCAGATCCAGAGCGAAAAGATGGCGCCTGCGGCGGGAACCAGGAACTTGGTTCCGTCCGAGTTCGGCGAATAAAGGCTGCCGCTGAAAAGAGCGAACTCCATTCCGGCGCAGAGAAAACCAACCGAGCAGACGGCGAGCGCTTCCTCGATCCCGTAGCGATAGAGCCGGGTTTGGGAAACGGCGACTTCGGCAGCCGCGTACGAGACGGCAGCGAAGGTCAGTAAGAAAACGCCGCTGGTTTGGTTGGATGGCCGCAAAACCACGTAGAACAGCGCTGTGGCGGCGCCCACGATGATCAGAGTGAAAAGGAACAAGACCAGCCGCAGGAAAATGTTGGTGGTGCGGAGTTCAGAGATCGTTTCCTGTTCCAAAGGCTGATATTGCGCCTCGGTGAGGAGGCCCTCGCCGGCCCAATCCTTCAGGAGTCTGCGGGCGCGCAGAGTCTCTTCATTGGATGCACTGTAGATTCTCACGCTAGCCTCCCGAACCGGCGCGCGATCAGGACCAGCATCACCAGCATAGCGACTCCGGTAACGACGAAATAGCTCGGGATAGCGGTGTCGCCAGTGAGCCCGCGGAGGACCATCGAGCTGACGCCCACGTAGCCGTAGAAGGCGGCATACGCAACGAAGGCAAACTGCCGGCGCTTCAAGCCCCAGGTGAGAGACGCGCCACAGGCGATAAGCAAAGCAAAAAACCATCGGCCGGAGCCCTGGCGATCGAACACGCCGGAGAGCGACGCCCAAAAGAGAACGTTGGCCACGATGTTCAGATAAGTGCCGAAGAAATGCGGTTTCAGACCGCGGCGCTGAAGAATCGCACCGCCGACGCCGACCAGCAGACAGTACAAAAGGGCATATTGGCGGTACGCCTCGTCCTGATGGGACGGCCAGTGCGAGATGGTGAGCCCGAACCATCCTGCGAGTGAGGACAAGGCGAGCGACAGCACGAAACGATTGTCGAAACGATAAGCGAGGAAGAAGAAGAGGCCGGCGGTCGCCAACAGATAGAGATCCAATTGCCCGGAGAGCACGTGAAAACGGTTCTCAAAGTAAGCGAGTTCTACGGACCAGGTGAGGCTGCCGAGGTAAAGCACATAGTCGGAGATCGGAGTCGGTGCAGGCGTTTCCGCGGGGGACCAGGCGGGCGCGCGGGAAAAGCAGTACCAAAAACAGGCGGAGAGGATGGTAGAGAGGATGCTCAGGACGAGGACGTCACCGAGTTGCTGCGACCAGGTGCTGACGGTCCAGCCGAGGCCGGCAACGAACGCCAGAACACCAGCGAAGAGGAGAGCGTTCAGTTCGAGAAAAAGGGAAAAGGGTTCTTCCCTCGCAAGGCCTGCCAAATAGGAGTGCTGCTCCGGCGATATAGTGCACTGCTCCTTCCATTGCTCCAATCGGGCGAGGATGGTCATAAAGCCTTCGTTCTCCGGTCAGGGGACAGTATGTCCCTAGCCTGGCATTCGATCCGGGTGCCACCTGTTTGGCCCATGATCTACTCATCGTACATTCCAATAGGCTCGCGGCGCTGAAAAAAACGCCAGTAGATTTGCCACGAATCGAGAAGGTCCATAAGTCTGGTTCTGGGAAACTTCGGGCGAGTCACGCGCCACTCGGAGACAGCTCGGATCGGCGGAGTGCGGCTGCATTCTGGAGAGCGGCGGATTCCTCCCGTGAAAACTCCGCTCACGGAATTGACCGCCAAGAGTCGCGCAGCGCTTAACGAATGTTCACGTCCACATTCCAGATGGATCGCGGTCAATCAGGGTATTCGGCTCTTAAGTTAGCGTTTATGTCGGGAGCCGCCCACACCATGTGCCCATGTCTGGGAAAACTAGGTGGCATGGGATGGCATTTTGACAACTCCGTCAGGTGCCGCTCAACACCTTCTCGAACTGTTCGGTGCTTACCGTCTTCCCGGTCTCCTGCTCTTTCACCGACACCGTAGCGCGAATCGCCTCCCCGCGCAGCTTCACGGTCGACCGCAGAATTTGCTCCTCTTGCTTGTTCAGCACAAATGCCGCCGGATGAATCACCGAAGCCGCCTTGCCCCAATCCTCTCCCCGCCGCAACTGCACGCTGACATCGATCAGCAAAGGCGTAGTGGCGCGGGTATCTTGATTCTTCACCTTCAAGGTGATCACCGTGAGATCGGGAGGCCGACTCCCAAAATCAAGGCTGGTGGCGATCCGCGCGGTATGCGCGCATCCGGCCAGCGTAAGCGTCGCCAGCACGAGGACAACTTCGAGACGGAAGTAAATCTTCATCAACTTCTACAATACAGGTATGCGCCTAGCCGCTCTGCTCGCAATCTCAGCCGTCGCTCTCGCTGCTCAGAGTGGCCAAGGATGGCACTTAGTCTGGAGCGACGAATTCAACGCACCCGCAAACATCGCTCCCGATCCATCAAGATGGAACTTCGATCTCGGCGGAGGCGGCTGGGGCAACGGCGAGCTCGAAACGTACACCCGCTCTACTGCCAACGCCTTTCAGGACGGCCAAGGACATCTGGTGATTCGTGCCATCCGCGATGCGGGCGGAAACTACACCTCCGCGCGCATCCGTACCGGACTCGCCGATTCCGGAGCGAAGGATCCCGTCAATCTGACTTGGCAATATGGCCGCATCGAAGCCCGCATCAAGCTGCCGTTCGGTCAAGGCGTGTGGCCGGCATTCTGGCTCCTGGGCGGGGATTTTGCCACCATCTCCTGGCCCTTCTGCGGCGAGATCGACATCCTGGAAAACTTCGGCAGCAAGATCGACAAACCTTCCGCCATTCACTCGACTCTGCATGGTCCGCCGCAGAATTCGAATTTCGCCAATGCCGGTCTTTCGGCTGATTACACGCTACCCGGCGGACAAAAGATCACAGACGATTTCCATCTATTCGCAGTCGAGACCGCGCCCGATTCCATTTCATTTTCCGTGGACGGCGTCGTGTTCAAAACGTTTACTCCCGCTTCCTTGCCGTCGAACGCGCAGTGGGTATTCAACAAGCCCTTCTTTATTCTGCTGAACCTTGCAATTGGCGGCCCCAAGACGTTCCTGGGATCGCCTGCGGCGGACACGCCCTTCCCGCAAGACATGCTGATCGACTATGTTCGCGTATACCAGCAGACTGCGGTTGCCCCGTCAAGTCCTGTGATCTTTCCAGGTGGCGTGGTGAACGCCGCGTCCGGCCTGGGCAGCATCGCGCAGGGTTCGCTCGATTCCGTGTACGGGCAGGACCTATCGGATTCCGTCTACGGCGGGCTCTTCGCAAACGACGCGTTCGCAACCTCCACTCCCTCCGGCGTTACGGTGAATGTAAATGGAGTGAATGCTCCGCTGACTTACGTGTCCCCTGCGCAGATCAATTTTCAGATGCCGTGGGAAACGCAGCTTGCGCCGGACACAGTGAACATCACGGTCACGCGCGCAGGTGCAGTGAGCAATGCCGAGCCAGTTACTATCACCTCTATCGCGCCCTCTATTTTCCTAACGCAGTGTGTCGACGCAAACTGCACCGCATGGGGGAACGGATTTGGGCCGAAGGGCGTGCCGGCACCGGACGGCGGTCCCTACACTGCTGCTTCTGCCGCAGCCAACCCGTGCGCTCTCTCGATAGGTGGCGCGCCTGTGCCGGTATCCTACTGCGGCTCCGCGCCAGGCCTGATCATCGATCAATTGAATTTCACGTATTCAGGGCCGCTGCCCGCAGTGGCGAATCTCAATATTGGCGGCTCGGTCGGCACGTTCCAGATACCTTCGCCTGCTCAATAGCTAACATCAAAGCAGGCGTCTCGATTTTGGCGCAGTAACTCGCTTCGTCAACCGGGCCGCCCGTCTCCGCAGCGCGTCCGAGTCTCCATGAGCAATTGCTGACTCGGTCATCTCCAGCGCCTTCCCGTAGTCGCGCTCGCGATGCTCGTAGTACTTCGCCATCTCCTCGAACGCGCCTGTTCGAAACGGATTCCGGCATTCGGTAAGTTCGATGAGCACGAGCAGCGCTGCGTCCTCTCGTCCCAACTTCTTCTCCAGGCCGGCAATGTCCCACAGCGTGCGAAACAGCAGTTCGTCGCGCAGCCCGCGCTTCACCGCTTCTCGGAACAGACCCAGCGCATTCTCATAATTCTCCGCTTGACGCCACCAGCGCGCCAAACCTACCATCTCCGCCCCATGCGTGAACTGCGCTTTTTCCGGTGCGTGAAACGCCCAGGGCACGATCGCGGTTAGGCAAGCCAGTGTCAGAATATCGATTTGATTGTGATGGAGGATCGGCACCAGCTTCCAAGCTTCGCGGGTCCTCAGGTACTCGAAATAAACATACGGGATCATCTCGCCTGGGAGATCGCCCTCGCGCTCCACCCCGAGAATCCGATTCTCAAGATCCACCAGGCGACAGCTATCGAATCGAAGCTTCCAGAGGCGCCGGGCCCCGTGCAGTAGGTCCAGATGCGCCAGGCTGGAGAAGGGCGGTCGTGTCCGCGCCATGCGGTACCGGGTTTCCAGCAGAGGCTGATCGTAGGTCTTGCCATTGTACGTAATCAACACGTCGAACTGCTTCAAATAAGCTGAAAGCGCAATCAGGAGGCTGGTCTCCTCCGCGAATTCACGCATGAAGAACTGGCGCACCAGAAAGCCCCGCGGCGTGATGCTTCCAACTCCAATGAGAAATGCGTAGGTGCCTGCGCCGCCAGCCAGACCTGTAGTTTCAGTATCGAGAAAGGCCCATTTCTCGGGCGGGATCCCGTCGATTTGCCCGTTTGAGATCGGAGTTAGCAGGTCGTCGGGCAGAGTCTCTAAATCCTGCATGCCGATGCTGCCATGCCGTCGATGGCGCTCGAATAGCTTATCAAGCTCGAAGTGCCGCCCGTGATCGGTCTCCACCTCGCGGCCGCCAGACCATTCCTCGATAAAGTACTTCTCAGGCCTGGGTTCGCGCGGTGCGGAAGCTGCGGCGGGACGCGGTGCCGCAAATTTGCGATCGATCTTAGCGATTCGCTTTCGGAGCTGCGCGAGTTGTTCCTGAATGTCGCTCATCGCTCAAGATTGGGATATTTCGAGTTCGGCCGAAACTTGCTCCCATTCCGCAAGTAGCGAGCTAAGATCGCCGCGCCGCTGTTCCATCAAACTTGTCTGCTTCAGCGTCTCCTCGGTGCTGACGAAATTCGACAGCGCCGACTCGTGACCTGCGATCTCTCCCTCCACCCGTGCGATGCTCGCTTCGAGTTGCTCGCAGCGGTCCCTCATTTGACGAAGCTTCAGAGGATTTACTCGCTTCACCGCAGCAGCAGGCGCTGGCGCAGCGGTAACGGCATGGGTACCGTTCAACCCGCCTTGCGGGGTTAATTCGAGCGAGAGAGGCTTGCCTTCCTTACGCCACAAATAATCCTGATAGTTGCCAGGAAATATCCGCACCTCGCTTTCCCCAACCTCGAATATGCGAGTGGCAAGATTGTCAATGAAGTAGCGGTCGTGCGAAACGAATACCAGAGTGCCGTTGAACTCCTGCAGCGCCTCCAGCAGAACATCCTTAGCGCGCATGTCCAAGTGATTCGTTGGCTCGTCGAGCAGCAGAAAATTGCTCGGGTGGAGCAGCATGCGCGCCAGTGCGTAACGATTGCGCTCGCCCCCCGATAGGACCCCGATGCGCTTAAATACGTCATCCTCTGAAAACAGGAAGCATCCGAGCACGCTGCGCAACTCAGTCTGGGTCGACTTGCCCGCGACGTCGTATAAATCGTCCAGCATGCGGGCGTCTGGATTCAATTCCTTGTACTGATCCTGCGCGAAGTAGTCAGGCTCCACATTATGGCCCAGCTTGTACTCGCCGCTAGACAGCGGTTCGGTTCCGGCGAGCAGTTTAATGAGCGTCGATTTACCCGCCCCGTTCACACCCACTAGCGCGATACGGTCGCCTCGTTCGATGACGAAATCCACACCGCTAAACACGTGTTTGTCGCCATAGCTTTTCGAGACATTCTTGAACTCGGCCACCACGCGGCCGCTCGCCTTCGGCTGAGGGAAGGAGAAATGAATCGTCTTTTCGTCCGGCGGCACTTCGATGCGCTCGATTTTGTCCAGCTCCTTGATGCGGCTCTGAACCTGTTTCGCCTTCGTCGCCTGCGCCCGGAAGCGATTGATGAAGGCCTCGAGAGCTTCAATGCGCTCGCGCTGATTGCGATAGGCGGCTTCGAGCTGCAGTTTCCGCTCGGCTTTCTGAGTCAGATACTTCTCGTAGTTGCCGCTATAAAAAAAGACCTGTTTGTTCCAGATTTCGCAGGTTTTGCTGACCGTAACGTCGAGAAAATACCGATCATGGGAGATGAGCACGAAGGCGTTAGGATAGTCCCGAAGATACTCTTCCAGCCAGTTGCGCGCCTCCAGGTCCAAGTGATTTGTGGGCTCGTCCAGCAGCAGGAGATTAGGCTGTTCCAGCAGCAGTTTTCCCAACGCGATGCGCATCTGCCAACCGCCCGAGAACTCCTCCGTGCGACGGTTCCAATCTTCGCTTGGGAATCCCAGGCCCGATAAAACGCTGCCGACCTTCGCCTCCAAAGCATACCCGTCGCGCGTGTGAAATTCGCTCTGGAGCCGCTGAAAGCGGTCGGCCACTTGATGATATTCGTCGCTCTCGGGATCGAGTTCGCCCATCGAGTGCGCGAGGGTTTCCATCTCGCGCTCCATATCTTTGAGCCGGTCGAAAACCGACATGCATTCGTTGAAGACGCTCCGCCCCGACAGGCTAAGACCGTCCTGCGGCAGATACCCGGCCGTGATCCCTTTCGTCTGACTGAGTGAGCCGTAGTCGAGCGTTTCCAGACCCGCCAATACTTTAAGCAGAGTGGACTTGCCGGTGCCATTCGCCCCGACCAAACCGACACGCTCCTTGGGCGTAATCAGCCAGTTCAGGTTATCGAACAACAACTTGGGACCGAAACGTTTTCCGGCAGCGGACAACTGAATCATTTCTGGAACGTTCTCAGGTTCTATTGTCGCATTGGCTCCGCCTGGCCAAAAACCACCAGCAGCGGTTCTGGTCGGCCAAACCTTTCGAAACGTCTTCCTAAAAATCAATAACTTAACTTTGGAAAGTGGCGTGCAATGAGTTGACGCGGAGAAAGAAATCTCATGAAATCTAAATTGCTTGCGGTACTGTTTCTTGCTGGAACGTCACTCTTCGCAGGACCTCGCGTGTTCTTTGGTGCCAGCGTCGGCCCGGGATACGGGTATTATGCCCCGCCGCCTCCGCGTCCCATTGTGTACGCCAGGCCAGCTTACCCTGGGCCGGGTTATTCTTGGGTCGATGGTTACTATGTTCCCTACGGTCCACGTTACGTTTGGCGATCCGGTTATTGGGGCCGCCCTCCGTACGCACGTTCCTATTGGGTTGCGCCCCGTTACTATGGACACCGCTACTATAATGGCTATTGGCGAAGGTAGGACGCCTGCGAATGGACGCGGGGTTACGGTCTCGTAGGCGGCAATCCCACATAATCTCTAATGCGCTGCTGGCAGCCGCACCTGGAACCGCGTATCGCCTGGCTTGGACTTCAGCGCCACCTCGCCGCGATGAGCGCGCACGATGCGGTAAACCATATCAAGCCCAAGCCCGGTGCCCTGGCCCGCTCCCTTGGTAGTGAAGAAGGGCTCGAATACGCGGTCTTGAATCTCTTTCGGGATCCCAGGACCATTATCGCCAATCTCTACCAGCACAAATCCAAGCTCGCGCGCCGTCCGGATGCGCAGTTGCCCCTTGCCATCCATGGCATCGGCTGCATTGTCGATCAGATTCGTCCAGACCTGGTTTAGTTCGCTGCCTCGCGCGCAGACCGGCGGAAGTTTCGGCTCATATTCACGCTCTACCGAAATGCCGTGTTTGAGACGATGCCACAGCATAGTCAGAGTGCTCTCGATGCCCTTAGTGACGTCGATCTCCTGCTCCGGCATTTGGTCCATATACGAATATTCTTTGATCGCCTGCACGAGTTCGGCAATTCGCCCGGTACTATTTTCGATGTCGCCAGCCAGCCGGTCCACGGTAACCCCGGCAGTCACCCTCGTCAAGGCGTCTTCGAGCAGCTCATTTGGAAACTCTCCCGCCACTTGCTCCAGACATCCAACATCAAAGCCGCTCTCCACCAGGCTCGCCGACAACTCCCACGTCTTTTCGATCCCATGCCGGCCCAGCCACTCGGTCATGCGCTCCTCCCGATCGCTGCGGTCCAACGAATCCAAAACGGAGCTTTCGGTTCGGTCCGCCAACTCGCGCTCTACGCACGTGAGCATCGCCCGCTGCGGAGGGGTCAGAGTATGTTCATCGATTCGGATGGTGGCAGCCCGCAGCTCCTTCACCGCGTCTTTCAGGCTGCTGGCTGCCCGCCGCGCAGCCGTTGCAGGATTGTTTAACTCATGCGCCAGACCCGCCGAAAGTTTCCCCAGGGCCATCATCTTTTCGCGCTGGACATCCATCTTAGTCACTTCGCGAATACGGTCCGACATGATCGACACGAGACGCTGCCCAAGAGCGGGCACTCGCTCCAGCATTTCTGGGAAGTGCTTCTTGTCGAGCAGAGCGACGCGCGTGGGAAGGATTGCCCTCGAAGTGAGCGGAAACACCGTCAGCCGCGAGAAAGGCAGCATGCCGGTAACATCGCCCGCGCGGGCCACAAAGGAGCGTCCGGTGCCCCCCGTTTCGCTATGGCCCTGCGTTTCGCCTTCCAGGATCACGCATAGAAATTGCGCGGGATCGCCTGCGCGAATAAAAATCTCGCCTGCCGCAATATCGCGAACGCTCATCCTTCCCGCCAACCATTCCAAATCTTCGTGCGGAAGATCGGCGAATGCGGGGATCCGGCGCAGTTCCTCGCTCAGGGACAGCACGATGAGTCTTTAACGGCTAGCCGGAGGAACGATTCCGTTGAGCCGCGCGTAAATCACCATCTGACCGTAGTGGTCGAAGCTGTGCCATACCGGAACCATGGCCATGGACACTCGCGGCACCTTGTCCTTTCCAAAGGCCGAGGCGACCATCTCGTTCAGGTTTGCATCCGTCAGCGTCCCCATCGCCTTGTGGGCGTAGGCGAAGGAATCCTTCAGGTATTTCACGATCTCCGTTTTCGTCTTAAGCGAGGCAGGCCCGTTTTCGGATTCCCCCATTTCGGTAGGAGCTTTTTCGCCTAGAACGCTCGCGGACGTCGAGTAGATGACTGCGGCAATATGCGACGCCTGCTGCCCAAATGTTCGGGACTTGGCGAATTCGGGTCCAGACGGGACGAAACTGTACTTGTCTGCGGGCATAGCTTCCGCCAGCGACACCACCTCGCTTTCGACCATGCTCACCTGTTGGTTAAATGTCTTGCTGAGCGGCGGGCTGGAGGGATCTGCTGCCGAGGAATAAGCGACCGATGCCGCGAAAACGAGTGTAGCGGAGATGAGGCGTGTCATGAATGCTCCTGCGAGATGAGTCTAACATGTCGGTTAAACAAGCCAATTAAACATGCCGATGCTACTATGAAGCCGATGCGTCCATTCCTGGTCACGCTGGTGCTGGTTTGGACGGCAGCTTCCATCGCCGCATACGTTTACTCGCAGCAGCAAAATCTGTCCAGAGCGCTGCTGTTTGCCTTGCTGCCAGCGTTCCTGATCGAGATCGGACTGTACCTGATGCCGGGATTCGAGCGGGTGCGGCGACAGTTCGATCGAATCGGCTCGAAGCCGGGGCGCGCTTTCCTGCTCACCTGCGGCGCGATCGCACCCTACCTGCTCGAAAGCTTCGCCACGCACACTTTTGCCTTCACTCCGTTTTTGCTTCTAACCACGCTCGCTGCGGTCGCTGCGTTCTGGTATGCGGTGTTCCGTCCAGCACCATTGATCGACTTGCTCTTCCTGGCGTTCATGGGAGGCGTGTACGTCAGCAAGGTGTTCGGGCAGATCTATGTGCGGCCCACGCCGCATTTGCAAATCGAAATCCTTGGCAAGCTGATGTGGATCCGTCTGGGCGCGATGGCCTTGCTCTCCCTGCGCCGCATCGAGAATGTGCGTTTCGGTTTTCTGCCCAGCTCGGCCGAGTGGAGAATCGGCATCGAACAGTTCCTCTATTTCCTGCCGGTGGGCGCCCTTGCGGTCTATTTCCTCCGCTTCGCACACTTTCATCCGCTTCCGCTGGTTTGGTGGAAATTCGCCCTGTTCGTGCCCGCTATATTCTGCGGAATCATGTGGTCCGTCGCGCTGGGCGAGGAGCTTTTTTTCAGAGGCTTTCTGCAGCAGTTAACCGCCAAAGGACTGCATAGCAAGATTGCCGGACTAGTGGTCGCTTCCGCTGTCTTCGGAATGGCTCACCTGCCGTACCGATTTTTCCCGAATTGGCGTTTGGCGGTAATGGCGGCGATTGCGGGCATGTTCTATGGCATCGCGTTCCTCCGCTCGCGCAGCATTCGAGCAAGCATGGTAACGCACGCTTTGGTTGTAACCGCCTGGAAGTCGCTGCTGGTCTAAGCGGCGCATTTGATAAACTCAAGGTTCGTTTACGCCGTGACACCTCCCTCTCGCACTGTTTTCGCGATCTTTCTCCTGGCGTCGTTGGCAGGCACGCCGCTCTCGGCCGACAAGAAAAAGAGAACCTCGGATGAAGACGGCATGACTCTCGAGGTATCCACCAAGGAGAAGAAAAAGAAGAAGAGCGACGAGATGACCCAGACGCTTCCACCTCCCAAGGAAGCCCCGAGCGCGGTAGCGGCGGAAACGGACCGCCTCTTTTTCCAGGTCTCGCCGCTCTCCTCAAGAGGTCTCTTATCGCAACAGGCGCGGGACGCCATGCGAACCTTGTTGCGCTCCAGCCATGGAACCGGCATCGTAAAGATGCGCGCTTTTGTCGCCGGATCCGGTGACATGCGGCGCATTCAGGAGATTGCCGGCGAGGTATTCGGGGAGAAGCACCTGGCCCTTCCGGCCCTCAGCGTCGTCCAGGCAGGAGCTCTGCCGATGGAAGGCGCTCAGGTCGTGATTGAAAGCATCGGCGTGGACAAGCGGCCCTTGAATCCGAACGGAGTGGCGTTTTTGTCCGGCCAGGCAACCGGATCGGTGGAGCAGTCCATCGATCAGCTCAAGACGGCGCTGCGGGCAGGGGGCATGGAGTCTGCGGATCTCCTCAAGGTCACCTGTTTCGTCAGTGCTCTGGAGGAGAGCAGGACCGGACGGGCTGCGCTTGAGGCAACCTTTCCGGGAGCCGCGCTCAATGTCGTCCAGATGCAGCGTTTGCCTGTTCATCCGGCGGCCGAGTGCGAGGGAGTGGCTCGCTTGCGCAAGTCCCAAGACAAAGCCGTTACCTACTTGAATCCATCCGGGATGGAAACTTCGCCAAGTTACTCGCAGTTGACGCTGGTGCGGTCGCCCAAAGTGGTCTTTACCAGCACTCAGATGGGCTTTGGAACGCAGGAGGCTGACGTGAAGCTTGCGTTTGATCGTTTGCAAAAAGCCCTGGGCACTGCCAATTCAAAGCTCGATCATTTAGCCATGTCGCACATCTACCTGACCTCGAGGTCGATGGCCGACAAAGTCCGCAATGTTCGAAAGACGTTCTTCAGCGCGGTGAGTCCCCCTGCCAGCACGCTGCTTCCTTTTGAGGGGCTGCCGTCGCTGGACGCTTCGTTTGGAGTGGATGTCGTGGCCGTTCCAGAGTAGCCGGGCGAGGGCGATAGAATCGGTAATGATGCGTTTGTCGTTCTTTCTCTTCGCAGCCGCGGTTTGGGCTGGCTCTGGCAATCCCGAACTTCAAATCGCCCGTGACCGGCAGGATCGCGCCACTCTGGAGCGCATCGCGGTGGAATACCGGGCCGCAGCCGAAAAGCAACAGAACGACGCGAATTCGCAATACCGGCTGGCCTTGGTGGAATCCTACGGCGCCGAAGTCGCCATCGAGCAGCGTGACAAAGCGAAAGGCCGCGAGTTGGCCGAGGCCGGAATCAAGGCAGCCGAAAAAGCCGTAGCGTTAAATGCCAATTCGTCGGAGTTCAACCGCATGCTGGGGACGCTCTGCGGTCAGATGATCTCGAGCGCCGGACTGGCCGGAATCAAGTACGGGAAGTGCGCACTGAGTTCGGTGAACAAGGCCATTGAGCTCGATCCGAAGTCTTCCGATGCATACCTGAGCCATGGCGTAGGGAACTACTACTTGCCTCCAGCGTTTGGAGGCGGCCTGGATCTTGCCATCAAGGACTTTCAAAAAGCGATCGAGTTGAACGGAAAATCGGCCGACGCCTATCTTTGGCTCGGCTTGGCGCTGCGCAAGGAGAATAAGCCCGCCGACGCCCGCAAGGCGTTTCAGAAGTCTCTCGAATTAAATCCGAATCGAGTCTGGACCAAGCAGCAATTAGATAAAACACCGGCTCCGTAAATGATGGACCGGCTCGCGGTAGCCTGCGCCATCGCTGTCATCACGCTGCTCGGATTTTTCGTCTTCCCCGGCCATACCTTCCTCCAGTCCGACACTCAGATTTACGTTCCAATGATGGAGCATATCTGGGACGCCTCCACGTTTCCGCGCGACTTGGTCGCTACCAAACCGCACCTCTCATACACGATCTACGATGAGGTGACTATCGGCATTCGGCGGCTGACAGGGGTGTCGTTTGAAACGGCGCTGCTGGCTCAGCAACTGATCTTTCGGGCACTGCAAATCCTAGGTTATTACCTGCTCGCGACGGCGTTACCGCTGGGGCGGATGCTGGCCCTGATCGTCGCGGCCATCGCGGGATTGGGCGCCAGCATTGCGGGACCGGCAGTGCTGCTGATGGAGTATGAACCCGTCCCACGCGGATTTGCCGTGGCTTTGGTTTTTCTTGCGATGGGATTGGCGGTGCACAATCGATACATATGGGCGTCGACGGCGGCTTCGCTCGGTTTTTTGTATCACGCCCCCACCACCATTCCTTTTTGGCTTTGCTTTTTCACTCTTGTGATCTGGCGGCGGCGGTGGCGGGCGCTTGTGCCTTTGGGGTGTGCGGTAATCGTTATTCTGGTCGCGGCCCACTTTCAGGTCGGGGTATTCGAGAGACAGAAATTTCTGTTTAGACTCGATGCAGAACTGGAGCGTTTGCAGAAGCTGCGAGCTGCCTACAACTGGGTATGGAACTGGGTCGGCGCATTGCTTTGGCAATACGGGATCGCGTGGGCCGCGTCCCTGGTGGCCTTTTGGCGCATCAAACCCCGGTCGGGGCGCATTTATTGGATCGGGCTGCCAGTCATCGGGCTACTAAGTGTTCCAGTTTCGTATGTGCTGCTGGACGTGTTGAAGTGGGGCCTGATCTCGGAAATCCAGCCAGCTCGCGCCCTTCTTTTCGTGACGGCTGTCACGATGATCCTGGGTGCGGCTGCCGGCATTCGAGCCGCACAAACGAAGCGATTTGCCGAAGCAGTCGTCTGGTTCGTCCTGGTATTCGGAATCTCCATGCGAACCTTTGCGGCTTGGCCGGATGCGAAGCAATGGCTGCTGGCATTGGCGCTGGGAATAAGTTTGGCTTCGCTTGTTCAAAAGGAGCGAATCGCCTGGACCGTTCCTTTGGCCGCATTCCTTTTAATACCGCAAAACCATCCCCGCCTTGAAACCAGAGATCTGGTTGGACTGGAAACATTCGCCCGCGAGAACACGCCCAAGGACGCGATGTTCCTGTTCTCCGGCATCGGCCATCGTCTGGAACCCGGCATCTTCCGAGCCCGCGCGATTCGGTCTGTCTATGTCGATTGGAAGTCGGGGGGCCAAGTGAATTACTACCGTTCGCTCGCGGAGGAATGGTGGACGCGCTGGGAACAGGTGAACGAATTAAAGGATCGGAACCCTGATTCCCGCAAGCTCACGGATCTCGGAATCGACTACGTGGTTTCAAGCGGACCAGCACGTTCGAAGCCTGTATACAGTAATGGGACGTACACAGTTTATCTCCTCGTCAGATAGAATTCAGAGATGACAAGAAATGGCGATCTATTTCCCGTCCGCGACCGCCAAGCTGAGAACGCAATTGTTTTTATTCATGGATTCAACGGTCACCCGCATACCTGGGGCCGTTTCCCAGACCTGCTATCAATCGATCCGGAACTTCGAGATTGGGATATCTGGCACTTTGGATATAAGAGCGTCGAGTTTCACACTCCGCTGACCACAAACCATACCCACATAGGTGAGATCGCCCTATATTTGTCATTGGGCCTGCACAGCGAGCTAAGCCACTCCAAGAGAATCGCACTGATCGCGAGCAGCAGCGGTGGTCTCATCGCGCAACGGGCGCTGCTCGATTCGACCGAGTTGTTGAATCGCCTGAGCCACCTGTTCCTGTTCGCCACACCGAGCGCGGGTTTCGCTCACTGGACTCGTGTAGTTCCTCTTGGGTTAGTTCCTTTTATCGCCGACACTGACCCTCGTGGCAAGTTCATTTTGAAGCTTCGGAAGGACTGGAACGATCGTTTTGGTCCCGACGAGGTACCTTTCTTCTTCCGTACAATTGCTGCCACCGAAGACTCTCAAATAGCTATCGATTCGACGTTGATTCCGTTTCCAGAGCGTTATAGGGATAGGGCTGCAGGTCGACATATTTCGGTTATTCAACCGGAGTCGAATCAAGCTGATTGTTTCAAGATCGTTAAGAAGGGGCTGCTCTCGCAGGAACAGCAGAATCTGAAGACAAATACTTTCGATGTCTTTCTGTCTTATCACTCTCCGGATCTGGATGAAGTTAAGAAAATTTCCTTCGGTCTAAGGGCCCTTGGACTCGTGCCGTGGTTCGACAAAGAACAGTTGCAGCCAGGGCGGCTCTGGCAAACTGCGCTGAGCGAGGAGATTGCGAAAGCAAAAACGGCGGCAGTATTCGTTGGCAAGTCCGGCATTGGCCCCTGGCAAGATCAGGAGCAGAGGTGGGCTTTGGAGCAATTCGCCCAACGCGGCTCGAGTGTAATCCCGGTGCTCTTGCCCGACGCCACCGCGGTCCCCAATCTTCCTGAGAGCCTGGAGAAGTTTACTTGGGTTGATTTTCGAACCAACCATCCTGACCCCATGAAACAGCTCTACTGGGGAATTACCGGAAAAAGACTAGCCTAATATGATCTCCGACCGGGCAAGCATTCGACCCCGCAGATACCGATTCGCTGGCTCTTCCACATACCGAAACACCACCGCCGATATCATCACCACCCAAGCCAAGTAAACGACTGCGAGCACCACGCCTGGAATCCAGGTAAGCAAGGGCGGTCCCACCCGCCGATACCACCAGAGCAGCGGTATATGCAGGATGTACATTGAGTAGCTTGCCTGGCCCAGAAACACGGCCAAGCGAGAGGATAGCCCGCCCGCCAGCAGTCCGCCCCCGAGCGCCAGACCCACCAACACCAGGGCGTTCAAAGGCCGCAGTGCAGAATTCAGATTGATGAAGCCGCCCAGAACTCCTGGATAGGCAATCAGCGTAGCACCAGACGCAAGTCCGGGAACGTAGAACCAGTGGCCACGTCCGGTCAGCGGGTTGCCTGACCGCAGGAGCAGATCCAGCGCACGGGCCGCCACAATGCCGATCACAAAATCGGATAAATGGAAGAGCGGCTTCCACGCATTCGGCACACTCAGCAGACGAAGGGCTCCAGGGATCAAGCAAGCTGCGACTGTAGCTGTCAGCACGCTGGTCCAACGCAAGCGGCCGAGAGCGATGGCGAAGAACGGAAAGCAGAGATAGAAGAATATTTCACACGACAGCGACCATGCCGGCGCGTTCCAACTCACTGGCAGCAGTCCAGACCAGCCTTGCAGAACAAGCCCATAGTTGGTGAGGAGTCCGGGCTTGCCTGCCACGCGGCTTTCGAAGATGAACGGCAGCATTACCGCGAGGCTCAGGACGTATACGGGATATATGCGAGCGAATCGGCTGACGCCATAACGGAACAGGCTCGCACCGTTCCAGTCGGGTGCAGCGTGCGCCCGCGCCAGCACAAATCCGGAAAGGACGAAGAACATTCCAACCGCGAGGTATCCTCCCCTGACGATGTTCGCCAGCTCGGGCGGCAGCGAGCGTGACCATTCTTCCAGCATCATGCCGCGACCGGTCAGATGATGCAGGATCACCCATATGGCAAGGATGAACCGCAGTCCGGTAAGCGCCGGAAAATGCAGGCGTAAGGCCGCCCTAGTGACTGCTTGAGTTTCTGTTGCGATACCTTAATTCTATGCGATTGCTTGCATTGTCCCTGTTGCTCGGTTCCATTCCCGCGTGGGCCGCTGACTCCCCTGACGAAATAGCCGCCATTAGAGTGGTTCAAAAGCTATTCGACGCCATGTCGGCCCACGATACCGAAGCCGCCAAACTCGTTCTCATTCCCGAAGGACGCATGGTCGCCGTTCGCGAGAATGGGACCGTTAGCGGTAGCACGCAGGAGCAGTTCGCCGCTCGGCTGAGCACGATCAAAGAGCCGATCCTCGAGCGCATGTGGAATCCCAAAGTTCTGGTGCAGGGCCGTATCGCTCAGGTCTGGGCCGAATACGACTTCTGGAGAAGCGGCAAATTCAGCCATTGCGGAATCGATTCGGTCAGTCTGGTAAAAGCAGAAGAGGGCTGGAAGATCGCAGGCATCAGCTACACAATGCAGACCACTGCCTGCGCACCCAGCCCCCTCGGACCGCCGCCATTGAAATAAATGTGGGGCAGGCAATCCTGCCTGCAGCCGGCTTTCAGCCGGCCTTTGCATGGGGACATACAGTTAACAAGGGGTTCTCTTCCGTGCAGCCGCCTTTCCAGACGGCAGGACTGCCTGCCCCACAAGCGCTAGCCATCCTACGGCGTGAAGTCGCGGATTTTGGCAACAGTAGGCGCATCGAGTTTCTGCAGCAGCGCCACCACCAAGTCCACCATCCTGTCAAAGTCGCCGCGATTCATGATGCCGTTATGAGCGTGAGTATACCGGACCGGCACCACCAGGTTCACCGTCGGTACTCCGCCGTTGCTCTTCTGGATTTCCGCCGAATCGTCTCCATAACCTTGAACCAGATCCAACTGAAGGGGCAGGTTCTTTCCCGCGGCCGTCGCCTTCACGAACTGGGTCAACTTGCGGTGGGGCAGCGCTGCGAATCGTATAGGAATATGCCAGGGCCCGCGCCCAGCTTGGCCTGCGTCTCTTCGGCCCGGCCTCCAAACACGTCTCCAGTGATCCCGCCTTCCAAAGCGATTCCGATGTCCGGCTTGATAGCGTCGCTCGCGGTGTGAGCGCCGCGCAGACCCACTTCCTCCTGAGTCGTGATCGCGTACACAATCTGATTCGCATGCGGCAGAGTTGCCATGCGGCGCATAACTTCCACCACAACGCCGCACCCCACGCGGTCATCCCAACCCTTGCCCAGATAGTTGCCGGTGCCATTGAGAACCAGGAACGGAGAGTCGGGAGTTACCGGGTCGCCCGGTTCAATCCCCATCTCGCGAACCTCTGCCTCACTCTTCGCGCCAACATCGAGGAACAGCGAATCGCGCGGATACACCCGGTTTCGTTCATCCAGCGGAACCACGTGGATGTCCCGAATTCCAGTTACCGCATGAACGGGCCCCTTCGATCCTAAAATGATCCAACGCTGATCCACCAGAGCCTGGTCGAGCCAGCCGCCGAGCATCTGCATAGTGAGCAGTCCCTTGGGGGTGACGCGGCGGATCATGCCACCCAACTCGTCCATGTGGGCGTCCACCATAATCCGTGGCCCCTGCGATCCTTGAGTGGCGATGATCGATCCCATTCCATCGAAGCGGATGGAAGCGGCAAACGGGGTCATGGCCTCGACCATAACCTTTCTGATTGGCTCCTCAAATCCTGGCGGACCCGGCGTGTCGGCGAGCGTTCGCAGTAGTTCAACGGTGCGATCCTGCGCGATGCAAGGAAAGATTCCTGTCAGGCATATAAGCCAAGTGATCTTAAATTTCATAACAACTCCGGTGATAAATTCACAGCCGTAATCACCGGCCCCCAGGCATGCAGGCGCACGACGCTGATCGAAGCCGGGAAGATTTCCAGCCGATTGATGTGGTCGAGCGGCATGCCTGAGTAGTGCAGCAGGATAGCCTTGATCGCGTCGGCGTGGCTGAACACCGCTACGATTCCATCCCGATACTTGCCGGCCAGCCCAGCCAGAGCGGTGGCCATGCGAGTCTGCACCTCAGTGATAAGCTCACCGCCGGGCGCGCGCGAGCCGCTCCGAAACTGGCAGAAGGTTTTCCAATCCTCTCGCTGATCCAACTCGGAAATTAACATGCCGGACCATTGGCCGAAATCGAATTCAGCTAACGCAATGTCAGGCTGCACCGTCAATCCCAGCCGCTCGGCTAAGGGTGCGGCAGTCTCCCTAGTGCGTTCCAGTGGACTGCAGGCAATTGCGTCAATTTTCCAACGCGTCAAGCGATCGGGAAGTCCTGCGGCCTGACTGCGCCCGGTTTCGTTCAGATGAAGACCGGGCAGCCGGCCGGTTAACCGATGCCCCACAGCATCGGTAAGGCCGTGGCGAATGAGCAGAAAAGTAGTCACCCCCCATTGTAAAAAGCTGAAACAGCGACTTGAGGAGAGCGTCCTCTGTTCTTGGTAAGTACCTTGGACGGAATGAAGCTACTTATCTTCGGGCTGTCCATAAGTTCCTCCTGGCGCAACGGCCATGCAACCCTGTGGCGCGGACTCTGTGGAGCGCTGATTCGGCGGGGACATGAGGTCCACTTCTTCGAGCGGGACGTTGCCTACTATGCACTCCACCGCGATCTGACTAAAATTCCGGGGGGGCGATTGCATCTCTATTCGTCCTGGGACGAGGTGCGGAAAGAAGCAGCCGATCAGTTGCGCGACGCGGATGTGGCGATTGTCACATCATACTGTCCCGGTGCCCTCCAAGCCACTGATCTGGCTCTGGGCTCCCAAGCAGGCGTGAAATGTTTCTACGATCTTGACACGCCGGTCACGCTCGATCGGCTGAAATCGGGCGAGCCTGTCGAATACATAGGACCGCGCGGACTCCGCGATTTCGACCTCGTGCTTAGCTATACGGGCTACCCACGGATCGATTTCATCGAACACCGCTATTCGGACGACCCGACAAACTGCTGGATACCAAATCTTGCCTGCGCCCAGGCCATGCTGCGAAGCGCCGGCTTCGAAATCCTCGACCATCCCGAAGAGGAAGTCTTGATCTGCAGGAAGGCTAAACGATGATCGAAGCGGCCATGCTCTGGAACGAGCCGAACAACCTGTCTCATTGGGACTTCGAAATTGACCCGGAATGGCAAGTATTCGGCAGCATGGTGAAGTCGGCATCGAATGCAATCAGTGCCGAAAATCCGCGAGTACCGTGCGTGCTGGGAGGTATCTCGCCCATCGACCCCCGCTTCGTCGAGCTGAATCACTGGCAAATCCACGAATGGCCGGAAAAGTTGGACGAAATTCGAGAAGTCACGGATTTGCCTTTATGGGTATCAGAGGTGGGCGTGTCCACTTTCGGGGCGGAGGAAGTGCAGCAGTTCGGCTTGAAACGCACCGCCGAGTTGCTGATTGCGCGTGCTCCCAGGATCCACTGGTATAGCTTGTACGACTTGCCGCGCGCGTGGCCCGCCACCACCCGTCATCGAGAGGCGGAAGGCTCCTCATACTACAGGCATTTTTATATGGGCCTGCTTTGCGAGGACGGAAGCCCAAAACTTGCCGCCAGCGAATTCTCGCGGTACACCCCCGACCTCGGAATTTGTCAGTGGTTCCATTTCGAGGATCCGAGGTTGGATGACGCCGTCTGCGTCATGCGGGACATGGGAGTAAAGTACCTGAGAACTGGCCTGAGCTGGGCTGACAGTCATCGACCCGGCGCGGAAGCTTGGTTCGATTGTCAGGTGAGAGCGCTGGAACCATTCGACGTCACCGTAACGTTATGCTTCACGCCGGAATCCTGCGGCGTGCGTCCGAATCATACCAGCCCGCCTCAGAACGTCGAAGAATACGCGGAATTTTGCGGAAGGATTATACGTCGCTATGGGAATTGAAACACCGCACTCCGGTTGGACCCCGATCCTGCTGGTGGTAGCGCATCCGGATGATGAAACCATCGGCGCGGGAATCCAGTTGATGCGCTGGGACCCCTCCCGCGTCACCATCGTCCATGTCACCAATGGCAGCCCGCGCGATCTCCATGATGCTTCGGATCATGGGTTCAAAACCAGGGAGGATTATCTCCACGAGCGCCGCCGCGAGTTGTATGCCGCCCTCGACATTGCCGGAATCAGGCCGGATCAGTGCATTGAATTTAAGTACGTAGACAAGGAAGCTTGGCTCAATATCCCGGAGATCGCCGGGCGTCTAATGGCTCTGATGGAAGAACTTCGGCCTGGTATTGTTTACACGCACCCCTATGAAGGCGGCCACCCCGATCACGATTCGGTTGCCTTCGCTGTGGCTCAGGCCAGCCAAGTTCCAGTCATGGAATTCACGTCCTATCATGAGGGTCCCGCTGGCCTAATCACAGGTCAGTTCCTAGGGGGCGGAGAAACCGAGACCCTCGAATTTACCGAGGAGGAGAAAGCCAGGAAGAGAACGATGCTCCGATGCTTCCGATCCCAGCAGAATGTGCTGGCCGATTTTGCTATTGACGCCGAGAAATTCAGGCCTGCTCCTAAGTACGATTTCTTCAAACCTCCCCATTCGGGTGTTTTGCACTATGAAAAGCTTGGTTGGAACATTTCCGGCGAAGAATGGCGGAAGAAAGGGGCTGAGGCACTCCAAGTGCTAGAAACACGACGGTCGTTATGAAACTTACGGTTCTAAGCGTGGCCTACCCTCTGACGCCGGTCGGGCCCGATGCAGTGGGCGGTTCGGAGCAGATCCTTACCTTGCTGGACGCTGCGATCACTCGCGCGGGACACCGATCTTTGGTGGTCGCATGCGAGGGATCGGTGACTGAAGGAACCTTGCTCGCCACGCCCAAGTGGGAAGGTCCTCTCACAGACGACGTGCGGATCTGGGGCAGACAGCAGCATCACATTGCCATCGAGAAGGCGCTGAGGGAGTGGCAGGTGGATATCATCCACATGCACAGCCTCGATTTCCATTGTTATTTGCCTTCCGGCACTGCACCCTTGCTTGCGACTTTGCACTTGCCGCCGGACTGGTATCCAGCCAGCGTGTACAAGCTGAGGCGGCAGAATACATGGCTGCAATGCGTTTCCGAGTCCCAAACTCAATGCTGTCCAGCGAGCGCCGCGATGCTCCAGCATATTGACAACGGGGTGGATATCAACCGCCTGAGCGTGAATTATGCCAAGCGCGACTTCGTGGTGACGCTCGGCAGGATCTGCCCGGAAAAGGGTTTACATCACGCGATCGAGGCCGCTAAAAGCGCAGGCATGCCTTTGCTGCTCGCTGGCGAGGTCTTCAAGTACGAGGCCCACGAGCAGTACTTCCAGAGCGAGATCCTGCCGCGACTCGATGAGCAACGCCGCTTTATCGGCCCAGCCGGCTTTCGTCGCAAGCGCCGGATGCTGACGCAGGCCAGGTGTCTGCTGATCCCGAGCCTCGTAGCGGAAACGAGTTCGCTGGTCGCCATGGAGGCTTTGGCCTGCGGCACTCCTGTGATCGCGTTTCCCTCCGGAGCGCTACCCGAGATCATTGAGGAGGGCAAGACGGGGTTCCTGGTACAGAACGAGCAAGAGATGGCAGATGCCATTAATCGAGTGAAGACGCTCGATCCCGAGGTCTGCAGGCGAACAGCTCGCGAGCGGTTCTCGGCTGCCCGGATGACCCGGCGCTACATGGAGCGTTATGCCGACCTGATGGCTCGCGCTGCCGTCCGCATGGCCCCGCAGGCGACCGCGGCTTCGGCTATGTCCTATGGCGACGGTCGTTGAAAAGATCGTAGATGTCGGTCGTCTGCGACAGATCCAGCCTGAATGGGATGATCTTTGGTCCCGGACACAGAATGCGACACCCTTCCAACATTCCGCATGGCTCCTGCCATGGTGGGACACCTTTGGGAGCGGCGAACTGTTCAGCTTTGCCGTACGTCATGACAGGCAATTGACGGGACTGGGTTTGTTTTTTCTGCACACTTGGCAGAACAAACGACAACTGACGTTTCTTGGAAACGGAGTGTCGGATTACTTGGACATACTGGGCGACGCATCTCTAATATTAGAAGGCATTGCTCTACACCGAGAAGCGTGGGATGTTTGCGACCTGCAAGATCTGGCAGCCGATTCGTCCCTGCTCCGCACCGCTATCCCTGATCCGCTGCTCTCTAAAGTTTGCCCACAGTCTACTTGCAGTGCCATTTTCCTTCCGGAAGCTGTGGACAGTTTCCGCTCCGGTTTGCCGCATGGACTGAAACGCAATTTGCGGCGGTATGCGGCTCAGTTGAAGGCTGTCGGCAGTGTTGCCTATGAAACGGCAACCTGCGGCAATGGCCAGAGTTTTATCGATGCATTGTTCGATCTCCATCAATCGCGGTGGGCGCTCAAGGGCGGTAAAGGATTGCTGGATGGCTCTGACCTGGAGCGTTTCCATCGCTGCGCGGCGGAAAACCTTTGGAAGCGAGGCCTGGTCCGCCTGCACGGTTTGCGACATTGCGGAAGCTTGATCGCTGTAGTCTACGCCTTCGTACATCGCCAGCGAGCCTACTGTTATCTGGGCGGTTTTGACCCTGCTTTCTCACGATTCAGCCCCGGCGCTTTGGTGCTCGCCTACGTGCTGGAAAAGGCGATTTCCGAAGGGGTCGCCGTCTTCGATTTCTTGCGCGGAGAAGAATCCTATAAGGCCGATTGGGGCGCTACGAAATCGGTTAGCAGCAGATTGCTCCTGTGGCAGGAACCTTGAGACGCTACCGCGATTACGATCCGTTTGCATGGCTCTACACCACGCATTGGGGCGACGAGTTCCATCGTCAAATTATGCCAGTGCTTGATCAGCTCGTTTTATCCCAGATCCCCGCCAAAGGTCGAATTCTAGACTTATGCTGCGGTGACGGTCGAGTCACTTATCAATTGGCCAGGCGAGGTTACCGCATGCTCGGCATCGACGGATCCGAACTCATGCTAAGCTATGCGAAGCAGCGCTCGCCGAAAGTTGAATTCTTGCTGAGGGACGCCCGCAACTTCGAATTCTCCCCAGAGTTCGATGCTGCGATCTCAACGTTCGATAGCCTTAACCACGTCATGACCGGGAGCGACTTATCGCTCGTTTTTAAGAACGTTTACGGCAGCTTGCGGTCGGGGTCCCGGTTTGTTTTCGACCTGAACCGCGAGAGCGCTTACCGTGACTTCTGGGCGCGGACATCCACGTCTGTGGACGCTAAGTCCGTAAGCATCGCCCGTGGTTCGTATGATGGCCATGAAAAAATCGCCCATTGCGACATCACGCTGTTCCGACTGGAACAAGGGGCCTGGAAACGGTCGGATTTCCGCCTAAGCCAGCGTTTTCACGCTGAGGAGTTCGTCGTGTCAGCGCTCCAGGCGGCGGGGTTCGAGGTCAGTGTTCTGGATGGAAGCCGCGACTTAGGGATGCAAGGCGATACCGGGGAAGGCCGAAATTTCTACATCGGCAGAAAGGTTTCATAACACTGAGCCGAATTGGAATATTTTTCCGCGCCCAGAAATTCTTGCCTGACTACTACAATTCCAGTTTAGATGTCGCTCATGTAACCCGCGTCTCACCGAAACGGCCTGCACCGGGGATGAACAAGGCTTCACACGTACTTAGCAGCCCGCCATTCTTGGACTCTCAAGGTCGTCCTGTCAATGGGCCTAAACTTGCCAAGGAATATACGTTGACCGATCAGCAAAAGCTCATGAAGGATTCACCTTGCCGTTGATTCTTTACGCACTTTTCGGATTCGCAGCGGGTCTAGTGGCGCAGTTTCTCATGCCAAACGGTTCTGGATTCACTTGGTTGGCAGCCCTGCTAGGAACCGCCGGAGCGTTAGCTGGATCACAATGTGCAAGGTACTTCCTCAAAACGTCCGGGGGCGGAACCACCCTTTTCATGGCTCTCCTGCTTTCTTGCGTCCTCCTGGCGCTGTATCGCTATGCGTTCCAGCACGCGGCGGGTGGATCCATGCAAATTACACGGGACACGGTCAGTCCGACTTGAGTACTCTTTTTAACTTTTTATTGCCAAGGAGAAACATAGATGCCTAAACTTACGACGCTTGAAGATCTCTTAGTAGAAGAGTTGAAGGATCTTTTTGACGCGGAGAACCAACTGACCAGGGCTTTGCCCAAGATGGTCAAGGCCGCGACGGCTCCCGAACTTAAGGCAGCCTTCCAGGAGCATCTCGAAGTTACAAAGCAGCAGGTCCAACGGTTGACGCAGGTGTTCGAAAAACTCGGCAAACCCGCAAAGGGAAAGCGCTGCGAAGCGATGAAGGGATTGATTGCCGAAAGCCAGGAGTTGTTGGACGAGAAGATGGGGCCGGAACTGCTGGATGTGGGCTTGATTGGAGCCGCTCAGAAGGTAGAGCACTACGAAATGGCTGGCTACGGCACAGTTAGAACTATGGCAAGCATCCTGGGACACCCTGAGGCAGCCCAATTGCTTGATCAAACCCTAAAAGAAGAAGAAGCGGCGGATAAGAAGCTAACTCTCATCGCGAAAAAGTTCGTGAATGTGAGAGCGCTCAAAGTCGGCCAGGCTGGAGCGTAGCGGAGCTTTAGCTCGTATAGATTTCAATTTTGAGGAGCAGTGGAATAACATGACGAGAGAAGAGTACGGAAGCGCGTATCAAAAAGGGTATAATCTGACGGTCCGCTTCCTGGTTTCTAGAGGCTTATCGTATGACTCCGCCCAGGAGACCGCCCAGGCAGCCTGGGCTAAAGGATGGGAACGCCTTGGTCAACTGCGGGATCAAAACATGGTACTGACGTGGATGAACAGTATCGCCCTCAACATTCACCGTAGCTACATCCGGCGCGAACCACTCTTGCAAGCCTTGCCCGAACTCTCGACGCCTCCGAAGGTGAACTTAGCGGCGATCGACGTGAGGCGCATCCTCAAAGTGTGTAAGACCAACGACCGCATGGTTCTGCAACGCCACTACCTGGAAGGATACAAGGTTCAGGAAATCGCGAATTCTAATGGATGGACCGAGACCGCGGTGCGCATTCGGCTTCTTCGCGCGCGCAGGACGGTTGGAAAGCGGCTCGGACGAAAGGTGGGTGACCCAGTTGTTGCCCCCGTTGTAGGCAAGCGTGTAGCCGCGCAAGCCTGATGTATAAGATCAAGATAGTCAAGGAGAGAAGAAAATGAAACCTGTATTAATCACCGTGCTCGCCTTAGCTCCAGCAATGGCTTTTGGAGCGACCGAGCACAACAAGAGAATTACGGAAGCCGCTACGGTCTTTAACGAAATCATGGGTGTTGCGGATAAGGCGATCCCTAAGGAGATTCTCGAGCGTTCGCAGTGCATCGGCATAGTTCCGGGCCTTAAGCGCGCCGGATTCATCATTGGAGGCAAGTACGGCAAGGGAGTTCTAGTTTGCCGGGAGGCCTCGGGCTGGAGCGCTCCGGCAACAATCAGAATTGAGGGCGGCAGCGTGGGATTCCAGATTGGTGCAGGCGAAACGGATCTGGTTTTCGTTGTGCAAAATAGGTCCGGCCAGGACAAACTGATGGAAGATAAGTTCACGATCGGCGGCGATGCCTCAGCGATGGCTGGTCCCGTGGGCAGATCGGCGGAAGCTCAGACCGACGCGATGATGCATGCGGAGATTCTGTCGTACTCTCGCGCCCGTGGGGTTTTCGCGGGTATTGCACTAGTAGGGTCGACGCTGCGGCCTGATAAGGACGACAACACCGCGATTTATGGACACCCTATTACGCAACGTGAAATTCTGACGGGTAATGTTAAGCACCCTGCCATCGCTCACGATCTTTACGCGGCTCTAAACCGTTACGCTCCAGCAGGTCATTCAGGTAGTCACTAATGGCCAAAGGCTTGCAGTAGTGTAGACGGAGGACAACGAAATGAGAATAATGAGAGCAGTAACGTTTTCCGCCGTAGGCTTAGCTGCCATGCTGCAGGCCGATACTCTGAGAATGAAGGATGGACGGGTACTGACGGGGAGCTTTGAAGGAGCGGATCGAAACGATGTTCGGTTCCGCCCCGATTCCCGGCAGATGCAGCACTTCAACAGGTACGACGTCGACAGTATCTCTTTTGATGACGGCGGGACCCGGGCTGATTCCGGCTTCAACACCGGTAATCGGAACAACGATGGTCGCGGCAACGCTGATCGAACCAGGTATGATCGAACGGATTCATCGCAGGGATACAACTCAGGCGGGTATGTAATCCCGGCTGGGACGGTGATCTCGGCGCGAATGATCGACTCTGTCGATTCGGACTCAACCCACGTTGGCGAGACTTATCGGGCGAGTTTAGATCAGCCGATTGTTGTTGATGGTCAGACGATCGCTACTTCTGGCTCCGATGCGACCGTTTCGGTGGTAAGAGTGCAACAAGGGGGCCGCATCAGTGGTAACGAAGAAGTCGCTCTTGCTCTTTCCAGCTTCAATTCGAACGGTCGCACGTTTGAGTTGAACACGAACAATGAGACTGTCTCATCCGGGTCCCGCGGCAAGCAGTCAGGTGAAGTGATTGGAGGCGGCGCAGCCCTTGGTGCCATTATTGGTGCGCTTGCGGGTGGCGGTCGTGGTGCCGCAATTGGAGCTGCGAGCGGAGGAGCGTTGGGAGCTGGTGCCCAAGTCTTGCGGGGACAGAGAGTCAGAGTCCCGGCAGAAACCAGGCTCAGCTTTACTTTGGCGCAGGATGTTCGTCTTCGTTAGAATCTAAAGACAGTGGCGGGTCTAGCTACTCTCAAGGCCCGCCTCCCGCTCAAACATTTCAATCGTTCGACGAATCCCATCCTCTAAATTTGTTTTAGGCAGCCCGGGAATGTGCGCTCTGAGATGCGAGTCATCCATCTGATACGCCACGGGGACTTGCGGTCCATGATTCGTCAGCAGTTTAGCCGCACCCGGTCTGACGTGATTGATAGTCTCAATCAACCCTTCCATGCTGGTTACATGCCCCGCCAAGTTGAAGACCTGAGCTCCATCGGTCACTGCAAAGAGACTTCCGACGAAGGTAGCTGCCACGTCTTCAACGTATTGCATGTCCATAAAGCCGCTCAGCCGAATTTGGAAGGACTCTTTACGGACCACTGCACGCATCGCCAAAGTCGGGTCCGCTGTTAGACCCAGATCGCGCCCGAATCCGTACACTGCCCAGGGGCGAAGCCCGATGCTGGAGATCCCGTTTACTGCGTGAAACGCGCGAGCGTTCCCTTCGTTGGCCTGCTTAAACACTCCGTAGTGCGTCGCAGGCTTGAGCGGATCGTCTTCGCCCAGCTTCCTCGCGTCGTAAGCATGCTCGGGGCCCCAAACGGCGGACGAACTCGCGTATACGATTCGGACCGCCCGACCAGCGTCTCGCGCCGCCTCGAAGACGTTTAGAGTGCCGATGACATCGATGAGCCCGCCCATCACTGGCTGCACTTGGCAGAACGGCATTAACACCGCTGCCAAGTGCACAATGTGCGATATCTCCTCATCCTTTACAACGGCTTTGACCGCAGCGGTGTCTTCAATCTGCCCGCCCACGATCTTCAGCTTTGAGACCAAGGCCGGAGCCGTAATCTTGGCAATCCGAACCGGCTGCATATCGAGGTCGTAAATCACGACTTCATGGTCGTGTTCCAGCAACTGCTTGACTACCCAGCTGCCAATGCAGCCTTGAGCGCCCGTAACCAATACTCTTGCCAATGAAGCTCCCCTGAACTACTTCTTCTTTATTCGGCTGCAGGCGGTCTCGGCCCCTGTGGGATCGAGTGCTGCAGCTCCTTCGTCAATGCTCACGATTTTCCCGTCCGTATCCACGACGAAAGTAGTTCGATTAGCAATACCCATCTGAGGGATCAATACGCCGTATAGCTCCGATACTTTTCGCATGTGGTCGCTCAGCATGGAGAACTCCGCGTTCAACTCTTTCTTCCAGTGGGCTAGCGTGGGCCCGAAATCCGTGCTGATGGCGAGCACCTCAACATCGAGGTTTTTAAACTTGTCCATACCAGACTGGTATGCGGTGATTTCCTTCGTTCAACCACCTGTAAAAGCGGCTGGGAAGAAGGCCAGCACCACACCTTTTTTTCCTTTGAAATCGGACAGCTTTACCTGCTTGCCTGCCGTGTCGGGGAGCGAGAAATCGGGAGCGTCGTCGCCGATCTTGAGATGTGTCTTTGGAGGCGCCGTGTTTTGCGCCTGCAAGGCGGTGGCTAAGCTGGCGCAAGCCAAGAGAATGCGAAAGGTTTTCATGGTTCCTCGTGAAGTCGGACTTTAGCGAGAGAGTAACACGCGCCGCCAACTCCTGGCAAGCTGTACAATGGGAGTCATGAATCGCCGCGAGTTTCTTGCGGCCATCGTCGTGGCTCGTTCTCTTCCCGCGAACGCCGCGGCGGTCTCCACCTCCCCCTCTCATTCGACGATTCACAATCCGTATGAAGCAGTCTTTCGGAGGATTGATCCGGCTGCGGATGAATTTGCCTGCGAGAAGACCGCCCGACAAATCGAAACGGCGCTGAGTCATTTGCTAGTTACTCGAGCACTCCCGCTTGCTCCCGGCTTTGTAGGGATTTCACCTCTGCCGAGTGCCTACAAGAACGTTGCCGAACGCGTTGATCAGGCTGAGTTCGATTCCGACAACACACAGTTCGAAGCAGGACTGCAGGCTTGGATTGAGAGTTTGGGAAAAGTTCGCAACGCTAGTTTTTATGCGTTGCCAAACGATTGGGTTCGTTTTGAAATTTCCAGTCCTGGCGGATACCGGGTCGGCTTATGGAAACAAGTCTGGCGGAACGGCAAGCTGCTGGAGTTCAAGCCGCTGGAAGAGACGCGGGTCCGGTCGGCGAAGCCTCTGTTCCGTGATATCACCGGACACTGCTTTGGCGCAGCACCCGCATTCCGCGATCAGCTAGTGAAAGGCAATACGTGGTGGCGCTCTCGTCTGGACGCCGCCGCCGGGATCGATGTGTACGGCAGCAACGGTATCGCTGTAGGCGATATCGACAACGACGGGCGGGATGAAATTTACGTGTGCCAGCCCGGCGGCTTGCCAAACCGCCTCTTCAAAATGCGGCCAGACGGAACCATGGAGGACATAACGGAATCGTCCGGCCTGGGCGTCTTAGACGATACGACTTGCGCCCTGTTCGTGGATTTTCGAAACTCAGGCAAGCAAGATGTCGTGGTGCTGCGAGGATCGGGGCCGTTGCTGTTTCTGAACGATGGACGAGGAAAGTTCACGTTGCGGCCGGACGCGTTCCGCTTCAAGACGGCTCCCCAGGGATCGTTCACCGGGATGGCCGCAGCCGACTACGATCGGGACGGACGCGTGGATTTGTATCTATGCTGCTACGTCTATTTTCAGAGTGAAGATCAGTACCGCTATCCGGTTCCCTATCATGATGCCCGGAACGGTCCGCCCAATTTTCTGTTCCGCAACAATCTGACCAGCGAGGGCGGGCAATTTGAGGATGCGACCCAAGATGCCGGCCTGAATCAGAACAATGACCGGTATAGTTTCGCGCCTGCCTGGTGCGACTACGATGGCGACGGGTGGCCTGACTTGTACGTCGCCAACGACTTCGGCCGCAACAACCTCTATCGGAACGTGGGGGGCAAGTTCCAGGATGTCGCCGCCGAGGCGGGTGTTGAGGACATCGGCCCAGGGATGAGTGCGACCTGGGTCGACTACGACGGCGACGGTTGGCCAGACCTCTACGTCGCCAACATGTGGAGCGCGCCCGGGCAACGAATCGTGCGCGACCCCGCGTTTCAACCGTCGCAGGAGTTGGCCGAGGCTTATCGTCGGCACACCAAAGGCAACTCTCTCTATCGGAATCTCGGTACCGGAAAGTTTGCGGAGACCAGCGGGGCCGAGGGCGTGGAAATGGGCCGATGGGCGTGGAGTTCCGACGCGTTCGATTTCGATAACGATGGCAGCCCCGAGATTTACGTCACAACGGGGATGCTTTCGAATCCTAAGTCAAAGGCGGACCTGCGGAGCTTCTTTTGGCGGCAAGTGGTTGCTAAGTCGCCAGTGAACGCTCAGCCAGCACCCGATTACGAGAACGGATGGAACGCGATCAATCAACTCATTCGCGAAGATTACTCCTGGTGCGGCAACGACTCGAATGTGTTCTATGTGCGCCCTAAACCGGCACCTGGGCAGACCGCTCGATATTACGACTTCTCCGGCGTGAGCGGTTTGGATTTTGCCGACGATAGCCGGTCCTTCGCTGCATTGGATCTAGATGGCGACGGCAACCTCGACATGGTTTTGAAAAGCCGCCAGGGTCCTCAAGTCAGAGCGTTGCTGAACGAGTGCGGGACAGGGCGGCGGGTGTTTGTGGTTAAGCTTCGCGGAACCAAGTCGAACCGGGACGCAATCGGGGCCAGGGTGGAAGTGAACGGCCGCGCGCAGTTCGTGAAGGCTGGCAGCGGGTATCTGGCACAGCATACTAAGTGGTTGCATTTCGCCTTAGGTGACGCCCAGGAAGCCACGGCGAAAATCACCTGGCCGTCAGGATTGACCCAAGAGACCGGGCCATTGAAGGCAGGATTTCGCCATGAGATTGAAGAGGGCACCAGCCAGGTTTTGAGTTCGGCCTTGAAGGCGCATGCGGAAGCGATTTCGAATCCGGTAGTCGGGCAGAACGAGCCCGGCGTCGCGGATACCTGGCTTCTTGAGCCGGTCCCCTTGCCGGAGCGGCGAACGGGGCCGGGGTTTCTTCTCCTCTTTTCGAAGACTCTACCCAAGCAGCCCGCCAGCGTGCCTGTCCAAGCTCTGGACCTGAGTGACAAACCGGAATTAGCCGATCAGTACGGCGTCTTTCGACGGTATCTCTTTGAGTACCGCGGCGCTCTGGAGTTGCCGCTGCTCATGCTTATTGACGAGCAGAGCCGGGCGCATAAGCTGTACTCAGGCGTGCCCTCCGAGAGCGTGCTCCAGAGTGATCTGGAAGCAATGCGCAGCACTGATCGCGCACGACTCGCTTTGCCTTTCGCCGGGCGATATTATCAGGAGCCCCACCGAAATTACTTTAAGCTTGGCGCGGCCTTTTATTGGGCTGGATACCCGGAGCAAGCTGTTCCCTATCTGGAAGAAGTCGTGCGGCGCAATCCATCGAATTGGAAGGCCCTGAACGCAATCGCCCGGATACAGCTAGACGCGGGGCAGTTCCGCCCCGCGCTCGACAACTTTCAGAAGGTATTAATGGAAAAGCCTAACTACTCGGCAGCGCTGGTGGGAGCGGGTGAGGCTTATGCGAAGGTGAACGACCCAGTCTCCGCGGCGAAACTGTTCCATCGGGCTCTCGATGATAACCCGAACGACTCCGACGCGGCTAATCAGCTTGGGCTTCTGTTCGCAACCGGCGGAAAGCTGGAGGACGCCAAAGAGTGGTTCCAGCGGGCTATCACGGCGCATCGGGACCATTCGGGCGCATTGAATAACTTAGCTGTCTTGTATGTTCGTCTCGATCAGCCAAAGAATGCAGTGGCGGCTTTTCAGTTTGGCATTGAGCAGGCGCCAGAAGATAAGACACTGTACATGAACTTGGGGCGGCTGTATGTTTCCCTTGGGGAGCGGGACAAGGCGCGGGATATCATGCAAAGATGGCTTGCCAGAAATCCAGATGACGCCTCGGCCATCAAAGCTTTGCGGGAGTTAGAATCGCGATGACTGCCCTGGCGCATATAGTCCTGCTCGCTGCTTCCGCCGCGACGTTCGATTCCACTTACCGCGCCGGTCTCCGTGCTTTAAACAACAACGAACTGGCCGTGGCCCAAACCCAACTTGAGGCCGCCTCTAAACTGCAGCCCCGCAACGCCCAGGTCTGGCTGGCTTTGGCGCAGGCGTACTTTAAACAGAACAAAACCGCACTGGCCGATTCAGCCGCTTTGAAGGCGGAGACTCTGGGAGCGAACGAACCCATGATCTTGCACGCGCTTGCGTTCTACTACACCGAGTCGCGGAAACCAGCCAAGGCGGCCAGTCTGGAAGCGCGCTACGCGGAGAAGAATCCGCAAGATGAAGACGCGTACCCGCGGGCGATCGATCTCTATCTGCGTGCCGACCAGCCCAAGCCAGCCGTCGACACAGCGTTGAAGGCGCTCGCGAAGAGTAACACCGCTGGGCTTCATTTGTCGCTTGCCAAGTCGTACGATGCAAGCGGACAATTCGAAAAAGCCGTCGCGGAGTATCGGCAGGCCCTCAAACTTCGGCCTTACGAGGAGGTATATTATTTCGAGCTGAGTCAAGCCTACCTGCACAAGCAAAGATTCGCGGACTCCCTGGAGGTGCTCAACACCGCCAAGAGCCGCTTCGATAAGAGCGCTCAAATCGAGCTCGCCCTGGGCGTCACGTACTACGGACTGCGACGTTTTCCCGAGGCGATCGATCAATTCTTGCGAACCACTCAGCTTTCGCCAGATGTCGAGCAGCCTTACATTTTTCTGGGCCGCATGCTCGAGCTGGCCGGGGGCAAGCTGCGAGAGGTAACGGGAGCGATGGGCACCTTTGCAAGCGCGAAGCCTAATAATTTTATGAGCAGTTTTCTTTACGCCAAAGCCCTTGCAGCAGAACAAGCCGATCCTGAGCAGTTGGAGCCGCTGCTTCGGAGGTCCATCGCGCTCAATCCCAATTATTGGGAATCGCATTTTGAGCTGGGCTCGGCTCTGGAGCGGAAAAAGGATTTTGCGGGCGCCGCGTCCGAATACGAAAAGAGCACGCGCATGAACCCCAAGGAAGCGGCTCCGCACTATCGCCTGGCCCGGGTGTATGACCGGCTCGGGAAGCCTCAACAGGCCGCAGCCGAAAGGGCGGCGCACGCCAAATTGAGCGAGCAAGAGAAGTCTGGCCTAAAATAGGAGAGACATGAATCGTCGCCGTTTCCTCGCTGCAGCGGCATCTGTCGCTTCTTTGCAAGCCGACACTAAAGCCAAGTTGCTGCTGCCCAGCGATACTCCTGACGAACTCGGGTTCCGACTCATGTGGTACAGCCCGGTGCCGCCCATTGACCAAGCCACCTATCGACTGAAGGTGAACGGGCTTGTAGAGAAGCCTCAGAATATTGCATTGGGCGATCTGCGGAAACTGAATCATGAAACGCAAAGTTCGCGAATGAAGTGCGTGCAGTGCTGGTCCTCCCGGACCAGTTGGGGCGGCTTTCGCGCCGGTTCCTTGTTCGACGTGGTGAAACCGAAGAAGACGGCAAAGGCCGTGCGCGTGGATTGCGCAGACAAGTGGTACGAATATTTTACTCTGGAAGACCTGCTTTCAAACCGGGTGTTGTTTGCCCTGGAGATGGCCGGCAAGCCGCTGGAAGATCGTCATGGCGCGCCGCTGCGCCTGATTGACCCGAAGCGCTATGGCTACAAGTCCGCCAAGCTAATTACGTCCATCGAGTTCGTGGCGGAGGGCAAGGGTAGCATGGCGTGCGATATCGGACCCTATTACTCTCCAACTGGCGAGATCAAGGCCGGTTATGATCACCCGCTCGACATTGGGGCGAAGGTACGCCGCAAGATCACGGGCGGCGAAATCGTGGATTACTAGCAACGGATGTTCACGCTCACCAAGCGCCAGTTCGTCAAGCTCGCGGGGCTCTCCATCGCGAACCGCGTGGTCCCGGGATACCTGCGCGCCGAGCCGGCCAGGGACGCTTCCAGCTCAAATAAGGTCATCATCGTGACGTTCGGCGGAGGAGTGCGCTATGCGGAGACGTTCGCCCCAGAAGGCTTGCACAACATCCCGCGCCTGGTGGAACTTCGTCCAGGCGGGCAGTTTTTCAAGAGCTGCGTGAATGCCGGAGTGCTCTCGCATTTCAACTCGACTGCAAGCATTCTAACGGGCAACTGGCAGCGCGTGGACGACTTCGGTTTTCAACCGCCAGCCAGCCCAACGCTCTTCGAATATTATCGAAAAGGCGCGGGCGCCGGTCCTATGGACGCCTGGGCCATTGCGACCAACAAGAGCTTTTCCACCATGGGCTGGGGCGCTGGCTCCGATCTCGGCCAGCCTTATGGAGCGAACGTGATCCTGCCGAAGCAGCTTCTTCTCGAAGCCACTCAGGACATCGTGAAAAAGCGAACCGACCAAGGCGTAGCCAGCCGCGAGAATGTTCTGCGCCAGCTTGAAAATATTCTAAACGAAGGCTACGAGGGCGTCGGCTGGACCGTCTTCAAGGCCGGACGCCAGTTGGACAAGCATATCCGCGAGACCCTGATTCGCGCTTTGACGGAATACATCAACGGGCCGGAAGCGCCAACGTCGGGCGATGAGCTGACATTCTTCATCGCGCGGGAAGTGATGCGCGAATTCTCGCCCCGCCTCATGCTGGTGAATTTTTGGGACATGGACGTGGCGCACTGGGGTTCCTATTCTCTCTACCTGCAGGCCATTACCAAAACCGATCGACTGACGGGCATGCTCTGGGACGAGGTTCAGAGCAATCCGCATTATAAGGATAAGACCACTGTTCTGGTGTTGCCCGAGCTTGGCCGCGATGGGGACGTGAATGCTGCCAACGGCTTCCTAAATCATCGCAGCGGCGATCCATCCTGCCGGAACATGTGGATGCTCGCGCTTGGAGCAGGCGTACCAAAAGGGGAGACGGATCGGCCCGTCCACCACGTTGATGTAGCGGCTACTGCGGCAGCTTTGCTGGGCGTGAAATCCGGCGAGATGGCGGGTCGGCCCATGCGGGAACTGCTGTTGTAATGGCGTCCAGTCAGCCTAAGCTTTCGCCTCCGATTCAAGCTTATATCGACAAGGGCCTATTCGACCGCCTGCCTGTCAGTTTCTCCGCTTTTTCTTTCGACCAAATGAAGGATTGGGATCTGCTGTTCCCGAATGAGCGCAGCTATTTCGAGCGACTTTTCGAATTGCTGGATCGTTCCGGGCAGGCTGAAGTGGATCGGCTATTCGAACCGATGCGGGCGGCGGAAACGCAGTTGGGCGTGAACGAAAAGACGTGGCCCAAGCGTCAGTTCACTCTCGATCAAGTGGATTTTCTGAACCGCAATCCGCATTATCCGGAGTGGCGCGCAGCAGTCTCCAAGGTATTTGCGCAGATCGATCCTTTGCTGGATGCGGAGGTCGCGCGCAAAGGCAAGCCGCGACTTGTGGTGGTGATCTCGCCAGCCGACATTCCCACGGATCCCGACCGGATGTGGCTGCGCATCGCGAACCGAGGCAAGCGCGTAGCAATTCAGCAGCCGGAGAATGTGGAAGATTTCTTGCCTTTGCTGCTGACTGGTTCACCGCGCGGCCGGAGTGCGCCGTCGATCGCTGAAACATATGCGAGTGGCAAGGTTCCTTACGATGCGTGGGTTGTGGAAGCAGGAGACAGACTGGCCGGTGGCGGTTCGAGAGGCGTGGTTCACTGCAGTTACTTGCGGCTCGAGACGTACCGGAAGCGACTGATGACAGAGGTGAATCGCATGGTGGGTTCGCCGGAGATTCGCGGTCCGCGCCAACTCAGCGAGCACTTGAAGCAGATGAAGGTGACGGCCTCGGAAGCCGAGATCGCGCGGGATCCTATCTTAGCCGAGTTTACGCGCGCAACTCTTCTGAGCGGCAACGGCACTCTGCTGATCAACAACACGTTTGTGGAATGGGCCACTGTTCAGGCGATCCGCCGCGCGCGGCCTTCAGTTGCGATTGTGGGATTTGGTGTGCGCAATAAGGTAAAGCCGTTCAGCAGTTTACTCATTTATGCCGACCAAGCGGAATCGAACCCTATCCCTACTCAGACAGATACTCTTGGCACCTATGTCGACTTAGAAGTTTTCTATCAATACATCGTGCAGGAGTTCGAGAAGTATATCGAGTATCGGCGAAACACGGTATATCTATTCGTGGGAGAAGGCATGGATGAGTTACTCGCGATCGGTCCAATCGATTTTCCGGTGTTGCAGGCCACAGCTCCGGCCACGCTGCCGGCGATTCATGAAGCTTGTGCTAGATGGCTTGGAGTCTAGCTAGCGGGGAGACAACGCAATTTCGTTGGTGGTTTCGGTTGTTTGTGGAGCAAAAAAGCCGTCGAGCGCCGGTTGGCAACCGGCACGCCGGATACCATCCTGCCCCACATCCAGTATCGCATCACGCGGGTCACTGGCGACGTTCAGCATCTTAGGCTCCAAGTCTCCCAACCTGCTGAGCTCCTGAGACTGCTTCGGCTGTAGTTATTACTGTGCTAGCCTGAGGCATATTCGGACTCTGTGAAGAAATATATCCTCCCCGCAATTCTGCTTCTTCTTATCGGCCTCACCTCGATATTTCTACTGCTCTCAGTGACTCCGGCGATTGACCTTACCCGCTCGATTCCCATGATTGGATCGCAAACCGCTGTCGAGGTTCGGGTGTCCGATCCCCACGGAGTCAGCGAAGTTAGCGCCTACCTTGAACAGTCTGGTGAGCGCCATGCTGTTTTCCAGGCAGCCAACCCGCGCCACCGTTTTCTGTTCTTCCGAGACGAAGCTCCGCGGCTTTACCAATTCTCCGCCGGGACGAAAAGCGCGCCCGGTTTAAAGGACGGGAAAGCCCTTTTAGTAATCGAGGCCACATCGAACGATTTGAGAGGCTCTACCGCGCGTGTTTCGCACGAGATTACCGTTGTTACCCAACCTCCGAGAATCGTCGCGGATAGCAAGCAGCATTACATTAATCAAGGGGGATCGGAACTTGTAACTTACTCGGTTGGAGGATACTCCACCGAATCGGGCGTACGGGTGAACGGTTACCATTTCCGAAGCTACCCGGTGCCGGGCTCGCGCGAGAGGTTTTCGCTTTTCGCTTATCCATGGGACGTGCCAGTGAAAACGGAGCCGCTCGTATATGCCACGAACTCAGCGGATGAGGTAACTGCGGGCTTTTGGTTCAGGGTGTTTCCGAAGAGCTTTCGGAAGCGGGATTTGGTTATCAGTGACTCGTTTCTCAATACCGTTGTGCCCCAAATCGATCCCACCGGAAGTGGAGACATGCTCGCGCGTTTCCTGAAGATAAACGGCGACCTGCGAAAGCAGAATAACAAGACTTTGGCTGACCTGAGACTGAAGAGCGAGGAGAAGTTCCTATGGTCGGGACCATTCATGCAGCTCTCTAACTCCAAAGTCGAATCGCAGTTCGCGGACGTTCGCTCTTACATATATAAAGGCAAGAAAGTGGACCAGCAAGTTCATCTGGGGTTCGATTTATCGAAGGTGAAGAACACGCCAATCGTCGCTTCCAATGACGGCAAGATCGTGCTGGCGGAGAAACTGGGCATCTATGGAAACTGCATCGTGATCGACCATGGATACACATTGCAAACGATCTACGGACACCTCAGCCAGCTCCAGGTGAAGCCCGGCGATATGGTGAAGAAGGGACAGACGATCGGTTTGAGCGGGGCCACCGGACTCGCCGGAGGGGACCATCTCCACTTCAGCATGCAGATAGACGGCGTACAAGTGAACCCGGTGGAATGGTGGGACGCGCATTGGATCCACGACCGCATTTTGAGCAAGGTAAAAGCCGGCAAGTGAGGAGCCTACAATCGATAGATGCGTACCGCGCTCTTCTTCTTGCTAGCGGGAGTCTCCGCCGGCCAAACCATTGGGATCGATACTCATCTGGATGTGGCCCAGCGCGTGTTGATCGAGGGCGTGGATCTCGCGAACCGTCTGAAGGACGGCCAAGTGGACATTCCCCGGCTTCGGGAGGGCGGCATGAACGCGCCCTTCTTCGCTCTCTGGGTCCCGACGTTCTATAAGGGTTCGGAGGCGGTTCGCCGAACCCTGGATCTGCGCGATGCGATGCAATCGTTGCTTGACCGCCATCCCGACCAGATTGAACTGGCGGTCACTGCGGCCGACATTGAGCGGGTTACCAAGTCGGGCAAAATCGCCGCGATCTTGTCGCTGGAAGGAGGGCACCAGATCGATGATGATTTAGCCGTGCTGCGCATGTACCAGCGCATGGGCATTCGCGCGATGACGTTGACGCATTTCCGGAATACGAATTGGGCCGATTCTTCGACGGACACGCCTCAGCACAACGGGTTGACTGATTTTGGGAAGAACGTGGTGCGGGAGATGAATCGGATTGGGGTGATCGTAGACGTGTCGCATATCTCGGATAAGACTTTCTACGATGCGCTCGCGGTTACCAGCAAGCCGGTAATTGCCACTCATTCTTCCTGCCGAGCGCTGACTGACATGCCTCGCAATATGACGGACGACATGCTGAAAGCGGTGGCGCGAAATGGAGGAGTGGTCTCGATTAATTTCTTTCCTAGCTTTGTCAGTGCGAAGGATGCGGAGGCCGGCAAGCGCCTGATCAAGAAGCAGAATGCAATGGAGCCGCAAGTCACCGGGGCGGCGCTGGATGCATACGCGCGCAAGGTGCATTTGGAGGGGCTCCGAACGATGAAGCCCGCGTTTGCAACGATCGATGACGTGGTGGCGCACATCGACCATGCCGTTAAAATCGCGGGGATCGATCATGTGGGCATCGGAAGCGATTTCGACGGGATCGATAGCGTACCGAAGGGGCTGGAAGATATTTCGAAGATGCCGCAGCTCGCGGCGGCGCTTAAGAAGAAGGGATATTCGGAGGAGGATATTCGCAAGATTTGGGGCGGGAATGTGTTGCGGGTTTTTCGGGAGGTGGTTGGGAAATAGCTTGGAAGCCGCCTGGAAAGGCGGCTGCAGCCAGGATTGGCTGCCCCACAGGCTATATGGTGTCCCTTACATGGATCCCGAGCGCTGGAAATCAGTGGAAGCCTTGTATCATGCGGCTTTGGCTCTGGAACCCGGCCAGCGCAATTCGTTCCTAAACACAGCGTCGCCCGATACTGCCCTGCGTCTCGAGGTCGAGTCCCTGCTCGGCTTTGCCGAAGAGGCCGACCGCTTGCTGGCAGCTCGTCCTGAGCTTCCTCTATTGCTCGATTTGCATCCGACATTTCAGGCGGGCCTGATGCTGTCAAGGCGATTCCGTATCGTGCGTCTGCTTGGCTCGGGCGGTATGGGCGAAGTCTACGAGGCGGCGGACGTCGTTATGAGCGAATCCGTCGCCCTGAAAGTCATTCGTTCGGACATCGCCGATCAGGAGCGTTTGCGCGGCCGCCTTCTGCAAGAGGTTCACGCCGCCAAAAGAATCACGCATCCCGGCGTTTGCCGGATCCACGATATGCACCTGCACGAGTTCGAGGGCGGCCAGGAGGTGATGTTTCTTACAATGGAACTGCTGCGAGGAGAAACGCTGGGCACCCGAATTCGCCGCGCAGGTCCTTTAGATCTAGGTGACGCTTGCTCGGTAGCCGAACAGCTCGCTGGTGCGCTTACAGCGGCTCATCGCGCGCGCGTCATCCATCGCGACTTCAAATCCGAGAACATCATTCTGGAGCCGGTGCCGGGAGCCGGAATGCGCGCTGTGGTTACCGACTTCGGATTAGCTCGCAGCGAAGGGCGGCCCGCAGACATGAAAACGCTGACCCAAACCGGACAGATCGTGGGCACACTCGCGTATATGGCGCCGGAACAGCTTCTAGGGGCACCCGCAACCCCGGCGGCTGACATCTATGCGTTCGGAGTGGTGCTCTATGAGATGGTTACGGGTAGCCAGCCGTTCATTGGACGCTCGCAGTTGGAGATCGCAGCGCAACGCCTGAAGTCGGCGCCGCTGTCGCCTCGCACACTCATTCCCGGGCTGCCGAGCCAGTGGGAGCGCGCCATTCTACGTTGCCTGGAGCGGGATCCGGTGAATCGATTCTCTGATGCTTCCGACGTCTGGCGGGCGATCAGCCGATAAGCCGAACCTCAATCCCCGGCGCAGCGGAATCCCATATGGGCACCTCGAACGGCAGGTTTGCGGTTCACGCGGTCCGAGGCGCGGAGGTGGGCAAGACCCACAAGCCAGGAACCCCCGCGTAGAGTGCGGTACTGACCTTCTTGAGCGCCGTGCGGGTCGGTCTCGGCGGCGTCCGCATACGGCCCGTACCAGTCGGCTGTCCACTCTGCCACGTTTCCGAGCAAGTCGTAGAGCCCGTATCCATTCGGCTGCTTCTGGCCTACGTCGTGCGTCTTCTTTTCACTGTTGGGCCCCCACCAAGCGATCTCGCCTGGACGCCCGTAGCGTTGGCGGCCATTGCCCGCTCGCGCTGCATACTCCCACTCCGCTTCGGTCGGTAAGCGCATGCCTGCTGCTTTGCAATAAGATTTCGCTTGGAACCAGCTTACCGATTCTACAGGCAGGTCAGGGCCCTTGAAGTTGCTGGGATTGCTCCCGATCACCCGCTCGTAAGCTGCTTGCGTCACCTCCGTCTCCGCCATCCAGAATCCCTTCGAAATTGTCACCTCGTGAGCCGGATTTTCATCGGCATTGCAGTCCGTGTCGGTGGGCGAGCAACCCATCATGAACTTGCCAGGCTTAAGCCAGATATACTTCAGGCCGTCCGCCGGATTTACCTTGACCATGGAGGTATTCTTCGATGGCGGAGTTGCTGGACGGGGCGCGGGTGGCTTCGTTGCCGTGGTTTTTGGCGACGAGCTCGGTTTCTGAGTCGCCTGCGCGGGACCGGCGACGACCATGGCTTGAGGGATAATTTGAGCAACTTTTATGGGCTCCGGGGCCGGTGCCGAACGTGGCCAGAATAGCCATGTGGCCAACGCTACTGCAGCGATGCCAGCAGCCAATCCGATGATCACGGTCGGCGCTCTCTTCTTCGAACTCGACTCGCTAACGGGCGGGGCCTTGATGGTGGACGCGGGGAGCTGGTTCAATATATCTTCGATTGCCGCTTGCATCTTTTCTGCGGAGCCATATCGAGACTCCTTATCCCTGGCAATCGCTTTGGTGACCAGGTCCGACACAGCCTGCGGGATGTCCAAATCAGGTCGCAGCTTCCTCGGCGCGACGGGCTGGGTCTGAAGCCGCAAGAGCAGGGACGCCATCGCCGTATCTGCCGCAAATGGCCTCGCTCCAGTCAGCATTTCAAACAACACGAGGCCAAGCGAGTAAAGGTCCGTACGCGCATCAATGTCGGCTCCCCTCATTCCCATCGCCTGTTCCGGGGAAGCATATTCGGGTGTCCCCGTGAAGGAGCCCGCCGTGCAGGTCTCCATTCCGGCAAATCCCAACCCGGCGTCTTCGCGCACTTTAGCGATTCCGAAATCGATCAGCTTCAAGACTTCGCGACCGTCCGCGCCTGCTGTCAGGAGCAGGTTTTGGGGTTTTATATCGCGGTGGATAATTCCTTTCCGATGAGCCGCAGAAAGCCCTGCGCAGGCCTGAGCCGTAAAATTCAATGCAAGCTTCCAGGCCAACGGACCGTGCTTCATCCTGTGCTGGAGGCTCTCGCCTTCAACATACTCCATGACCACGAAGAGCTGGTCGTCTTCGGTGAAGTCGGCATCCTCCACTCGCACGATGTTCGGGTGCTCGAGCTGGCGTAGGAGCAGGGCCTCGGACAGCAAGCTCTGGGACGGCTTTCCTCCCGCTGCACTCACATCGAGCAAGAGCTTGATCGCCTTCTCCTCGTTCCAAAGCATGTGCCGCACCCGGTACACCACGCCCATGCCGCCGCGGCCGATCTCATTTAAGATCTGATATTTTTTTCGAATAATTGTGCCCTGCTGCAAGCCGTCGGTCGATGTCAACGCCGAACCGTCGCGCGGGCAGAAGGTGACGTCGGCAGCGGGATAGGCGGTCCGACAACTGGGGCAAGTCTTCACGGGCCTTGGTCCTAGTCAAGCTTACCGCTTGGAGGAGTCAGGCGCGGACTTAGTCGAGAAGGGATCGGTAAGCGGTCGCGGATAAGGCATTCTCAGACAAGAAGAGGGAATGGAGAAAAACTTGGTGAGCCGGGCTCGGAACCCTGCAGGGTATCGAGAACATAATCAATTCCTCTTTTGGTCAAGAAGGCGAGAATAGAACGATGTCCATTCTCGATATTCTGTTTGGCCCACCCCTGAAATCAGACGAAGACAGAGAGCAACGCGCGTTGGACCAGCCAAAGGCATCCCGATATTCGGACTGGACGCCCTCAGTTCCGCCGCATACGGTCCAGAAGCCGCGCTGACGCTGCTCATTCCGCTGGGCGCAGCGGGGATCGGGTACATATTCCCGATCAGCGTGACCATCGTGATTCTGCTGGCGATCGTTTTTGTGTCTTACCGCCAAACGATACAGGCGTATCCAAACGGGTAGGGTCATACACGGTAGCGAGTGAGAACCTGGGCGCAGGCGCGGGGCTGCTTGCGGCTGCGGCACTGATGATCGACTACATTCTCACCGCGGCGGTCGGCATCTCATCCGGAGTGGGCGCACTGGTGTCGGCGGTGCCGAGCCTGCAGCGGCATACGGTGATGCTGTGCCTTGGCATCCTACTCACATTGACCGTCGTAAATCTTCGCGGCGTTCGTGAAGCTGGGGGTGTATTCATGCTGCCAACCTATGTGTTCATCCTAAGTTTGCTCGCATTGATTGGGGTTGGCGTCGCCAAAGTAATTGCGAGTGGCGGGCATCCTCACGCGGTTGTCGCCCCCCGTAATGCCGGCAGCCGTCATGGGCGTCTCGCTTTGGCTCATACTGAAGGCTTTCTCGAGCGGCTGCACTGCGATGACGGGCGTGGAGGCCGTTAGTAACGGAGTACGGGCATTTCGCGAACCGGTTACGAAGACGGCGCAGTTTACGCTGACCATCATCATCGCCGTGCTGAGCGTAATGCTCTTGGGTATTGCTTACCTGGTGCATGCGTACCAGATTGGAGCCACCGAACCGGGTTCGTCCAGTTACCAGAGTGTGCTTCCGATGCTTCTTCTGGCGGTAGCGGGCAAGGGCTGGTTCTACTGGGTAAGTATCTCGTCCATACTGCTGGTGCTGGCACTATCGGCCAACACGGCTTTTGCGGATTTCCCGCGCCTGTGCCGGATCATAGCGCAGAACAGCTATCTTCCTTATACTTTCTCGATTCCAGGGCGGCGGCTGGTCTACTCGCAAGGCATCTACGTGCTTGCCGTATTGTGTGGAGTGCTGCTGATCGTTTTTCGCGGCGTTACGGACCGGCTGATTCCTCTGTATGCAGTAGGGGCGTTTATGGCGTTCACGCTTTCGCAGGCGGGCATGGTTCAGCACTGGCGGAAATCAACCGATGGGAAGGCTAAGCGATTCATGATTGTGAACGGGATAGGCGCGGTCGCTACAGGAATTACCGTGATGGTGGTTCTGGTTGCAAAGTTTGTGGACGGCGCATGGATTACGGTGCTGATCATTCCGGCGTTGATTTACCTGATGGTGGCGATCAAACGACATTTCAATTCAGTCGGTCGGGAGATCACGGAGAAGTCGCCGCTCAACGTCGATCAGATTTGCGAGCCGCTGGTAGTGGTGCCGGTGGACCGGTGGAGCAAGATTGCGGAAAAAGCTTTACGCTTTGCGATGAGCCTCTCGAAGGAGGTGAAGGCAGTGCATGTGGACTTCGATGAAACCGCCGATGAACTCATAGAGAATTGGAAACGTTTGATCGAAGATCCAGTCCGAAGCAAGGCGATGCCGGTTCCCGAACTGATACGATTGAAATCCCCATACAGGTATGTGGTCAACCCAATTGTCGATTATGTATTAGAGCTGAACAAGCGGAACCCAGGCCGCGAGGTGGCCGTGATTGTGCCGGAACTGGTGGAGCATAAGTGGTATCACTACTTCTTACACAACCAGCGCGCTTACAGCTTAAAAGCGTTATTACTTCTCAAAGGTAACCAGCGGATCATTACTATGAATGTGCCCTGCAATCTGACGAAGTAAAGAGCGCTCGCTAAAGGTGCGAACCGTGCCTTGAGCATCAGGGTGGAACAGCACGGTGACCAAGTCCCCGGAGTTATGGACCATGCCATGCAGACTCAGCCAGACGAATCGTCCATCTGAAACCAGCTCATGAGACCGGGCCGGTAGAGCAGCAGGCGGAAGATTTGCGGAAACATCCAGTACCCTGCTCATGATAAGATTCCCATTCTTATGAAGACAACTTCGACCCGTGAACTGCTGGCCGAGTTTCTGGGCACACTGGTCCTGATCCTGTTCGGCAATGGCGTGGTGGCGATGGTGTTGCTGTTCGGGCACGGGTTCCAGGCGAAGTCGTGAACCGAGGCTTCCCCAATATAAGGATCCGCTGATTCGCAAGTATCTGAAGAAGCTGTAGTATTTCAAAAAAGGAGCAAGAACCGATGCTGAGAGCTTTCACAACTATGATCCTTAGCGCCGCCTTCCTGGGCAACGCTTCCGGGCAGACTTCGTCGCCCCTCGTGCTTATTGAGACGATTCCAGTTCCCAACTGGACGAACACTGGCGCGAATCAAGCCAACTTGGATTTGTTCGCCTTCAATCCGTGGACTCGCGTGCTGTATGTCGCGGACCGGACCAACCACGCGGTGACTGCGATTGACACCATTAGCGCCGCTGTAATCGGCGTCCTTCCGATTCCCAGCGGCGGCAACACCAATGGCGTTCTGGTGGCGCTGGACCAGCAAAAGCTGGTGGTAACGGATGGCAAAGCCAATGTCTACGTCTATGACCTCCGGGTGCCGGCGTTGATGCCGGACGCGTACGCGCTTCCGGGTGTCACGAGCGGAACCGACGCGCTGGATTATGATCCCCTGAATCACACCGTCTACGTAATCAACGGGAACGCTCCGTATTTCATTACAGGCATCGATCTCGTGAATCGTAAAATTAGCAGTCAGCTTGAGCTTCCTGGGAGTCCTGAACTGATGCGGTTTAATCCCAATGACGGACTCATTTACCAAGCCATCACCGACGGTGACAACATGGGCAAGAGCAAGGGCTTGTACGTATTCGATCCGGTCAGCAATTCAATCACGGCCAAATACCTGACGCCGGACTGCACCCCGCATGGAGTGGAGATCGACCCGGTGAGCAATGTCGCTTTGCTGGGATGCAGCCCTGGAGGGCAAGTGACGCTCGACCTCGGCAAGGGGGGCGCGGTGATCAAGACGTTCGCCAATATCACTGGAACAGACTTGACGGCGTACAATCCGAACACCCGCAACTTCTACACGGGGTCGGGCGGCAATAACATCGCCTCCACTGGCTGCCCGATCGATTCGGTTAAGAGTTATCCGTTGATTGGCGTATTCAACGCGCCTGCTGCGGGTCAGGCGAACTTGGTGGGGGTGCAATGCACGGGGCGGAGTGCTAAAGGCCCGGGAGTGAATCCGCTTGATAACTTTGTCTATGTGGGGACCCGGCAATTTCCGGTGGACGCGAACGATGCCACCACGGGCAACAACGGCATCATTGTGTACTGGGACCCGTCGCCCCGGGTGGACGCAAAGCCGGGAACGCACGCGGAACTGACGACCTTGGATGGAAAGCAGAGTTTGGGCGGGATTCAGTTCACCACCGCACAGCATCGCGGGCTGCGAGTGTCGGCCACTCTCCAGGGAGCTACAAAAGGGATGACGGTCAACGTTCCAACGTCTCTTGGCAATGAGACGGCGCCTTGCTACGTTGGTCCGGATGGCAGCGGGTATTGCGATGGGCCGCTGCTTGGCTCACCGATGATGGGAGCCCCGGTTCTTTTGGCGGCGAATGGATCTCCGGTGGGACGTGGGGTGATTCAGTAGCCAGGAAAGACTCATTTCCATCCGGTCTTGCACCGGATCGCAAAGCCTGCCACCGGGCGCTTTGCCCTGTGTCGCGAAGGGTCGCGCGCTATTGCAAGAACGGAGTTTGCGCCGTAATGAAAATAAAGTGGTGAGCCGGGCGGGGCTCGAACCCGCGACCACCGCATTAAAAGTGCGATGCTCTACCAACTGAGCTACCGGCTCCGATACCTATCAACAATAACATGGGGCATCCATCTTACCCCCAGATATCGCCCACAGTGAAGCCTTCCGGGAAAGGGTCCTCGGGATCGAGCACGTAATGGGCGAATCCCGTAATCCAGGCTTGTCCGGACAACGTTGGCGTCACCGCCGCATACGGGCCAACGCTTGTTTCCTCTATCAGCCGACCTGTAAAAGTCGTGCCCAAAATACCCTCATGAACAAAGTCTTGATGCAACGGCAGCTTCCCCTTCGCATGCAGCACAGCCATTCTGGCGCACGTTCCGGTGCCGCACGGGGAACGATCCAAAACGCCGGTCAAGTTACCCGTGGAAACTACCACCGCATTCCTCCCATGTGTCTCCAGACCAAGGGGCTGACCGGCGAGTTGCGCGATGCTGACGCCCGAGATGCCGGGGTTATCCGGATGCTGGCACGGAAGCTGTTCGCGCGTTGCCGCTTTGATCATTTCCGCTACACGGACAATGTCGCGCCCCTCATCGGGCGTGAGGCGAAATCCGAGCGCAGCAGCGTCGGCGATGACATAGAACATGCCTCCGTACGCAACGTCGACTTGTACCGTGCCGAACTGGGGCACGTCCACCGTGGCGTCCAAGTGAACCACGAACGCTGGCACATTTTGAAAATTGACCTTCTTCACCTTGCCGTCCCGCACCTCCGCCTCAACCCGGACCAAACCCGCAGGCGTGTCCAGAGCTAGCAGAGTTTTAGGCTCGCGAACCGGCACCATGCCGGTTTCGATCAGCACGGTGACAACGCAGATCGTGTTGGAACCGGACATGGGCGGATATTCCATCTGCTCCATGATCACGAATCCCGCGTCCGCATCCGGGTGACAAGGCGGGAGAATTACGTTGCAGCACAGCGCGGGGTAGCCTCGCGGCTCCTTCAGCATGCGCTTGCGAATATGATCGGCTTGGGTTTCGAGATACGTCTTCTTCTCGAACATCGTTTTGCCAGGGACATCCAGGACGCCGCCGGTAATTACGCGTCCGGGTTCGCCGCACGCGTGAGCGTCGACGGCTGTGATCATGCTGGAAAACCGCATCGACTAACGCTTGCGAATTAGCGAGTAGACTAGTGCGCCCGAAAGTACGATGGCGAGTCCGGGCCAAGTGGTTGCGGGACGATATGCGAACAGCATGATCAGCACCACGGATGCCCCCAGGATGTAAAAAGCCGGCACGAGCGGGTATCCCCAGATCCTGTAAGGGCGGTCGGCATCAGGCTGCGTGATGCGCAGCCGGAACACCGCTGCGATGGTGAGAATGTAAAAAATCAAAGCAGCGGAGATCACGTAATCGAGCAGGTTGCTGTAGAGACTGCCGTACTGCTTCGTGCTCACGTCGTAGGTGCGCGGCAGCACCAGGAACACCGCCCAGATGCCCTGCATCAGCAGCGACCAGGCTGGCACGCGCGCCTGATTGAGCTTGCCCGCCGATGCGAAGAACAGTCCATCGTGGGCCATTGCGTAGTAAGCGCGCGCGCCAGCCAGCACCAAGCTGTTGATGCAGCCAAATGTCGAGACCATGATGGCGATCGCCATGAGGGAGGTGCCGAGGCCGGGGAAGATCTCTTGCAGCATCGCGGTGGCGACGCGGTCGGCGGGTGCGTTCTGGATTGCGGGTAACGGCAAGACCAGCAAATAGGCGAGATTCACGAGTAAATACAGCAGCATTACGGCCCCGCATCCGAAGGCCATTGCGAGGGCCAGGTTCTTGCGCGGATTGCGAACCTCGCCCGCGATGAACGTGATATCGTGCCAGGAGTCGGCTGCAAATAGCGAACCTGATTGCGACACGCAGATTGCCACTAGCAGCCCGAATACGCTGCCCGAGACTACCCCCAGGGACGGGTCATAATTCCCGAGCGACCACATATTGTGGAAATTGGATTGAACGGCGGCGGCGTTTCGACCCAGGAACAACCCGGCCAGGATCAGCGCCGCGACGGCGATCATTTTAGCGCTGGTGAAGATGTTTTGCACGAAGCGGCCATATTCCAGTCCGCGGCTATTCGTCCAAGTGAGAAGCGCGATCACCAGGATTCCTACCAGTTGCGCAGTGGAAAGGGATAGCGCGTAGCCTTGCGTAATGTGGATCGGCGGAATGAGATAGTGAGTTTCGCCGATGGGAGGCCACAGGATCGCTAGGAATCGGGCGAATGCCACGGCGACGGCGGCAATGGTGCCGGTTTGAATTACGGTGAACAAGGTCCAGCCGTAGAGGAAACCCATCAGCGGCGAATACGCTTCGCGAAGGTAGACGTACATTCCACCCGCGCGGGGCATCATGGAGGCGAGTTCGCCGTAGGATAGCGCCGCGGTGATGGTGAGAAGACCGCTGAAGGCCCACGCGGCCAGCAGCCACCCGGGGCTTCCGATGAGGCGGGACATGTCGGCCGAGACGATGAAGATGCCCGATCCGATCATGACTCCGATCACGATCATGGTGGAGTCGAAAAGATTCAGCCCGCGGACGAAGCCCGCGTCGCGATCAACCTGCGCTGTGGCGGCCATTTTTGGTGGATGGGTCAGAAGGGTTTATTGTACCGGGAATGAGCCTGGCGTTACCAAGTCACTCATTGCTCGTACGGCTCTTCGTGTGAAGAACCGAGACTCAGGATACTCTGAACATCGCGGGATGCGCTCAGGACGCGCAAAATCCGCAGTGGTCGCGCTTCCCTGGAACGCCGTTTCGATACGCTCAAGCACACGGTCTGCCGCCATGGTGCTCTCGGTGGCGATATACTGCCAAATGTCTTCAATGTCCTGCTCTGCACGAGGCATCAGGAGAAAAGGCCTTCACTTGGCTTCGACCTTTCGCGCTGCGCTCTTGGCTCGGATGCGCTTGAAAACTTCGTCGCCGTCTACGAACTTGCCCCTCTTGTCCTCTGCTATTCCAATTATGATCTCTTTGCGCAACTCGGCCAATCGGAGTTGTTTTAAGTCTTCGCGGTCCTTCAGTAGCCGCAACCCTTCCCGCAGGATCTCACTTTGGGACTGGTATACGCCTGTCTTCAAGAGATCGGCGACGAACTGATCGAGCGTTGCGCCAAGGTTGACGTTCAAACAAATACGATAAAGCCGTTAACAGTAATTGTCAATTCTGGACAACTCCTTTCTACGGCGTATCCTGGTGAGAGATGCCTTCCGACTTTGCCATTGAGACCTCGGGTCTCACCAAAGTATTTCGCACGCCTTGGAAGCGTCGCGAAGTTCGGGCGGTGAATGGGATCTCGATCAACGTTGCTCGCGGAGCCACCTTCGGCCTGCTCGGGCCGAACGGAGCTGGCAAAACAACCTTCGTGAAAATGCTCCTCTCGGCGGTACATCCAACGTCCGGATCCGCTAGAATCTTCGGGCGCAACGCATCGGACGCCGAGGCTCGCCGCCCCATCGGATACCTGCCGGAAAACCACCGCTTTCCAACCTATCTCACCGGCGACGGAATGCTGGACCTCTACGCGGGCTTATCTGGCATGCCATCAGGCCAGCGAAAGAAATTGATTCCCGGCCTTCTCGCGCAAGTGGGACTGGATCAATGGGGCGACGTTCGGCTCGGTAAATATTCGAAAGGCATGCTGCAGCGGGTTGGACTCGCGCAAGCGCTAATTCATTCGCCCTCGCTGCTCATCCTCGACGAACCATCGGACGGAGTGGACCCGGTGGGACGCCGCGACATTCGCGCTATCCTCAGCGAACTCGAAGCGAAAGGCGTGACGATCTTTATCAACTCCCACCTGCTGGTGGAAGTAGAACTGTTCTGCCATGAAGTGGCGATTCTGCATAAGGGAGAGGTGGCGCTGGCAGGTAGAGTCAAAGATCTCACCGCTGGGAAAGGCTATCGGCTTACCGCGACGCAGATGACAGATACGCTTCGGAGCGAGCTGGCGACAAGAGCTGTTTCCGTCAACACTCGCGACGGGCTGTGCGACTTCCAGTTCAGCAACCGGGAAGATGCCAATCAAGCGCTCGATCTGCTCCGGGCGCAGCATTGCGAAGTGGAAGCGCTAACCCCCACAACGAGCACGCTGGAAGAGGTGTTTGTAAAAACTGTCCAAGGCCACACGCAACCATGATTGCCACGCTCGCGCTGATTCAAGATACGTTTCGCGAGGCTCTGGCCCGCAAAATCTTCTGGGGACTCTTCGGCCTCTCGACGGTGATGATTCTGTTCTTCCTTTTCTTGCTGAATATCGATATTGTCGAGGGCGCCATGGCCACCGTCACCCTGTTCGGCCGAACCGTTAATCGCGTAAGCGACGTGGACAAGTGGGTTCGAAGCACGCAGGCGATCGTCGCCACCTTCCTCTACACCTGGAGCATGTTTCTCTCGGTCTTCGCCTCGGCCGGTTTAACCCCCAGCATCCTGGAGCCGGGCCGCATTGAGCTGCTCCTTTCGAAGCCTGTATCGCGCGTGCACATTCTGCTGGGACGGTATGTCGGAAACGTGCTCGTGGTTGCGTGCAACGTGGCTTACCTGGTAACGGCAGTCTGGGTGATTCTGGGCATAAAGACAGGGATTTGGTCGAGCGCCTTTCTGGTGTCCATTGCAACCACAATATTTGTATTCGCGGTGCTGCTCACGGTGGTTGTGCTGGTAGGCGTGCTGTTTGAGAGCGCGGCCTTAGCTACCATGGTGACCATCGCGCTGATGATCATGAGCCCGATTTTGGCTCAGACGAGCACCATGCTGAAGCTGCTGTCTTCCGAATGGTCGCGCAACGTTTGGCGAACTTTCTATTATTGCGTTCCCAAGGTGTTCGATATGGGAAGGGCGACGCTGAATCTGATCCAACACGATCCAGTGGATGTGGCGATGCCGATCTGGACGTCAGCTGTTTTCGGCGCTCTGGTGTTGGGAACCGCGGTCCTGGTCTTTCGCAAGAGGGATTTTTGATGCGGGCTGCAATCGGCTTATCGCTCGCACTCGCTCTCTGTGCGTGCCGTCCCTCCAAGCCAAAGACGGTGGCCATCGATTCCGCGCTGGAAACGCTAGTGCCCGCAGACACGACTTTCGCGATGGGCGCTGACATGAACAGTATCCGGACCACACATGTGTTCCAAAAATATTTGACTGCGGTGAATCTTCCGCAGTTGGACGAGTTCGCGAAAAAGACCGGCGTGGATCCGCGCAAGGATCTCTGGCAGATTCTATCTTGCTCGAACGGCAAGACAGGGTTATTCCTCGCTCGAGGCAAATTTGGCAACGGCGAGGAAGAGCCCCGGATTCAAATTGAGGGCGCGAAGCGGTTTGAGTATAAAGGGTCCAGCCTCTTCGGCAACGAACAGACCGCGGTGCTGTTCTTGAATAAGTCAACCGCTGCCGCTGGCCGCACTGCCGAGTTGCGTACCCTGCTGGACAATAGGAATGCCCGGAGCGAGGGTTTGCCACCCGCTTTGAAGGCGAAGGTTGCGGGAATCGGCTCCAGCAGCCAAATTTGGGCCGTTTTTACCGGTGGATTGGCAGAGTTGAATTTGGGAGTGCCGGAAGAGAGTAACATCGGGCAGCTCCTGCGCGTGTTCAAAGGGATCGAGAGCGGAAGTCTGGGGATCAACTTGAGGGATGGCTTCGCTTTTGCCGCCCACTTGGATTGCAGGACTCCCGCCGATGCCAAGCGGGTGCGCGATGCAATCAAAGGCGTGGTCGGGTTGGGTAGGCTTAGTACGCCCGACAATCAGCCGGACATGCTGAAGCTTTACGATGCTATCCAAGTGAACAACGAACAGACCAAGGTGGACATCGCGGCGCAAGTGACACCGGATCTCGAAGATAAATTTCTGGATCTTTGGCTCAAGAAGCGCTAGGCAGCTTTGGATATACTCGTGGCCATGCGTCACGCGATTTGCATTGCGCTTCTTGGCGTCTGTGGCTTCCCTTCCCTAGCGCAAATGACCGCCGAAAACCCTCGGAAACTCCTGTCGCAGGGCTCCGATCAGAAGGCTGCTCTCAAAATAAACGAGGCGATCTATCAGGCGATTGGCTTCGGCAACACCTATATGGTGACCACTCCTGAAGGCAACGTCATCATCGATACGTCGATCGTGACCCAGGCACCCCGGCATGTGAGGCTGCTTAAACAAGTCAACGATGCGCCGATTCGTTACATTATCCTGACGCACGGACACGGGGATCACACGGGCGGCGTCCCTCTTTGGAAACAACCGGGGACTCAGATTATCGCGCAGAAGAACCATGTCGAGTTCATGAATTATCAGAAGCGCCTGGAAGCATTTTATGCAAGGCGGAACGCGGCTCAGTTCGCGCTGAACATCCCGCAACCCGGTCCGTGGGCGGGAAATTACGCCGCCAAGATTGAACCGACTATTTTGTTTGACGACAAATACGAATTCTCGCTAGGCGGCATGACCTTCCAGTTTATGCACACGCCGGGCGAGACGCCGGATCATTTGACTGTCTGGATTCCGGAGCTCAAGGCGGCCTTCACGGGTGACAACTACTACGAGTCGTTTCCGAACATCTATACGCTCCGGGGCACCGAACCCAGATGGGCGCTGGATTACGTGAATTCGCTCAACACGGTATTGAAGCTGAAGCCTGACTTGGTGCTTCCAAGCCATGGTCCCGTAGTGCGCGGGAATCCGGAAATCACGGCTCAGCTTACGAAATCGCGCGATGCGATCCAACATGTTCACGATGCCGTGGTCAAGGGCATGAACGATGGCAAGGACGTGTTTACCCTGATGCGGGAGGTGCGCCTGCCAGTCAATCTGGATGTTGGCGAGTCCTACGGAAAGGTGGCTTGGTCGGTGCGCGGGATTTACGACGGCTACGTCGGGTGGTTCGATTTGAATCCCGCCAACATGTACGATTTATCGCCGAATGCAGCGGATCCTGATTTAGTTCGCTTAGCTGGCGGACCCGCGCCGGTGGTGAAGTTGGCCGTCGAGCGGATTCAGCAAGGACGGGCGGTGGAGGCGCTGCGGTTGTTGGACGCGGCGCTGAATGCCGATCCCGGGAATAAGGCTGCGTTGACTGCCAAGGCAGCGGCGATCGAGGCGCTGATCGCCGCTTGCAAGAATACGAATGAGAGAGGCTGGCTCGATTTCAGTTTGGCGGAAGCGCGTCGGAAGCTGAGCGCGCTTTAATTGTGCCCCCCTTTTCCAAGCGAGTCGGGGAGGCAGGGCCGCCCTCGGCTCCCAGGGCTACTGAATCGTAACTTCAGCCGGGTTCAGCGAAATACCCGCCGCAGTAAGCTGGATATTTACGTTGCCCTTGCCCGCGAGCGCTGAGGGAATCTGAATGTTCACTTGATCTAATCCCGCAAAGGCACCCTGCGGACCCGCATAGAGCACCGGAGTGCTTACGCCGCCGATAGTAGCGGTCACGTTTGCGGTTCCGGCACCCTTCAACCCGGTTCCGTAAATCTCGAGATAAACGCGATCGGAGGCGCTGCCAAGATTGATCGGATTTGCGACAATCGCGCCTGAATTCACCGAGTACACGGCCTGCGATGTTCGAGTGCCGTCGGCAGCGATGCGAACAACGTCGGCGGCCGCCAACGAAACGTTATTGAGCGTGAATAGGGCAGGAGCTACCGCCGCAATCTGAACCGTTCCAGCGGACTTGGTCGCGTCGCCGCTGGTGACCATCAGCTGCGCCGGCCCGGGTGCGATGCCTGCCGGCACTTGGAAATTGATCTGCGTCGGAGAGACGTATAGCAGCGGCGCGGCGAAAACTTTTCCGGTGGAATCCACCAGGGAGAGGGAACTGCCGCCGAAGCTGGTCGGAAACGGAGTGGGCGCAGAACCAGCCGTTCCAGTAGCCAAACCGATCCCGTTGACCGTGGCCAGCGAATCCGGCGCAATGGCCAACCCGCTCGGATTGGCGGCGGAAGAGATGTAGGGAACGTTCGGCATAGGAGTTGCTCCCGCCACCGGGGTGAATGAGACGCCGCGCAGGACTTCGCCAGCAGCGGCGCTCTTGATCGTGGTGAACTTTTCGGTGGACGCCGTAGCGGGATCTACATTGGCCAGAACATCCGTGATAGAAACCAGCTTGTTCGGATCGGCGCCCTGATCGCCGTTTGCGCTTACCGTCGAAGTAACGGCCCAAAGCATGACGGTGCCGTCGCTGTTCACTTTGCCTGTCAAGTTGCGCAGGCCATCGGTAGCGGGGTTGAGCGAAACGGGATAGTTTGCGACGCTGTATGGCTGGCCTAGATTGAGACCGTTCTGAAGAACGTAGTCCAGCTTCCAGGTTCCCGCAACGAGGCTCCATTTCTGAAGGCCGGCGATCTTGCTCACGGCGGCGTTGGCTGTGGTTCCATCGCCTTCATCGGCTACATACATCGTGTTCGCGTTGGCAAACCAAATTCCGAATGGATTGCTCGCGTCCGAGTTCTTGGCCAGTGTAGTTGGAAAACCGGGGAGAACCGTGATTGGCGCGCTCGCGGCGTTCGCCAAGGTGGGGAGACTGCCAGATGCCCCGACTTGATAGACCGTGTTGATCCCGTTCCCTCCGCTGCCCTTAGTGACATACAGAGTGTTGTTGAAAATGGTAAGACCGCGAAAATTATTATCCTTGCCTAACTTGTCGGCGGCATAGGGTTTGCCCGTCGTAGGATCGTTCACCTGAGTGATAGAAAAGTTTCCGACCGGGATGGGTGAAGTGGAAGGCCCTTGACCCGGGGTCGCGAGTTGTACCCCGGTAGAAGCGATCACGTCCGCTGGCGTGCCGGCGCCATTGTTGGAATTGCCAGCCAGGTAGTACAGCCCATTCGCCAGAATCACCGCACGACCATTGTTTCCGCTGTATCCATTGGTCGGAGTGACCTGGATGGCCCCGTTTGCGCCCACCTGAGCGACGGCCCGATAGTAGCTGCCGCCTGCGGAATTGGTGGGATCGTAGACGCCGGGCGTGTTGGAGTTCGAGACATCCACCGAATTTGGAGGAGCGATATAGGCTGCGAACGTGAGCGCTGTCCCGTCCGGCGACAGATTCGCCGCCAGTTCGGATTTCGAACTGAAGCTAGTTGTGACTAGGTTGGCGGGAATCGCCAGGGTGCTCACTGGAGTTCCATCAGTCTTAATCTGATCCAGGAAAATGGGCGAGGTGATGCCGAAGCTTCCGTCGACCTTATTGTTGTTAAATACATTGCTGGAGCTCGCCAGGGATGGATAGGCTCCGTTGTCAGTGGCCGTGGCGGTTCCGCAAGCTGCCGTAGTAGGGCAAACCGGTGGCAGTGGCTGGCCGACCGCGATCGTGGAAGCCGTGCCGGTGTACACAGTGCGCGTGACTACCAGATTCCCGGGACTGAAGCCCGAAAACGCGCCTGTTTGCGCGAAAGCGGCAACAGCCGCCCATAGAACAATGCCAGAGGAAAGCACTACGCCGACCCGAGAGGAGTTTAACTTTTTCATCATGTTCACGGTATCAGCGGAAAGCAACAAACGGGTTACAAAAGCATGAATTTTATTGCTGGTATTTGAGTGTGAGCCATACACGACAGTGTCGTGCGAAAATGAGTCCAAGTTAAGCCATGCGACGTCGCGAATTTCTCACGGGTATCGGGTCCGCGCTCATTCTGAAAGGAACGACGACGCTGGAAGTAGCTTATGCGGGATCCTTGGCTTCAGTGATGGAAGGCCCCATCCGACAAGCCGCTAAGAAAGATTTGGGCTTTACTACTCAGGGCAGGGCTCAAGGCGCTAGCGGCCTGGCCCAATTGATCGTGAGCGAGAGTATTCGCCCCGACGTGTTTATCTCCATCACTCCGAGTCCTATGGATCTTGTGGTGGGAGCGCGGAAGGCGACCAAGTCCGTACCCATCGCGCGCACCGAGATGGTGATCGCTTACAGCCCGATTGGCCGCTTCGCTCAGGGAACGGCTAAGCCGTGGTGGCAAGTCCTGCGGGAGCCTGGACTGCGATTTGGCCGCACCGATCCAGCCACTGATCCACAGGGCCGGAACATCATCTTCGTGATGCAGCTCGCGGCCCGCTACTATAACCAGCCGGATCTTGTCCCGCGCGTCCTGGGCTCCGATGTTAATTCAGCACAGATTTTTACCGAATCGTCGGTGCAGGCGCGCCTCCAAAGCGGACAGCTCGATGCAGCGTCGGCTTATAAAGTTCAGCCTGCCGCATTCGGGCTGCCCTATGTGACTTTGCCGAAACAGATTAATCTCAGCGGTCGCCCAGAGGCTTACAATGCGGCCAGCTTGACGCTGAACGGAAAGACGTATCGTCCCGAACCGCTGATCTACTACGCAGCGGCCTTGACGGGATCCAGTCGTTTGGCGGATGCGGCGCGATTTGTAGAATGGCTGCAGGGAGAATCGGCTCAAAACGTGTTCCGCAGCCACGGCTACGATCCGCCGGCGTCTTCGTGAAGGCCTCGCGCTGGCTCAAGCGTGCAGGGGTGGCGCTCTTCGCCTGTGTTCTGCTCTACCCTTTCTCCGGACTTGTGGCGCCTATCGGACCGTGGCGCTGGGACGCAGAAGTTGCACGGCCAAGTATGGCATCCATACGCGTGTCGCTCGGGCTCACCGCCCTGGCGATGATGATCGTGGTGCTGGCAGGAACTCCCATTGCAGTCTATATTGCTCGAACCCGTTTGAGGGAGCGGTTGTGGTGGCAGGCCTTGCTGCTGCTGTCTATTTTGCTGCCGCCATTGGCGTTGGGCATTCTGCTTTCCATCGCATTCGGTCCGGCAGGCGTTGCGGGCGGTTGGCTCGAACACGCGGGCATCCGTGCGACAAACAGTCCCGCTGCGTTTGTTGGCACTCAGGTTTACGTCAGCATTGGATACTACGTTCTGGGCGCGGTGGCAGCCTTCGATAGTGTGCCGGTCATGCTGGAAAAGCACGCTGCGTTGCTGGGGCAAGCTCCCTCAGCCGTGTTCTGGAAGATCACTTTTCCCATGGCTCGCCTAGGTCTCGCGGTTGCGCTGAGCGTAGCGTGGGTGCGCGCACTGGGCGAGTTCGGAGCCGTCGTGATCACGTCGTATTATCCTTCCGGAATGCCGGTGCAGCTTTGGATCAATCTGGAGAGCTTCGGCTTGCCTGCCGTGATGCCGCTGCTCGTCATTTTCATTTTCACCGCTCTGCCCTTTCCCTGGGTTGTGCATTTCTTAGCGCAGCGCAAACCGCATGCTTGAAGCCCGAATTAGGAAGCGTCGGCGCGATCTTACCGTCGACGTTGATTTGACGATTGAGAAGGGCGGTTGCCTGGCGCTGTTCGGCGCTTCCGGTTCGGGAAAGAGTACGATTCTCTCGTGCATCGCGGGAATCGATCAGCCCGATGACGGTGACGTTTCGTTCGACGGGCGACGCTTTTTTCCCCCGCCGATGCCGCTACATGCACGAAACGTGGGCTACCTCACTCAGGATCCGCATCTGTTCCCCCACTTGAGCGTAGAGCGCAACATTTCGTTCGGACTGGGTTCGGGGATCGGGGTGGAAGAACGTGCTTGGATCGACCGCCTTCGAGATAGATTGGGCTTGTCCGATATTTGGAAGGCGTCCGCATCGGAAATTTCAGGCGGCCAAGCGCGTCGTGTATCCGTTGCGAGGATGCTTGCCCGCCGACCTCCGCTGGTCTTGCTAGACGAGCCTTTCACGGGGCTGGATCGGCATCTTGTGCGGGAGTTGATTGGCGATCTCCTGGAGTGGAAGCGCGAGATCGCATTCAGCATGATCGTGGTGGATCATGAATCCGAAATTTTGGAGCGGCTCTGCTCCCGAGTAGCAGTGCTTTCAAACGGCCGCATCGTTCAGCAGGCGACCTGGAGCGAGGTGCGCGCCCAACCGGTGGATGCGGAGTTGGGAAGTCTGTTGCGCCCGCTCTAGTTACTAAGTGATCCGCGTACCAACATACCTAACCAAACTAGTTAGGTTAGTTATTTGCCAATCGCGTGGTACACTTACGCCGGTAAGTAGTAAAAACCCACATGGAGAGTGTCCCTCTTGAAGAAAAACAAAGTAGCCTTTCCGAGCCCTCCCGCCTGGATGGTGACAGCCGCGTTCGCATTAGCATTGGCTCTCACACCGACTTGCGCGCAAGGTGCGTATCTCGAGTTAATCTACACCGGTGTCTTCAACACTCAGAATTCGCTTAATCCGGCATCGCAGGTCAGCCCCAGCCCCTTCACTGCGGCAACCCCGTTCACAATCAACGCGTTTTTTAATACGAGCAGTCCGAATCTAGCGCCTCCATCTCCACCCACGCCACCTCCCTTTGCGGGATTTCGGGCTTACGCGCCTTCATTGGCCACAATTACGATCGGCGGGAAGCTATACACTATTGACACGATCACCACGAATCCAACGGCAGGCATCACGGTTGCCCTCTTCGACCAGAATAGCTTTACACCCGGTCACTATGCTGTCGGCATACTCCAGCAGCCTCCTCAGGACGGCGCTGGCATCATCGGCGATTTTCTTGGTGCATCGCCCGACTTTACGGCTGCCGCAATCGGGCCTACAGTGTTCACTGGATATTATGGAGTCGGCTACGGTTCTGGTGTCTGCATTCAGGGAACCGGGGCTAACTGCACGATGAATGCTATCACCCCGCTGGTTCTGCACGATGCCGCGAGCAACGCGTTTTCCCTCACTCTTGGCAACTACGACGAGGACTATCCAGCTCTTCACGACCCTGGCGTGCTGATCGTAGGGCCCCTGAATTCGGCAGCGCTGGTGGCGGTCCCGGAGCCGGGCACCCTTCCACTCGCAGGTCTTAGCCTGACCGCACTGCTCGGCATTGCTTTGCTCCGTCGCAACCAAACAGCCTCAAGGTAAGTGCTCCTCTACGACAAAGTAGCTCTCATTACGGGCGCGGCGGCGGGCATCGGGGAAGCTATCGCCCGGCTTTTTGCAGTTGAGGGCGCGAAAGTGTTTCTGCTGGATATTGCTGCCGTAAAGAACAGCGCCACCGCCGAGTCGATCCGCTCAGAATCCGGCTTCGCGCGTGCCATCGCCGTCGATGTTTGCAGTGCCCCGTCCATAAACAACGCATGCAGTGCCGCGCTCGCCGAGTTTGGCCGGATTGACATCCTGGTAAACAACGCCGGCATCTTTCCCCGTCGCAGATTCATAGACATGAGCGAGGCGGAATGGGATCAGATGCAGGACGTGAACCTGAAGAGCATGTTCCACTGCATCAAAGCAATCGCGCCCGAAATGCTGGCGAAACAATCGGGCAAAATTGTGAACATCTCGTCGGTGACCTTTCACCTTGGCACGCCAGACCTCAGCCACTACGTGGCATCGAAGGGTGGTGTGATCGGGCTGACTCGTTCGCTGGCTCGGGAGTTCGGCGAGAGCAATGTCCACGTCAATTGCATCACCCCGGGCGCGATTCGTACTAAATCCGAGAAGCACTTTGTGACGGACCAGCAGGCTCAAGCCATGGTGGACAACCAAAGCCTAAAGCGGCGCATCCTCCCGCTCGACGTGGCGCGCACAGCGCTGTTCCTCGCGTCGGAATTAAGCGACGGACTAACCGGTCAGACGTTGAACGTGGATGGCGGTTGGCACATGCACTAGCAAGCTATTCTGAAAGCAGTGCTGCGCAGCGGATTGCTGTTTCTCTCGCGACAAGCTTGGCTTCGACACTGGGTAGAAACGTCGCCAATCACAGATCGGGTCACGTCAAGGTTCGTGGCAGGTCTAACACTCGATCAGGAGATCGAGGTGATCCGCAAGCTAAACGCCGAGCGTATTCTGGCCACGCTGGATTGCCTGGGCGAGAACGTTACAACGCTCCAGGATGCGGAGGCGTCGTGCGATGCCTATATGCAGGCGCTGGCGCGCATCGAAGAACAAAGCTTGCAGGCGACGGTTTCCATAAAGCTTTCGCAATTTGGAATCGATCTGTCGCTCAAAGATTGTCAGGCCAACGTGGATGGACTCGTGGCGCGGGCAAAGGCGATCGGCAGCCGCGTGGAGATCGACATGGAAGCGAGCGAATACGTGGACCGCACCCTGCAAATCGTGAAAGCGATGCACGAGAAATACGAATGCGTCCGCGCCGTGATTCAGGCCTACCTTTATCGGAGCGCCGATGATATCGCCGACCTCAGCCGCCGAGGAGTTCCGGTCCGTTTGTGCAAAGGAGCATACAAGGAGCCGCCTCAAGTTGCGTTTCCAAGAAAGGGCGAAGTAGACGCGAATTACGTCCTCCTGATGAAGCAGTTGCTCGACACCGGCTCGTACCCCGCCATCGCAAGTCATGATGAAAAGATCATCGAACAAGCGCTGCAGCACGTGCGTCAGAAGAAGATAGCCCCAGAGCGCTTCGAATTTCAGATGCTCTATGGAATCCGGCGGGATCTGCAGCGGCGCTTGGTGGAAGAAGGATTTCGCATGCGTTTGTACGTGCCCTACGGAAGCGCGTGGTATCCATATTTCATGAGGCGACTGGCGGAGCGGCCTGCGAATGTTGTTTTCTTGGCACGCAACCTTCTTAGAAATTGAAGGCGGGAACGAGGGCGGAATCGAAGGAGTCCAACAGTCATGAAGTATTGGGGCTATTGCTTGGCGAAGCTGGCGGTCGCGTGGGCTTTCATGTGGCTGCTTGGGCGAGGCATCCAACTGCTGTTTCCGCCGCGGCACGACGCTTTTGCGCGCGACTTAGCGTACACGTCGGCCATGATGCTCTATTTTCTGATCAGCGTCGGCGTGCTGTACTTGGTCGCTTGGGATCAGCGCTATCGCTGCCGGACCTGCCTGCGTTGGCTCAGGATGCCCGTTTCCGCGGGATCGTGGCCCAATATGTTTCTCAAAGGACAGCCGCGAATGGAATACATTTGCATCTATGGGCATGGCACCTTGAAGGTTCCAGAAGTGGAACTAAGCGGCGCAAAGAAACCGGATTGGCAGCCGCACGATGACGACATCTGGAAGGAATTGGAGTCGCTTGGAGAAAAGCGTTAATGCGGATGGCCGGGGGAATCTTGGTGCTGGCCGCGCTGGCGCTGATCGGGGTGTTGCTGCTGCCTCCCTATTTCGAGAATTGGAAATTGCAGCAATATTTGAACGATTTGGGCGCGGATGCGGCAACATCGCAGAAATCGGCCGAGGTGGTACGGGCGAATGTCGTGAGCAAGGCGGCAGAACTCGGGCTGCCGGTTCATACTGACGATGTGCGAGTGTCGAAAACCGGGGATGCATTTAAGATTGAGGTACTGTACTTGGTGCATGTCAATCTGGCGTTATATTCGGTGGACCTTCACTTTCGTCCCGCTGCTTGAATTCCGCAAAGATCTCCTGGCACACTGTAGTAAAATCGAGGTTCGCCCCGAGTTCAGGGCGCGTAGCTCAGTTGGTTAGAGCGCCTGCTTCACACGCAGGAGGTCGCAGGTTCGAGTCCTGCCGCGCCCACCATCGTCTAAATCATTGAATTTTATCTAGGTTAGACGATCGGTTCGGTAGTTGACTCCATCCGGTCCAGTTGTGGCCAGTCGAATTCCAATCGACGCCCAGGCTTTGGGTAAATACGAGGACTCTCGATTCACCGTGTGGCATCGTTCTTTCCGTTTCAGGCCACGTACTATTTGAACGGCCACAACTTCATTGAGCGGGAACTGAAGCGTGAGAAAGTTGCGTTCCGCAAGAACGACAACGCGATCCTGAAGGTGTCCGATGTGGCGGCATTGCAGGCGGCTGATCGCTTCACTTCCGGCGTGATCCAGAAGCGCCTGGATCACTGGACTCTGCGGCTTGACTCCAGCTTCTCCAAACGAGAACGGGCGGCGATGAATCTGAGCCGGTTCTACGCCCTGAACCAGATCGAGTACTGCCGGAACTTTATCTTCAAACGGCATCTTCCGATCCACAAAATCTTTGAGCGTTCCTGCCAGATCGGTTTATGGCGGATGACCGCCAACAAGATCTCTGAGATCTTGGGCGGCCGGATCACAAAGAAGATGAAGGGCAAGCTGAACACGACGGTGGAGCGGATCGAACACGGCCATCCCATTTTCCGGGCATACTGGAAGAACGCTTCATCAAACAACATGAGAAGTTCTCCACGTTCCTGCGCAATGAAGCCTGCTCCAACAATCTCACCGACTTTGGGCTGAAGAAAGGCCTGAGCCATCTGGAGGAGGTTCGGAAAAGTTCCTCCAGATTACAGACCGCTTCGCCGGGTTTCAGGCGCAGTGCCTCAATGTCCACGTCGACTTTCCCCTTCTGCATGGCTGGCCCTGCCCATCACCGTTGGAACGGCGAAGTTTCCCGGCATCAAAATCCACGACACCCGCATGATCCGCCTGATGGAGGTCTTGCTGGACGTTCACCTCGCTATGATTCTGTTTCCGTTCAAGCTTGAACAGCGGTCTGAACGGAATCTAGACGAGGCTTCGACGCCTGCATTAGTGCGAAATGTCTCTTCGCGAGTAAAGAAAGTACGCCAGTGCGAAGGCAGCAGTTGCGACTCCACCCAGTACGTACACGCTTTTTAAGGGCAGAGCCGAGCCCGTCACCAATTCAAAAGCCGTGTAATAGCGGAACGGCGAAAGCCACGCGACCGATTCCGCCGGCTTCCATGCCCGGCCGATGTAGTCGGTGAGGTACGCCGTCAGCGCCAGCAACCCGGCGATGGCTCCCGCGGAACCCCTCCGACGGCAGGCGCAACCGATCGCCATCGTAATCGCGCTCCAACAGAGCATCAGAAGGCCCAGATTGATCGCCAGCGAACCAACGAGGCCAGCCGATGGCCAGCCAGCGTCCTTCGCAGCAAACTGATTTAGACCGATCCACGTGCCGATTGCCATCATGGCGAGCAAATAGAGGGTAGAGATCAGCGCCACCAAAATGGACCGGGTTACGATCCAGTGCCTCGCTACGGGCCGCGCCAGCACAAGATCGATGAATCCGGTCTCAATCTCCATGACCGGAATTGTCGCCAATGTCAGGCAGACCGAAACCAGCGCTCCCATCACAACAGGATGAAAATATCCCAGGCACACAATCCCTTTGAATGTGAGAAACGCGACAAATGAGGGTCCCAATACTTCGCGCGCGAATGAAGGGACCAGGTCGGCCATTTGCGCGAACGAATTGGAAGCTTGAATCGAATTGGCCTGGAGAATGAGGACAACCTGGAACCCGGCCAGCAACACGCCGGCGGCCAGGAGAAACTTGCGGACCCGTCGAAGTGCCTGAGTGATCAGCGCGAAGAGCACGGTCATTGGGCGCCATCCCGGTAGTACTTGACCAGGACATCTTCGAGTCGTGCTTCTTCGATCGCGAGGTCCGCCACGGGCAGCGCCGCAAGAAACGAAAGAAGAGAACCAAGCTGCCCCGTCACGCGAAGAATCCAAGTGCGAGGGCTCGCGTCAATCATCTCGCAACCCTGCGGCAGGTGAGCCGGAACGGGAGTCTCCTGCTGAAATGTGACGCGCACGCGCCTGGATGCGAGTTTCCGTGCGTCTTCGACGGAGGAGAGCAATACGACCTTGCCTTTCCCCAACACCGCGATGCGGTCGCACACCCGCTCTACTTCGGGCAGAACGTGCGATGACATGAAAACGGTGCGCCCACGGTTGCGCGAATCGGCCAGCAATTCATAGAAAGATTCCTGCATGAGGGGATCGAGACTTTCCGTGGGTTCGTCCAGAATCAGCAGGAGCGGGTCGGCTTGAAACGCCTGGATCAAGCCGAGTTTCCGTTTCATGCCGGTGCTGTACTCGCGCAGCTTTCTCGAAAGATCGCGATCGCTTAGCTCAAAGCGCTCGATCAGGTTATGTCGATGCTCACTGGAAACGGGTCTGCCCCCGATTCGCTCCCAGAACGACAGCATTTCCTGTCCTGTCGAATCGGAATAGATTCCCATTTCGCCTGGCAAATATCCCACGGCGGAGCGGGCTTTCAAGCTGTCTGACTGGCAATCATGCCCGAAGACGGCGGCACTGCCCGAGGTGGGGCGCAGCAGGTCGAGTAAGATTCTGATGGTGGTAGTCTTGCCTGCGCCGTTCAGCCCGAGGAATCCAAAGACCTCACCGCGCGAAATCTCCAAGTCAAGACGATCTACAGCGATTAGCTTGCCGTAGCACTTTGTCAATCCACGAATCGAGATCGCAGCGGGGCCGGAGAGCACAACAGAATTCTAACGCAGACTTTATTTAGTGGCGGGCCGGTGCATTGACTTTCCCTCTCCGCTAACACAGGATAAGTGATGCCCGCTTTGTCAACCAGTTCTGTTTGCTGACGCTCCACACTCCACATGATCAAGAGATTGATTGTCGGCGCTAACAGCAGGTCTGTGCCTGGCCCAACAAACTGGAATTGCCGGGCGCATCACCGACCCCTCCCAGGCAAGCGTCGCCGCCAGAGTAACGGCAACAAGCGATGAAGGTTCCACGTCCACAACGCTCTAGAACGCGCAAGGGCTCTATCAATTCCCCACGCTTCGGGCGGCGAAGCATGTGCTGCGTTTCGAGGTGCCGGGATTCGCTTTAGCCGAACGGACGATTTCGCTCCTGGTCGGGCAGGTAGCTACAATAGACGTGGCACTGCAGTTAGCGACCGCATCTTCTTTTGTCGCATTCCAGGCTTCCACGCCTGCGGTGGACACCGCCAGCTCCACCATCGAGGGGAACGTCAGCCCGGCGGAGGTGAGCAAGATACCACTCAACGGGCGCAACTATCTTCAACTCGCAATGTTGGTGCCCGGGATCACTAGCAACGATGTGACCAATTCTCCGCTCGGTGCCACTGATAGCGCAAAAATCCAGATCAAGGTGGACGGGCAGCAGATGACTCAGAACTCCGCCAGCGGCGGCTTTGGCGAGCCGCAATACAGCCAGGATGCCATCGATCAGTTCAAGATCATCACCAGTCGCTTCGACGCGACGCCGGGCCGGTCCTCGCGCATGCAGGTGAATGTGCAGACCCAAGTCCGGCAGCAATCGATTTCACGGCACGCCTATGGCTACCTAGGAGGGCGAACGGCGGCCCAGCAAAACGGGATCTGGACAAGTTTACGATAGCGTCGCATACTCACCCTTACGCAAAAATTGCCATCATGGAATATGTTCTCGAGCCGGCTCCAGTGGGACATGCAGTTGAACCCTATCGCGAAGTTGCTGGCCAGAAAGCGCGCTGCCGGGACTGAAATTCTCGACCTCTCTGAATCGAATCCGACCAATGCTCAGTTGTCATATCCGGTTCACGACATCGTTTCGGCATTTTCCGACCCGCAGATCCTCCGCTATGATCCAAACCCCGCCGGCATGCGGTCGGCTCGCGAGGCTGTTTGCGAGTACTACGGCGGCGCCATTTCGCCGGATCGCGTTCTGCTCACCACCAGCACCAGCGAGGCGTACGCGTTCCTGTTTAAACTGCTGACCGATCCTGGCGACGAAGTGCTGGTTCCGCGCCCGTCCTACCCGCTTTTCGAATTCCTCGCGGGCATGGAATTGGTTCGAGTCGCGCCCTATCCGCTCGTTTACCACGGAACGTGGGAGATCGACTTCGATGCTCTAGCACGACAAGCGAATGACCGAACACGAGCGATAGTTCTAGTGAATCCGAACAACCCCACTGGTTCGTTTCTGCATTCGTCCGAGTTGGAACCTTTAGTCCGGTTTTGCCGCGATCATTGCTTGGCGCTGATTTCGGACGAAGTCTTCGCCGACTATGGGTTCGGCGCTGATACTAACCGCGTGACTTCGCTTCGCGGCGTCTCCGATGTCCTTACCTTTTGTCTGAGCGGACTCTCCAAGGTCGCCGCGCTGCCCCAAGTTAAGCTGGGCTGGATTCTGGTCAGCGGACCCGAACCGGTCCGCACCGAAGCCAAGGCAAAGCTCGAACTGATCGCCGATACGTACCTGTCAGTGGGAGCGCCCGTCCAGATCGCCGCGCAGACACTGTTTCGGTCAGGTACAACGGTTCGCGATCAGATCGTCAAGAGAACAACTCGTAACCTTGCCGCGCTTCGGGAGTCGCTTGCAGCAGACTCTCCCGCGCTATTGCGCAACGTGGAAGGCGGTTGGTATGCGACTCTTCAAGTGCCTAAGATCCGGACCGAAGAGGAGTGGGTATTAGATCTGATCGAACGGAGCAACGTGCTCGTGCAGCCCGGCTATTTTTACGATTTTCAATCGGAGGCTTTCCTGATCTTGAGCCTGCTTACGCACCCCGAGGTATTCGACGCAGGGCTCGCAAGATTACAGGCGCATATAAATTGTTCATCGTGAGGGACTTAGCGAACAAATTGTGGGGCAGCCAATCTCGGCTGCCCCACAAGTCATCTCGCAAGTTCCAAAATTCCGAACGCCTCAGGCACGTGATAATTGCGAGCATGAGTCGGCTGCCATGCGATCATCTTGCGATCAGGAGGCGGACCCTGCATCCGATAAAAGTTCACCCTGAATTTCCGGCCCGCTTCCGGCCTCTCTTCTGAGACCGACTTGAACGGAATCCGCATCTCCCCATACCAGATTTTGCGTTCCTCATCAATCCGGGTCTTCAATTGAAACCCTGAATTCCAAGGCACGCCACCGCCCGGCAGAGCATTCTTGCGATCAATGTCCAGATCCACCCACTCTCCCTTGGGCGAAATCTCGAACTCCTTGTAGCGGAAAATGTTTTGAAAGTCCCAGCCGATGAACACCTCGGCCACATCCCAGTTCCAGAGCTTGTCCGTTTCGGCGTCCGTGACTGGATTCGGCTTTAAATACAGCTCATGGTAAGGACAAATGAACAGAAAGTAGATACTGTCCTTCGTCCAGCGAGACCGAATCTCGGTGCGATGTCCGGGAACCGCCGAGCCCAGCGCATCGTTCGAAGCGAAGACGGCAGGCGCGTTCTTCCATTGCGGACTTGCAGGGTCGGCTGTGGGCGCGGAGTCGGCCGCGGACTCGCTGCTGATGATGACAGCGGGTTGCGCGGCCAAGACTCCGCCGACAATCAGAGAAGCGAGAAGCAGCTTGAGGAGCATTGACTATTTCACCGGCGCGTAGTCGGTGGCCTTCATGAACACGGAATCCACCTTCTCCACCAGCTTGCCATTCGCCTCCGAAGCCTTCGACACTTTCTGCCATTCCGGATCGTCGCGAAATGCTTTCCATGCCGTAGCAGCGGCTTCGCGGCTCGGGAACTCGAGCACGTAGATCAGAGTATTTTCCGATCCTTTGTCCTGATCCGTAGGTCCCCAGAACGACACCACCTTCATGCCATGCCGCGCGAAGATCTCGAGGGTGTGCTCGCGAAAGCGCTTATGCACTTCCTCCAACTTGCCTGGAAATGCGTGATAGGTGCGCAGTTCGTACACTCTGGATGTCTTCACCAGCGATGGGCTGGGTGCCTGCTGAGGCATGCTTTGGCCTGAAGCGGAACTCATGGCCATCAGCGTAGCAAAGCAAACGGAAGCGAATACTTGTTTCAACATGAAGGATTTCATCATAGACGAAACAAGTATACGCGAACGCTACTGAGGGATGGGCTTGCCTTCCGAAAGTGTCTTTACCATCGCCGCTAGATTTTGCTGATTTAGAGAGTCGGGAGCCTGGGCCGCAGCCTTCTTCGCGTGTTCGAGAGCCTTCGGCAAATCGCCCTTTCCGGAATAGGCGCGCGCCAAGCCCACATGAACTGGCCACACGTCGCCATTCCTTTCCCCGTTGTAAAGGAATATTTCGTACGCCTCATTGTTTTTCTTAGCCGCCTGAAGTTGTCGCCCATACTGGTGAATCTCCACTGCTGTGGTCCCTGGCAAATGGATCGCCGCATCAATTGTTTTCTTGGCTTCGTCGTCCCGTCCCAGCTTGGAAAGAATTCGAGCCTTTGTGCTGAGCGTCTGAAAATTCGCTACGCCGATAAAGGGCCTGCTGGCGGCGATCTCCGACCATTTCAGCCCCTCCTCCAGGTGCTTGCCTGCAGCCAGGGTGTACTGCGCGGCGGCGTCATAAGCAAGGTAGTTAAACCCGTTTGAGCCGGTAAGCTCCTCGCTCAAGCGAGTCATGTAAATCTTGTCCGGATCCTCCACCTTGATCGTCCAGCCCACAGCCAGATCTTCCCATTGCATTTCCACCATCGCTTCCGAGGGTTTGCGCACAGGGAACTCGTACGTCAGCCATTCGCGGTATTCGTGTTTATGCGGCTTCACCGTGATTCGCAGCGCGTCCTCGCTCTCCTCATAGAAGAAACTGCCCCACGCGGCGGCGTTCTTTGAGAAAATGAGCGTCCAGTTCTCGGGCCCAGCCAACATATGAACTCCGTAGCGTCCCGCAGGCAGAGGCTTTCCATCGATCAGCACGTCACTGGAAATCGCGAACACAGTGTTCTCATTTGCACCAGCTCGCCACGGCGCCAGCTTTCCGTTGCCAAATACTAGATTCGTCATCTCATAAGGAACGAGCTTGCCCCAGATTTGGCCGCGCCGGTCCTTGCCGTCAGCAGCGTGAACGGCCGGGCTTGAATAGTCGATGCTTACCTTCACCGGACCGATGAACTGAGTGACGGAGGCAGTCTGATTGTTCCCACTCGGCGGAAGCGTAAGTCCAGGCACCTGGGCGAGGACAGCACCCGCAAAAATAAAAGGAAGCGAAACACCAAAGATTGAACGCATGGGTGGTCTGACGCGGCACGCGGAAATCAGTTTGAGAAATGGGGCGAAGCTGCGAGATGGCGGGGTGAATTACGTCTTCTCGGCCTTCAGCCGTAGCGGGGTCCATGGCCGGCGCCCAGCCCCAAAATGTCCCGCTGTATATCCTGATCCGACGGTCTCATGATTGACTTGTCAGCATCCGGCATCTCGTCAAAGCAGGCGATGCAAATGATCTTTGCTTCGGGATGGGAATTCAGCCGTTCGATACTGGTAACTGCGAGATAGACGGTCGACGTGCAGCGCGAGCAGAAGCGCGTCTCGGAGTGGACCATCGCATTGTCACCACCCACGATGTAGTCCAGCGTGGCTCCAGCTTTGTAAACAGGAATCTGATCCACGGTTACCTTGCTGAGGCGCTCCACGAGCGAAGGGTTCTTTTTCCGCTTCTTGGAATTTCCGCTCAAATCCTATTGTCGCCCCAATCAGGGCGCTCCGCTTGACCGCACGCTAAGCTAATGGATTGGGGCACTTCTTTTCGCGAGAAGAATTGATTGAAGCGCGCGCCGGATGGAAACGCGCTGGACAAATCGTCGTCTTCACCAATGGCTGTTATGACATTCTGCACCCGGGCCACATCCGTTTACTCGAAGCTGCTCGATCTCTAGGCGACGTGCTCATCCTGGCTCTCAATACCGACGCAAGCGTCCAACGGCTGAAAGGTCCATCACGTCCTTTATTGCCAGAGCGCGACAGGGCCGAGTTGGCATCCGCTCTTGCCGCCGTTGATGCCGTCACGCTGTTTGACGAAGACACGCCCCGTGAGTTGATCGCCGCAGTTTTACCGGACGTGCTGATCAAAGGGGCCGACTGGGCTCACTTCATCGCGGGTCGGGAAGAGGTGGAGGCTGCCGGAGGCAAGGTGCTCACGGTTCCACTGGAGCCGGGTTACTCCACAACCAATATCGTCGACGAAATTCTGCAGCGCCAGCGTACGTGACCCTTCCAGCCATTCGCGATCTGTTTCAATCGCTCAGCCGAACGGCTGCCTTCCAAGAGGTCGCCGGAGAGCTGACGCGCAATCCAGGCGCTCGCATTTCGCTTTCGGGCTTGACGAACACTGCCAAGGCGCTTTATCTCACTCTGCTGTGGCAGGCCACTGAACGTCAATTTATCCTTCTAGTGGATGGAAGCAAGCAAGCCGAAGCGCTGTCCGAGCTGATCGAGACCTTCTTCGATCTGCTGGTGAACGCGGACATCCCCCGGCCGCAAATGATCCCGGCGTTGGACGTCCTGCCTGCCCAAAGACTTTCGCCTCATACCGAGATCAGCGAGAAGCGAGCGATCGGGCTGTGGCGGCTTGCGTCCAAGCGCGTTCCGATCACGATCACGCCCGTGGCTTCCGCTCTGCTGCGAACCGAGAACGCAGACTTCTACCGACAGCTTGCGCTCACCCTTCGAGTAGGCGACGAGATCCCGCTCGAAGACTTGATCGCCCATCTCGAGAGCATCGGGTACGAGAAGCGCGAACCCGTCGAGATGACCGGCGAGTATTCGCTGCGCGGAGGCATCCTCGACATCTTTCCCGCTGAGTCCGCAAAGCCAGTTCGCATGGAGTTGTTTGGCGACTTGATCGAGTCCATCCGGCGTTTCGACGTTGAGACGCAGCGCAGCGTGCTGAGGATCGCCGAGGTTACGCTGCTGCCGCTGATCGAATATCCCAGGTCACGAACCGTGCTGCGAGAGATTGCGGACCAGATCGACACGGCCAGTCCTGGCGAGGCATTTCCAGGCTGGGAATTTCTCGTCCCGTTGGTGCGGCCCCGCTCCGCCTCGCTGCTTTCGTTGGCCGAAAATCCGCTGATCGTGCTTGACGAGCCGGAGCAGATCGCATCCGCCGCCGAACGTCTTTGGAAGCGGCTGGAAGATACTGATCGCCCTTCGCCCATCGAGCCGGAGAAAGTGTTTCATCATTGGGGCGAAATGGTTTCAAGCATTCAAGATAAGGCAGAGCTGCAAATGCGCGAATTGGAATTGGGAAGCGCCAGCTTGCACATCAATACACGGCCTTCCATGACCTTTCATGGCAACATGCAGGTCGCGGTCGCCGAGGCCAGACACTTGGTGAAGCAAGGAAACCGCGTTGTATTCTTCGCCCAATCTACGGGCGAGTTGGAACGGCTCGCCGATATTTTTCAGGAATACCGCGTGCCCTTCCAACTCGGTTTGGAGCTCTCGGATACGAGCCGTCCTTATCTGACGGAACGTTCCTACATGGCTGGCGAGGTTGCCAGCACATATTTGGTCAAGGGACTCGTCCGCCGCGGTGCGACCCTGCCGCACGAGCACCTCGCGATCTTTGGCTCCGAGGACCTATTCGATACGTCCGATCTCGTGGCTCGCCCGGGTCCGAGCAAGTCGCAGATGGCCGCGTTCCAGGCCGACATCGCCGACCTCAAGCCGGGCGACTTCGTGGTCCATCTCACTCATGGCGTGGCGAAGTTTCTCGGCACCCGCGAGATTACCCAAGGAGAGAATAAGGGCGACTTCCTGCTGCTCGAATATGCGGGCGATGCCAAGCTCTATGTGCCGATGACGCGCATGGACCTGATCCAGAAATTCCGAGGCGCGGGCGAAGGCGCGGCCCCTCCGCTGGACCGCATGGGAGGGGCCACCTGGAATAAAACCAAAACGCGGGTGAAAGCCAAGATGCGCGACATGGCGGATGAGTTGCTCAAACTCTACGCGCAGCGCCGCATGTCTGAGGGCTTTGCCTACTCGGCCGATAGCAATTGGCAGCGCGAGTTCGAGGACGCCTTCGATTTCACCGAAACAAAGGATCAGCTCAGCGCGGTGAAGCAAATCAAGAAGGACATGGAAAATGACGCGCCCATGGACCGCTTGTTATGCGGCGATGTCGGCTTCGGCAAAACGGAGGTCGCCATGCGCGCCGCCTTCAAGGCCTTGGGCGATGGCAAACAAGTGGCCGTACTCGCCCCCACGACCGTTCTCGCGTTCCAGCACTTTGAAAGTTTCAAGCGGCGCTTCGCGGCGTTCCCGGTTCGAACGGACATGCTGAGCCGCTTCCGCAGCCCGAAAGAGATCAAGAGCACCCTGGCCGATATCGCGGATGGCAAAGTGGACATCGTGATTGGCACCCACCGTCTGTTTTCGAAGGATGTCGAGTGGCGCGATCTGGGTCTCTTAATCGTGGATGAAGAGCAGCGCTTCGGCGTCCGCCACAAGGAGCGGCTGAAAGAGATTAAGAAGAACGTTGACGTGTTGACCATGAGTGCCACTCCTATCCCGCGCACGCTGCATATGTCGCTGCTGGGCCTGCGCGATATGTCCATTATTGAGACGCCCCCTAAGGATCGCCTGGCGATCCACACGGTAGTGGCGCACTTCGACAAGGACCTGATCAAGACAGCGATCGAACAGGAGCTCAGTCGTGGAGGCCAGGTGTACTTTGTCCACAACCGAGTGGATTCAATTTTCATGCGGGCTGCTTTTATCCAGGAACTCCTGCCGCAATGCCGGGTGGGAGTGGGGCACGGGCAAATGGGCGAGTCCGAGCTTGAGCGCGTGTTGCTCGGCTTCATGCGGCATGAATACGACGTGTTCGTCTGCACCACGATTGTCGAAAACGGCCTGGACATCCCACTCGCCAACACGATGATCATCGAGAACGCGGAACGCCACGGCCTGTCGGAGTTGTATCAGCTTCGCGGGCGCGTCGGCCGCTCAAATCGCCGAGCTTACGCCTATCTGCTGATCCCGGAAGACACCGAGTTGAGTGAGATTGCTCGCAAGCGGCTGGCTGCTCTGAAGGAGTTTAGCGACCTTGGCGCGGGCTTCAAGATCGCGGCGCTCGATCTCGAACTGCGCGGGGCTGGGAACATTCTCGGGGGCGAACAGCACGGACACATTGGCGCGGTGGGGTTCGACATGTATATCCGGCTGCTGGAGGAGACGGTTCACGAGCTCAAAGGCGAGGAGGTCCCGCTCGAGATTCACTCCACCATCAATCTTGGCCTTGATATTCGCATCCCTCCGGAGTACATCGCCGACGAGCACCAGAGGCTGCGTGCGTACAAGAAGATTGCCGACGCGAACTCGCCCGATCAGGTGGCGAAGGTCGTAGACGAGTTGGCGGATCGTTACGGTCCGGCGCCGCACGCGGTGGCGAATCTCCTCAAATTCTCGGTATTGAAAAGCACGGCGCAACGGTTGGGTGTAGAAGCGATTGACCGTCGTCAGGGGGCCATCAATATCAAATTCCACCCCGAGTCGAAGATCGATCCGGTGCGGCTCATGAATGTGGTGAGCCACACGGCGGGCGCGCAGTTTACTCCGGCTGGGGTGCTGCGGCTCCCGCTAGACGGGATCGGCCCCGATCCAGGCAAGCTGCTCGAATACCTCACCGAGAGTCTGAACCACTTGGGATAGTATCGGAAAGTGCGTTCTTCAATCTCGCTTCGCTGGGTCGCGGTGACGATCTTTGTCCTGACCTCGGTGCTCAACTATCTCGATCGTTTCTTGCTGGCAACCATGGTGGATATCTGGCGCGCGAAGCCGGAGTTTCCGTTCAGTTATTCCGATTACGGAACTACTCTGGCAGTCTTCGGGATCACATACGCCATTGCAGCACCGTTCATGGGATTGTTTATCGATCGAGTGGGATTAAACACGGGTATCAGTATCTCAGTTGCTCTGTGGTCCCTTGTTAGTATGTCTCACGGATTCGTTCATAGTTTTAATGGACTGCTGCTCTGCCGCGGAGCGCTGGGTGCGGTAGAAGCGAGCGGTATCTCAGCAGCCGGCAAAGTGGGCGGCATGTATCTGCTTCCGAAGGAACGGGCAGTTGGTGCAGCGATGAGTCAGTTGGGATTGAGTGTCGGTGCAGGTCTCGCGCCAGCATTCGCGGTGTACTTCGCCTATCAACATAATTGGCGTTGGGCTTTTTATGCAGCGGGCATCTTGGGGCTGCTCTGGATTCCCCTATGGCTCGGAACGTCCAAGGCGATTCCACCTAGCGCCCCTCCTACCGAAAAGAAGCTAGACGCTTCTGGAATGCTGGCGGATCCGAGGCTTTGGGGCTTGATGATGGCAACCGCCCTCAGTATGACGTTCTACGCATTGTGGACCAACTGGGCACCGGTATATCTTGTACGCGTGCATCACTTGACGCCCCCTGAAGCATCGCATTACTCGTGGGCCGTTCCATTATGTGGGTACGTGGGAGCGTTCCTCGGGGGAACTTTGTCGTGGCGATTGGTTGGCAAAGGCATGACGCCTGTCGAAGCTAGGAAGCGAGTGTGTTTGTTTTGCGCCGTGATCTTACTAGCATCGGCGTTCATTCCGCTACTACGTACTCCTCTGCTCGCTACTATCGGTATGTCGCTGAGTTATCTCTTGATCTCGGCGTGGAGTGCGAATCTCTATACTCTACCGGTGGATATCTACGGAGCGGATCGGGCGGCATTCGGAGTCTCCGGATTAGTGTTCGCTTATGGACTAATGTCCGCGGTGGTCTCACGCCCGATTGGACAGACGATCGAGAAGTACGGATTCCAGCCAGTTCTTACGACATTCGCGCTGCTGCCGCTGATCGCGTATATAATATTACGATTCATGATCCCCAAAGAAAGTACTACAATCGAAGAAGGCTAACCCATGACTTTTGAAGAACGAATGGACGAACTCGCGAAGGGGCAACTGGATCTGCAAATCGGATTCAAAGAACTGCAGCAATCGGAGATGCGATTTTCGAACGCTCTGAGTCATTTGGCGGAGGTTCAGGCGGATTTTGAAGCGAAGTTCGCCGTGGCTCGCGCGAGAACGGATATGCTTCTTGGCCAAGCTTTGGAGGCAATCGCTCGTCTGGCCAATACCGCACACGCGCAGAACGAAACGATCGCCGAACACGACACCAGAATCGAGCGACTGGAAGACCGATAGCCTACTATAGGCTCAGCAGCACGGCTCGTGCCTGCTGGCCCGTGATCCTCGCAAGGGCATAAACATACCACTGCAACTGACGCTCATATTGAGTTCTCTTGCTGGCAATATCCGCATCGGTTTTAAAATCCACAATCGTCCATAAATCCCCTTCCAGAAAAGCCAGGTCAATCGTGCCTTCCAGGATTCTTCCGTTCTCGATGGGCAGCGCTACGGGCAGTTCGCGGTGGAGGCGCGAAGCCCTCGCAGCCCTTTGAATGACCGGGTGCGCCAGCGCATTCAGCACTGCTTCGGTCGCCGCCTCGATCTCTTCCGAAGTTCCACGATGCGAAGCAGCCAGAGCTTCGATCGCGGGACGGCCAGCATCAAACGCGACATCCCTAAGCATGTCGTGAACAAGGATGCCGAAGGGTCTGCCCGCTGGACGGTTAGGCCTTCTATGGAGCGATTCGACGACAACGGTCGAGGCGGGCGCGCTGCCCGACTCCGTGGCAATGAAAACGTCTCGCGATTTGCGTGTCCCCCGCGCGATCGTCTCGGCGCGCCTCTCTTTCCATTTGAGATATTGAACCAACCCCTCGGACTCGCCCTCCATGAGGATATTTTCGTAACGCAGCCCCTGTGGACGCGGCACGCTCAATCGCAACACAGCGGGGTCCCACCAGACCACCTCGTGAGTTCCCGCGCACGGCTTGTGCATTCCCGGCATCACCGATAATTCCTCTTCGTTATCGTACTCACGCGGTCGCTCCAGCACAGTAGTAGGGCCGAACTTCGGGCAGCCTGAAGCGACGCTTGCAACACGATTCCGCTCGACCGGCGGGTACAGCGCATCGCTCAGCGGACTTAGCCACCCTTCAAATCTTTTATCGCCAATCGTCGGAATTACCAACAGATCCCGCGCCCGCGTCGCTGCCACATAGGCAACGCGCACCCCCTCCGCTTCCTCGCGCCGTCTCTCTTCCGCCCCATGCTCAAGCAACTCCTCCGGTGCGCAACCCAACACGCGCGTTGCACAGAGATTACGTTTTGGGTCGATATAGCGATCCGGATCCGTCGAACAAATCTTGCACGTCATATCAGCCAGGATCACAACTGGAAATTCCAGGCCCTTGGCATTATGCACCGTCATCATGCGCACGCCTTCCGCGCCCTCCTCCATGACAGGCGCCTCCGCCGAGTCAGTGCGTTCTGACTGCCGCTCCAGCTCCTCAATGAACGCCCGAAATGAAATGCCTCCCGTCTGCTCGAAGTTGCGGGCCAGTGAAACCACCCGATAGACATTCGCCAGAACTTGGTGGCCTGCAGGGCGCAATGCAAATGCCGCGTGAGCGCGCGTGGCTTCCAGCAACTCGTTCAACGTATCGGCCAGCGGACGCCGGTTGCGCTGCCGGTGCAACTCGGCCAGAATAGCGAGAGCGTCCTGGACGGGAGCCAGTTCCGGGTCATTTTGGCTAGGTCCGAACGGGTGCAAGCGGCCAGCCGCGTGCCGATACCGAAGCAGCAGTCCATCGGGCAACGCGAAGAGTGATCCCTTCAACGCTGCAAAGACGGATAACTCATCGCCAGGCCACTCGAGAGCGGCCAACGCGGCGCGAATAGTCTCTATCTCCTCGCGATCGTGAAAGGACTTTGAGCCTACCAGCAGATGCCGAATCTCTCGCGCCTCCAGGGCCTGAGCGTAATCGCGAGTAACATCTCTTCCGAAAGTAACGAAGCGGCGGAACAGAATAGCAATATGCTGGCTGCGGATCGGGACCAAGCTACCAGAACAGTCCGGGTCGCGTACCTTCCAGCCACTGTCATGAATCAGCCATTCAATATAAGCCGCGATCGTCTCGGGCAGACACTCCTCAATGCTCTTCATGGCCACCCTTTGCTTCCCGTAGGGTTTAGGGGCTGGGAGCGCGATGATAGAGGGCTGGTCAGTAACGGGGAGGAACCCGTCCGAGAGAGGGGAGTAAGCCGCTTGGCCCTCATCGGCGAGCATTAAAGGTGCGAACGCGGAGTTAACAAATTCCTGAAGAGGCACAGATGACCGGAAACTGTGCGTCAGTTTCACCAAGCCCACGCCGCGACCTACTAATTCCTCGCACACTGACGCGTAGAGACTAAGATCGGCGCGTCGGAACTTATAGATCGACTGTTTAGGATCGCCCACTAGAAATAATTTTCCAGGCGTCGGAGTAGTCTTCAGCCATTCCGTCTCTACCGGATCATCCGCCGCCAGCAGGATCAGTATCTCGGCCTGCAAGGGATCCGTGTCTTGAAACTCATCCACAAAGACATGCGAGAACCGCTCCTGAAGATATCTCCGGACTTCGGCATTCGAGCGAAGCAGGTCGCGCGTCAAGATAAGCTGATCGTTGAAATCGAGCTTGCCGGATTTGCGCTTTAGACTGTCGTAATTATCGAGCAGGTCGCGCATCTCTTCGCGCAGCCCTGCAGCCAGGTCCGAATCGGCTCTTTCCTGAAACGCTCCAGCGGCGGCCTGGAAAATTTCAGACGCCGCGTACACCGCCTCCCGCGAGACATCGGCTCCGTACTTCCCGGATCCCTTCCGAAAATCGCGCTTCAAGTCGCGACGCAGCTTGAGTAGCAGTCCTTCAAGTAAGTCGTAGTCGCGATGCGATGCCGACTCGGCACGCTCCACTCGGGCAACAAATTCACGGAGAGGAGCGAGCGACTTATACAAGTTGTCCTGGCTTGACTGGGGGCGGGCAGAGCTGTTCCCCAATTCGACCGCGCTAACCACCAGCGTATCGATCTCCTCTTCTCGTTGAAACGCAGACCGACGCCAAGCCGCAGGAAAGTCCCGCCATTCAATTAATGTCCAGCCCGCTTTTTTAAGTTGGTCGAGCGGTGCAGCAGATCTCACCAGGGCTCGGCGGAGTGCCGGAGACGGACGGTTCAGGCTGCGCTCCAGCCAAGCCCGAAAGACGCGATCGTAGAGGCGGGCGCTCTCGCCTTCCGACATCTCCTCGAAAGCCGGATCCACCACGGCTTCCACAGGCCGCTCGCGCAATATTTGGGAACAGAATCCATGAATCGTTCCGATCACGGCTTCTTCCAGGTGCTTTAGCGCATCCTCGAGATTCGCAATCTCAAACGGATCGATAGCACTCTGCCGCGCATCATCCAGCGATTGGCGCAATCGAATCTTCAACTCACCCGCTGCCTTATGCGTGAAAGTAACGGCGGCTATCTTTTCGATCCGTCCCGCACCCGTCCGCAGAACATTGAGCAAGCGTCTCACGAGTTCAGTAGTCTTGCCTGTTCCGGCGGAGGCCTCGACAATGAGACTCTCATGCAAGCTGGACCGGATGCGCTCGCGAGCGGCCTCGTCTCCCGACGGTTGTCTGATCGGGATCACGGCAGAGCCCTCACAGCGTCCAGCGGTTCCAGAGGCTCAGGCTTCTTCCGCCGCAGTCGCTCTTCCTCATACGGACCGCAAACGCTTTGGTAATCGCATGTCACGCAAGCGTCTTTGCTCGGCGCGGCGGGGAGAAATCCGGTTTGAATCGCATCCTCAATCGTGCGCAATACCTGATGCAAGCGATCGCGTGCCTGGGGCGTCGCTGCGATGTCGATGCGCTGGTATCCGCCACGCTGCGTGCAGTAAAAGAGGCGGCCTGATTCCACCGGCTTCCCCCACAGCGCCTCGCCCGCTAGCGCGTAAAGCAGCGGTTGAAGCACTGTGCCTTGTCCCACGGAAACAGGAGGCTTGTCGGGAGGCTTCCCGGTCTTGTGATCCACCACTCGTAGAGCCCCGCTTGGTCGGTGCTGCTCCACCAAGTCCATTGAACCGCGCACCCTGTACCCGTCGAAGATCACTGCGGATTCGGCGGTGCTGGCGGGATCGCGGGGCTGACGCGGGTCGTTTTGCAAACCGAACCCAAATTCAAAATGCACAGGGGACCAATCTGAATCGTGCTCCGCGACCTCCCGTATCCAAGCGCGAAAGTCCGTTCTGAGATCCTCGATTTCAGCGCTCCAGACGCGTGCAATCGCGGGTGCCAGTCTTTCTGCATACTCGGCTGCCACTCGGCTAAACACGCGATCCGCCGTTTCGAGAGTCCGTTCGCTCCCGCGAAAATACTCGAACTGCGCGCGGTGGAAGAGAGCCCCGCGAGTAAGCGGATCCAATTGCTCGAGTGCCACCGAGTCTTCTCGCGGACTCAGATTGAAAATGGCTCGAAGGGCAAACCGATACGGACACACCGCGAATTGCTGCAGCGCGGACGGCGAATAAGAGCGGCGGGTGAGGGAATGCTGCCGGAGAGTTTCCAGCGCTTTCGAATCGAGGTCGACCAGACCATCGGCATCAAACCAGCCTGGACGCCAGCGACGGCCGCGAGCACGAAGTGACCGCGCGAGGTGGACGTTCACTTCCATCAAGTAGCGCGCCGAACTCTTTGCGCCACGCTTTCCCTCGATAGCTGGTCTTAGAGATGCCAGGTCGTACTCGGCATCGTCAATCGCAGCCTGCGGGTCTTCCGGAGCGGGCCAACTCAAACGTGTATGGGCCGCCGCAGCCGTGCGCTTTTTGAATGCCGCCAGATCGGGCAGTTTACCTTCCACGGCGCGTACGATCTCCAGCGCATAGAAAGACGGCACGCGCGGGCGGGACAAAGTAGTGTCCATGCTCGGATACGAAACAGTTAGCTGACGGCTGGCGCTAGCGACGGCGCCGATCAGCAGGAGACGTTCGCGGGTAACAGAGTCGTCCTTGAGAAGGAGCCCGGCATTGAGCTCAATTCGATAGCGGTCCAGCAGCAGCGGATTTTCGAGAGACCTGCGGGGGAAAACGCCTTCGGCCAGACCTGGCAGAAAGATGAAAGGAAACTGCCGCCCGCGGACCTCTTCAATGGAACAGACGAAGACGGATCCATAACGCCGGCCCTCCGGTTCAACCTGGAGGAATCGCAACCGATCCTCCAACACGCCATAGACCTCATTGGTTTCAACCGGCCCGACTTCGGTCATCGGCTCCAGTTCTTCGAGAACCGAGAGCACCGACGTCGGAGAGCGCAGGGAGGAGTCTGCAAGCTCGTTCAACTTTTCAAGCCACAGGCCCCAGGAAGCGCGTCTCGGAAGCGCATCCAGCCTGGCGATCAACGGAAGTGCGAAGATTTCCAAATGGTCGAGTTGTGCGATGCGGCGCTCAATGCGCTCCTTTTCGGTGGAATCCTGGGCCCCGGCAAGACGCGTGCGGAACTCTTCTTGCAATCCTCTGAGTCGGCGTTCCCATCGCGCCGGTCCACCGATCACGGCGGCATCCACCAGCAGCTTTTCCCAACCAGCCAACATCTCTGGGCCGTCTGGAACTTGCGCCAGCGACAAGTATTCGGCGAAGCGAGAAGCCGAACAGCCTTCCGCCGCGCAGGCGAGCAAGGCTAGAAACGCGCGTCCGGCGGGATCGGGACGGCTCGCGCCTTGGCTGAAGTATGCCGGGATGGCGGCTCGGCGCAGAGCTTCTTCCACCAAGGCTTGATAGCGCCTGGGGTCTCGGAGCACGACCGCCACCTCGTCGAAGGCCGCCCCGGTTTCGGCGAGCGCCACGATGCGGCGCGCAATTTCGACGCACTCCATTCCTTCCCCGGCTGCGGAGAAGAATTGGACGCTCTGGTCTGCCGTCCGGACTTCAGGCGCACGCGGAGAAAATAGCCACTGGCGAGCCGAATCGAGTGAAGTGTTTCCTGACGATTCCGCGACAGTTTCGCTTTGGACTCCGAAGATCCTTCCGTAAGCTGAGTGATCGTCCGAGAGGTGGATCGCCAATGCTTCGGGTGCCTGTCCAACAACCGATGCAAGGAAACGCTCCTCGCAGGCATGTGGAATTTCCGGATCAATGCAGATGACGGGAAGGCCCAGCAGCCGGTGCGATGCTTCAGCGGCGAACCCGAAAAGTAAGGGAAGATCAGCCAGCGATCGAGTCGCCAGCTCGTTTTTGCAAAACGAACCCAATCGCGACAGATCGAGGCCCGGCTTTCCCACGCGTTCGAGTTCGGCGGTCTTGACACCTTGCGACCGCAACTCCAGCAGCGTTGCCGCCAGCACTCGGGCAAACCCCGGGGTGGCTGCGACCGGTCCGAAATAGCTCAGCCTACCGCTCGAATTCAGCTCGAAAACGGCGCGAGCGGCGAGCGCTTCCAAGCCCAAACCCGTGACCATGCTAAGCCCAGCTTCGGCAAGTGACCTGGCTGCGACCGACGCAGCGAACTGGGTCAACGTGAAGCGGTGCACTCCCAGCAGACCTGCACCCGCGTTGGTTCGCACAAATTCATCGGCTGCGGATCTTGTGGCTGCCAGCACAACTACTTCCCCGTTTTTGGCCCATTTGCGCAGAAACACGCCAGCCTCAGCGAGCAAGGGCGGATATGAACGGCTCTGGATGACCCGCTTAGACACTACATCTATGGTACGGCTGGGCTGCCTTCGAGGCGATAGACCTTGTTCCACGCGAACTCATACGCGCCTACCGGAAGATCTTCCTTCAGTTCGAGAATATAAGTTTCGCGATTCGTGGTCACACGGAAGCGAAATGAGTCAGGCCTTCCGATGGTCTCGATGTCTCGATAACGCCACGTGCGCGAGTCCGTCAGCTTATCACTGACAAACTGAATTGCCCCCTCGCCGATCTCAAGCGTTCCGTTCGTCCCGCCCAGCGCGCGCCGATGATAGGCGGCGGCTCGAAAATTTGCGCCTTCTGCGTAATGACCGACAACGGGGCGGTGAACATGAGCGGTCAGAAATTTCGCCAGTTCTTCGACCGGCGCATCCGATCTGGCGCGAAACGTATACTCGCGGCGTTCATATGTTTCAAACCTTAGCGACCGAGGGTCGGCAACCGCCGCTTCGCGCAGATCGCGCAACAGGATCGTTATCCTCGTTTTGCCGTCGCGAGACTGAAATGCGACAGCTCGGGCATCGATGCGCAAAGTCCCGGGCTGGTCCTTCAGTATCCTCGATCGCGACACCTCCAGATCGAAGGTGTCCGCAGCCGACGCAGCGATTACGATCGTCAATATCAAAAAGAACAACCTCATACCGCCTCCCTGGCAAGCTTGCGAACTTCAAAGCCCTTCCAAATTTCGTACACGGCCGGATAGACCAGCAGCTCCAGCAAGAACGAGGTGAAGATGCCGCCCACCATGGGAGCCGCGATGCGCCGCATGACGTCGGAACCGGCCCCGTGCGACCACATGATCGGCACCAGTCCTAGAAACATTACCGCCACCGTCATCACCTTGGGACGCAAACGCTTCACCGCCCCGTCTTCAATGGCCGCCCGCAGGTCGTTCATGCTTCGCATTTGGCCGGACCGCTTCCGCTCCTCGTACGCCAGTTCAAGGTAAAGCAGCATGAATACGCCGGTCTCCGCATCAACCCCGAGCAGCGCGATCAATCCTACCCAGACGGCCACGCTCAGGTTGTAACCCAGTAAATAGAGCAGCCAGATCGCGCCTACCGCAGAGAACGGAACTGCGAGCAGGATGATCAGAGTCTTCGCGAACGATCCCGTGTTGAAGTACAAGAGCAAGAAGACAATCAATAGCGTGATCGGGACCACGATCCGCAACCGCTCGGTGGCGCGTTGCAGATATTCGAATTGGCCGCTCCAAACCAGCTGATATCCCGGTGGCAGGCGAACGCTCTCAGCAACCGCACGCTGGGCCGCTTTAACATAAGTGCCCAGGTCCACCGTTGTATCCACGTAGACGAACCCAGCAAGGAAGCCCTCTTCGTTCTTGATCATGGGAGCGCCCGTGCGAACCGTGAGATCTGCCAGTTCGGAAATCGGGATCTGTGAGCCGTCAGGCGTGGGAATTAGTACCCGGCTCAGCTTCGAGAGATCGTCTCGAAGACCGCGCGCATACCGCACGTTCACCGAATAGCGTTCGCGGCCTTCCACGGTTGTCGTGACGTTCTGTCCACCCACTGCGGCTTCGAGGATTTGGTTCACCTGCGCAACGCTCAAGTTATAGCGGGCAGCTTCAGCGCGCTTCACTTGGTAATCGATGTAATATCCGCCGGTAACGCGTTCGAAGAAGGCGCTGCGTGTTCCAGCCACGCCTTGCAACACGTGCTCCACCTGCAAACCGATCTGTTCGATGGTCTCCAACTTCGGCCCCATCACCTTCACGCCGACTGGCGTACGAATCCCGGTTGTGGTCATGTCGATGCGCGTGCGAATGGGGAAAAGCCACGCGTTCGCGAATGAAGGAATCTGTACCGCGCGGTCGAGCTGGTCAATTAGCGCATCCCAAGCAATAGGCTGGTCTTCAGGCCAAAATCGGGCGAGTTGCGGCTTACTCCAGATTGGGGCCCAACCCGAATACCAGCGCTCGTGATGTTCCTTAGGCCACTCGCTCTCAGGCTTCAGCAACACCGTGGTTTCCACCATGCTGAGCGGAGCCGGGTCCGTGGCAGTGTCGGATTTGCCGATCTTTCCATACACGCTCTTGATCTCAGGAAATTGATAGAGGAGCTTGTCCTGAATTTGGAGATACCTGCTTGCCTCCGTGATCCCGATGCCCGGCAGCGTGATCGGCATGTAGAGAATCGAGCCTTCATTGAGCGGAGGCATGAACTCAGATCCAAGGCGCTGATAAATCGGAATCGTGATGAGCACTACTATCACGGCCGCAATCACCACCAGCCAGCGCAGTTTCAGAACAGCCCGGACGATCGGATGATAGAGGCGCATCAGGGGCCGGCTGATCGGATGCCGCTCCTCGCTGTGAAACTTCCCGACTAGCAGCGCGTTCGCAATCCAGGACACCCAACGCGGACGAAACCGGAATTCGCGAGATCTTATGAGCAGCAGCCGGATCGCAGGATCGAGCGTAATCGCTAATACTGCGGCAATCATGATGGAAAAGTTTTTTGTGAATGCGAGCGGTTTGAAAAGGCGGCCTTCCTGATACTGCAGCGCGAAGATCGGCATGAAAGATATTGCGATGACCAGTAGGGAGAAAAAGCTCGGCCCCCCTACCTCCTTAACCGCCTCTATGACCACCTGCGAAGCCGAACCGGGCCGACCTGCGGCCTCCCAGTGCTCCAACTTCTTATGTGTTTGCTCGACCACGACAATCGCCGCGTCAACCATCGCGCCAATCGCGATCGCAATACCGCCGAGCGACATAATGTTCGCAGTCAGGCCCATCGCGTGCATGGGAATGAAAGCGAGCGTGACTGCGATTGGAATGGTGATGATCGGGATAATCGCGCTTGGAAAATGCCATAGGAAAATCAAGATAACAACGCTGACAATGACCAGCTCTTCAATCAAGGTGTGCCGCAGAGTATCGATAGAACGGTCGATCAGGTCCGAGCGATCATACGTGGTGACCACCTCGACGCCGGGCGGGAGACTCGACTGCAAATCAATCAGCTTTTTCTTCACGCGCTCGATTACGTCACGCACATTTTGCCCATAGCGAATAATGACTGTTCCGCCCGTGACTTCCCCTTCCCCATTCAGCTCTACAACGCCTCGACGCATCTCTGGTCCGAGTTCCACGCGCGCAATGTCGCGCACGCGGACGGGGGCGCCGTTGTTGCCGACGGCAACAGACAGGTTCTGAATATCGGCCAGAGACTGAATGTAACCGCGCCCTCGCACCACGTATTCCTTCCCGGTCATTTCAAGGCTGCGCGCTCCCACTTCGCTGTTTCCGTTGCGCACTGCATCCATCACTTGCGTGAGCGGCACTTTGTACGCCAGCAAGCGATTCGGATCCACGTTGATTTGGTATTGCTTCACGAATCCGCCGACCGTGGCTACCTCTGCGACGCCGGGCACGCTTTCCAGCCAGTAGCGCAGGTACCAGTCATTGAACGAGCGCATCTGCTGAAGATTGTTTTGGCCGGTCTTGTCTCTCAGCGCATACTGGAATGCCCAACCGACCCCGGTTGCGTCCGGGCCCAATTTTGGCGACACGCCTTCCGGGAGTTGGCCGTTGAGCTTGCTCATATATTCGAGCACGCGCGTGCGGCCCCAATATATATCTGTGCCCTCTTCGAAGATCACGTAGACGTAAGAGAAACCGTAATCCGAACTGCCCCGCACCACGCTCACATGAGGCGCGGCGAGCATCGCGGATATGATCGGAAACGTAACTTGGTCTTCGATCAAGTCAGGACTGCGGCCTGGCCATTCCGTATAAATGATTACTTGCGCATCGGAGAGATCCGGAATCGCATCCAGGGGAATCTCTCGCATTGACCAAATGCCATACAGCGTGAGGCAGACCGTTAACACTACGATCAGCACGCGATTGTGCGCGGAAAAATCGATGATGCGGTTGATCATCTGTTCGCTAGCGCGCCGTGATATTCGTCTCAACGACGCCTATCACGCTCCCGTTCTTGCGGGCCGTTACCGTCGTTTGCCAAGTCCAGGCCGTCGGAAACTCGATCTTCCCGGCATAGATTCCGCTCCCCGCCTCCGCGAGACTTGCCTTGGAACTCATCGGCGTCATTCCAGCCATCTGCGGCATGGACAGGCGCACGTCCACTTGAGCACCGATCAGCGGTTGGCCGGCCGCATCGTTCACCAGCAAGCGCATCGAATTCAACCCGGTCTTGGCTGTCTTAGGTTCCAGCACATCCACCGAGATCGATTGCGCAGGCGTGCCCATCCCGGCAAACGCGCCCTTCAAACGGCTCTCCGAATCGATGAGGAAATTGGCTCCGGTTACAACTCGTTCGCCAGCTTTGAGACCCTCTAAAATGCCCGCTCTGTCACCGGATTCGGCGCTGACCTTCACCTGCCGAGGCTGAACGTAACCGTTGCCCTTATCGATGAACACGTACTGTTCAGTGCCGGTGTTCATCACCGCGTCTTGCGGAACCAGCACCTGCCGACCCACCGAAACAGACATGCTGATGTTGGTGAACATCTCAGGTTTCAGCAAAAGGCCAGGATTGGGAAATTCCATACGCAGTTGAACGGTGCGGCTCTTCGGATCGAGGAACGGATAGATAAAGTCGACGCGTCCTCGGATTTTTCGTCCCCCGCCTGAGTACGGCAGCTCGATTTCTGCCGCCTGCCCCGTCCGGATGAATGGAATGTCCATTTCATAAAGTTCACCCAGGACCCAAACTCGCGAAAGATCCACAATCGTAAACAGGTCCTTCGAGGGATCGACGAATGTTCCATGGTGATAAGCGGTCCGCTCCATCACAACTCCCCCGACCGGCGAATACACCGTGATCGCGCGCTTGACCTTGCCTTCCGTTTCAAGCCTTTGGATCTCTTGGTCCGTCACATCCCAGAGGCGCAGACGCTCACGCGCAGCAGCGATCAGGTTTTCCGACCCTTCTGCTGCGGAAGGCAGAGTGCTGTCGCGCAACAAGGATCGCGATTTTAGAGCGAGTAGAAAATCCTGTTCGGTGGCGACAAGATCCGGGCTGTAGATCGTGAACAGAGGATCACCGACACGAACCGGCTTTCCCACCGAGTCCGCGAACACATCTTCGATATAGCCGGAGACCTTGCTGTGAATGTGCGTCAGCTTCGTCTCGTCGTAGCTCACCTTGCCGACGATTCGAATGTCTTTGGTGAGCGTTCCCATTTCAGCGGCAACCGAGCGCATGCCGATGAGTTGTTGCTTCTCCGGGGCAACGAAAATCGCACCAGCCTGCGGCGCCGCGCCGGCGGGAGCTGCGGCATTTGCGGCCTGAGGCGATCCCTCCAGCTTCACCAGCTTCATGCTGCAGATGGGACAGTTGCCTGGCTTGTCGGAATGGTAATCTTTGTGCATCGGGCAGTAATACACGTCCTTCGTGGCAGCCATGGCGGATGCAACTTTGGGCCGAACCAGCTGTGGCTTGAAGACGGCAAACCAGGCAAACGCGAGTACGGCCAGGCCGAGCAACCCGACTAGCGCAAGCGTGGGCAGGCGTTTGCGATTCACTGATGGACCTCAAAGGGGACTAGTTCCCTGCCCACAATTGGCTCAAGACGTGCGATGGCCTCCTCGTGTCGGGCGACCTCGTCGTAATATTGGCGCTCCAGGATGATCAGGTTCGTCAAGTTCGATTCAACGCTCAGGAAGTCTGTTCCTCCTACCTGGTAGGCCGCCGTTGCCGCATCCACGGTCAACTGCGCCTGTGGCAGCAGGGTTGTTTTGAACAACTGCAAAATGCGCTCGCTGCTTTGGATCGTGAGGTATTGATCTTTCACTCGGAAGGCGGCTTGTTGCTGGGCGGATCGGTAGTTTTGCTTGGCCGCGGCCAACCGCGAGTACGATTCCTCGAGCGCGTAGCGTTGCTTCCTCGCATAGTAGATGGGAATCTTGACGCGCGCTGTGGCCATGTAATAGTCCGGGAAATTCGATCCCGTATGCTGCCATTGCAGATCCACGCCGAAGTCCGGCCGAAAATCCTTCAGGCTCCGATTGATCCCCACGGCGCTGGCGTCCACCATCTTTTGTTCGGCGAGCACGCGCGGAGAATCCTTTGCAAGCTTCAGCAAATCTTCGAGCGATGGCGAGAATGCGCTGGGTTTGATTTCGGCGGTTGATCGTAAGTTAACGGCGGGCACAGCCAACATGGACGCGATTTCCGCTTCGGCCCGTTGACGCTTCTCATCGAACATGATCAATTGCTGTTCGATAGAAGAGACTTCGAACTGGGCTTTGAGAACGTCTTGTTGCAGTCCCTTTCCAACCGTGTAGCGATTTCGAGCAATCTCTTCAAAGCGACCGAGCAGGTCACGATTTCTGCGCGTCACCTCGATCGCCTTCTGAAAGGCAAGCCATTCGTACCAAGCCACCTTTAATCGCGACGTTACTTCCAGAACTACTGCCCGGTAGTTTTGCTCTTCTCGCTCTGACTCTCGTTTGGCTTGCTCCGAAGCGAGGCCGAGCTTCCCGGGAAAGGGAAGATCCTGAGAAACGCCAAGTCCCTGATAGGCAAAGTCGCTCCCATTTAGGCGCGAAAAGGGATGCCCGACGCCGAAATTGGTATAACTGGCTGTCGGTTCCGGTAGTGCGCCGACCTGCGAGGGACGTTTCGTAGCAGCTTCAAAGCGCGCCCGTGCCGACTGAATCTCCGGGTTGTTCTGCATTAAGCCATGCAGTAGATCCGCGGGCCCTACCGTCTTGTCTTCCGCATGCAAACTGGCGAGCGCCAAGCCGAGCATGCAGAAGCCGTTCCCGCATAAGTTCGCAGGCATCCAACCTCCTAAATTCTTGAACGTGAATAGAAACGGATTGGTGGAACGAGGCGGGCTAGATGAGAAGCGGAAGACTGGAGCGCAAATCGGGCGGGCGGACTAGAGGCTGATGGATTCCGACGACAAGAATAAATGTTGACGAAAGCTGTAACCCGGTTGCCGGAACGTCCACCGCTATACCGAGTTCCGGGGCGGATTCGTCAAGCGCCTGCGCCTTCAAGAGCTGGCTGCCCCCGGAAACTCTAGCCTTGCAGCAATCGTCAGAATTCGAAGGATCGCACTTGCCCTTCTTGCAGCAGTCAGCGGCTTTCCGATCGAACTTGCCGCCAGACAGGCAGTCGAGCGGTCTCATGAGCAGGAAAACTGCCAACAGAGCGACGCCGAAATGAAGGCCTCGATGCATGCTCCTTAAAGATATCAGATCGATTCGCTAAAATTAATCATGCTGGTGTCAGTCTTGATGTTGCTCGCGCAGGTTAGATCGGCTCCAGCGGCCCCTGACCGATCCTTTATCGAAGCTTCCAAAGCAGCGGGGCAGGCGCGAGAAGCAAATAAGATTGACGACGCTGTCACAGCCTACAAGAAATCCGTCCAGTTGCGCCCCTCGTGGGCCGAAGGCTGGTGGTATCTCGGAACACTTCTTTACGACGCGGACCGCTACCCCGAAGGACGCGACGCCTTCCGCCGATTCATAGCTCTCGACGCCAAGGTGGGGCAAGCCTGGGCACTCCTCGGGTTGTGCGAGTTCCAGACTAAAGAATACGAGTTGTCACTCGCCCATCTGCGCCAAGCCAAAGCGCTTGGAATCGAGCGTAATCCTGAGTTGACAGGGGTTGCCATGTATCATACGGCCATCCTGCTCACTCGCTTCGAACATTATGAAGATGCCCTGCAAACCTTAGCGGAACTCGCGCGCATGGGCAAGGACGATGCATCGGTGGTCGCGGCCATGGGGCTTGCCGCGCTACGCAAACCGCTGCTGCCGTCGGACGTTCCCCAAGCGGATCGAGAGTTGATCGACCTGGCCGGGAACGCCGAGGTTCTCGTGGCCCACCGCAAGAGCCAGGATGCGCGCAAGATCTTCGACACCATGGTGGCAAAGTACCCCGCCACCCCCAACGTGCACGGACTCTATGGATATTTTCTGCTGGGCAGCGATCCGGAATTAGCCGTAGCGCAATTAAACGAGGAGCTGCGCCTGCAGCCGCGGAGTCTCCCCGCCCTGATCACGCTTGCGTTGGAGTATCTCAATCAGAACCGCCCGGACGCCGGACTGCCACTCGCGCGCGAGGCGGTCAAAGTCGATTTCGGCTCGTTTGCGGCGCACAATGTTTTGGGACGCTTGCTGGTTGCCAAAGGCGAGATTGAGGAGGGCATCAAAGAGCTCGAGACCTCGCGGCGAATCGCACCGGATAGCCCCCAGACGCACATTGCGCTCGCGTCTGCATACGCCAAAGCTGGACGAAACGAGGATGCCGCTAAAGCACGGGCCGAATTTCTGCGTCTGCGAAAGATGGTGGAGGGGGAAGGGAAACCTTGAAATCGGTCGCAACCTTGTGCATCGCGCTGTTCGCTGCCACCCATCTTAATGCCCAATGTGCGAGTTGCCATAAGCCTCAGGTTGCCACGCAATCGAAGACTTCCATGGGGCGCGCCCTCGAATCCGCAGCCGAATGCGAGATCCTGCGTCAGCATCCAGAGCTGAAATTTCAAAACGAACCCTATTCCTATCGCCTCGTGCGACAGGGTGACACGACTCTCTACAGCGTCACGGATGGCAAGGAAACCATCTCGGTCCCGATCGCCTGGGCATTCGGACTCGGAGCGGCGGGCCAGACCTACGTCTTCGAGCGGAATGGGACGTGGTTCGAAAGCCGCGTCAGTTATTTCCGCGCGATTGACAAGCTTGATCTGACGCTGGGCGCTAGAAGCGCGCAGCCCGCCAACCTGGAAGAGGCGGCTGGACGCGCCATGAATTCCAAAGATGCTCCCGAGTGCTTCAACTGTCATGCGACTAACGCGGTATCCCATGGGCAATTGGACGTAAGCCATCTCCAAGCCGGGATTCTGTGCGAACGGTGCCACGGCTCAGCGGAAACTCATTTGGGTTCGTTTCGCACTAGCCAACCCTCCTTGGGCGGAATGCGCAAATTAAGCAGCCTGACATCCGAAGACATGTCCGTGTTTTGCGGACAGTGCCACCGGACCTGGGCCCAGATCGCCTCGGACGGACCGTTTGGAATCAACAATGTGCGCTTCCAGCCTTATCGGCTGACCAACAGCCGCTGCTATGATCCGGCGGACAACAGAATCAGTTGCACCGCTTGTCACGACCCGCATGCCGACGTCGCCCGTTCGCCTTCGGTGTACGATGCTAAGTGCCAGGCTTGCCACACGGCTGGCCGCCACGCGTCAGCGAAAGTCTGTCCCGTCGGGAAGAGCGATTGCTCCAGTTGCCACATGCCCAAGTTGGAGTTGCCGGGGTCGCATAACAGGTTTACGGATCATCAGATCAGAATTGTGAAGGCCAATGAAAAATATCCGAATTGAATTCGCGCTGCCCCTTGCTCTGCTTTGCGCACCCGCGGCCGCTCAGGAACCAGCAAAGACGCCGGTCATATCCACCACAACTCAGGAGGTGGTCCTCGATCTGGTTGTGCGCGATAAGAAGGGTAAGCAGGTCCGCGACCTCGACGCCTCATCGCTTGAAATCACCGACAATGGCGAAAGGCAGACCATAACCTCATTTCGATTGGTTGACGGAAAGGAGGCGCTTTCGAAGGGAGCGTCCACGGCGCTGGATCCGCTCAGGCAGGTTCATCTCGTGACCCTTGTCTTCGAGCGCCTTGATTCCGAGAGCCGCAGACGCGCCAGGCAAGCGGCGATGGATCTACTGAAGGCCGACCTTGGCCAGAACACCTACTATGCGGTGGTGGCGATTGACCAGCGGCTGAGCGCACTGCAAGAATTCACCAACGATCGCGACAAGCTGCGCACCGCCATTGAACTGGCAACAGCCGGGCAGTATACCGAATTCGCCGTTAAGTCCGAGGCGGTCAAGAACCAGTTGCGGCAGACGTTGGGGTCTGGCGATGGCCGCAGCGCGGATCAGCAGATCGCGGAGCTGTCGTCATCGGTCACGGCAGGCCCTCAGTCTGGTGCGTCGATAGGGGCTTCGGCTACCCAGGCGCGCTTCGCCGCCATCATGCTGCAGATGCTGCAATTTGAAGAAAGCATGGTGCGGGAGCAAGCCGGGCGGTCGAGTATCTACGCGCTGCTCGCAATCGTGCGCAATCAAAACCTGCTTCCGGGACGCAAGACCGTAATCTACTTCTCGGAAGGTCTTCAAGTGCCGACGAATTTGACGGATGCGTTTCAGTCGGTAATCAGCGCGGCCAATCGCGCCAACGTCAGCCTGTATCCAGTGGACGCGCGTGGCTTGGTAACCCAAGGGCAGAATCAGGGATCGAAGGATATGCTCGCCAGCGCTGCCAGCCTGAACAAGTCCCAGACCACGAATATAAACGGAGACGCGGTAACTGCCGATCAGGCCCAGTCTCTCGACAAAGTGGAGCAAGGCCTACGGGCCAATGTCCAGACCGCCATGGCGGAGTTAGCGGATGGCACTGGCGGGTTTCTCGTCAGCAACACGAACGATTTGCGCGGGCCGCTACATCGCATTAATGAAGATGTAAACACCTACTATGAGGTGACTTACAAACCGAATATAACAAACTTCGATGGCAGTTTCCGTAAAATTGCGGTCCACAGTCTGGTGGCAAATGCGAAAATCCAGGCCCGTAGCGGGTACTTCGCCTTGCCGACTGCCCAAAACGTCGCGTTCGCGTACGAAGTGCCGTTGCTGAAAGCGCTTGATAGTAAGCCGTTGCCTCGCGACATCGATTTTCGCGCCGGAGTGCTGCGGTTTCATACCAACGCGGGCCTGACAAATTGCACCGTGATGGTGGAGGTGCCGATGCAGAACGTCACGTTCACCGAGGACAAACAAAAGGGCACGTATAAAGCACGCGTCTCCCTCATGGTGCTGGTCAAGAATGCGCAAGGGACAGTGGTTCGAAAGTTCGCGCGGGACTTGCCGTTAGCCGGAGCTTCGGTGATGCTTTCGCAAGTCAAGTCAGGCCACTACATCTACACGGATCACGTCGCGGTCGCGCCCGGACGCTATACCCTGGAATCGGCGGTTCTCGATCAAGAGGCAAGCAAGGTGAGCGCGCGCAAGTCGTCATTTTTCGTCCCCCAAGCCACGGATCTCGCGCTGAGTTCGGTTTCCATCGTGCGGCGGGTGGAAGCTGTTAAGGCAGGAGCGCTCGACCTGAATGTGGAGGACGAGAATCCCTTCGAGTTTCGCGGAGGCAAGGTCACGCCAACTCTCAACTCCACGTTGCCAGGCGGCAAGGGCGCATCCTTATCGATTTACTTCGTCGTCTACCCGGACTCCAAGAATGCGGAGAAGCCGCAACTGACCATCGAATTCTTGAAGGATGGACAGATTGTTGGCAAAGGTTCACCCCAACTGCCCCAGCCCGATGCCAAAGGGCGCATTCCCTACCTGGCTACGAGCTCCGCCGAATCGATGCCGGCCGGACTTTATCAAGTTCGCGCGCGGGTGAAACAGGGAACAGCGGAAGCAGAGGAAACGACAACGTTTTCGGTCGAGCAGTAACCTGGCAGAGCTTTAGTTTCACCGGCGTTAATGCAGGTTGAGGACGTTACAGAAGTGTGAGCGAAGTTGCGGAAACCCCGTCCTGAGCGGTATACTCCAGCCAAAGCGTTCGATATTCCAGGCCTAGTATGCCCACGGCGACAAACTACGAAAAAGAGCGATCGGAGGTGGCAGCCCTGCTGGGGTCGGGCATCTTCAACCGTGCTCCGAGCCTTGCGCAGTTGCTCACCTACATCTGTGAACGGTATTTTGAAGGTGAAGCCAATCAGATTAAGGAATATAACATCGCGGTGGAAGCGCTCGGTCGACCTGCCGAATTCGATCAGAAGCGAGACTCTATCGTCCGGGTAGAAGCCCACAGGCTGCGCAAGAGACTGAAAGATTATTACGAAACCACTGGAGCGAGCCATTCTCTTCAAATTCAGATTCCTTCCGGCCAATATGCTCCCAGATTTATTCCTCAGGAGCCGCCAACAGCGCTGCTCGCCCCGTCGCCTCCCCCTCAGATCGAGGCATTTGATCGCCATCTAGAGACGATCGAGCGCCCTCGTTTTGAATACTCCCCGGCCATAATCGGGCCTCGGCGCTCGAAGGCGGCTCTATTCGTAGGCGGTGCGTTGCTGATCGGGCTGGTCGGGCTAAGCCTCGCACAGTCATTTCGGTTGGGTAGATCGGCTGGGCTGGGAGCCGCGACCGTCCCCACTTATCTGGTGGCAGCCACCGGCGGGGAAACGGTCCGCATTGCCGCAGGCTCGAGCAAGGGTTATACAGACCGGTTTGGCCATACTTGGCAAGCTGATAATTTTTTCCAGGGCGGCAACGTGTCATCCACCCCGGAGCATCCCATCTGGGGCACTCGCGATCCGGGAATGTATCAGAATCGACGCGAGGGCGTGTTCAGCTATAAGATTCCCCTGAAGCCGGGCAGCCATGAGCTGCGCTTGCATTTTGCGGAGGTGATGTTCGGTGAGACTAATATCGCCGGCGGCGGCGAAACCAGCCGCCTGTTCACCGTTCGCGCTAACGGCCAGCCAATTCTCGACGGGGTGGATATTGTGGCGGACGCAGGACCCAGCACGGCCCATGTTCGGGTCTTCAAGGATGTTTCCCCAGCGTCGGACGGGTACCTTCACCTTCAGTTCGATCCAGTCATCAACATTCCATTTGTGAATGCGATTGAGATTACCCCCGGCATTCCCGGACGCCTTCGTCCCATTCGGAGCGTGAGCCGAGATCACGCCTACACTGACAAAAAAGGCCAGCTGTGGGAGCCCGACCGATTCTTTAGCGGAGGCCAACTGGTGTTGAGGCCGATCTCAGTGGCGGACACCAGCGACCCTGAAATATACCGAGGGGAGCGGTTCGGAAATCTTACTTACGGAATCCCTGTCGCAAAAGGGCGCTATTCGGTGATTTTACATTTCGCCGAGACTTGGTTTGGCCCGGATAAGCCCCAAGGGGGAGGTTCTGGAAGCCGCCTGTTCGACATCCTATGTAATGGCGTCGCTCTAGCCCGCTCCTTTGATATTTATAAAGAGGCCGGGGGCGGGGATCGCGCAATCGAGAAAGCGTTTCACGGCCTAGAGCCAAGCGCGCAGGGAAAGCTTGTGATCTCGTTCGCTCCAGTCAGGAACTACGCTTGCATTAATGCGTTGGAGGTTCTGGACGAATCGGGAAACCAGGGTTCATGGTAATCCGGTATGAAGCGCTTCAGTCCTTCGCCGAACGAATTCTGACAGCGGTAGGCGTAGGTGAGGATAAGGCGCAGTTGGTGGCTCACTCATTGGTCGCCTCAAACTTGCGCGCGGTGGATTCCCACGGCGTTCAGTTGCTGCCTTTCTATGTGGATCAGATCGCGCACAACGACCTCGACATCCAGAGAGAAGGCCGCATCGCCAGTGAGAGCGGTGGTTGCGTCATTTATGACGGAGAAAATGCGATCGGGCAGGTGGTTGCCTCCCGCTGCTGCGAAGAGGCGGTCCGGGTAGGCAAGTCTCAAGGGATCGCACTGGTGGTCTCGCGGGAATCGAACCACTTTGGCGCGGCGGCGTTCTGGGCGCAGCGCATGTCGGCTGCCGGTTTAGTTGGATTGGTGATGTGCAATGCGTCTCCGCTCGTTGCGCCGTGGCAGGGCAAAGAGCCGCGGCTCGGGACGAATCCGATCTGCGTAGCGGTGCCGGGTCCGCGCAAGTGGCTGCTGGATATGGCGACTACTACGGTTGCGGCAGGGCAACTTTTCAAGGCGCACTTCAACAAACAGCCCACGATCCCCGCTGGTTGGGCGATGGATTCGGAAGGAACGCCGACGACGGAAACCGAAACGGCCATGAGTGGATTGCTGATGCCGCTGGGCGGATACAAAGGCAGCGGTTTGGCGATGATGGCGGAGATTTTCTGCGCTGTCCTGGGAGGAGGCGCGATGAGCACCCAGCTTGGCGGCATACGCATTCACGGCAAGCCTACCCGTGCAAGCCAGTGTTTCTTGGCTGTGGATGTAGCTCGGTTTATGCCCGAGGAAATGTTTCACTCCCGCATGGATGAGTTGATCGCGATGATTAAATCGTCAGCTCCGGCGAAAGGCTATGAGGAAGTGCTGGTAGCGGGCGAACCTGAGTGGCGCGCCGAAGCAGTCCGTAAGAGAGACGGAATTCCAGTTGTTGACGGGACCTGGAAGGATCTGACTGCTATCGCCGAGCGGTACGGCGTCGCGATTCCGCAAACTTCGTAATTACTCCGTTTCGACCATGATGACTTCGTGACCAGCGCAACTTAAGTGCCTGCCCAGCTTCTTCTCGGCTGTTGGCCACCATCTTTTGCGGCCTCCGATTACGACAAGGGACCGCGGGCTGAGCACCTTAAGCACGGCTTCCATGCGATCTCGGCAAAGACAGATTTGGACCTTCGTCTCTACCGGACTTGCGCTCGCTATAATGCGAAAGCGCTTTTCATTGAAATCGCGCAGTATAGGCGGACTGGTGATAGGAAGAGGATAGGGCACAATCTGCGGAACCAGGAGGGTAATGCGGGCGCCCAACTGACTGGCGAGAGCGGCAGCTTTCTTCAAAGCCGAAATTGTACTCTCAACAGAAGTGAAGACAACGATCACGCTTATACTGCGGGAACCCTCATGAGTGAGCGGCTCGAATCGTCCGGTTAGCTGAGCCGCTGGAACTCGATCAAATGTTGGTGACATTTCCGTTTATAGCTCCTTTTGCGAATGTTCCAGCTTTGAGATTAATTGGAGGGGTCTTAAGAAGTGCTAGAAGTGCCATCAAGATTTCATAAAGCTCGCGTAGGTCGAAATCGGCTTATCGGATAATCTTGAACCATGCCGCGCAAAACCATTCTTCCCCTAATCGGCTGCTTGGCTCTGGCGCTCGATGCCGGCGGGCAGGACACGCGTTCGCAAGATCCGGTTGAACACCCGGCCAGACCCGATCGCATGGGGGTGATCAACACCGGGCGTTACGACTACGGCGGGATGGGTCCGCCTGCTTCGCCGGCCATCGTTGAGGCAGCGGGTAGAGCTGTAGTCAAGCCGACACCGGAAGGCCCATTCGCGCCAACATGGGAATCGCTTGAGAGGAATTACCGAACACCCTCGTGGTTCGAGGATGCCAAATTTGGCATCTTCATGCATTGGGGCGTATTTTCTGTGGCGGCGCACCACAACGAGTGGTACGAAAAGCATATGTATGGGGCAGATGCCCAGTGGCATGCGGAGAATTTCGGACCTCAGGAAAAAGTTGGTTACAAGGATCTGATCCCAAAGTTCACGGCGGCCAAATGGAAGCCCGATGAGTGGGCGGCCCTGTTCAAAAGGGCTGGCGCGCATGTCGTCATGGCCATGGGGCAGCACCACGACAATTTCGCGCTCTGGGACAGCGACCTCACTCCGTTTAACGCCAAGAAGATGGGTCCGCACAGGGACTTGGTCGGCGACTTGGCTGTGGCGGTGCGCAAGAAAGGCCTCAAGCTCGCGATTTCGAACCACGGCGTGGAGAATTTCACTTTCATCGCCCCCACACACGATTTGAGAGAGCGTTTGCAAGGCGCTGGCGTCGACTTGTTCGACCCCGCCTGGGCTTCGTTCTACAACGTCGCCGACCGAAGCGATGCCGCGATGACTCGGTTCCTCGCCGATTGGGTAAACCGCAATGTCGAACTCATCGACAAATATCGGCCTGATATGCTGTGGTTCGATAACGGGGCCAACCTCCGCCTGCTGGATCCGCTCAAGCTGCGCATCGCCGCCTATTATTACAACCGCGCCCTGAAGTGGGGCAAGGAAGTTTCGCTTGGCACGAAATTCAACGCGTACGCCCCCAGCAATGACGACACGAAACAAATAGGGTCGATTATAGATTTCGAAAAAGTCGGGGTCCGCTCACCCGCCGGAATTCGCCCCGGCCCGTGGATGGTGGACGATGCTATTGGCAGCAACAGTTGGGGCTACGTTGAAGGCTTGCGGGTGGCCACGGCGGATACGATTGTCGGCAGGCTGATCGACACAGTGAGCAAAGGCGGCATGTATATGTTGAACATCTCGCCCATGGCGGACGGTGTCATTCCCCAGAATCAACAGGACGTTCTACTGAAAATCGGGGCTTGGCTCGACATGAACGGCGAGGCAATTTACGGCACTCGCCCGTGGGTTCGATGCATGGAGAACGGCGCGCCCGCATGGCATTTCACCACGAAAGGTGAGACGCTCTACGCCATCGCCTCGGCGTGGCCCGGCCACGAAGCTGTGCTTGAATCCCTCGCCACGGGCAAGTCGAATGGCAAGATCGAGAGCATTACTTTGCTTGGAAAATCCGGCGGCCTCGATTTTACCCAGGATAAGCAAGGCCTAACAATAAAGCTTCCTGCGGAACATTCGGGCAGCATCGCCTGGTCATTCAGGATCACTGGGTTAAGACTTGGCGGCTTGGCTGCCAATGGTCCTCATCGTGAGGTAGCGGACCGTAGTAAGCTTCAGCCATGAGATACGTGGGAATAATCCTGGCGCTGTGCGCGCGATCTCCGTTGTTCGCGCAAGCCACAGGAGGTGTCGCGAGCACCCCACGACCTGCGGTTTCCGTTCCATTTATCGGGTGTGCATCGTCTGGCCAAATTGAGAGACTGGAAGCGCCGAAGGGTTCAAGCAGATTTGTACCGATAAGCCCTAAGCATGCGCAGGCGCTCGCCTATTACAGATCCGCGGATGGGATTGGTCTCCTTGCCCCGCGCGGTTGGTATTGCGAGGGGGCGTCGGGCTCCCGTGGCTACGGCCTATCCTTAGCTCCCAACCCGATCAACAGCAGTCTACCCGGATGGGAGGGCTTTGAAGGACCCGCGATCGAGGTAAGCCACATTACTAGCCAGAACTCTGGCAGGTATGAGATTGCTGAGATCATGGCACGAGTGTTTCCAGAGTATAGAACTTTGGCTATCGGTGTTTTGAAAAGCATGGATCTCCCGGCTTCGTACGGCCCCTATCCGAAAGACACTTTGAGGTACAGAAGCAAAACGGTCGTTGAATATAGCACTCCGGCCCAAACGGAAGGATTGGCAACACATTCATGGTTAAAGAAAAGCGGGCTTCCAATAGCAGGAGTCGCGATCCTTATTGGCGATCCGCCTGACCTGTTGCTCGTATCGGTGCGCCTTCCTCCCCACTTAGCCCAACTGACGCCGGTGATCGTTCGTCAGATTGAACGAGACACGATAAATCCCCCTCGCATCTAGTTAAGATGGCGAGCGCCGCCTAGTCGGCATGTCTGCAATCCTTCTCTGGATGCGGCCTAACGCGCTCGAAGAGCCATTAATGTGATGTCGTCATTTTGATGCCCTGCGCTGAATCCTTGCACTGAGCTAATCACGCGCTCAACAATCCGCGCAGGCTTCTCCTTGCTCAAAGAGCGCAACATCGAAATCAGCCGTTCTTCCCCGTACTCTGCGCCGGAGTCGATTCCCGCCTCCGTAACGCCATCCGAAAAAAGCGTCAAAGTATCGCCTGCCTTGAGATCGATCCGTCTGACTTCGCCTGTCCAGGAGCTGAAAATACCTAACACCGTCGCCGTTGGCTCCAGTCGCTCGATACTCTGGTCTGCCCGCACGAGGATGCCTGCCAGATGTCCGCAATTCACATACGTGAACTGCCGAGTGTGGTCGTCGTACTCGCCATAGAACAGAGTCGCGTAATGCTCCGGCGGCGTCGATTCGAAGAACAACCGATTGACCGACGCTAAGAGATCGACGGGATTGCGTTCCGCCAATGCCGACTGACTCCGAAAGGAGGCCTGTAGATTGGCCATGAGGAGCGCCGAGCCCATGCCCTTTCCCGACACGTCGGCCAGAATGAACCCGGTCCTCGACGGCGACAGAGGGAGATAGTCGTAGTAGTCGCCGCTGACTTCGCGCGCTGGGACGCATTTGCCGACACATTCGAGCGTTTTGAATATCGGCGAGTCCTTCGGGAATAGCTTCTGCTGAACATGCCGTGCAAGATCCATTTCCGACTGTCCGCGGCGGCGCGACTGCTTATGAATGGTTTCCAGCAGCCGCGCATTGTCCCAAGGCTTCTGCACGAAATCGGAGGCACCTCGGCGCATGGCCTCCACAGCCAGTTCAATGTTCCCCCAAGCCGTCATTACCACTACCGGTACCATGTTGTTCTCGGCCTGAAAACGTTTCAACAGGTCCAGACCTTCCTGTCCCGAAGTTGTGTCTCGGGCATAGTTCAAATCCATCAGGATCAAATCGAAGTTTCCCGCCTGTGACGCGCGATGCAAAGCGGCGGGAGAATCCACGGTCACTGTTTTGTGTCCCGCGCCTTTCAGCAGCAGTCTGAGGGCTTCGAGAACATCCGCCTGATCGTCGCCCACGAGAATCTGAAGAGCGGGGGCGGAGGTGGGGCACGTCATAATCAGCTTGGGTGATCGCACGCAAGCTGCCACTCTTAATCAGCACTGCTCTGGGCTCTTAGATCGTTAAGCAAAACCTTCGTCCTGTTCGCTTGTGGACAACGTGTCCGCTGGCAGATGAATACAATAGTAACGTCCAGGGGGTTAAATGAGCATCGTTGCGGGTGTGGACTTCGGAACCCAGAGCGTCCGTGTTTCCATTTTCGATCATGAGAGAGGGCGTCTCGGCTCGGGCACTGGGGACTACCCTGTGCACCGAAAAAAAGACGACCCCGATCATGCCACGCAGACTCATGCGGACCACATGAGCGCCCTCGTCTCAGCTACCCGCCAAGCCTTGCAATCCGCGGGAGTGAACGGCAGAGACATCGCCGCCATCGCGCTCGACACCACGGGTTCCACCGTAGTCCCGGTCGGCGAGGGCATGCTCCCGCTCGACGATTACTACCTCTGGTGCGATCACCGCGCCTGGCGGGAAGCAGCCGAGATCACAGAGGCCGCTCATCGCAGCGGACTGGAGGCCATCGATTGGTGCGGGGGAACCTACTCTTCGGAGTGGGGCTTCGCAAAGCTGCTGCACTGGCTGAGAAACAACCCCGACAAGCGCGGCCAATTGGTCAGCGCCTTCGAACATTGCGATTACGTTGCGGCAGTGCTCTGCGGCATTGCCGATCCTGCCGTCGCACCCCGCGGCATTTGCGCCATGGGCCATAAATGGATGTGGAACGACAAGCTCGGAGGTCTGCCGCCCGAGCAGTTCCTGGCATCAGTGGATCCTTTGCTCGGAAATATTCGTTCGAAGCTCGATGGCCAGTACTTCACGTCCGACCACATAGCCGGACGCCTTGCCCCTGAATGGGCCGAGAAGCTCGGGCTGGCCGCAGGCATTCCGATTCCAGTTGGCGCTTTCGATGCGCACTGGGATGCGATAGGCGCGGGAGTGCGGCTGGGCGATGTGGTCAACGTGATCGGGACTTCTACCTGCATCATGGCGATCGGCTCAAATCCGGGGCTGATTCCCGGAGTATGCGGCGTGGTGCAAGGATCGGTGCATCCCCGATACGCGGGAATCGAAGCGGGTCTCTCCGCTACGGGCGACATCTTCGATGCCATCGCGACTCGCGCGGGCAAGTCCGTAGCGGAACTCTCGCAAGGGCTCGACAAGTATCGGGCGGGCGAAACGGGACTGCTCCGTCTCACCTGGGACAACGGCGATCGCACCGTACTGGTCAATCCAGAACTCAGCGGCATGACACTGGGCTGGCGTCTGAACCACACGGCACAAGACGAGCTGTTCGCGGCCATCGAAGGCACGGCTTTCCACACGCACATAATTCTGGACCGCATGGCGGAGCACGGCGTCCCCATCCACCGCGTGATCAACGGAGGCGGCATCCCGCAACGGAACCCGACACTCAATCGCGTGTATGCCAACGTGTTAAACAAGCCTGTGCTGATCCCCAAGGGCGACGTGACAAGTCTCGGGTCGGCCATCTTCGCGTTTCTCGCCGCTGGCGTATTTCCAACCATCGAAGCAGCGCAGGACGCCCTCTGCCCGGAGTTCGCGATTGTCGAACCCGATCCAACCTCAGTGGAGACCTACAACCAGCTATTTCCCATCTATCGCGATCTGTACTTCACTTACGGGCGCAACGGCGTTCTCCCCTCGCTGAGGCGGATCGCCACCGAAGTCAGGGGGGGAGCATGAGGCTTCAGCGTCTGCGCGAGGAGGTGCTGGAAGCGAACCTGGAAGTGGTTCGGCGCGGGCTGGTGTTGTACACGTTCGGCAATGCGAGCGGAATCTCTCGCGAGGAGGGGCTGATTGTCATCAAGCCGAGCGGTGTCGCTTACGACGCCCTCAAGCCCGAACACATGGTGATCACCAATATGAAAGGCGCAATCGTCGAGGGCGATCTACGACCGTCCTCCGACCTTGCAACCCACACTGCGCTGTACCAGGCATTTCCCTTGATCGGAGGAGTAGTCCACACCCATTCCAGGTACGCCACAGCTTGGGCGCAGGCAGGTCGAGAAATTCCATGTCTGGGCACTACGCATGCCGATTACTTTCGCGGAGCAGTTCCCGTCACTCAAGTCATGCATGATGCCCAGATTGAATCGGAGTATGAGTGGAACACGGGCCAGGCCATCGTGCGCCGGTTCGAAACTCTCGATCCCATGGCGGTGCCTGCGGTGCTCGTGGCCGGACATGCCCCTTTCTGCTGGGGACCATCGGCGGGCGCTGCGGCTCACAACGCGGTGATTCTCGAGGAGGTGGCGTGGATGTCCTATCACACGCTTATGATCGACGCGGGAGCGCGCGGTTTGTCCGACGCTCTCCGCGACAAACATTTTCTGCGCAAGCATGGTCCGGCAGCCTACTACGGACAGCCACGCTAGCTTATGGGATGGACACAAACGGCACCTTAGCCGCGTTCATCCCCTCGTTCAATTTGTTTACTTCAGCCACTAATTTCTCCGTTGCTTGAGCCGCGCCGTTGACAGCCGCTTTCACTAAAGCGATCTGTTTCATCTGGCTCTCGCTGGGGGCGGCCGCGAACGATTCCAGCCCTTGAACCTGCTGCGAAATTCTCTGCGGCAACGACGGCAGCACGAAATCCGGCTCGGGCCTCTCGAACTCGGCCTTGCGATCCTCGGGACTCTGCGCGTCAAAGAAATTCCGCGCGGTAAACAGCGGCCTCATCTCGTCGAGAGAACGCTTAACCGACGCCGCCAGCTCGGTAACTTGCGGCGTCATCTTAGAAGCTCCCGGCTTTTTCCAGGACGTCTGCAATGCAGTGACTCCAGTGTCAGCCGCGGTGAACTTCCGCCTGAGGTCATTCGCTTGCTTGCTCACTTCGATCAGCTCGTTGATAGCGGCTCGGCGCTTGGCCCGATCCGCTGCTGGGAACCAAGTGATGCGCGGGTCTTCCTCAACCATGAATTTCTGCGATGTCTTCTCGCCGCCGATCGCGACCTCCGCTGTGTACTCGCCCGGATCCACCAAAGGCCCATTCAAAACGTTCGGAGCATCGCCGCCCGATTCCGCAAAGCGCGCAGCCATGGCTTCTTCCTGCGGAGTAGGCGGGAAGGCGCGGTCGGCTCGCATATTCCACGCAACCCGGTTGATGCCAGCATCTATAGACCCCGGCTTCACGGTAGCTACGAGCTTCCCTGCCGCGTCGAGAATCGAAATTTTGACGTCCTTGGGATCCTGCTTTGTCTTGGTCCAATAATCGATCATCGCGCCGACAGGCGGGTTCGCGCCGATGAACACGTCATGCCCGTCGAAATCGCGTTTGCGCGCCATGCGCCACATCGTCGCGGGCCGAATCTCAAACATTCCGAGCTTGCTTTCCGCCGTCTTCGCATTCATGTGCTCCAGGGCCGCGATGCTGTCCAGAATCCAAACGGACCGTCCATGGGTTGCAAGAATCAAATCGTTCTCGCGCGGATGAATCGCGATATCGTCCACCGGGACACGCGGAAGATTATTCTTAAGCTCTTGCCACGTCTCGCCCCGATCGAAGGAAACGTAGAGACCGAACTCCGCGCCGGCAAACAGCAGATTCGCATTGCGAGGATGCTCGCGCACTACATGCAAAGTTCCAGCGCCCTTCGGGATGCCGCTGACGATAGACTTCCAGGTCGCGCCATAGTCGGTGGTTTTGAACAAGTAGGTGGCGAAGTCGCCCGCGCGATGCCCGTCCAGCGCAACGTACGCCGTTCCCGGATCGAAGGCCGATGAGAGCACGCGGCTCACATACGTGCCCTTTGGGACGCCCGGAATATTGCCGATGACGCTCTTCCACGTCTCGCCGTCGCGGCTCACTTGCAGATTGCCATCGTCGGTGCCGGCCCACAGGATACCCGCGCGCATGGGAGACTCGCTAAGAGTGGTGACTGTCGGAAACGCTCCGACTCCGTCGTTGCGCGAAAGCATGGTGCGATCCTGCACCTTCATCCCCATGATGTCGAGAGTCTTGCGGTCCACGTTGGAGGTCAAGTCGGGAGAAATGCGCTTCCAGTTGTCGCCCTGGTCGGTGGATTTGAACACGAAGTTTCCGCCATAGTAAATCGTCTTGCGATCATGCTTCGAGATCACGATGGGCGAGTTCCACTGAAAGCGAAAACGCGCCATCTTGTCATCGTCTTCATGGGGCCGAATGGAGCGGGCCTCATGCGTCCGCAAGTCACGCCGCACGATGTTGCCGTCCTGCGATTCGGCATAAACAATCCACGGCTCGTCCGGGTCGATTTGAGCGTAGAAGCCGTCGCCGCCTTGCACCGTGTACCAATCTTCATTGGTGATGCCGCGCACGTTGGTGGTCGCACTCGGACCGCACCAACTGCTGTTGTCCTGCAGGCCGCCGCAAACCTTGTAGGGCTTGGCCATGTCGTAGCCGATCTCGTAGAACTGCGCGATGGCGATCTGCTCGCGAGCATCCCAGGAGCGGCCTCGATCGCGGCTGAAGTGGATGCCGCCATCACAACCCACAATCATGTTGTCGGAGTTCGCCGGATCGATCCAGATCGCGTGAAAATCCACATGGATTCTGGTGACGCGGTTCGTGACGAAGGTCTTCCCGCCATCTTCGGAGTACGACATCTGCACGCCAGCCACCCAGATGCGCTGATCGTTATTAGGATCGATCCGAACCTGGCTGAAGTACATCGGCCTGGGATTCGTGTTGCTCATCTTGACCCAGTTCTCGCCCTTGTCTTCGCTGCGATAGAGCCCGGATTCATCGCTCTCCACCGTGGCGTAGACGATGTTGCCGTTGCGGCGGTAAACGTCCAAACCGATGCGGCCTAGATTGGTCTTGGGCAGTCCATTGCTGAGTTTTTTCCAGGTCGCGCCGCCGTCGGTGGTGCGGTAAATAGCGCTGCCCGGTCCACCTCCGTTCATGCCAAACGCAGTGCGCCGGCGCTGATAGGCCGCGGCGTAGAGCGTGTCCGGATTCATCGAGTCCATTACCAAATCAGTCACGCCAGTGTCGGGATTGATGTAAAGAACCTTGCTCCAAGTCTTGCCGCCATCGGTCGTTTTAAACACGCCTCTCTCTTCGCTCGGTGCCCACAGGTTCCCTTGCGCGGCGACGTAAACGACATTTGCGTTCGAGGGGTGAATCACGATCCGGGGAATATGGCGGGTTTCGTTGAGGCCCAGGTGGGTCCAAGTCTTGCCGCCGTCGCCGGACTTGTAAACTCCGTTTCCCCACGATGAGCTTTGGCGATTGTTCGCTTCGCCGGAACCGACCCAGACCACGTCGGGTTCCGACTGTGCCACGGTCACGTCCCCGATGGTAGACACGGGCTGGTCATCGAAAATCGGCTTCCACGAAATGCCGCTATTCACCGATTTGAAGAGTCCGCCGGACGCGGTCGCGGCGTAGACGATGTTGGTGTTGCTTTCCACGACCGCGAAATCATCGATGCGTCCGCCCATGTTCGCGGGACCGATCTCGCGGAACTTGAGGTTTTTCAGTTGGTCGGGAGTGGGTCCTTGTTGAGCGCATAGGAAGAATGTGCAAAGCAAGGCGAACGAAAGCAGCCGGATCATGATCGTAACAGTGTAGTACAGTCCGCTTAGTCGTCGTAGTCCTCAAAATCGTCGAAGTTAATTTGCGATCTACTGTCCCGCTTACCCATCAGCTCTTCCACGGTAAACATCCCGCTAAAGTCATCATCCGCCAGCAGGCATCTCCATTCAGCCATCCCATTTCGTGCGTCTCCTATCCATGCAGGCGCATTTAGCTCGCGATTCGGATCATGAAATCCGCACCCCAATTTGACGGCTGACACGCGCGGGGGTAGTCTTAAGTTGTGTCTGCGCCCATTACACGCTACCGCCCTTCCCGCCCGGTTCTTTGGGCTGGATTCGCCGCTCTAGCGATTGCGGCTTTTTCCGGCTGGGTGGCCCTGACTTGGCCCTACGCCTGGATCGCGGCCGGTTTGGCTGCGGCGAGCGCTATCCTATTCATTCTTATGTTTCTAGCCCCGGCAATTGAGATTCATGAATCCCATGTGAAGATCGGCCAGCGCTCCATCGGGTGGGCGCAAATCCGTCGGCTTGACCGCATTTCACTGGTTCCCCTGCTCGTCCGCATGACCTTGGCGGACAAGAAATTGGTTTCGCTTTTCTATGCCGGTGAAGCGGATTCAGCCAACAAACTGCTGCGTCAATTGCGCCGTTACTCGCGAGAAGCGGTCATTGATGGAGTCCCGTACAAAAAGTTCTGGGGCGAATCCTTGCCGCCAGATCCTCAAGGCAAGCAGCCAATTCCGCCGCCCTGCCGTCTCTTTCTTCCGGAAGACGAGGAAGAGATCGAGCGAATGTTTCAGCGACTGAAAGCCGGGCGCCATCTCGATCAGACCGGCTCCGCTCCCAAAGGCAGTCCCAGGAGTTCCAGCCAGAAGCCCACTGGCGACGATCAGTAGACCGGCGCGCCAACCCTCAAAGCACCCATGCGCAAGCTCGCCCAAAGTGCCCGGCCATACTTATGGCGCCATCGGCGGGGCCTGGCCCTGGGCATGGGAGCCTTGGCGGTCAAAGACCTTTTGCATGCTGCCCTGCCGCTCGTGATCCGGGACGGCGTCGATTCCCTCACATCCGGATTTCGGCTCGAAACCATCTTCAGGCTGGCAGCCCTCCTGATCGCTCTTTCCATCGGCAAAGGAATCTTCCAGTACTGGATGCGCGTCATCCTGATCGGCATCTCCCGCGACATCGAGTACGATCTCCGCAACGATTTGTTCGCCCACTTAATCGGCCTGTCCTCCAGCTTTTACTCCCGCTATCGCACCGGCGATATTATGGCGCGCTCGACCAACGATCTGAACGCCGTTCGCATGATGCTCGGCCCAGGCATCATGTATTGGACCGAGACCACGCTGACGGCGGTGCTCACCATCGGCGTGATGCTATCGGTCGACTGGAAATTGGCCCTGCTGGCACTCCTCCCAGCGCCCCTCGTGAGCTTCGTCGTCATCTGGTTTGGCCGCCGTATTCATGACCGCTTTGAAGCGATCCAGAAGATGTTCGCCGAGATCAGCAGCCAGGTTCAAGAGAACTTGTCGGGAGTGCGGGTTATTCGCGCCTACGCTCAGGAAACTTCGGAGATCCGGCGATTCGAAGTGGTGAACCAGGATTATATCGCCCAGAACATCCGACTGGCTCGCCTTTCCGGCTTGTTCATGCCTCTCTTGCAGGCGCTGATCGGTCTCACGTTCCTGATTGTCCTGTGGGTGGGCGGCTACCGGCTGCTTTCGCATCACATCAGCCTGGGCAGCTTCGTCATGTTCAACACTTACATGGGAATGCTGGTCTGGCCGATGATTGCGATGGGCTGGGTGGTGAACCTGATGCAACGCGGCCGCGCTTCCTGGGATCGCATCATGGAACTGCTTGCAGAGAAGCCGGACATCGTCGCCAGACTTCAGCCTCCAGCGATTTTGGCCGAGCGATCCGAAGGTGCGGCCATCGAGTTTCGGGGCGTGGAGGTTCGCTATCCGGCTGGCAAGGCGCTGGATGGTGTAAATTTGAAAATCCCGGCAGGCTCTACCGTGGCGATTGTAGGCCATACGGGAAGCGGGAAGAGCACGCTGGTGAGTCTGATTCCGCGGCTCTTGGATCCGACGAGTGGCACGGTTACGCTCGACGGCGTGGACCTGCGGGATTTTGATCCGAGCGAAGTCCGGCGGCAAATTGGGTTCGTTCCGCAGGAGACGTTCTTGTTCAGCGCGACTCTGGGCGAAAATATCGCTTGGGGCGTGAAGGGAGCGAGTGTAGGCGAAGTGGAGCGGGCCGCCGAGTTGGCCGGCCTGAGTTCGGATATCGCTGGGTTCCCGGACGGTTACCAGACAGTGATCGGCGAACGCGGGCTGACTCTTTCGGGCGGGCAGAAGCAGCGGGTCGCGATCGCGCGGGCGATTTTGCGAAACCCTCGGGTGCTCATTCTGGATGATGCGCTATCGAGCGTGGACACGCTGACTGAGGAACGCATTCTGAGCGCCTTATCCGCGATGATGCACGGTCGCACGACGATACTGATCTCCCATCGCGTCTCAACCGTGCAGAATGCGGATCGGATTTTCGTGCTCGAACACGGCGAAATTGTGGAGCAAGGCAGCCACGCGGAATTGATCCGCGCGGGCGGCTACTATGCCGATCTTTACCAAAAGCAACTCCTGGAAGAAGAGCTCGAAGCGATCTGACCGGCTTGGCGGCCATTGCGCTGGACCTTGCGATAATAGTGGATCTTGGGACCTAATAATCGTCCGAGCGCCACCCGTGCAGCCGATCGCTATTTCGAACTGAAGTCCGACATCCACCGCAAGCTGATCGGGGTGTTGAACCTGGAGCGGGTGGCGTCGCTGCCTAAGGAGCGCCTGCGAGCCGAAATCGGGCGCGTGGTGGAGCGGCTGGTAGAGGACGAGCGCGTCCCCATGACCACCGCCGAGCAGAACAAGATCATCGAAGAAGTGCTCGACGAGGTGCTGGGGCTCGGGCCGCTGGAGCCGCTGCTGAAGGAACCGAGCATTTCCGATATTCTGGTCAACCGCTTCGATCGCGTGTACATTGAACGCAACGGCAAACTGGCGCTGACGTCGGTCCGCTTCAAGGACAACGCGCACCTGCTGCATATTATCGAGAAGATCGTCTCGCAGGTGGGGCGTCGGATCGATGAGGCTCAGCCCATCGTGGACGCCCGCCTCTTGGATGGCTCCCGTGTCAATGCCATCATCCCTCCGCTCGCGCTAGACGGGCCCTCGCTCAGCATCCGGCGCTTTGGCCGGCATGTGATCACGTCCGAAGAAATGATCGGGAACAAGACGATTATGTCGGGGATGCTGAAGTTCCTGGCCGCTTGCGTGGAAGCCAAGGTGACGGTGCTGATCTCCGGCGGAACCGGTTCAGGTAAGACCACAACCCTGAATGCGTTGTCGCGCTTCATTCCTGAAGAAGAGCGGATCGTAACCATCGAAGATACGGCCGAACTGCAGCTCCAGCAAAGGCACGTGGTCAAGTTTGAAACGCGGCCGCCAAATCTGAATAAGGAAGGCGGGATCAACCAGCGTCAGCTCGTGCGCACGGCGCTTCGGATGCGACCGGACCGGATCATCGTGGGTGAGTGCCGCGGCGCGGAGGCGCTGGACATGCTGCAGGCCATGAATACGGGCGTGGAGGGTTCCATGACGACGGTCCACGCTAACACGCCACGCGATGCGTTTTCCCGCTTAGAGGCGATGGTGCTGATGTCCGACGTCGAGATTCCCTCGCGCGTGATCCTGCAACAGCTCGCGAGCGCGATCAAGATGGTTGTGCAGGTTGCGCGCCTGCAAGACGGATCCCGCAAGATCACGAATATCTCTGAAGTTCTGGGGGTCAAAGACGGCCGGATCGACGTGCAGGATGTGTTCTTGTTCGAGCGGACGGGAGTGAGCGATGCGGGCAAGGTGCAGGGCAGCTTTCGGAGCTCGGGGGTCAGGCCGGGAGTGATGGAGCGATTGCGAGTGAGCGGGATTAAATTGTCGGAATCGATCTTCGACGAAGTGGTGGAAGTAAACGCCTAAATCCCTGGACATGCGGCTCATTTTCGCCAGCCAAGCCGGGTAATACCGAATCACGGAACTCGGCGCGCTCTTCTTGAATCACTCTTTCAGCGCCGCCGAGCCCTGCGTAGAAGTCCTTGCCGATCCCTCTCAGGGCGAGCACTGGCTTCCATTTGTCCTGATTAGCGCGAATGGATTCTGCGAGCTGGCCCATGTAGTAATCCTAGCAAAAGAGGGCGCCGCGAGTTGTCTCGCGGCGCCCTCTGGATTGCGTTGCTGATTACCGACTAGAACTGCAAACGTAGCGCGAACTGAAGATGCCGTTCGCTCCCGCCTGCCGTTCCAGTTACTCTGCCGAAGTTGCCATCCTGTAAATTATTATCTGGAGTGCTCAATTGCGGCGTGTTGGCGATGTTAAAGCTCTCCGCGCGGAACTGCACGCGGAAGCGCTCGGTCAACCGAAAATCTTTGAACAGCGAAAGATCCAGGTTGCGAGTGGGCGGAGCATTGTTGCTCTGAAGGCCCAGATTGCCGCCGGTCAGCGGTGCCGGTGCCGTTACCCCAGCGATGTTAAACCAGTGATCAGGGCTGCGGCCATTCGAAGGAGCATCCGCAGGATTCTGTCCGGGAACCAGATCGGGCCGGCAGGCATTCCACTGACCCTGGCAAGCGTTGGAACGGAGAGTAAAAGGCGATCCCGTGTGCAGCGTGAGAATGCCGTTTACCTGCCAGTTGCCAGCCACGGCGTCCACTACTCGGTTCATGTTGCCGCCGTAGGATTTGCCTTTGCCGAATGGGATCTCCCAAGTAAAGCTGTCGACGAAGTTATGGCGGATGTCCCAGGCGGCGCTGGAGTAGCCGCTGGCGTAATTGCGAGGATCGGGGGTGCCGAATCCGTTGGAGCCGCTAAGCGTGGTTCCGGTGTTGGCAAGCGCGTGTCCGTACGTGTACGAAGCAAGGAATTGAACACCTTTTGAGAAGCGCTTGTCCAATTTAGCGGTCACGCCATGATAGTTCCCGTAACCGAACGATGCGGTGCCGGAAACGCCTGTAATGTTAGGTACGGGACGATACGGATCGCAGTTGTTCCCCGTGCTGGTGGTACCGCGATTGGGGCACGCGTTCGGATCGGGCTGGAAGAGCTGATGCGCCTGATGGTTGCCCACGTAGGCCAATTCGAGAGCCATGCCCCACACGAGCTCATGCTGCACTGCCGCGTTCCACTTGTGAACCAGGGAATTGCGAAAGTCGGTCGCGACTCCACGGAATGCGATCGGGGCCGGAAGCGTGAACGTATTGATCGGGAATCCCCCGGCCACGCCGCCCGGGAAGTAAATATTCTGGTCGAATGTGCCGATGGTGGAGCGGTCCAGGTTAACCGTCTCGTTAAAGGGAACGGATTCGCCTCGGTTGGGGTTGCCGCCCTGATTTTCTTCGCCACCGTAAAAAATGCCGTATCCCAGACGGAAAACGGTCTTCTCTTTCCAGTTGTAAGCGAGACCAATGCGAGGTCCAATGTTCGTCTTATCCCACGGGATAAGATACTTGGAAACCTGGCCGCGGGCCACCGTGACGTTGGGAAAAGCCGTCGCAAAGTTCGGCGGCAAGGCAGCGTTCTGATCTTTGCCTTTTGGAATTTGGAGTGTCAACGTTTCGAAAACGAAGTTGGACTGACGCGCGAATTTCTCTGAGATGGGCGAAAACAATTCGTAGCGCAACCCAATGTTGACCGTCAGCTTGGAAGAAACCTTCCAATCGTCTTGACCGTAAAAGGCCCACGCGACTTTCTCGGAAGAGATGAAGTTGGTGGACGAGATGTTGCCGTCATTTACATTGCCCAACAGGAAGGAGGCGATCTCGTCCCCTGTGGCGGTATTCAACTTCTGTTGGCCGTTGAGGGTGCTCGCGGTGGACGGGTAAGCGGTTCCGTTCTGCGAAAAATTCAAATCTCCGTGGGGAGAAGGAACCTGGAAGAACGGGAACTTGATCGGGCGAAACTCGGCCCCGAACTTGTAGGCGTGCTGACCCTTGTTGATGGCCACGTTCTGGATAAAGTCCCACACGTTGCTGTATTCCTTCGAGGGCAGCCAATTGCCAGCGCCGATTTGACTGTAACGGCCCAGCCCGATTTGCGGCAGGCCGCCGTTCAAACTCGTGGTTGGATCGTAGCCTGCAATGCCGAAGGCCTTGAACTGGTCGGTGTTGGCACCGGCCTGCACGCGAGATGTTACCAGGCGGCTATAGCCCACGCGAGTCTCCGAAATGATCGAGGGCGTCCATACTCGGGTGTAGCTTAACTGCGCGTTGCGGCCGAGATCTTCTTCGGTGTTGCCGTTGAAACCGCCGTCATCGAGCGCGCCAGGAAGCGGCGGGGCGTTCAACTTGCTGAGGTTGGACCAGCTGATGGATCCAAATAGGCTGTCCTTATCGCTGAGACGATAGTCCACGCGCCCGTCGCCTTGATCCGTGACTTGGTGACCTGAGGTGATTGTGTAGAAGTCATTTTGAGGATACAACGATGACGCAGCGGTTTGATTAACGCCAGGATAGAGGCTGGCAATCTTCAACGCCGCCGGGTCGAGTCGGCTGGCCGGAATGATGTTTCCGGGAAAAGCCGTGCGAATAAGTTGGCCATTCGGAGCTGTAGTGGTGCTTTTGGGGTCGAAAATCTGGCCTTGTCGGATCGGGTTTCCAAGCGCATCGGTTCCCACCACCCCTCCCAAAAGACCGGAGAAATCGCCCCGCGCCATCGCTGCCGTGGGAATGGTATAGTTGCCGCTATTTCCCAGGCCAGGAACCGCACCGCCAGTCGAAGCAATCCGCGTTCCCTGATAATCGCCGAAGATAAACAGGCGGTTCTTGATGATCGGACCACCGGCAGCCCCGCCGAACTGGTTCTGTTTGAAGGGACCCTTGTCTTTGCCAGCTTTGTTATTTTCCCAACGATTCGCGTCCAACTTGTCGTTCTGGAGAATCTCCCAGGCGACGCCGTGCAGTTCGTTGGTGCCCGACTTTAAGTTGACGTTCACTACGCCACCCGCGCCGCGACCGTACTCGGCGTTGTAGCCGTTCGTTAGCACGCGCATTTCGCCGATCGCTTCAACGGAAGGACCTACGACGAACGCTGTCTGATTCAGGAAGTCGATTACATTGACGTTGTTGTCCACGCCGTTCAGCAAGAAGTTATTCTGGCCGTTGGAGCGGACGCCGTTTGCGGAAAATCCGCCGCCGACCGCATCGCGAGCGCCAGGCTCTGCAGGCACGACGCCAGGCGAAAGGCGCGCTAGGAACGTGAAGGTGCGCTGGCCGCCCAGCGGCAACTGACTCACGCTCTTTTCATTCAAACTCGCACCAAGGGTGGTGTCTTCGGTCTGCAGCAAGGGAGCGGTTGCCGAGACTTCGACCGACTGTGAGATGTCGCCGACTGCGAGGGTTAGCGGAACGCCCACGCGGTCGCCCCCGACGATGACTATGTTCTTCTGTGCCGCTCTGCGGAAGCCCGGTGCTTCGGCGGTCACGGTATAAATACCGGGTTTCAGAGCAGGGCGAATATATTCGCCGCTCTCGTTGGACGTCACGTTGTAGTTCTGGTTCGTGGCGTCTTCTGTGATTGTGACTTTGGCATTCGGTACGGCGGCGCCCTGGGCGTCCGTTACGGTCCCCGTAATCGTACCGAGATCTCTTTGAGCAAAAGCTGCGAAGGTCAAGAATAATCCGATTAGGATAACCCTGAATCCGCTTACGTGGCGCATAAATTCCTTATTGACGGGGAAAGATTTTCGCCTGGGCTTTTACGTGGCCCCTGAATCCCCTAACGCCGGCCAGTCCTTTTTAAGGCGCGTGTCCTCGCGAAGAATTAGACCGAACGCATTTTTGTTGATATTAATCGAAAGTTAACGTTAAGTCAAGTTTCGTTAACGTTTCTGCGAACCTCGGACAGCTCGGTCTATTACTTCAAAAATCCGCTTTGGTTGCTCCTCGTGTCGCTTAATCGGTCATTCATGGGATCGTCCAGCGCCAAGAGCCAGCGCAGATCGGGAGCCATCTGCTTTTGCACCTCTGGTCTCAAGAGCTGCTTCTGGTACTGTTGCTGAGGTTTGTCACGCCGACAATAGAAGGCGTGCATCGCTCGACGAGGCGCTGGAGTTCGATTGGCGGTGCCTCCATGCCACATATGCGCGTTCATGATCACCACGGTTCCAGCCCCGCCAGTAAGCAGAATCTCACCCGGATGTGACGCCAGAAGATCAGTCAAGGCTTCCTGAGGCAGCTTGCCCCATTTGTGCGATCCCGGAACCATGCGGATTGCTCCATTTTCTGTCGTGACGTCGTCCAGCATCCACACGGAATTGCACACCCAGTAACCTTTCTCGTCGGCGATTGCGCCATTGTCCGCGTGGAGCGGCTGCACCCATGTGGAATGAGGATTGGCCGACCGTACATTCAAACTGCTCAACTTGAACTCCGGCCCAAGAACGAGCCGAATGTGATCGAGCAGAAGCGGCAACTGAATCGCTTCCTGGAAAACCTCTCCTTTATCCACGAGGTTCGCCAGTCGGCCAGTCTGTTCCTCCTGGCGGAACTCCGAGCCTGCGGCATCCCCCTCAAGTTCGAAAAGCCGATCCACACGCTCCCGGATGCGCGCGAGGAGGTCGGAACTCATGAAGTCTTCTAAAACAACGAATCCATCCGACTCGAGCTTGTCTCTTGCGTGGGCTAACCTTTCCATCTCGATACACTAGTCTACGCCGTGGATGCCGACATCTGTTTCCTCTCCGCCATCGAGATGGCACATGCCATCCAGTCCGGCCAACTCTCGGCCCGTGACGCAATGGAGGCGCACCTCCAGCAAATCGACCGACTGAATCCAGCGCTTAACGCCATGGTCACGCTCGTACCCGAGCAAGCCATGGCGCAGGCCCGACTGACGGACGAGGCCTTCGCGCACGGACGTGTGTTAGGTCCGCTGCATGGGTTGCCTGTGGCAATTAAGGATCTGCACGATACCGCGGGCATTCGCACCACCTACGGATCGCGAATATTTGAGAATCACGTGCCGGAACAGGACACCATCGTCGTCGAGCGGCTGAAGAACGCTGGCGCGATCGTAATTGGAAAAACGAATACGCCGGAGTTTGGAGCGGGTTCGCAAACCTTCAACGAGGTTTTCGGCGCGACTCGAAATCCCTTCGACCTCACCAAGACTTGCGGCGGCAGGAGCGGCGGGGCGGCAGTGGCGCTCGCCTGCGGAATGGTCCCGATCGCGGATGGGAGCGATATGGGCGGTTCCCTCCGCAATCCCGCGAGCTTCTGCAACGTGGTCGGATTGCGTCCAGGTTCGGGGCGCGTGCCCAACTTGCATCCCGACGCGGCTAACCTTAGCGTCGGCGGACCCATGGCGCGCAGCGTGGCCGACCTCGCGCTCATGCTGAGCGTGATCGCCGAAGAAGGGGGACAATTCACCCGGCCGCTGGAGCGAGACTTGCGCGGTGTGCGCGTGGCGTGGTTCAAGGATCTCGGGGGTGTCCCTTTCGATGGGAGGGTGACGCGCGTGATTGAGCGCCAGCGTGATATGTTTCAGTCGCTCGGCTGCACCGTCGAAACAGCCGAGCCGGATTTCTCAGGAGCGGACGAGGCATTCAAAATTCTGCGCGCGTGGTCGTTTGCCGTGAAATTCGGCGAGCTGAGTAAGCGTCGCGGGGACTTGATGAAAGATACGGTGATCCAGGAAATCGAGCGCGGAGTGGCGTTGAGCGCGATGCAGATCGCCCATGCTGAAGCGCTCAGGACCGAGTTGGTTCGCCGCGTAGACGCATTTTTTGAGCTCTACGAGTTCTTCGTCTTGCCGGTTGCCCAGGTGCCTCCCTTCGACGTGAGTCAGCCTTACGTCGCCGAAATCGAGGGCCGTAAGATGGAGACCTATATCGATTGGATGCAGTCCTGCTATTTCATCTCAATGACGGGCTGTCCGGCCATTTCCGTTCCCGCCGGATTTACCGAGGAAGGGTTGCCGATCGGACTGCAGATTGTCGGCCGCGACGAATGGGGCGTTTTACAAATCGCCCATGCCTTCGAGCAGGCGAAGCCTGATTCACACTTTGCGCCCGTCGGCCGATAAATCCATTAGCAAGTATGGAAATGAGTTCGGAACGGCGCAAGCACTCCCGGCAGAAGAAGAACACTCGACCCGCTTTCCGGCTCTCCTTCGAGCAGAAAGCGGGCTATCCGCGGTTGGAAATCGTGGCTACGGTTATCGATACATCGGATGCGGGGTGCCGCATCAAGACGATAGGCCCTCTCGCAGTCGGATCGCTGGTCTTTCTCGATCGCGCCGTCGTGTACGGTGGGACCAAAGCCGAGACCTGGACGGCGCGCGTCAATTGGTGCAGCTTAGACGCGGATGGCGGCTATACCGAGGGGCTGAACTTGGAAGCCCCAGTAAAAGGTCAAACATCAGAAGCGAAGAGCCCGGAGCGAGAAGGTGCCGCGTGTCCTGATTATTACGAGCTGCTGCAACTGAACACCAAGGCGGATCCGGACACGATTCATCGCGTGTACCGTCTACTCGCCCAAAGGTTTCATCCTGATAACGCGGAGTCCGGCGACGAACTGGTGTTCAGGCAGGTGCTCGGAGCCTACAAAGTGTTGAGCGATCCCGAACAGCGGGCGGCTTACGACGTCAAGCTAGGGCTGCAGAATCGGCATCGGTGGAAGATTTTCGATCAGGTCACCGCCATGAACGGACGTGGGGCTGAACAAACGAAGCGAACGGGGATCCTGCTGGTGCTCTATACGCGTCGACGGAACGAGCCCGCGCAGCCGTCAATGACCGTCCATGAGATGGAAGACCTCCTGGGCTGCCCCAAAGAGCACCTGGAATTCGGCCTGTGGTACTTGCGGGAAAAGAGCTACGTCGCGCGCGGCGACAACGGGCGATTCACGATTACGGCCAGTGGAGTGGAAGCGGCTGAAGAGGCGGAAATACCCTGGACTCCCGCAAACCGGCTGCTAAATCCAGCGCAACCCGAGAGCGTTCCTCAATACGTTTAAGAAGTTAGGAGCGAGCGCCGCGGACCGCACCTTTCAGGCGCGACTGCCTTAGTTTCGCAGACTTGCGCTTGGGCTTGGTGATCAAAAACGTTCCGCTGCCGATGTATTCAGCTCGATAGAGATGCTCCTTCTGGGGCTTGGCCTCTTCTACCTTAGGCGCGCTGCCGCTTTTGAGTGCGGCCACTTTCCCCGCCACAGTCCCAATCGCCTTCGCGGCGCTCACGAGTATTCCGGAGTCTGGAGTTGTCTTGCTATCTTCCGCTGCCATATACGTTGTATGGTAGCATCCTGTAAAGCATGCCTTGCCTCTTGCTGATCCTGTTTCTCGCGTTTCCTCGCGTTGCCTTGGTTCTGCTGTATTTCCTGACCAACTATATAGAGAAGGCATTCCACGGCATTTTAATTCCGCTGCTCGGATTTTTGTTCCTGCCGCTGACCACGCTGGCCTACGCATGGATGGTGAATAATAACGTTGCCATCGCCGGGATCAACTTGCTTTGGCTGGCGCTAGCCGCCTTAATCGATCTGGGATCTTTTGGAGGAGGCTACAGCCGGAGGCGCAGGCGTTAAGCTAAAAACATGGGATCCAAACTACAGATCATTAAAACAGAGCTCACACTTGGAATCGGCATCGCCGCGCTATGTCTGGCGTTTGCAGGATGTAAGCCTAAACAACCGCTCGCTAGCGCAGCGCCGCCGCTTCCCAAGCCCGAGGTTGCCGCCGCCCCTGCATCCGCCCCGCCCCGCGAGACTGCGCGACCTGAACCGTCTCGTCCGGCCGAAACCGCCGCGACCACGCGCTCCACAATGCCCGACGCGGCAACCAAAGCACACATTGAGGAGCTGTTGAGTCGCATCCAGGACGCTTATTTCGATTACAACCAGAAGACGATTCGCCCCGATGCGGAAACCGCCCTGAAGACGGATGTGCAAACTCTTTCTGAAATTGTTCGCCAGTATCCGGAATACAAGCTAACCATTGAGGGTCACTGCGACGAACGCGGATCGGATGAATACAACCTCGCCCTGGGCGAAGCGCGCGCCAGGCAGGCTCTAGAGTATATGGCGAGTCTCGGTCTGCCCAGCAACCAGTTGAAGATCGTCAGCTTCGGGAAAGAAAAGCCGGCCTGCACCGAGCACGATGAAGCTTGCTGGCAGAAGAATCGGCGCGCCCACATTTCGCAAGCCCAGTAACCGATGCTGCGGCGGGTGTGCTGCTAAAATAGTGGAACCCGATGCAAGCAACTCTTGAACTCGCAGAACGCATTTCGCTGATCAGCGAATCCTCGACCATGAAGGTGGCGGCCGACGCCGACCGCCTTCGCCGGGAAGGCTTGGACGTGGTCGATTTCGGCGCGGGCGAGCCCGATTTTCCCACACCCGACAATATCAAGAATGCCGCGATCGACGCGATCCATGCCAATTTTACAAAGTACACGCCAGCAGGCGGCGTCATCGAGTTAAAGAAGGCGATCTGTTCGCGGCATCATCAGGACTATGGGACCAACTACGCTCCGGGCGAATGCCTCGTCACAGTTGGCGGGAAGCATGGGATTTTTAATCTCACGCAGGCGCTGATCCAGCCCGGCGACGAGGTGCTGATCCCCGTTCCTTACTGGGTGACCTACAAAGACGTAGTGAACTACGCGGGCGGCAAGTGCGTGTTCGTCCAAACCGACGAGGATGCTGGTTTCACTTTCACCGCGAAAGATCTCGAACCGCACATCACCTCCAGGACGAAGCTGCTGATCATCAACTCGCCCTCGAACCCCAGCGGCGCGGTGCTGTCCCCGGAAGAGTTCGGGCGCATCTACGAAATGGCCAAAAAGCATGGCGTGCTGCTGATGACAGACGAGTGCTACTGCCGCTTCCTCTACGACAGCGACCCTTTCTCGGTCGCGGCCCTGCCTGGCGCGAAGGAGCATGTTGTAGTAGCTGGCTCGCTCTCAAAAACTTATGCGATGACGGGATGGCGGATCGGGTTTGTTCTGGCTCCTAAGCCCATCATCGACGCTATGGGAAAGCTTCAAAGCCACAGCACATCCAACCCGACATCCATCTCGCAAAAGGCGGCGATCGAAGCCGTCTCTGGATCTCAGGAATCGATTCCCGTTATGCTTGCCGAGTATCGCAATCGCCGGGATTACGTGATCCAGCGTTTGCGGGCGATCCCCGGGGTAAAAATCGTGGAGCCGCGAGGGGCGTTCTACGCCTATCCGAATATATCGGTGGCGTTCCGGAATGGAATTACTTCGGCGCTGCAGTTCTCCGATCGGCTGTTGCAAGAGGCCCATGTCGCGGTTGTTCCGGGAGAGGCGTTTGGCACCAGCGAACATGTTCGCATTTCCTACGCAACGTCGATGAAGGAACTGGAGCGCGGACTTGACCGGATCGAGCAATTTATCCGGGAGCAGTAGACCGGTCCGTCTGCCGTCGTCGGCGAAGGAGAAGGTCTGGGGAAGCACTCGTCTTTCTCCCTGGTATCCCGATTCGAACAAAAAGATCGGCGAGGTTTGGTTCGAAGCGGACTTGCCGCTGCTGGTGAAGTTTATCTTCACGAGTGAAAAGCTTTCCGTGCAGGTGCATCCCGGTGACGAGTTCGCTTCCAAGCATGAGCAGTCGCGCGGCAAAACGGAGATGTGGCACATTCTCCGCGCTGAGCCGGAATCGCGAATCGCAATCGGATTTCGCGAGGCGATCAGTCCAGGCCGTCTGCGCTCGGCATCCCTTTCCGGCGAGATCGAAGCGTTGTTGAATTGGGTGCCCGTGCGAGCGGGCGATACTTATTTGATTCCTGCGGGAACCGTGCACGCGATTGGGGCGGGGATCGCGCTCTGCGAGATCCAACAGCATTCCGACATAACGTATCGACTGTACGACTACGGCCGCCCCAGGGATCTGCATCTGGACAAGGCGGAGCAAGTGAGCAGCTTGCGAGCGCATGAAGGCAAGCCGGTTCCGTTCCCTGTCACAAGCGAGTACTTTCGTACGGATCTGCAGGATGTGAGCCAATCACTCCAGTACTCGGCCGACCCGGCAGGCTTCCAGTTGCTCATTATTTTGGACGGAGCTGGAAAAATCGCAGGTCAGCCATACAGGCTGGGCGAGGCTTGGTATGTGCCGGCGGGGGTCGAGCTTTTTGCAATCGAACCCGATCAACGCACTCGAATCTTGCGCACGCAATTGCCGTAACTAAAACGTGAGTACGAATTTTCCGATACCGTCGTCGTACCGTTCGCAGCGTTCGAAGATTGGCTGAATATCCGAAATCGATTGCGAATGCGTGAGGACAGGCACGAATCGCTTAGGCTGGTCGGATAACAGTTTGAGTGCAGTCTCCGATTCCCGGTTGGACCTTCTCACGCTAAAAAACGTGAGTTCCTTTCGACGCAGTACGTGAAAGGCTAAGTTCACATACTCGTCGGAAGGGATGCCAGTAATCACTACGCGACCCGCATTCCGAGTTGCCAGCAGACTCTGAGTTATCGTGTCTTGTTTGGTGGCGCAGTCGAGAGTAACATCCACACCGCGTTGACCGGTCTCGCTTAGGATCTGTTTCACTGGATCAACCTGAGTCGGGTCAATCGCCGCGTCCGCCCCCATCATCAAAGCCAACTCGCGCCGATGGGCCACCGGCTCTACCGACCATACCCTGGAAGCGCCAGCCAACTTCAATCCTGCGATAGTGAGCAGGCCAATCGGTCCAGCACCAAAAACCAGAGCGGTCTCGCCGGGCTTGACGGCTGCGAATTGCATCGAATGCAGGATAATCGAGAAGGGTTCCACCAAGGTGCCTTCGCTCAGGCTCAGATTGCGTGGAAGAGCGAGCAGGTTGTGCGCCGGAAGGTTTACCAGCTCGCGAAAAAATCCCGGATCGCCTGGCGTGCTCAAGAATCTCAGATGGTTGCAGACGTTATGATGGCCCGTCATGCAAAATTCACAGTGGTAGCAATAGATCGCCGGCTCGAGCACTGCGGAGTCGCCCTTAGACCACCCAGTCACGCCTGTGCCGATTTTCGCCACCACGCCCGCTGGCTCATGCCCGAGCACCATCGGATACACGCAACGAGCGTCGCCAATCCCGCCTTCGCTAAAGTAATGCAGGTCAGACCCGCAGATGCCAATGGCTTTGACCGCCACCTGAATCTCGCCAGGACCGGGGTCGGGGATGGGCTTCTGATCCAGCAGACGAAACTCGCGCTGGTTAGAGAGTTCAGCTACAAGCATCGGGGTTCGAAAACGCGACAGTCATTTCTTGAATAAGTTGTCAAACGCCGTCCGGGCATCGCTAGGCGTCCGCTGACCGGAGCCGTTTGTTGGCGTGTGGTTCGAGTTTGAGGCCGGGGCGGGAGCCACGTCGCGTGCAATCGTAACACGGGGGTTGAAGAGTTCGCAGTCGTTGGCTTGGTCCTTCACGGGGATGCGGACCTGGATCGGCTTTAGGCACTGGAAGCGAGTTGAGGGTTCGAAATTCGCACATTGCTTGCAGCAGTGCAACGCGGCGCTGCACTTGGGGCAGATCCCTTTCCAGTTCACTTCGAGCGGCAGGGCCGTGGAGCAGTTGAAGCACCGTGATGCAGCAACATTTTGGAGCAGCCGGGGTAATCTAGGCCCGGTAATGTCGATAGACGGCCTCGGCCCGGCCGGCTTCGGGCGGTCCTGCCGATGGCCATTGAATTCGCGCTTCGAATCCATATAGCCCTGCTGTCTGTATTTACGATCTTCGTCCATTTGTCGATCCGACTCCTGAATATCTGTCGATGAGGCGCCAGGCGTGTGGCAGTTTGCGTTTATTTCCTTGCAGTCACGTGGCCAGAAACCGCGAACCTATCTATTTCGGAGGAATTGAGTGGAAGCTGGGAACGGAGTCAGAGACAAAATCCCGCTGCCTAAATACCTATGTACCACGAAATCAAACAAAATCCAACACAATTGTGCACTTAGCACCCTTCGGCCCGGTAATAGGTGGCTCGCCGTAGTACCAGTTACTGGATCCCCGGAGAGGCCTCTTGTCCGAGTTTACGCAAGCGGAACGTCTCGAATACAGGTCGGCCGTTCCGGTCATAATACGATGCTACTAGGATTTTCTGGTAGCCTTCCATTTTTGCAAATTTAGCAATACCTGCCTTCACGCCGTGAAATTGTTCCATTTCAGCAGTGTAAGCAACCCAGAGCGTCTCAGTGTCCAGTAGACGCGCCTCCTGTTTTGGGGGTTCCTGACGAAAGCCGTCACTAGCCCAGACCAAGGGAAGCTTACCTTGGTCCAAAACCTCGAGAGGATCCACCATGCCCCAATCGGCGATAGCGATGTTAGTGGCATGCACGTTTCTTAATCCGTCGGCAAGTGAGTAAATAGCGTCGGTCCAACTCCCGGCTGAGCCATTGCGGGCAAACTGATAAAGATACTGATTTGTAACCAGGAGGTTCATTGTTACAAGACAGACTGTCCCAAGGAAGGCCAACCTGTGTCCGGTTTTGCCCCACCGTCGAGCTACTTCCGCAAAGGCAAATGCGATCAGGAGATGTGGAATCGGCCAAAGCAAAACAACATGGTGCGCCGAGCCTCCCGCCTCCTTGGTGATCCCCATTTGGAACCAGGCAACGGCAACGGCAATCGCGCAGAATAGAGCCCAGCGAAAGGCCGGGGTTCCCCAGATTAGGGGCAAACAGAGCAGTGCGGCGATGAGCGCCCAGTCCAGCCCATTGTGTTTGCGCTCTCCAACTTTGGATCGCAACCAGAAGGACAACGACTCCAGGCTGGTGCGAGGCTGGCGGGGATGGTCCGTCTCATCTTGATTGACCAGGTACCCGAATAGGGCCTCCCCATCCCAGGTGCCCCTGAGGACCAGGGATTTGGAGTACAATTCCTGAGTGGTAAATCCTGGTGCGGCGTGAAACGTTGGATATCCGTTGTTCACGTTATACACGATTAGCGGCGAACAGCCGAAGAGAAAAGCGAGGGCGGCGAGACACAGTTTTATCCAGAGGCCTCGGTCGCGTATATTAAGCCAAAGCTGGCGGGGGAAGACGATCACGCTCGCGGTCGCCAAGCCTCCGAGCAGCCACGTGAATAGGGCCTTGTCCCAGAGCGCAAGCCCAGCGCAGAATGCCGCTGCCGCGAGCAGCGTGAGACGCCTCTGCCTGTGAAATTGCAGAACTAGAAGAATTGCGGCCATCGACAGGAAGTGCTGTATCGCGACAGGCCCCCAATCGAAGCAACTGGTAAGCAGGAACATGGAATCGGTTGCCAAGAGGGTCGAACCGATCCAAGCAGCCCCTCTGCCGTGAGTCTTTTGCAGGAATAGGAAGGTCATCCACACCGTCGCCGATCCCAATAGAAGCGGCGGCACGCGTACCGAAAGGTAGGAAGGCTTACAAACGAGGAATACCGGAAAGTAGAGCCACGTCTTGAACGCGCCGAGGTAGCTCATCAGCATCACCGGAACCTCGTGTTTGAAGAGCGGGAGATGGTAAAGAGCGTCGGCGCTGCGGAAGAGCGGGCTGGCAGCTAACGCTTCGTCATCCTGCAATCCGGGGTAGGAAAGAAAAATAAAGCCGGTTAAAAAAAAAATGAGAGGACAGAAGATTGGTTCCCACCATTTGTCTATTGAAGCAATAGTGGTCACAAGTTAGTTCCACGACAGGCGAATGGTGGCGATGAAGAATAATATCGCAGCAGCCGGGAATATCTGCTTTTTGGCAAGGATTCAGTATACGCCACCGGGTTAGTACCACAGGCGACAACCGATTCGTGGATTTTGACGTAAACTAATCTGGATCTTGTCCGATGAGTATCGATGATAGGGACCGATGAGGCATATGAGCTTGGAAAGACGAAATGGAGCTGACTTGGTGGTGGCACTTGAATTGCTGAAGCGTTGTGGTATGATTTCAAGAGCTGGTTCACAGATCTCCCCCGCTCGTAGCGGATCGGGCGAGTTAAGTGCCAGAAAAGATTGCACTTTGTTAACTCTAGAAAGCTTGAACCTTTCCAGGAGCCAGTGCGTCTAAGACCTTGAAACTTGTGAAAGAAAGGAAAACAAAATAGGAGAAAACCCAATGACGAAGACCGAGTTGAACAAATATAGAGAATTCCTCGAGGCCAAACAAACAGAGCTTGCGAAAGTGCTGCGCAACCGCGACGGGATTACGATTGAAAAAAGCCCAGACGCTCTCGATGAAGTCCAAAATGCGGCCGAACGCGAATTGGCGATCCGCAACTTGGATCGCGAGTCCAACCTGTTCCGGAATGTGCGGGCAGCCCTTCACCGCATGGACGAAGGCACCTTCGGAGTCTGCCTGCATTGTGAGGAAGATATCAGCCCCAAACGATTGAATGCAGTGCCTTGGGCACCATTCTGTATCCAATGTCAAGAAATAGCCGACAAGCATCAGGAAGAAGGCAACGAGGCGATGGACGATTTCCTCGTCAACGCAGCCTAGCAACCCGCACAGCTCTTTAGGTCCTTGGGTTTCCCGATGAAGCATTTGAAAAAGGCGCAGGCTTTTGTCTTGCGCCTTTCGTTTCTTCAGATTCGGATGCCAATTGCTGCAACAGACCGGCCTGCCGCTTCGCCATCACGCCTGTACGAGTAAAACATCTCCCCTTTACAACTAGTGCAGATTCCGGATTTTATAATCCTTTCGGGCAGTAATCCTGCCTGGATCAATTGTCGATAGTTCACATCTTCTAAATCAATACGTGTGCGACCCTCGAAGCCGGGGAACTGACGTGCGACTTCTAATCCCACTTCGAAGCAGCATATGGCGATCCCTGCGCCTATCACCGCAAGCAGATGATGCCGTTTTGAACCAAAGTTGCGTTCCATCTCGTGTACCGTGTTGGAACAGATTTGCGCCACCGTCCCTCGCCAGCCAGCGTGAACCGCTGCGACGGCTCGATTTTCGGGATCGGCAATCAAGATTGGCAGGCAATCAGCGGTTCGAATCGATAGGAATATCCCTGGTTGATCGGTAAGCAGCGCGTCACCAATGCCGACCTGCCCTGACTGTCCTTCGGCAATAAGTACACGGTTCGAGTGGATTTGCTGAACTGTGGTGAGGACCCTTTCCCCCGGCCAATCCTCTGAAAGCCGCGTTCCGAAACCATGTTCCAGCCAGGAAAAGTTCGACAACACCGGGGAGCGGTAGACGTATTGAGAGTCCAGCGTGAGGGCTGGCGTCATCGGCCTTCGCCCGGAGCGAAGCTGAAACCAATAGCATAGGTTCGAGATCCGGGCTGAAATTGGGGTGAAATTACGGGGTCCCGCAACCATCCGTGCTTGTGAAGAGCATGATTCATATGGGTGCGGTAGACGGTACGACCGATAAACCAGCCCATTGCGCCACCAACCACGATGTCGGACGCATAATGTTTCTGAGCCGCAAACCGAGCAGAGCTAACTGCTCCTGCCAATCCGTATGCCAGCACAGGCACCCATTTCGTCTGCCCATACTCGTGGGAAATCACGGATGCGAGGGTCCAGGACGCGATGGCATGCCCCGACGGGAACGAGTCCCCGCCGGCAAAGAAGTTGCCTCGCTCCTTGGTCGCGTCCGGTCGATTTCGACCGATGATCGGTTTCAATACCTCCACGACAATCAAGCTATCGAGCAGCGCCTCAGAGCCGAGCACTCCAACTTCGCGAGCCCTCGGATTGTCCAGAAGCACTCCGTAAGCGTAGAATCCTGCCACAAAGGGAACCACGCTGTAGGTTGCACCTATCTTAGATAGGTCGTTTCCAAACCGGACCTGCCCACTGCTGTTCTCGAATGTCTTGGACGTCCTCCGATCCGTGGCTACAAGTACAGCAGTGGCCGCCCCAAAGCCGATCCACCATTTTGCATCGCTTCGATTCATGCGGAACGGGCTGGTCCAGATCTCTTTCTGGTCCAACCAGATATTGCCAATCAGTTTACGCGCGAGCGGTTTGATGCTTTCCGTGTCACCCGGATAATAAACACGATCCCTCGCGTCCTCAACGTTTTCGTCGGGAACGTCTTGAGCGAATGCAGGCAGGATGATCGTCAACAGGAGGAATGCTCCTACCGGTCTCGGATTGAATAGCAACATTGTAAGAGCCTCTCTAAAAGAGAGATCCAGTCCATAAGAGTTAGTTTCAGAGCGAACCCGTGGCCGTATTCAACCAGTGGCACCACCGATGAGGCAGGGATGAAATCGCATGGCACGCAATTTTAGATATCCTAGTCTCAAGGAGTTGATGTTCATGGCAATGAAGAAAGCAGTAGCAGCAAAGAAAACAACGGCGAAAAAGACGGCAACCAAAACGTCTCCAGCTAAGAAGTCACCGGCTAAAAAAGCCCCGGCCAAGAAGGTGCCGGCCAAGAAAGCCGTTAAGTCAGCCACAAAGAAGCGCTAACCCGTTTGGGTAAATAGCCCAGGGTTAGCCATATCCGCTGGGCGGGGCTGGGCCGTCATGGCCCAGCTCTCCTTCGAAGATCGAACAGGACAACCCCCGCCGCAACGGACACGTTGAGAGAAGAGATGGCGCCCGCCATCGGGATTCGAATAAGAACGTCGCAATGTTTCTTGACATTCAAATGTAGACCGTGACCCTCGCCCCCCAGAACCAACACCGTCGGTTGCGCGTATTCGGTGTCGGAGTAGACCTGGTCGCCGCGTTCATCGACACCGTAGATCCAGAATCCTTTTTGCTTTAGTTCTTCTAAGGCTTTCGTCGTATTTCCAATCCGTACCACGGGCAAGTATTCGAGGGCGCCAGCCGCTGCCTTGACGACGGTGTCGGTTAGACCCGCTGCCCTCCGCTCCGGCACGACCACTGCCGACGCTCCGGCTGCATGGGCCGTGCGAACAATTGCTCCTAGATTGTGAGGATCTTCCACTCCATCCAAGAGAATCAGGAGCTTGGCATCCGCGACATCGTCTAGTGCCGCGTATTGATGCGCCGCGCCGAACGCGAGGACGCCTTGATGGGTCGCGTTGTTGCTAACCCGGTCGAGCGCGTCTCGCGGTTCAAAACGGACCGGAACTCCGTTTTGGCGGCATAGCTCAATGAGTTCCTGGATCCTATGCCCCCCGCTGTTGCTGGCGATAAGCACCCGATCAAGAGGACGGCCGGCGAGTAGGGCTTCGCGGAGCGGGTGAATGCCGACGATAAGATTTGTCGTGCGCGCTTTCGTGTTCGTAGTTCCAGTTTACGACCGCTTGCGCCAAAGGGGTATAATGCCCGCAGAAGTGCCAGATCCTGTTGAAAACACGAGCACGCCCAACATCCCGGACAAATTGTATTTCCGAATCGGTGAAGTAAGCCGACTGACAGGAATCAAGCCGTACGTTCTGCGTTTTTGGGAGTCGGAGTTTCCAGGGCTCGGTCCTAAGAAGTCGGGAACCGGCCACCGGTTGTATCGCCGAAAGGATGTTGAGCTGGTATTCCAGATCAAAAACCTGCTCTATGACAAGCGGTACACGATCGAGGGCGCCAGGAAAATACTCGAGGGCCGGGCCGGACCCGAGCGGCTTCCCACATTGGAATTAAGCCCGGAAGATAATGCCGTGAATCAAGCGGAGCTATTCCCCAATGCTGCCGCGCTCAATGAGATCCGGAAAGAGCTAAGCGATATCTTGCAGATTCTTAGTTGATCGAGAACTTCGGCTTCGAAAGATGCCGCAAGATCTGCAGGTGCGGTCCTAGGGTTTCATGCAGATTTCCACGATCATGAGACGAGCCTGCCAGAGCGGCGCGCATCTCATGGGCGATTGCCCCGAGCAGTTCCAAACGCTCTTCTTCTTGACTGGCGAATTGCTCCGCGAATCCCAGTTCGCGGCTCAATGAATCGAAACTGGCGGACTCGGCCGCTTGAATCACCCGTTGCGCAATTTGCGCTAGTTCCACGTTCGGCATGTCTTCGCTCCTGAGACTCTTTTCGGACGCGGATCGACGATTGTTAGGCAATTCGACGAGATCGCCTGAACTTTTTTCACCTAACCACCGATGAAGCTACTGTACAGTGATTTAGCATGATTCGGCTCACTCGCATTAACCACGTTCCGCTGGTAGTGAATTCAGACCTGATCGAGCATATCGAGGTCTCGCCGGATACCGCAGTCATGTTGATAAACGGGCAGAAATTCCTGGTGCTGGAATCGCCCGACGAAGTGATCTCGCGAGTGATCGAATTTCGCCGCTTGTCCGCAGATCGCCTCCCCCGCATTTTGGGGCGCCAGTCAGAAACCTGACGAATATGGCGGGAAAGAAAAAGCCGGGGAGCGCTCAGCCAGATTTCGCAAGCATCGGAGGTATTGCTCTTGCCCTGGGTGGCATCGTCGGCGGGCTGCTGCTCGAAGGCGGCAAGATTCAGGATATCGGGCAAATTACCGCTGCGATCATCGTGCTATGCGGGACCTTAGGCGCCGTGATGGTTAGCACTCCGATGCGTGTTCTGAAGGGCGCGTTCAGAAGGCTCGGCCGAGTGTTTCTTGATACAGATGAATCGCCCGATGCCGTGATCGAGAGTCTGATCGATTTTGCGACCAAAGCGCGGAGAAGCGGTCTCGTTTCTCTGGAGCACGAGGCCTTGGCGATTCGAGACGGATTTTTGCGCAAGGCCATGAATCTCGCCGTGGATGGCACCGACACGCAAGAACTGCGAAGTATGATGGAGCTCGAAATTCATTTGGAGGAAGGTCGAGCTCTCGCCGAGGCGAAAGTATTCGACAGCGCGGGCGGCTATGCGCCGACGATCGGGATCATCGGCGCGGTGACGGGACTGATTCAGGTAATGAAGAACCTAGCCAACACCGATGAAGTAGGTCACGGAATCGCGTCGGCTTTCGTCGCGACTCTCTATGGAGTGGGGATCGCTAATATCATTTTCCTGCCCGCGGCGAACAAGATCCGGGCCAGTGTCCATCGTCGGACGGAGCTGAGGGAACTGATGCTCGAAGGCGTGATCGGGATCGTAGAAGGGCTGAATCCCAAGCTCATACGCAGCAAACTGGAGGCATATCAAGAACCCGGCGCACTTCCGAAGAGCGCGAAAGGACCCCGGCCGGTTGAAAAGGTCTCTGTCGCAAGTTGACGGGCCGGAATAAAGACAATGCCGCGCAAAAGACGACACGAAGAGGCTGAGAATCACGAGCGCTGGCTGGTATCATACGCCGATTTCATCACTCTGCTTTTTGCGTTCTTTGTGGTGATGTTTGCATCCTCTCAATCCGACCACGGAAAGGCGAAACAGGTTTCTGAATCGGTCAAGAAAGCCTTTGAAACCCAAGCGCTGCCAGCTGCCGTGGCTTCGCTCTTGGGGGGTACCGTTGCAGACAAGGGCAAAGGTAACGCACAGATGCGAGGACCCGGAGGCTACACCCGGGAGAGCAAGCCGCAAGAGATGGTTGCACTGCTGCCTTCGCTAAAGGTTCTTTCGAAAGCACTCGAGGAAGAGATCCGAAAAGGCACCATGGAGATTTCCATGCAGGCTCGAGGCTTAACGATCAGCTTTCGGCAGGCTGCTCTTTTTCCCTCGGGTACAGACGAAGTCTCGACTGAAAGCTACGCCAGCGTCGAGAAAGTCGCGGCCGCAATGAAAAAGATCCCCAACCCAGTCCGCCTGGAGGGACATACCGATTCCGTGCCCATCCATAATGCTCGTTTTCGGAGCAATTGGGACCTCTCCGCAGCGAGGAGCATTGCTCTCCTAACGCTCATGACAGACCATTTTGGAGTTGGGCAGGGCCGGATCTCCATCGCAGGCTATGCGGAAAGCGCTCCAGTGGAATCGAACGAGACCGAAGAGGGACGTTCGCGAAATCGTAGGGTAGACATCGTGATTCTCAATGAGACCGGCCTCAAGGGAGAGCCGACCAGGTACCCGAAATAGAGCAGGATACGTTATGCTGACGCATTGAGAATTGCACTCGACGCTACTTACAGCATCGGACGAAACCTGTCGGGCGTTGGAGTATATTCGCATGAAATTCTGGCTAGGATGCCATCGGCTCATCCCGGTCCCGAGTATCTGTTCTGCTACCGACCAAACCGTTTTTTCCGATCATTCCAATCGAACTTGCCGCAAGGTGCGAGAAGAGCCTTGCTGTGGGCGGGCAGCCCCTCCCAAGTCGATCTCTTCCATAGCTTGAACCAGCGGGTGGATTCGAGCCGTTATAACCGCGTGCTCTGCACCTTTCACGATCTTTTCGTGATCACGAGCGAATATTCGACCCCCGAGTTTCGCCGACGCTTCACCTTTCAAGCGCGTCAAGCTGCGAACCGCGCCGACTTGATCATCGCCGTCTCGCAATTTACCGCCGACCAGGTAGAAGACCTGCTGAAAATAGAACGATCCCGCATCCGGGTGGTTCATCATGGAATATCCGAGCCCAAATTCGACGCGGAACCCTTCCGGCAGTCTCGTAAAAAAATCATCTTGTTCGTAGGTGCCATCCAGAAAAGAAAAAACGTTCTCCGACTGGTTCAAGCTTTCGAACAGACCCGACCCGGGTGGAAACTGGTACTTGCCGGATCAATCGGCTACGGCGGCGAAGAAATACTGCATGCGATACAGCTAAGTGAAAGGCGAGAGAGCATCGAGCTGCCCGGCTATGTAAGTCCCGAGAAGCTTGAGGTGCTCTACCGCACCGCGTCGATCTTTGCGTTTCCTTCGCTGGATGAAGGATTCGGCATGCCTGTTCTGGAAGCCATGGCGCGAGGACTCCCGGTACTGACCTCGAACCGATCCTCCCTGCCGGAAATTAGCGGAAGCGCCGCACTTCTGGTCGACCCAACTCGAACCAGCTCAATCGCGGAGGGCCTGAACCTGCTTATCGACACTGAAGCACTACGGGTAAAGTTGGCGGAGGCAGGAAAAATTCAAAGCTCAAAATTCGCCTGGACCAAGGCGGTTGTTCAGACTTGGGCGGTTTACAGGGAACTGCTGAAGTAGGTTAGTGTTCTTCGTCGATGGCGATTTTCAACGCCTTAAGAAATTTTTGATCCTGCGAGGTCAGCTTAATCTTGCCGGTAGATTCGAACTTGCGCTTCGTCGGGGGTTCGGATTGCACTTCCGTTTCGGAGTCGTCACTATCGTCGGAATCGTCACGCTTGTTGAACCCGATAGTCGCCTCAAGCACCAGGAAGACATCGTAACCCGCGCGTTTGATTTCCCCTATCGCAGCGGCAATGCGGTCGGAATCTGAGAGCGATTCGTTGATCGCGTTTCCGAGCTCCTGCATCAGGTCTTTTAATTTCTCTTCCACGCTTTGCCCCTTTTGCAATAGGTGACGGGCACCTACAGGATATCACTCTATATTCTGGATGTCCCGAAATCAAGGCGAGTTTCAGGATTTTACAACCAAGGCCGCCGACCCTGGATACTCCCACTAACTATGGTAGCGCCTTCAAAGCCAAATCTTCTCCAATCTCCGCTAAGCTAGGTACAGAAAGCATGCTCAAAATGGCTGGAAAGTTCCTCCATCATATAGTGCCTGGCGTAGTACGACCGTTGCACGTACTTTGGAATCAGGTGATTGGCTTCTTCTTTCTCGCCATTGCCGGGATTGTTGTGCCCTCAGCAATCCGGGACATTCGAGACCCGGAAGGTCACGTCCGGCTGATCCTGACAATACCGTTTATTCTCATATTGGTGGGATTCGGAGTGTCCTCGTTTTGGAAGGCGCGCCAAGCCTCTCGCCGCTAATGAACGCACCCGAACTCCCGGGATCGTTCCCATATACCCGCGGCATCTATCCCGACATGTACCGGGGCCGGCTCTGGACCATGCGTCAATACGCTGGCTTCGGCACTGCGGAAGAAAGCAATCAGCGCTACCGATACCTTCTCTCGCAAGGCATCACTGGACTGTCGGTCGCCTTCGATTTGCCGACGCAAATGGGCATGGATTCCGACCACGCGCTGGCAGCAGGCGAGGTAGGACGCGTGGGCGTCGCCATTTGCTCGCTCGCGGACATGGACCGCTTATTCGAAGGCATTCGGCTGGACGAGATTACCACGTCGATGACGATCAACTCGACGGCGGCGATTCTTCTTAGCCTCTACGTTCTGGTTGCAAAGCGGCAGGGCGCCAATCTTCGCAAGCTGTCTGGCACGATCCAAAACGACATCTTGAAGGAATATATCGCGCGCGGAACCTACATCTATCCGCCGCGCCCGGCGATGCGGATTATCACCGACCTGTTTGCGTGGGCCGGTCGCGAATTGCCTGAGTGGAACACAATCTCAATCAGCGGTTACCACATTCGCGAAGCTGGTTCCACCGCCATTCAGGAAGTGGCTTTCACGCTAGCGAACGCCATCGCTTATATCGAAGCCGCACTTCACGCCGGTCTTCCGGTGGACTCCTTCGCTCCGCGCTTATCCTTCTTTTTCAACGCGCATAACAACTTCCTGGAGGAAGTGGCAAAATTCCGGGCAGCCCGCAGCCTGTATGCAAAGATCATGCGCGACCGCTTTCGAGCGCAGAATCCGCGCTCGCTGATGCTGCGCTTTCACGCGCAGACCGCCGGCTCGTCCCTGACCGCTCAGCAACCTGACGTGAACGTCGTGCGGGTTTCGCTTCAGGCCCTGGCAGCGGTACTGGGCGGAGCGCAATCGCTCCACACCAATTCTCGCGACGAAGCTCTGTCGTTGCCAACCGAGGAGTCGGCCCGGCTGGCGCTTCGGACGCAGCAGATTATCGCTCATGAAAGCGGGGCTGTGAACACGGCCGATCCGTTGGGCGGCAGCCGCTATATCGAACAATTGACCGAGGAGATCGAAGCGGGCGCCAAGGACTACATTGACCGGATCGATGACATGGGCGGCACTCTGGCGGCCATTGAAAACAACTTCATCCAGAACGAGATCCAGAATGCCGCCTACGAGTACCAGCAAGAAATCGAAAAGGGCCAACGCATCATCGTTGGAGTGAACAAGTTCCGTCAGGAATCCTCCGCCCCGATTCGCACCTTTCGGCTCGACCCGGAACTTGAAAGGCAGCAGGTCGACCGGCTGCGCGAGTTGCGCGCCTCCCGCGACAACGTCGAAGTTCAACGCTGCCTGACCCTCCTGGAAGCGGCGGCCCGCAGCGGAGACAATCTAATGCCGCACATCTTGGCTTCTTGCGAGGGGAATGCCACTGTGGGAGAGATCTCCGATCGGCTTCGCACGGTGTTTGGGGAATACCGGGAGCGGTAGACTCCCTGCTAACATAATCAATGTCTATGCCTGCGATTACAGAGCCGGAGGTTTTCGACGAGTCAGATTTAGTGGCTCGCGCCCGAGGGGGCGATGCTTCCGCCTTCAATCAACTTGTGATTCAGTATGAGCGCAAGGTCTTCCGCCTTGCGAAACATATCACTCAGAACGATGAAGATGCCGAGGATGTTCTTCAGGAGAGCTTCTTAAAAGCATATGGCCATCTGGGCGATTTTCACGGCCAATCAAAATTTTATACATGGCTGGTTCGCATTGCGGTGAACGAGTCGCTGATGAAGCTGCGCAAGCGAAAGAGCGACAAAACAGTGCCGCTTGACGAGCCGCTCGACACTGGCGAAGATACAGTGGCGCGGGAGATTGCTGTTTGGGACGAGAACCCGGAGCAGAAGTATTCTCGCGAAGAGTTAGGGGGAATTCTCGATGAAGCAGTGGACAGTCTTCGTCCAGCTTTTCGCACCGTTTTCGTGCTGCGAGACATCGAAGAACTGAGCACGGAAGAGACAGCCGATTCGTTAGGAATTTCAATTCCCGCTGTAAAGAGCCGGTTGCTTCGCGCGCGATTACAGCTAAGGGAAAAGCTTACCCGATTTTTCAAGCGCAAAGGGGACGACGTTTTTGATTACCTGTAGACAGTTCCTCGACGAACTGAACCACTTTGCGGACTCCCGTGAGGCGTTCAACTCGGAGCTTCGACAAAAGCTGGAATCTCACTCGAACCAATGTCCGAATTGCTCGATCGTGTGGGAAGCCAATAAGAGGGGGCAACGCTTTGACGACCTGTAGACAGTTTCTCAGCGAACTCAACGATTTCCTCGACCCCAATGAGATGATTGACGCCGAGCTTCGGCGAAAGTTGGAATCTCACTTAAATGAGTGCCCGAATTGCTGGGTAGTCTGCGACACCACCAAAAAAACAATCCAGATCTATAAGGGGATGCAACCCCAGGTAATCCCCAGCGATGTCCATGAGCGTCTTCTGAAAGCTCTAGAGAAAAAGATGAAGCCGGGTGACGACAAGGCCGAAGGCAGCCACCCCGGTTAGCTGCTCGCCGACCGCAGCATCCCGAAAACGGCCAGAGATTCGGGATCGAAGCCATACTCCTCCAATGCCATTTTGACTTCAGCAACATGGGTGGAATAGGCGGGGAACTCTACGGTTACAGCACTAAGATGGTGCATCAATTCCGGATTTACCGGGAATTCCAAACCTGCCAAGGCTTCCAGTAATTCTTCTAGATTGCGCGGGTCCACAGACACGCTCATCAGAATTAATTCGCCTTCCACTCCGAGGAGAGGAGGTGTTTCAAGCGCTAATCCCGCCGGATTCAGACAGCCATTCATGAATGCAAGCCTCCTCATTGTGGAGCAACGGAGCTCCTGGAAGCGACTCGGCCCAATAAAAAGCCCCTGGCGCAAGGCACAGGGGATCGAGTTTCGTTAAGACCGATCCGCCTTTAGCACTTTTTATCGTGGTTGCAATTAGCAGGCTCCGCGAAATTCGAAGCCTTAAATCAATCCACGTTCATTCAAAGAGTATCACCGGAATAGCAGGTTTGCAATAGAAATTTTAATGTTCGGGAAGGCGACCGCTAGCGATTAGAATTGCTTTCGGCTTCTGAGAGCCAGTGCGATTTCTTCGAGGCTCCGGCTGATCTCTGCAAACGTATGCCCGATCCGCACAATGGCTTGTACGAACACGAATATTGCCACAGCAACGGTTCCATAGAAGGCGACAGCGAGCATCTCCATAACTCTCATCGTACCGAAATTAAATGCCCACCCCGGCTGTCGCCCTGCCACGGAAGCGGGGTCTAAAACGCTTTTAAAGCCGACGCGATTACCGCCTGTACGGCCGGTATTCGGGTGAACATGCTGGCTATGGCATTGTTTTGCGGAAGCAGCCGTTGCAGGACCGTAACAAGCGTACCTGTGGGATCGTCGCTAGCGGCCGCATCCCGAATGCTGCTTCGGAATTGGGCGATGTTAAACTCTTCGCACCCCGGAATAGCTAAGCGGCCAAAGAAGTTGACCGGGAGTGGCGAGATGTAGTTGTTGCCTCGCAGTTCAGGCTCGCCGATGATATTGTTATACTGCGTTCGGACATACCGATCGCCCAACTGGATGCACAATCCGGCTGCAAGTTCGTTGTTCAAGTGGTCGACTTCGGCCAGCGTCATATTCTTGCTAGGATCGGTGGAAGCCCAGTCGCGTGCTGATTGACTCATAATAAGTGATTCCTTCGCAGGCCATTCCTGCTGACCCAACACTATCCTGCCGTCCCGCGATCTCGAAGCTCGTCTGTGGCTAAATGACTGGAACGAAAAGAGAAGAAAAATGATCGAGGCTGTTACTCAACATCAGGCGAGGCTAATACGGGAGAGTTTCGACTCAATGCGCGACGAACCGGGCGCGGTGGCCCTGCTCTTTTACGGGCGCCTTTTCAGTCTCGACCCCGAAATTGCGGTCCCTGTTCCAAATTGACATGCGGGAGCAGTCGCGCAAGCTGATAGTCATGTTAGCCACTATCGTGGACAGCCTGGATCGGTTCGGCGAAATGACTCCCGTCCTAAGGGAACTCGGTGCCCGGCACGTGAAATACGGAGTTAAGCCAGAGCATTATAAGACGCTCTCCTCGGCTCTGCTATGGGCCTTCGGGAAGGCGCTTGAACGCGATTATTACCCCGAGGTCCGAACTGCCTGGACAGCGGCAATCGATGCCATCAATCGGGAAATGCTGAGCGGGGCGGATGCCGCAGCACGCGCGCCCAGAGCAGGGCCGGGATCATGACCACCGTGCCTACGGCGATCGCGACATACCCGACCGGCACGGAACGATCCACCAGCAACCCCGCAGAATAACTCGATACCGACATGGTTAACACGCTGAAAGCAAACTCGGCGGAGAAGACACGCCCGCGGAACCGATCCTCGGTTTGAAGCTGGAGCAGCGTCGACGAGAATACCCATAAGTGGATCCTCCGGCGTGCGCAAAGACCACGGCGGCACACGCGAGCAGCAGGTTGGGAGCCAGCCCGAGCAGCACGTAACCGGTGCCGGCGGCGACAAATCCATAGAGAATGCCGGTCCGCATGCGCCGCTCGTTATCGCCTGCCCAGTATCCGCTAGCAATGGGCCCGAGAATCGCGCCCAAGCCCCGGCAGCCCATCAGCAAGCTCATGCTGAGCATGACCCCTTGGCGGGAATTAAATCCGTTCGGATGAATCGGGAAGACCCGCTCGCCGAAGATGGGGATGATCACCCAATTGGCACCCATCAACCCCAGTCCCGCCTTTACCAGAATCGTCGAGCGGAGCCGCGCATCCTTCCAGACATAAGCGATCCCTTCCTGGATGGGCGCATAACCCAGCAAATCTCTCCATTTGAGCGGCGGAAAATTATCGGCGTGCGGCTCGGAGAACCGCATGCGGCCTATGAGAACCGCAGATGCCAAAAACGAAACCGCGTTTAGCAGGAAGACTGTTTCGCGTCCAAAGGCAGCCGCCAGTACGCCTCCCAAGCTGAACCCGATCGCGAAGTTAAAGGACCAGGTAGTGGAGGATAACACATTTGCGGTTACCACCTCCGACTCCGGCACGATGTTCGGAATAATGGCGCTCCTCCCCGGCTCGAAGAGCGCCCACATCATGGTTTCAACAAACAGCAAAACGTACAACAGCGGGACGTAACTCGGACTGCGCACCAAGATCATGCAGAGGACAATTCCCGCACGCATCCAATCTGCGAAGATCATCAACTTGCGGCGGCTGATGCGGTCGTTCAGAATTCCGGCGCTGGGTGCCATAAAGAATTGCGGCAGCACCTGCATCACGAAGGCCAACGCGATCGACTGGGCCTTGCCGGTGAACTCAAGCAATAAGGTGTAAATTGCGACTGCGTATATCCAGTCTCCAAGCTCGCTGACGATCTGCGCGCTCCAAAGCAACCGGAAATTGCGATTGCTGCGGAGCAGGCGCACATAGCCTGCAAGAGATACCGGCTTCTTTTCCATGAGCGGCGCGTTAGCGGCTGGTGTAGAGGCCCATCCTCTGTTTCACTACATCCACCGTGGAATCCGCGATGGGCGAAACGCGCTCGCGGCCTTGTTTGAGAATCGAATCGAGGTACCCTTCTTCGGAAATGATTTCGTTATAGCGGCTCTGGAACGGTTCCAGATGAGAGATCACCATCTCCGCAACTTGTTTCTTAGTGTCACCGTAGCGCATGCCCGAGAAGTGCTTCCGCATCTGGTCGTCCGACCATTCCGAAAACCCTTGGAAGATGCCGAGCAAATTGCGCAAGCCGGGTCCCATTGTTTCGAAGTCCACTGCCGGACTCGAGTCGGTAGTTGCCCGCATGATTTTCTTGCGAGCAACGTCAATGGGGTCGAGCAATGCGACGGCATGGGCCGAGCCGGTGGCCGACTTGCTCATCTTCTTTTCCGGATCGTCGAGTCCCATCACGCGGGCCCCTACCGTGGGCAGATGGGTGGCCGGGACCACGAAAGTCTCGCTGTACATCGAGTTGAAGCGCTGCGCGACGTCGCGCGTCAGTTCAAGATGCTGCGCCTGATCTTCGCCTACTGGAACAATTGCGGCTTGATAGAGCAGGATGTCGGCGGCCATCAGAACCGGGTACTGCAGCAGCCCGTCTCCAATAGTCTCTTGGGCTTGGGACTTGGCCTTGTACTGGGTCATGCGCTCCAGCCAGCCGACCGGCGTAACACAGGTCAAGAGCCACGCCAGTTCGGCGTGCGCATGGACCGAGGATTGGACAACGATCGACGAATGCACCGGATCGATTCCGGCCGCCAGAAAGAGCGCTGCAACTTCGGCGATCTTGGACCGAAGTTCAGCGGGCGGCTGGTAGACGGTAACCGCGTGCAGATCGACAATGCAGAAGATGCTCTCGTAATCGTACTGGATTTTTACCCAGCTCTTGAGGGCTCCCAAGTAGTTGCCGATGTGAAGATTGCCGGACGGTTGCACGCCCGAAAACACGCGAGCTTTCATGCTGGTTGTTCCATGTTACCGTAAGGGTTAATTGACGCTCAGGATCGAGAAGTTGGTGTATGGCGGCGATGGACTCGCTCGCTCAGATGGCCGCGTCGTGCTCACTCCCTACGTGCTTCCGGGAGAACTGATCGAGGCCGAGTTGCGACACGCGAAGAGTGATTTGATGCGCGGCACCGTCGTCGACGTGCTGGAGGCGTCGGCGTCGAGAGTCGATCCTGCGTGTCCCTACTTCGGCCGCTGCGGAGGCTGTCATTATCAACACACAACGCATGAACAGCAGGTGGAGCAAAAGGCGCTGATCCTGCGGGAGGCGCTGCGCCGGGTGGGGCGGCTGGAGTTCGAAGGCGAGATCACAACTGTGAGCGGCGAGCCTTGGCATTACCGCAACCGCACTCAGTTGCATTTCGATAAGGGGAAGATGGGATACTTCGCAGCGGGGTCGCACGCGGTTGTATCCGTCGATCATTGTCCGATCTCATCTCCCAAACTGAACGATGCGATCGGAAGGCTTGCGCGGGATCTGCCCCACTATCGCGGGTTCGAAGCGACCGTCGAGCTTTTCACTAACGAGACGGATATGCAGGTACATATCTTGGACCGGGTCCCACACTCGGTGCGGCCGTTATTCGAAGAGCTTGGAACTAGCGAGCCTCTTGAGTATGGGGGGTTTCGAGTCAGTTGCGGATCTTTCTTTCAGGTCAATCGTCACCTTGTGGATCGGCTGGTGGAAATGGCGCTGGCGGATTCTTCAGGCGGTTCGGCTGTCGATCTTTACGCGGGCGTAGGGCTTTTTACGGTCGGGCTGGCGAGCCGGTTTGGGAACGTGGCTGCGGTGGAGTCCGGCAGCAGCGCGTTTCGCGATCTGGAGTGGAACATGCAAAGGGCTGGCTTGGCGGTGACTGCGGTGAAGAAGACGGCTGAAGAGTATTTGCCCTCGTTGGATGCCGCTCCGGATCTGATTGTGGCGGATCCGCCGCGCTCCGGGCTCGGCAGGGTGGTGATTTCGGAATTGCTTCGGCTGCGTGCTCCGGGGGTCACGATTGTGTCATGCGATCCGGCGACGCTTGCTCGGGATTTGGGTGCATTGGTTGGAGGGGGTTATCGGATTAAGGGGATGACACTGGTGGATTTGTTCCCTCAGACTTATCATTTGGAAACGGTGGTGCATCTGAGTCTGTAGCGACAGGAATACGATATCCACAGCTTCTCTAAGGAGACCCGCAATGCCAATGGCAAATCCACCCCATCCAGGCCGGAGCATAAAATCCGCCTGCCTTGAACCACTGGGCCTGTCTGCAACAGCGGCCGCGAAAATTCTCGGCGTCACCCGTCAGGCGCTCAATAACGTGATCAGCGGAAAGTCCGGTATCAGCCCGGCAATGGCGATCCGCCTCACTAAGGCTTTCGGAAGCACCCCGGAAACCTGGCTGCAGATGCAGCTTGTCTACGATCTTGCGGAAGCTCGAAAGCAGGAAAGCAAGATTAGGGTTAAGAAATATCAGCCTGACGAGGTTCGTGCCTGACCCGTCGATCAGCGAAAATACGGGTCCGGTTCCGGTATCGCGGCGCCGTCTTTGCGCGGTGACGAAGCTCCGTAATTCACCTTGGATTTCGCATCGTGCATCACAGCCTGTCCTCCGCCCATCCAGCCGGAATAATCTCCCATCACGCTCAGCCGATGCCCTCGCTTCATAAGCTCTTCACGCACGTTCTCTGGAACTCGACTCTCGATCCGCAAATCGCACCCGCCCAACGCAGCCTTCGTAAATCGGGGAGCTTCCAGCGCCATCTGAATATTCATCCCGTGGTCCGTCACGTTCGATACAAACTGCGCTTGCGCCTGGGCCTGATTCATTCCTCGCATAATGCCGAACCCGACATGCTGGCTCCCGCGCTGCATATAACCGGGAATGATCGTGTGGAACGGACGCTTATGAGGAGCCAGCACATTCGCATCCTGGGGATTCAAACTGAACCCGCCGCCGCGATCGTGCAGAATGAATCCCATCCCATCCACAGCGATCCCCGAGCCAAAAATATCCGAAATGCTTTGAATCCACGAAGCGATGTTGCCGTCCTTATCCACCGTGCTTAAGTACGTCGTGTTTCCATGCCCTGCGGGAGGTTCGCCGGGCGTCACGTCGCAATTCGCCTTCTTTGCGTCGATCAGACTGGCTCGCTGTTTGGCGTACTCTTTCGACAACATTCCTTCCACGGGCATCTTCGAGAACTTGGGATCGCCGATGTACTTCTTCAGGTCTTGCGTCGCGAGCTTCTGGGCCTCGATCTTCACATGAAATGCATCCGCACCCGTTTGCGCGTACTCACCTAGAGGAAAGTTCTCCATGATGTTCAGCATCTCGAGCGTTCCGATGCCTTGCCCGTTCGGAGGCAACTGGAACACCTTCCAATCGCGGTACTGCGTCGAGATTGGCTCAACCCATTCGGATTTATAGTCGCGCAAATCTTCAATGGTCATCGTTCCGCCCAGCCTCTGCGATGTCTTGAGCAGAGCCTCGCCGATAGGCCCGTTATAAAACGCCGATGCGCCCAACTCCGCGATCAGCCGGAAGCAGTGCGCCAACTCGGGGTTCTTGAACATTTCCCCAACCTTGGGAGCGGAGCCGTTCGGCAGCAGCGCACGCCGGGCATTGTCGTCGCCGCTCAGCTTGTAGCTGGCGTTCTCCCAATCCCATTGGATCAATTCGGTTACCGGGAATCCGTTCTCCGCATAGTAAATCGCCGGCTTAAACAGATCCTTCCAAGGCAGCTTCCCGAACCGTTTGTGGACCCGCTCCCATCCATCCACGCAGCCAGGAACTGTGACCGTGTGAATGCCGCTGGAGGGCATCGAGGAGAATCCCTCTTTATTGAGATACTCGACCGTCAGCTTTTTGGGGGCCCAGCCGCTCGCGTTGATGCCGTACAGTTTGCCCGTCTTCGCTTCCCATATAAGCGCGAACAGATCACCGCCCGGCCCATTCATCATCGGCTCCGTCAAACTGAGAACGGCGTTGGCCGCGATGGCCGCATCTACTGCGGAACCTCCGCGCGCTAGAATCTGCGCGCCCGCTTGCGATGCCAAAGTCTGAGCAGTGGCGACGATGCCGCGCGTGGTCATCACCATGGAGCGTGCCTGCGAACGCTCCTGAGCATGGATCAAAGCGGGGAATGCCATAAGAAAAAGGGGAGCCAAATGCCTCATATTCTAGATAGCTTTTACAGTACACTAGCAGGTTGACACCGATCGCGGAACGCACGCGGCGCAAGATCACTCGCCGACTGATCCCGTTCTTATTCGTCCTCTACATCATTTCGTATCTTGATCGCGTGAACCTCAGCTACGCAGGGCTGGAGATGACCAGGGAGCTGCACTTTTCCAATGAGGTGTTCGGCTTCGGAGCGGGCATTTTCTTTCTGGGTTACGTGCTGCTCGAAATTCCCGGCACTATCCTTGTGGAGCTATGGAGCGCTCGAAAATGGATTGCCAGAATTCTGCTGAGCTGGGGATTGGTCGCAGCCCTGACTGGCCTGATCCATACCAAGCAGGAATTCTATTGGGCGCGCTTCCTGCTGGGAGTGGCCGAGGCCGGGTTCTTCCCGGGCGTGATCGTTTACCTCACCCACTGGTTCCGCGCTGAGGACCGGGCCAAGGCAGTCGGGATGTTCATGGCTGCGATCCCGGTCTCGCAAATCCTCGGATCGCCGATCTCCGCTGGCCTGATGAAGATCCACTGGTTCGGCTACGCGGGATGGCGCTGGCTGTTGATCCTGGAAGGGGTCCCTGCAATCGTGTTCGGCTTCATAACGCTTTACTACTTGACTGATCGGCCGAGCGAAGCCAAGTGGCTGTCCGAAGAGGAACGCAACTGGATCACAGGCGAACTTGATCGCGAGCGTTCAGCAGGCGCCCAGCGCACACCGGGCGTTTGGAGGGCGTTTTTCCAACGCGATGTGATCCTGTTAACCTTGGCGTATTTCTGCGGCAACAATATTTCATATGGCTTCACTCTGTGGTTGCCCAAGATGATGCAGAAACTGTCGGGGTTCAGTCCTTTCGAAGTCACGCTGCTAGCCGCGATTCCGTTCGTGGCCACTTGGCCTTTCATGCTGCTGATGGGCTGGAGTTCAGACCGGACGCGCGAACGGCGCTGGCATACAGCCGGTCCGTTGTTCATGGCCGCGGCCGGACTCGGAATTACGCGGATCACGGATAACGTTTGGATCGGCTTGCTGGCATTCACTTTGGCCGGGATGGGAATCTATGGCCGGCTGCCTGCGTTCTGGGCTTTGCCGAACGCGTTACTTTCGGGGACGTCGGCCGCCGCTGTCATCGGGTTTATCAACTGCGTGGGGAACATTGGGGGCTTTGCGGGTCCTTATGCGGTGGGATTTCTGACCGACAAGACCGGCACGTATGCAGCGGGAGTGCTTTATCTGATCGGGTCAGCTTTGTTGGGTGCAGTGATGGTATTGCTAGTTAAGCCCGCGCGAACAAGAGCAACGTCATCTTAGGATTGCAGCCACAACCGTCGAAGTCTGAAGAAGCAAGTGATTCGTGACGAAAGCCGCTACATAGGCCAGAAACGTCATGTAAGAGAACTGCAAAATTGGCCATTTCCAGCCTCCTGACTCGCGCCGCACAACCGCAATCGTCGACATGCACTGCATCGCGAACGCAAAGAAAATAAGCAGCGCTACTGCCCCGCCCGGAGTCAAGTCGCTCTTGAGCGCCTTCTGCAACCCTTCGGATTGCGCCGTTCCCTCCATGCCATAGATAGTGCCCAGTGTTCCGACAATCACTTCCCTCGCGGCCAGCGATGTAATCAGTCCAATGCCAATCTTCCAGTTGAAGCCGAGCGGCTTCAGCACTGGCTCTACTGAATGTCCGATCATGCCTGCGAAGCTGTTGCCGATCTCGGGTGCCTTGCCGTCATGAAGCGGGAGGTGCGCGGAAATCCAGAGCACGACGGAAACAGTAAGGATCACGGTGCCGGCGCGTCGCAGGAATACCTTTGACCGGTCCACCAAGCGCAGCCCGAGTGACCGCAGGGTGGGCCAGCGATAGGGCGGCATTTCCAGCATGAACGAGCTCTTCTCGCTCTTGAGGATGGACGATTTCAGCAGCCGGGCAGTCCCGATGGCGGCGACAAAACCGAGAACGTACAGTCCGAGCAGCACGGCCCCCTGAGTTCGAAGAAATGGGCCGAGCAGAGGCTTGTCCTGAATGAACGCTGCTATCAGGAGAGTGTAAACAGGCAGGCGCGCGGAGCAGGTCATCAGCGGAGCGATCATGATGGTCGCCAGGCGGTCGCGCTTGTTCTCGATCGTTCTGGTGGCCATGATCGCGGGAATGGCGCAGGCGTAGGCTGAAATGAGCGGAATGAACGACTTGCCCTGCAGCCCGAATTTGGCCATCGTGCGGTCGGCGATCAGGGCTGCGCGCGCCAGGTAGCCCGAATCCTCCAGAATGCCGATGAAGAGAAACAGAATGAGAATCTGGGGCAGGAAAACGATCACCGAACCCACTCCGCTCCACACGCCTTCGATCAATAAGGATCGAAAGATGGAGTCCGGCAGCATCGTGCTCAGCCAGCTTCCAGAACTCTGGACCGTCGCTGTGAGAGAGTCCATGATCGGCTTCGCGCCGGAAAAGATCGTCTGAAAGACTCCGATTACAACCGCTAAAAAGATCAGCGGGCCAGCCACAGGGTGGAGAAAAACGGAATCGAGCCGACGCGTCCAAAGAGGCGGTTCAGGCGCCAGATAGCTGGAATCGCTGCCGACCTGCTGCGCCCAACTGCGGCACTTCGGAATGTCCTGCAGAATGGGAAGTTCTACTTTCGGCTTAGAGACATGGCTGCGCCCATCCGCAGTTCCCTCAATGAACTGGAGGACTTTCTCGATTCCAGTGCCTTTCGCCGCGCTGATGAGAGCAACGGGTGCCCCAAGCTGACAGGAGAGTTCGGGAATGTCGATGCTGCCGCCGCGCGACGCCAAATCGTCGGCCATGTTTAAAATGACCAGCGTCGGCAAATTCAAAGCCAAAATCGGAGCGGCCAGGAGCAGGTGCCGACCGAGATTCGTGCAATCCAGTATCAAAAGCACTGCGTCGGGTTTCGGCACGCCTTGCATTTGGCCGTTGAGCACATCGCGCGTGACTCGCTCGTCTTCTGAGCGGGCATCCAAGCTGTAGACCCCCGGCAGGTCGATCATCGTGATCTCGCGGCTGTTGCCTAGTCTGGCTCGCCCAACGCGCTGCTCCACCGTGACCCCCGGAAAGTTGGCCACCTTCTGACGAAGTCCCGTTAAACGGTTAAAGAGCGTGGATTTACCGGAGTTTGGCGGCCCAACCAGAGCAATCACGTGAGAGGTGGCAGCTTGCCCAGGCATCGGGGGCAGAGCTACGGCTGCACACCCGGAACAATTGCCGCACTCACTCATGCAATTTTCTTCTTACGTAAAATTAGATGCTTGGCTGTCTCTCGCCGGATCGCGATTTCCGAGCCATCCACGCGATAGACGCGGGGTTCACCACCGGGAGCGCTGCGGGCCGGCTCGACCGTATTGCCTGGAACGAAGCCTAACTCCATCAATCGCTTGGAGACTTCGTCAGGCAGGTCCAGATGGTCGAGGACGCCTTGTTCGCCAAACTCGAGCTCACTCAGGTTTGCCGCAGACGATACCCGTCTGTTGGCGCGCCTTTTGAAACCGAGTTGCAGCATGACCTCAGTATCGAATGTGCGTTTCGACCAAGTCAACATCTCAGAAGAATAAACACGACCAATTTGGTCTTAGTTCCGTTTTGCGGCGCGTTTTAATACTTGACATTAAGACACTACGGTTATATATTGTAGTTGTAGTTAGATTCAAGGAAGAACAAAACATGCCAACTCTAAAATTCAACCCGTTTGATCTGGAAAGCTTCCCCGGAGGTTTGCGCCTCTTTCACGACACCGTGAACCACCTTCTCAGCGAGCCCGGTTCCCGCCCCTGGACTCCTGCCGTGGATATCTTCGAAACCGAGAATGACCTCATTCTCAAAGCCGACCTGCCGGAAGTGGATATGCAGGATATCAAGATTAAGATCGAAAACGGTACCCTGTCTTTGAGCGGCGAACGGAAATTCGAGAAGAACGAAAACCAAACAGGCTTCCACCGGATCGAGCGAAGCTACGGATCGTTCGTACGCTACTTCACGCTCCCCGACACCGTGGACGCCGAGAAGGTGCACGCACGTCTGGCTGCGGGTGTTTTAACCATCTCGCTGCCCAAGAAAGAAGTGGCTAAGCCGAAGACGATCACAGTTCAAGTCAATTAAGACCTAAGCATCGCGATGCGCCAACGGCGGGCCAACGAGCCCGCCGTTTTTTTTGGTTCGCTAGACTTGAAGTGCTGAATGCATACTGTTCGTATTAGTAAGAAAGGGGCGGGACGAGTCGCTTCGGGCCACCCCTGGATTTTTTCAAGCGACGTAACTGAGCGGGGCGAAGCGCAGCCTGGCGATGTTGTCAGCGTGATGGATCCTGCTGGCCGTACGCTTGGAGCGGCGCACTACAGCTCCACTTCCCAGATCACGTTGCGCCTCCTTACCGACCGGGTTGAGCCGCTTGATCGAGCGTTTTTCCTGCGGCGCATCGCCTCCGCCGAAGCGCACCGCAAACGAATTGTCCGCGATTCCGACTCCTATCGGCTCATTCACGGAGAAGGCGATCAGTTGCCTGGCCTGGTAATTGATCGATATGGCGACTTCTTCACGATCCAGACACTCGATCAGGGAATGGACCGGGCCAAGGCCGATATCGTCAGTTGTCTCGAAGAACTCTTCTCGCCACGCGGGATTGTCGAACGAAACGATGTTGCCGTGCGGAAGCACGAATCGCTCCCGCTAACATCGGGCATTCTGTTCGGCGAAATTCCCGAACGCGTCGACATTCGCATGAACGGGATGAACCTCCAGTGCGATCTGCTGAAGGGTCAGAAAACGGGCGTGTTCTTAGACCAGCGCGAAAACTATGCCGCCGCTGCGCGCTACTCGCATGGCGAGGCACTCGACTGTTTTACTTCCACTGGCGGGTTTGCACTGCACATGGCCAAGCACTGCCAATCGGTTGAGGCGGTGGATAGTTCCGAGGCTGCTCTCAAGACTGCCGCGTTCAACCGGGACGCGAACGGGATCGGGAACGTGGAGTTTCGGGAGGCGGATGCATTCGAATTGCTGGCGGGGTATTCGTCTGCGCGAAGGCAGTTCAACACCGTGGTGCTGGATCCGCCCGCCTTTGCCAAATCAAGGCATCATCTCGAACCCGCCCTGCGAGCTTATAAAGAGATTAACCTGAAGGCGCTTCGACTGCTCCCGGTCGGCGGGATTCTGGTGACTTGCTCGTGCTCTCACCATTTGAGCGAAGCAACCTTCTTTGAAGTGGTCGCGGATGCATCGCTGGATGCGGGAAGGAAACTGCGGGTGCTGGAAAGGCGGACACAGAGCCAGGACCATCCCATTCTGCTGACGGTCCCGGAAACTCTGTATCTAAAGTGCCTGATCCTGGAAGTGGTTTAAAGCCGACTCCCGTCTTAGAAGATAATCTTCAGAGCAAGCTGAACGTTGAAGGGTTCGCCAGCTCCGATCCCGGTAGCTCCATTATAATCCCCGATAGTATCCGAAATCCGGCCAAAGCTGCCCGAACTCAGATTCCCGTTCGGAATCGGGAAGTTGCGATGGTTGAAAATATTGAACATTTCAACTCGGAACTGTGTGGTCACCCTCTCGGTAATCGGCGTATTCTTGAAGACTGAGAAATCCACGTCCGAGAATTTCGGCCCGTAGAACTGATTCCTCTTCTCGTTTCCGAACGTCCCCGGAGCCGGGAGCGCGAACGCAGCCTTGTTCAAGAATTGAACGTATCCATTCGCAAGCGTTGAACTAGTGCCGGCAAACGGATCTCCGACCACATCCACGCGATCCTTGCCCTCAAATGTCCCGCTGAAGTTCTTTCCGGCCGTGACCGTAAACGGCAGTCCGCCGTAGAAGGTCAGCAATGAATTGAGCTGCCATCCCTTCACTAACCTTCTGGGTCCCATGGAGGGCGCAGGCAGTTCGTAAGTGATGTAACTGGTGAACGTGTTGCGAACGTCGAAGCTCGAATTGCCATAATCTCCACGAAGGTTCCGGCTGTCGGCGGGATTGAGTCCGCGAACCGCCGACGCGTCATCCAGCGAGTGTCCCAGCGTGTAGGAAAACTTGGATGTCAGCCCGCGCCAGGCATTGGTTCGAATGCTGGCGATCATTCCGTTATAGTGCGAGTTCGCGCCGGTGGAGACCTGATTAATAGTGGCGTAATTCGGGAACTGCGAATAAAACGGGCGGAGCTGATTCTGCGCTGCCCGCGTGGCCGCGGTTCCTAGCGCGGATGGGGGCGGCTGATTGATATCGAGCACCGTCAGCAGGTGATGGCCGAGACTGCCGATGTACCCGACTTCGGCGACTACGCCACTGCCGATCTGATACTGCGTATTGAACGAGATGTTCTGGAGCGAGGCGTTCTTGAAACCCTGGTCTACCGAAAAGACTCCGTATGGCGGAGGAGGCAGGCTAGGATTCCCGAACACCGGCTGACCGGAGACAATGGTGTAATTGCTGCGCGTGGTGGAGAAGATAGGACTCGGCCCAGCCGGATTGTAAATTACCCCGGTCGCCCCGCTGTTTGGAGGGCGGTCGTCGCCGAAAGCGTTGAGGTTGGGGGAATCATAATAGACGCCGTAGCTGCCTCGTAACACTAGCTTGCTATTCTGCTCCGGCTGGTAGGCGAAACCAAAACGAGGGGCGAAGTTGCCAAATCGCCTCGGATAGAGGGTATCGAGGCCGTTGCCGACAAACACGATTCCCTTGTTCGGAATAAACGTGGAGAAGCGGTGATCTTTATCGTAGAACGGTCCGAAATACTCCCAGCGCACGCCATAGTTCAAAGTCAGGTTCGGACGGATCTTGAACGTGTCCTGCACGAAGAGCGCGCCCGAGTTCATGTAGTAGTTGTCCTGCAGATGGCCCACTTGAATCGACGACGAGGAAACGTCGCCAGCCAGATAATCAGCTAGGCTCTTCAGGTTGTCCGAGACGTTGGGGTCATTCGCCCACGGACCTTGCGTGCCATCGAAGGAGAAAGTTCCTCTGGCGTTCCGCTGATAGAAAACGTCCAGGCGCGCTTTGCGGTACTCTCCGCCAAAACGATACTGATGCTTTCCCGTGGTGTAACTGACCGTCTCTGTTATGTGTCCGGTGGTGTCAATGCGGCCGAGCGGCGGAGTCAAGCCGATTTCGTCGAAGCCGCCGATGGCGATATCCGGCGAACCTGACAAGCCGGCGCTGGTGACTCCCGTATTGAGCCCAAGCGCGACCGGGTTGAAGCCCGTGTTGAAGTCATTGAACGTCTGCTTGAAGTAGTTTACTCCGAGCAACGTTTGCGTCACTAGCTTGGGCGTGATCACGCTGTTATAGACCAGCGAGAAATTATGCATGCGGCTAGGCGCCACCTGATAGTAATCCTTGTAGGGAGAACCGACAGGGGCGGTCTGCGCGCCAGTGCCGACAAAATAACGGAAGGCCAAGTTGTTCTTCTCGTTGAGAACGTAGTCGATCTTGCCGATGCCGTTGTCGCTGAAGTTGTCGCTGTTATCCGTGCTAAAGAAATTGTTCGTGGTCGCAGGACCCATGCGGCCGCGCGCGGGCCAGAATGAAAGCACCGCCGTAGACACCGGATTCACCGCGATGCCGTATTTCTGAAGAACGCCGGTTGCCTGCGATACCCAAGCCGCCGAGGGCTCGGTGGCGCTGGTGCCGTTGCCGACGATGAATTTTTGCCGCTCATACGTTAAGAAGTAGAACAACTTGTCCTTGATGATCGGCCCGCCGACGGAAGCGCCAAACTGATTATTCTTCAGCTTCGGCTTGGGCGAACCCGCCGGAGCGAACGGCGTGTTAGCTGCCAGCGCGTCGTTGCGATTGAAGTAATACACGGTCCCATGCAGCGCGTTGGTGCCGGACTTGATCACCATGTTGATGGATCCGCCGCCATTGCGGCCCGCCTCTGCATTCGCATTGCTCTGCACGGAGAACTGATCGATGGCATCGATGGGAAGCAGTGTTCCAGCCACTCCCGAGACGCCGCCTTGGTTCACGGCAGCCGAATTGTGCCAAGCGTCATTGTTGTCTGCGCCGTCAATCTGCCAGTTGTTCTGCGCGATGCGAGCGCCATTAATCGAGCCTGCACCGTTCACTCCAGGCGCAAGCTTGATCAGCTGCGTGAAGTCGCGACCGTTCAGCGGCATATCCTGAACTGCCTTATCCGGGATCACTTCATTGAGCGTGGACGTGTCGGTATCGATCAACACTGCCTCGGCCGCCACCTCCACCGTCGTGGTTTGGGAGGCCACCTTCAATACGAACCGTAGCGCGGTGGTTTTACCCACTTCGACCGCTACCTTTTCCGCGCGCTCTTTGCCAAAACCGGACTGCGATACTGTAACTTCGTAGGTGCCGAGCGGAAGATCCTGAAATGTGAACTCGCCCGCGTTTGTGCTCAGCGAATCGCGTTTTAAACCAGTAGCGGGATTGACCGCCTGCACGCTCGCGCCACCGATTGCAGCGCCGGAGGCATCCGTGATGGTCCCCGTGATGCCGCCTCGGAATGTTTGTGAAAAGCTTGAAGTGCTCAGCAGCGTGAGCAGGCCAAGCAGAATTAGTGTGCGTTGCTTCATCGTGCCCCCTTGCGAATGAAAATAGCGGAAGTGCGGACGGGGCGACTTCATCGTCGTGAAACTAACCGTTTGCTAGATTAAATTAGTCTAGCACGCGGAAATTCACCTATGCCAACGTTTGCTTATTTGATTCTGATGGCTGGATGGGTAGTTTGGATAACACCGTTTTTCCTTCTTCGGAAGGGGACGCGCACCGCCTCCCAGCTAGACAAGCGGGCGCGCTGGGGTGTTGTCATTCAGGCCCTCGCATTCATGCTAGTATTCTTTCGTTTCTTCTGGATAAGCCGTCCCGAGGGCATCAGGGTGGCCTTATCAGTTTTCTTTCTTTGCGTTGGCGACATTCTTTCCTGGACGAGCGCTCGAACTCTGGGGCGCCAATGGCGCATCGACGCGGGACTGAACGCCGACCACGAGCTGATCCAGACCGGGGCGTATCGCGTGATCCGCCATCCGATTTACGCGTCCATGCTGTGCATGCTGTTGGGCGCCGGATTCATGTTGACGCGCTGGCCGTTTTTCGCCTTAAGCTTGGTGGTCTTTCTGGTTGGCATAGAGATAAGAGTCAGGGTCGAAGATGGCCTACTATTGTCCCGCTTTGGTGCCAAGTTTCTCGAATACAAGAGAAACGTGCGCGCTTACATTCCGATGGTGCGGTAAGACCTGTCACAATGGTCGCATGCAGGTGTCGCGGAGGCTGTGTCTAAACGGTATCGGCATGTCGCTCCTCCTCTCCCGACTGCAGGCGACGGAGGACGAGGCAATTGGCATCGGTGCGCTCACGGACGGTTCGGGCATGGTGCGAATTCCGCCAGGCGAGTTCTCTATGGGGGCGGCGGACGGAAATCCAGACGAAGGCCCGGTGCACCGCGTGCGAATCAGCCGGGCATTTGAGATCGGCAAGTTCGAAGTGACGCAGGCTCAGTGGGAGACAGTCTTAGCGGACGCGCATCCTCGCCCTGGAGTGCCCTTGCTGAATTCACAAGGAGCGGAGGTTAGCCGCAAGCCTAGCCATTTCAAGGGTCCGTCGTTGCCTGTGGAGAGCGTCTCGTGGGACGACGTGCAGCTCTTTCTCGCCCGTTTGAATGAACGCGACCCTAAGCACTCATACAGATTGCCGACGGAGGCCGAGTGGGAATATGCCGCAAAGCATCGGGCGGCGCTGGAGACCAGGGCATGGTACAAGGACAACTCCGGGGAGTCCACGCACTTGGTGGGACAGAAGCAGGCGAACGCTACGGGGTTATTCGACATGGATGGGAACGTGGCCGAGTGGGTCCACGATTGGTATGGCCACGAATACTACGACGAGACGCCGCTAGCCGACCCGCAAGGACCGAGAACAGGATCTTATCGCGTATTTCGAGGCGGCAGTTGGCTGGATGATGGGCAGTATTGCCGTCCGACGTTTCGACGATTCGATTTTCCCGTAAACCGGTTCTACAACGTAGGATTTCGCGTTGTGCGAACTGCGAGGACCGATTCGTAGTGTGGGCCAGCCAATCTTGGCTGCAGCCGGCTTTCATCCGGCTCTCCGGGCCAGAACAAAGCCGCCTGAAAGGCGGCTGCGGGCAGGATTGCCCGCCCCACAAGTGACCCCGGATCAAATCGCGCGCCGGGTCGCGATGATCAGCATCTTCGTCAGTGCAGGCCTTGCCGCGCTCAAGATCACCATCGGCATGAAAGCGGGTTCCACGGCAGTAGTTTCGGATGGGTTCGAATCCGCGGCGGACGTGCTGGCCTCGGGATTCGTTCTGTTTGGACTCACTCTTGCAGCCAAGCCCGCCGATGAGGACCATCCCTACGGCCACGGTCGATTCGAAACCTTAACGGGTCTTCTGGTGGGATTGCTGCTATCGGCGACGGGGGTTCTGATCTGCGTGCGAGCCACCGGTCGGCTGTTCGAGATTCAACATCAGCCGGCCGCCTACGCTGTTTGGCCGATGTTCGCTTCCGTCGGTATCAAGTCCGTAAGCTGGTGGTTTAAGCGTTCGTATGGCCAGCGCATTCGCAGCGACTCCCTGCTGGCCGATTCGCAAAATGACGCCGTCGACATTCTTTCGGGGGTCACGGCGCTCATCGCTCTGGGCATCACGCTAGTGGATCCTGCGCGTTTTATCGCAGCCGACCACATAGGCGGTTTTGCGGTTGGGCTGATCGTAATTTTCCTGGGCATCCACGTGATCCGCGACACTACTAATCACTTAGTGGACACCATGCCTCCGCCTCCATTGCTGCTCGAGATTCGGAATATGGCGATGAGCGTTCCAGGCGCTCTCGGCGTGGAGAAATGCTTTGCACGCAAGACAGGCCTCAAGTACCACGTAGACCTGCATCTTGAAGTAAACCCATCCATGACCGTACGGGAGTCGCACGAGATTGCGACCAAGGTGCGAATCAAGATTAAAGAAGAGCTGGACTGGGTGGCCGACGTTTTGGTGCACGTGGAGCCGCACGCCGACTGAGAGCGCCAAGGCGCGCCGCGCCGAATAAGCCAGCCTCGTTTCCCAGAATCGCCTTCTCGATCCGCGTGTCGGTGTTCCGGAAAGCAAACGACCTCTTGCGCGTTTCGGCAAGCATAGCGGGCGCGAACTGGTCCCATGCAGGCAGCGGTCCGCCGCTCAGCAGATACAAGGGAAAATTGAAGACGTTGACTAACATGGCGAGCGCCGTCCCAAGCGCGCGGCCCACGATATCGAAGATCATGATGGCCTTTTCGTCCCCTTGGGTCGCCAGGTTGTAAACGTCTTCCGAGCTCAGCTCCGAGCCTAATTGCATCATCTTCGCCATCCCCGTGATCGCCGTCGCGGAGGCGTGTTTTTCCAGGCAGCCCTGATTCCCGCAGCCGCACGGGTTCCCATTCGGAACTATAGTGATGTGGCCGACCTCCCCGGCCATTCCCAAATATCCATGGAGCACTTTCCCCTTGGAGATAATGCCGCCGCCGATTCCGGTGCCTAGCGTCAGCAGGACCAGGTCGTCAACTCCCCTGCCGGCCCCCATCCACTGTTCGCCGAGGGCTGCTGCATTGGCATCGTTTTCAAGAACGACGGGCGCTCCCAGTTTGTCTCCAATCACATCTCGCGCGGCGAAGCCTTCAAACTCGGGAAGGTTATTCGAGTTCAGGATCATCCCTTTGTCCATTAAGATGAATCCCGGCAGGCACACACCGACCCCGAGCAAGTGGGCCCTCCCGCATTCGTCTCTCAATTTGTTGATCGATGAAACGATGTCGTCGATTACAGTATCGCGGCCATGCGATAACTGCGCCCGGCCTGCAATTCTGGATACGACCCGGCCATCGCTGCTGATCGCCGCAGCGCGCAGGTTCGTTCCGCCCAAGTCAACGCCGATTGAGTATCGATCCGTCATAACCTCATGTCACCCGTGTCAGCCCAGTTTATATGGCGCCCGGTACTGATACGAGAGCAGCTTATTGGCGGGGGCGTTATTCGGGAAACGTTCCGCACCGGGGTCCCATTCCAAGTAACTTTTGGTCTTGTAAGCGATGTTGCCGATCAGCGTGGCCGAGGTTGAGAGGTGTCCGGTGAGAACGTCGCAGTTGCACTTGGCGCGAGTCTTGACACAATCGAGAAAATTGCGGGCATGAAACGCCGTGTCGGAACTGCCGCTCGCCTTTCTCCCCTCGATGACGGAGTGCTTGCTGGATGGATAAGCCTTCTCGGATGTTCGGTCCAGCGGCGTGCGAGCGGGGAAATCTCGAACCGAGATCTTCTCGGGAACTATCTCCCATCGATTCCCATGCAAATACAACGTGCCCTTGGTTCCACGCAATTCCATCTCGGAATTCTGAGCGTTCCAAGGCGCACCGCTGGCGTTGTATTGAGAGAAGGTTACCAGCGCGGGGCCGTCGAACTGCCACAGAACATCCAGCGTGTCGGGAATCTCCCGATTGTCCTGGACTGCGAACTTGCCGCCCATCGCCGTTACGGCTTTGGGAGCGTCCTGCCCCAGGCACCAGCGCATCATGTCCATGTAATGCACGCCGAAGTTAGTAACCTGCCCGCCAGAATAGTTATAAAACCAACGGAATTTGTAAAACTCGCGATTCTTGTTGTAAGGGACGAAGGGTGCTGGACCAAGCCATTTGTCCCACTCTTCCTGACTGGGCGGCGGTCCATTGTCGGGCTTGCCGATGCCGACCGGCCATTCGTTCTGTATGTGGTACGCCTTGGCCACGGTTACTTGGCCAATGGCTCCGGACTGCACCGCGTCCACGGCTTCCTTTAGAAACTTAGCCGATCGCCGATGAATGCCAACCTGCACCACCCGATTGGTTTCTCCAGCGACCTTTACCATTTCGCGCCCTTCCGCGACCGTGAGCGAGAGCGGCTTCTCCACATAAACATCCTTGCCCGCGCGACACGCGTCCACAAACATAATTGCGTGCCAATGATCCGGCGTCGCGATCACAGTGGCATCTACATTCTTATCCTCGAGCAGCTTGCGATAGTCGTTATACTTCGTGGGAGTTGCGCGCGATTTCTTCGCGGCGAAGTCCATGTAGTCAGTTCGCAGGTCGCATACTGCGACGGTTCGCGCCCAGGATTCGCGAATAGCTCAGAGCAGTGAGCGCGAAGGTTCTGCGGGAGATGTCATTCATATGAAACCTTTTTACTATAATCTGGTTGGCATGTTCTGTCGGGGCGTCGCAGTCCTTCTCGTTACCGTTATGAGTACATTCGCAGCAGCGAAGATTCTGGTTCACGGACACCGCGGGGCGCGGGCCATGTTTCCCGAAAACACGATTCCCGCTTTTGAGTATGCGATTCGCGCCGCGGTGGATGTTCTCGAACTGGATGTAGCCGTAACGAAGGACAATGTACTGGTAATCTCGCACGATCCGCATCTGAATCCTGTGATCTGCAAGGGACCGGTGCCGAATGCGCTGATTCACAGCCTGACGTTTGCGCAAGTGCGCGAGTATGACTGCGGCGCGCTGAAAAATCCGAATTTCCCAAAGCAGCAGCCTGTGCCCGGCACTCGCATTCCAACGCTCGATGAAGTGCTCGGATTATCGGCGCAGGGAAACATCCAATTCAACGTAGAGACCAAAATCTTCCTCGATCACCACGACTACACGCCGCCTCCAGAAGTGTTCGCAAAACTGATGTTGGAAGTGATTCGCAAGCATCATCTCGAGTCGAGAGTGATTCTTCAGTCGTTCGACTTCAGAACTCTGCATGCGATGAAAAAGCTCGCGCCGGAGATTCGCCGTTCGGCATTATACGAGGGCAAGGCCAAGAGTTTCGTCGAGATCGCGCGCGAGGGCGAGGCGACAATTATCTCGCCCGAGTTCATCCTGGTCACGCCGGAGCAAGTGAAGGCTGCGCATGCGGCGGGCGTGGAAGTGGTGCCATGGACTGCGAATCGTCCAGCGGATTGGGACAGGTTGATCGACGCGGGAGTGGATGCGATCATCAGCGACGATCCAGCGGCCTTGATCGCACATTTAAAGGCGCGCGGGCTGCGGTGACTGACAATCTTGCATCTGAACAAATTGTGGGGCAGCCAATCCTGGCTGCAGCCGGCTTTCAGCCGGCTTCCCGGGGCCCGAACAAAGCCGCCTAGAAAGGCGGCTGCGGCCAGGATTGGCCGCCCCACAAAATGCAAGAGTATCAACAACCCACGATGGTAGAATTTAGCTGTTTCCATAAAATGCCCCTCACTCGAAGAGAATTCGTAGCTGCCAGCGCAGTCACTGCGCTCACCTATAGCCAGTTGAAGGGTGCCAACGAGCGACTGCGCATCGGCGTGATCGGCTGCGGCGGTCAGGCCATGAGCCACATGCGGGCCTTGGTGAAAATGCGCGAAACGGACAACTGCGACGTAGTCTCCGTTTGCGACGTTTACGATCCGCGCGCTGCACAAGCGGCGCAATTGACCGGCGGCAAAATAGTCAAGGATTACCGGCGGGTCCTCGACAACCCGGACATCGATTACGTCCTGATCGCGACTCCTGAGCACTGGCATCATCAGATGACGATGGACGCGATCGCCGCGGGCAAACACATTTACGTAGAGAAGCCGATGACGAAGACGGTGGAGCAGTCCAAGCACGTCATCGCCAAGTTGAAGAACGCGCCGAAACTGAGGATGCAGGTGGGCGTGCAGGGCATGTCCGATGACTCCTACGAGACCGCCAACAAATACATCAAGGACGGCGCGCTCGGCAAGGTGGTCCTCGCGCAAATCGATTACTCGCGCAATCACAAATCTGATTTCTGGCTCTATCCAATCGACGCCGACGCTAAGCCAGGAGTCAATCTCGATTGGAAAGCGTGGCTCGGACCCGCACCTAAAAGGGCCTGGGATCCCGAGCGCTACTTCCGTTGGCGGCGTTACTGGGATTATTCGGGCGGGATCGCTACAGATCTTTTCATCCATCGCGTGACGCGCATCATCAAAGCAACCGGCATTACGTTTCCCACACACGGCGCTGGTACCGGCGGCAAGTTTGAGTTTGGCAGCAGTGTCGCCGAAATTCCCGATACGCTCAATATCCTATTGGATTATCCCGAGGGCCTCACCGTTCAGCTCATCTCCACCCAGGCGAACGATACCAAAGTGGAGCACCTGATTCGAGGACACAAGGCAACGCTGGAGTTTACCCGCTCCGGTTTCACCATCAAGCCGCAAAGACTGTTCGCCGATGAAGCGAAAGAAGTGACGCATGAGAAGACGGGCGCGGAAGAACTAAATCTGCACCATCGAAACTTGATGAATGCCATTCGATCGAACGAGGCGCTGAAGTGCGACGCGATGCTCGGCTACTACGGAGTGGTGGCCTGCGAGATGGGGAATATCAGTTATCGCAAACGCAAGTATTTGAAGTGGGATGCCGCGAAGGAGCGAATCGTCAACGCATAGCATGAGCCAGGAACCTGATCCAACTCAGCCACGTCACTAACGCAGCATCAGGAATGTCCCTCGCGGACTGCCAACCGGGTTCGAGAGCCACGGTGGATTCCAGAATCCGTTCTGGAGATGTGGACGGCACGCCGTCAACCAATCTCGTCCTAGATGCCCTGAAAGGACGACAGCATGTCTCAGGGCGCTTCAGAGTTTCCCATCTCAAAGTTGCTCGGTCGAGTCATAGATGAATCGGGGCTTCGCCGTTCCGAGTTCATAAAATCGCTCGACTATAAAAGCATTCCAGGCGGTTTGCGACGCCTCGACGAGTGGCTTCAGCAGGGAGAAGGCCACGTCTTAATTCTTGACCGAATCGCACAGGTGTACCACCTCAATCGCGGCGAACTAAAACAGGCGTTGCTGGCAACATCCGGTGAGAAGGCTGTGCAAGCCGACGCTGCTCGTGTCGAAGCCACGCAAGCCGAACATAAACGTTTCCGTCCCTACATTCATGTCGAGGGCGAATTCAGCGTTCCTAGCTGCATCGTGATCGTGGCGGTCACCGGGGGTCGCTTAAATAGAATCGAACTGCCGCGAGAACTTCACGATCCATTCCTCGTTGAAAAAATTCCAGCTCTGGCCGAGCTCATGCGCCCATACTTGGAGGAGCATAACGGCGCATGTCCATTTTTCGGACGAGCCGTAGCATTCCGGCTCGTGCATTGGGATGAGAGTTTCCGGTTTAGCTTAGATGGGCGGCTCCTGGAACGAAGCGAGGGCCGGTTTACGCCGGGGCGGGCGACCGCGCGGATCGGAAACAAGACCGTGGAGGGCTTGTTTGGAACTTTGTGATACGTTGAATCCATGTCCACCGTGAATCGCCAGTTTCACCTCGCCGCAGTCCCCGCAGGCATGCCCAAGGAGACCGATTTTCAGATCGTAGAGATTCCCCTGCCAGGTCTGAACGAAGGGCAAATCTTGATTAAGACTGCATACTGGTCGGTAGATCCTTACATGCGGGGTCGCATCACCGGTGTCAAGAGTTATGCCGACCCCATTCGCGTCGGCGACCTTATGCTCGGAGGATCGGTGGGCGAAGTGGTGGACTCGAAGAATGGGACCTACAAGACGGGCGACTTCGTCATGGGCATGTGGGGCTGGCAGGAGTACGAAGTGTCAACAGGCAAGGGCTTGCAGAAGCTCAACCCTCAACTTGCTCCCGTGTCAACAGCGCTCGGCATTCTGGGGATGCCAGGTCTGACTGCCTACTTCGGCTTTCTCGAAATCTGCCAGCCCAAGTCCGGCGAGACAGTGGTAGTTTCGGGTGCGGCCGGTGCCGTGGGTTCGCTGGTCGGCCAGATCGCAAAAATTAAAGGGTGCCGAGTCATTGGAATTGCCGGTGCCGACGACAAAGTCGATCACTTGGTGAACGACCTTGGCTTCGACGCGGCCTTTAATTATAAAACGGTCTCGAATTACAGCGACAAACTGAAGGAACTGTGCCCCCAGGGTATCGATTGTTATTTCGATAACGTTGGCGGCGCGATAACCGATGCCGTATTCCCGCTTTTAAATCTGTACGCCCGCGTCTCCATCTGCGGTCAGATCTCCCAATACAACCTGCAGAAGCCAGAGTCAGGCCCGCGTCTTTTGGTCTACATCCTAGTGAAGCAGGCGCGCGTAGAGGGCTTCATCATCATGCGCTTCGTGGAGCGCTTTGGAGAGGGCGTTATGCAAATGGCTCAGTGGCTAAAAGAGGGCAAGCTCAAGTATCGGGAAGACGTGATGGAGGGATTCGAACACATTCCCGCAGCATTCATCGCGCTGCTAAACGGCAAGAACACTGGCAAAATGCTTGTGAAAGCCAGCTAGCCCAAACGAGCTACTTCTTCTCTGGAGGCATCACGTACAGGTAAATCATGTGACCCCGCGCATAAGGCTCAGCCTTCTCCACGTATTTAGCCTTCCAGCCAGGAACTGCATACTCATGCGACACCACCCGTGCTCCCGGCTTTAGATACCTCTCCAGATTTGGCCGCAAAATCTCATTTGAGTTGGTCATCAAATAAATGGTGACCACGTCGGCGGGACTCAAATCCACTGCCAGCAGGTCGCCGTGTATGACGCTCGCCAGATTTTGCAGATTGGAACGGACAATACCCTCGTTTGTCGCTTTCACCAACGACGCTGAGATTTCAACTCCCACAGCCTTGGCGTGAAAACGTTGAGCGGCCCTAAACAGGATCCGTCCATCGCCGCTTCCCAAATCGTAGAGGGTCTCACCCGACTTCAAATCGGCTATCTCCAGCATACGGTCCACAATTGCCTGCGGAGAGACTACATACGGCGCCAAACTATTTTTGTAATGCTGAAAACCCGACTGAGCTTGGGCAAGGGCGGTAAACGAAACCAGCCCGACCAAGATTTCCCTGAATTTACACATTCTATTGACTAGAGATGGATGAAGTCAGCCGCCCGTTCCTTGATTTTACAATACGGCTCACCATTTCCGAAACCGCGAACCACAGGTCACGAGGCCGGCTGATCGTGTACTCGTATCCTTTGAAGTACTTGACCGTATGGCTGATAGCATCTTTCCAGGGCACCGCTTGCGGATTCAAATTGTAGTTCATATAGAACACAGGGTAATCTATCTCACTAATCTGTTTTAACGAATCCTGAGGCACGTTGGAATCGAGCATCACTTTGGGTCCCGCAAAGATCAGCGCATCGGGGCGAGTGGACGGGGTACCGACGCATTCCTTCTGAATCAACTGCGTCAGAAATTCGGTGTCCCCATGTTTCTGGCCCAGTTGTTTAAAATCGACGGTGCCCAAATTGAGCCGATGCAGGGCGTCTCCCAAAGCGGGGAAATCGATGCGATCAGCACCATCCTGGCGATACAGAATCTTCTGTTCCTGCATGTTGAAGGCGATGATCGAGAACTTCCCGATGCGCGGCTCGCGGGACAGAGATCGCAGAATCGAGACCAACGCGCTCGTATCTAAGGGCTGCAGCGCGGCGGAAAGCGAGTTCTGAGGTGCGAAATTGATCAGCACTTTGATGTTGAGAGGAGTTTCGCCTTGGGTTCTTTGGACTGGAGGCTCTTCCTTAAACTGTTCAAAATCGGCCCGTTGGATCACGCCGGGGGCGATCGCCAGGTTGATCTGCCGATCTTTTTGCAGCAGCGCCGCGTCCGCATCCCAGGATGAGGCGCAAACTCGCTCACTGCGATCCCGCATGAGCCAATCGACGTGGTATTTCCCCTCGCCCACATCGAAGCCGCCCTGCAGGTAGGCATCGCCCTTGGCCTCTTCGTCAATCGATGGCACGCGGACCCGTTGTGAGAAGTACTGTGGCTGGTCTTTTTGGTTGTCGGCGACAACGCGGAAAACGATTGTTAAAAGGTTTTCGGAGCCGGATAACTCCTTAAGAGGAACGCTGACTTCATAACCCGAATGGAACCGAAGGTCGAAGCCAAGCGTCGGCTTGAGTTGGACAGCAGTGCAGGGGAGGTCTTTTCGCTCCTCTCCCGCTTCCAGAACGGCCAGATCCGAGCCAAACACATTTACGTTGCCGGAAGGGCCGGAGCCGAGCATAGGGATTTGAGCGCGCAAGAGAGCGCAGCTTAAGAAAAGAGCGCCTATGCAGCCGCTCATCGCCCACCCGGAATCCCGAAAACCAAAAGGTCCATGCATCAGGGTCGTCCGAAACAAATTGTTCCTCATTTTACATCCATCCGGCAGGATTGCAAATAGGATTTTATCTAGATGCCGCTTCGGTACCGCTAGACGACCGCGAGCGGTTGCAAGCAGTCAAGCTTCTGTCAATAGGTGCTCGCGGAAGCCAAATAGTATCGAGATTATTGCAGGGACGGCGAATTGGTCCAGTTGTGATAGAGTTTGAGGCAGTATGGCATCGCGCAGCGTAAACAAAGTGATCCTTCTCGGACGCCTGGGTAAAGACGCCGAAACCAAGTTCACGCCTTCCGGGGCATCCATCACGAAGTTCTCAATCGCAACCAACCGCAATAGCAAAGACCAGCAAACGGGCGAGTGGAAAGAAGAAACGGACTGGGCTAACGTCGTGCTTTGGAAGGGCGAGAACGTGGAGAAGTACCTGACCAAGGGTAAATTAGTTTACCTGGAGGGCCGGCTCCAGACCCGAAGTTATGACGACAAGGATGGCAAGAAGCAGTACTTTACCGAAGTGGTCGCCAATGGTCCGGATATCGTTCTGTTGGGTGGTCCAGGTGAAGGTGGAGGCGGCCCGACGCGCGACGAGGGCTTCAGCCAGCCAGTATCGATGCCCAGGGGGGCTCAGCAACGGGCCAAACCGTCTCCGTCGAGTGAATCCGGCTACGACCAAGGCATTACGGACGACGACGTCCCGTTCTAAACTGTCTCTCGCGGGTCTCGTAAATGAAGGCTTACACCGCGAAGCAGGGCCAGTACTTGGCTTTTATCTTTTACTACATGAAATTCACCGGGTTGCTCCCGCCGAGATGGACATGCAGAGGTACTTCGGGGTTACGCCACCCTCGGTACATCAAATGGTGCTGATCCTGGAGGCCAACGGATTGATTGAGCGTGTTCCAGGGCGGGCTCGGTCGATTCGGCTACTAATCGCGAGGGAGGAACTGCCTGAACTACTGTAGGGCACCGTTGTAGGGCACCGTTGATCGGAGAACCTATGCTGATCGGCGCTGGGTTGGTCGACCATGGGTTTGACGAACCGGTTTCACCCTGCTCATCGGGAGGATGGTTGATCGTTTCTCGAGAAGACGTCTACCCCGAACGTCGCGAACGGCCCTTCAAATGCCAACCAAGCATGATGCGATTCCCGCAATACATTTTCTTCACACCGATATTGTTGCCGCTGCTTGCCAACTGTCAGGACGCAACATCAGCGGACCGCGCCGTTATAAAAAACACGATGCAACCCAGTTCTACCCTCAAAGATCGTCTTGCTGGCAGGGTCCTGGCTGTTTTAGGTCCGTCCGAGCCGTCACACTTAACCGAACATCAACGCTTCCACGACTATGTTTCGAATGCAATTGGACCTTTATCGATTCTTGGCGAAGGCGTGGGGGCGGGAATCGGTCAGTGGGCGAACAGCCCGAAAGAATGGGGCCAGGGTTGGGGAGCATACGGCAAGAGATTTGCCAGCAATGTTGGGTACAATGGCATTCGCCAGACCATAAGTTACGGCGTCGCGACCGCCTTCCACGAGGATGATCGCTACTTCAGCTCCCACGAAACCGGCGCATGGAAGCGCACCAAGTATGCTCTCGTGAGTACATTTACCGCGCGGCATCCAGACGGGAGCAATCGGTTCTCAATATCCAGTTTCACGGGCGTGCTGGGAGCCGGTACCGCGGCCAGCATTTGGGGTCCTGGAAGTTATAAGGGTATCGGCAACATAGCGACGAATGCGGGGATCAGCTTTGGGACCACCGCTGCGTTCAACGTCTTCCGCGAATTTTTGCCCGACCTTCTGCACCGACCCCGAAAGTGAACACAGACGGTAAAATCGACCGGAACACGTCGTAGGATAGTAGCGACTCGATGGCGCCACCTACTACGGCACTGATACTGCTCCTTGCTACGGGCCCGACTGTCTGGGGCTCCCAGCCGATCTTTCAGCGAGGGGTGAATTTTACCGCGGAAGGCCCCGACGGGTATGGCTCCGGGGCCAGGCCGATCCTTGAAAAGTTAACCACCTTTGGAGTGGATGCGATCGCCCTGGTTCCATACGCATTCACCCCTCGTTCCTCCCCCATTGTTCGCTTTGGAGGCGGTTTTGAAACCGACGAAGGAATCGAGCAGGTCGCAATCACTGCTCACTCCCTCGGCATGAAAGTGTTCTTGAAGCCCCAGGTTTGGGTGCGGTCCGGGTTTCCCGGCGACCTCGAGTTCCCCAATCCCGCCGACCGCGCCAAGTGGTTCTCCGGATACCGCGCCTACATTGAACACCAGGCCGGATTGGCGACCCGCATTCGCGCCGATCTGTTCTGCGTAGGCGTGGAGTTCGTAAAGCTTACCGGCGATCAGAAGGAATGGCGACAGCTCATCGCTCGCGTCCGCGAAATTTATCGCGGACCCCTGACCTATGGCGCCACCCAAGGGCCAGAGTTCGAGAACCTGCGATTTTGGGATGCTCTGGATTACATTGGACTCAACAATTATTACCCTCTCCCCGACGATCTCTCAACGGTTGCTTTAGTCAGTAGAGTCGAGTCTGTCCAGAGGCGATTTAAGAAGCCGGTGATCCTGACGGAGACAGGCTTCTCGAGCTACGAGTCACCCCACCGTCAGCCGTGGGATGAGACACCTCGCAAGCTCGCTCAGCAAGAACAAGCTCGCTGCTACGAGGCGATCTTTCGCGGCTTTTACGGGAAACCCTGGTTTTACGGAATGTACTGGTGGAAGGTGGGCACGGACGGGCACGGTGGACCGGCAGAAGGCTCGTTTACGCCCTGGGGAAAGCCAGCTATGGAGGTCGTTAAGCGCTGGTATCTGTCCGGTAAACCAAGCCGCGAGAGGTAGAGGAGGACTCCCTGACGTCCTCCCCTTCTGCAGACTACTCCTTGGAAGCGCCAAGGCCACCCAAACGGCAGGACTTGCAAACTCCGAAGCCGCTTCCGGTGACCTGGATGAAGTTGCAGAGCGCAGTGATGCGCGTCAACTCCGCCGTACTAAGTGTCGACGAGACAAAGCGGGTTTCCGTGATCCCAAACGTGCCAGCCGGGCTGCCAGGAGTTATCGGCAGCGGGTGGATGGTGGTGCCCCAGGCAGCCAGACCGTTCGTTAAGGGATTGGCGGGAGTGCCGGCAGTAGCTGCATTGCATGCTGGCGTTGCGCCTGTCCCGCTAGTGGCAAGCAACTTCACCACGATAGACGTCGGTCGACCGGGAGTCAGTGTGTTGCTGGTCAAATCGGTGACCGCGGAGATTGAATTTAGGCCATTAGGCGTGACCAGGCATGAGCAACAGGAGACTAGCTGCTCGTCAGGCGAGAAAGCATAAACATTCACGCATAAGTTCGCGTTCTGGACGGGTGCGTTGGCAACCGGTGCGTTCAAGAACAGAAGAGGCGGCGGTACGCCTTCGCCCGTGTTGGTGAAATTGATTACCGAGTCTCCGATCGCCAGATTGGCCGTATACCTGACCTGGAAAGGGTCACCCACAAAGATATCGGCCGTGGCGGTAAGACCGGGTCCGCCGTTGGTGGACATGACCACCTGCGTCGTATTAGTCTTCGGCCCATCGACTAAGCCCGTAACATTGACCGTTACCGTGCAGCTTGCGCTTGGTGCCAGCGTGATCGTGGGTTGTATAGTTATGATGTTAGCCAATGTGGTAACAGAGCTTCCGTTGCATGTGCTGATTAGACCGTTGGGCGTAGCTACCACCAAGCCCGGAGGCACCCCGTCAACCACGCCTACTCCCGTCAGCGCGACGGTAGCATTCGGGTTCGTGAACGTTAATGTCAATGTGGTGGTCCCGTTCAAGCTCACGGTGGCAGCACCAAAAGCCTTGGAAATCAGCGGGGGCAGCGGCGGATCTACCTGCAGCGACGCGTTCGCGATTTGCCCAGGGGCAGTGTTATCGAAAACCTGCACGGAATTATTCAGCATCCCGGCTATTGTTCCCTGAACGAGGACACTGATGATGCAGGAGCCGCCAGCGGCGATTGTCGTTGAACTTAGATTTACAGTATTCCCTCCGGCAGTGGCGGACACCCCTCCGAAAGTCGACCCCGCCGTGCAAGACACGCTCTGGGTTCCAGTGGCCGCCAGCACCAGACCGGCGGGGAAAGTGTCCGTGAATGTCACACCGCCGATGGGGACAGATACATTCGGATTACCCACCGTAAACGTCAAGGTAGAAGTTGCACCCACCAAAATAGTTGCTGGAACAAACGCCTTGCCAATGCTGGGGGGTAACGAGCCTCCGCCAGCTTGCGCCGGTCTATTCATACTCGTGGAAAGTAAGGCCGCGCAGGCGACCATGGGTAGCTGTAGCTTGAATAAATGCAACGAAATTCTCCGAGTCAATCCTGCAGTGGCTATAGCGCGATGTGATGTCAAGCTTACCACATGAGGCCAAAAAAAAAGCACCAGCAAACTCCTGGTGCCTTTCTTCTTCTAGCTACTTTCCGCTACTGTTTTTCTCCGCCCAGGCCGCCCAGACGGCACGACTTGCAAACGCCGAAGCCGCTCCCTGTAATCTGAATAAAGCCGCACAGCGATGTGATCCGCGTCAATTCCGCCGCACTCAGCAGGGCCGGGACAAAGCGCGTTTCCGTGATCCCAAAGGTGCCAGCAGGGCTTCCGCTGGTTACTGGAAGGGGATGGATAGTCGTGCCCCATGCCGCTAGACCGTTCGTCAAAGGATTTGCGGGGGTGCCGGCCGTAGCCGCATTGCAGGCTGGCCCAACAGTCGCCGCGCTGGTAGCCAGTAGTTTTACCACGAGGGAAGTCGGCCTACCGGGCGTCAGCGTGTTGCTCGTCAAATCGCTGACAGCCGAAAGCGAACCGAGTCCGTTGGGCGTAACCAAGCACGAGCAACAGGAGACCAATTGCTCGTCAGGCGAGAAAGCATAGACGTTCACGCACAAACTGTCGTTTGGAAGGGGTGCGGCGGCGATGAGAGCAGCTGGTATCGGAGCGGGGACACCTTCGCCCGTGTTGGTGAAGTTGATCACCGAGTCTCCGATCGCCAAATTGGCCGTGTAGCGGACTTGGAAGGGGTCGCCTACAAAGATGGTTGCAGTGGCTAGGTTCGAGCTACCGGCGTTAGAGGTGGCGAGTGAAGCGTTCGTCGAGGGTCCGTCTATTCTGCCTGTTACGTTGACAGTCAAACTGCAAATTGCGCTCGGCGCCAAAGTCACGTTGAAGTCAAACTCTAAGCGGTTAGTCGCCATAACAAATATGCCGCCGCAAGTATTGATCAAACCGTCCGGCGTCGAGAAGATCAAACCCGGCGGCAACACATCCACCAAATTAATATTGAGCGGAACCGTGGGATTCGGATTCGTAAGAGTCAGAGTCACGGTTGTGGTCCCGCCCAGGCTTACTGTGGCGGTTCCGAAAGCTTTCGCGAGCAGCGGAGGCAACGGAGCATTTACCTGCAAGTTCGCGGTTCCAGGGTTTCCGGCACCCTGAATGATATCTGAAGCAGTCACGCTGTTAGTCAGCAGTCCGGCGGTCGTCCCTTGGACGAGGACAGAGAAAGTGCACGAGCCGCCAGGGCCGATCACGGTGGAATTCAGACCCACAGTGGTCCCTCCCAGGGTTGCAGCCACGCCCCCAAAAGCCGATCCAACTCCCGTACAGGACGCGCTCTGGGTTCCAGTCGCCGCGAGCACGAGATTCGCGGGGAAGGTATCGAGGAAGGTCACGCCCGTCAGTGTGGAACTCGCATTCGGGTTGGTGACGGTGAACGTCAACGTCGAGGTCGCGCCGACCGTAATTGTCGACGGATTAAATATCTTGCTGACGCCTGGGGTACTCAACAACGGACCGGCACCAACAATCATCGTCGAGAAAAAGGCCGCGCAGGCGACCATGCACAGTTGTGGTTTAAAGACAGGCAAAGCGTTCCTCCGTTATGAATCGCGCTTTGCCTGATTGGCTTGACGCGCTGTCAAGCTTACCATGTTATTCCTGCTCACAACATCTTCTAACTGGACTAGTCTGTCTAGCTAACGCCTACTGCTTTTCTCCGCCCAGGCCGCCCAGACGGCAGGATTTGCAAATACCGAAGCCGCTGCCTGTAATCTGAATGAAGCCGCACAGGGTTGTGATGCGAGTCAATTCCGCAGCGCTCAGCCTGGCCGAAACAAAGCGGGTTTCCGTGATCCCAAACGTCCCCGCAGGGCTTCCGGCGGTTACCGGCAAAGGGTGAATAGTGGTGCCCCATGCCGCTAGTCCGTTCGTCAAAGGATTGGCGGGAGTGCCGGCCGTGGCCGCGTTGCATACGGTCGTAGCTCCCGTCCCGGTGGTGGCCAGCAGTTTTACCACGATCGAAGTCGGCCTTCCCGGCGTTAGCGTGTTACTCGTCAAGTCGCTGACCGCCGAAAGCGAACCGAGTCCGTTGGGCGTAACCAAACATGAGCAACAGGAGACCAACTGCTCATCAGGTGAGAAAGCATACACGTTGACGCACAAACTGTCGGCTTGAACAGGTGCGGCGGCAATGGGAGCACTTGGGATGGGGGCTCGCGGGAGGCCTTCGCCCGTGTTGGTGAAGTTAATCACCGAATCTCCGATCGCCAGATTCGAGGTGTAGCGGACCTGGAACGGATCACCCACAAAGACTGTTGCAGTCGCCGTGTTAGAGAATCCGGCTGTCGACAGGGCAAGCGACTGGTTGGTCGCGGGTCCGTCGATTGTACCTGTCACGTTCACCGTCAAGTTGCAAGTTGCACCCGGCGCGAGAGTCGCGTTCAGATCGAATTCTAGGCGGTTGGTCGCCATTACAAACGTGCCGCCGCAAGTATTGATCAACCCGTTCGGCAACGAAAATATCAAACCGGGAGGCAAAAGGTCGGCCACGGAGAACGGGAGCGGGACCGTGGGATTCGGATTCATAATTGTAAGCGTCACAGTTGTGGTCCCGTTCAAGCCTACTGTGGCAGTTCCGAAAGCCTTCGAAAGCACCGGAGGCAACGGAGCGTTTACCTGCAAGTTCGCAGTTCCGGGGTTCCCGGCACCCTGAATGATATCTGAAGCGGTTACGTTGTTAGTCAGCAGTCCGGCGGTCGTCCCTTGGACGAGGACGGAGAAACTGCACGAGCCGCTGGGGCCGATCACGGTGGAATTCAGACCCACAGTGGTCCCTCCCAGCGTTGCAGCCACGCCTCCAAAAACCGATCCAACGCCCGTGCAGGACGCTGTCTGAGTGCCAGTGGCCGCGAGGACGAGATTGGCGGGAAAGGTGTCGAGCAAGGTCACGCCTGTCAGCGAGGCACCCGCATTCGGATTGGTGACCGTAAACGACAACGTTGAAGTGGCACCCGCCGTAATCGTGGATGGATTGAAGCTCTTGCTAACGCTCGGGGGGGTGAGGGCCGGGGGCGGCAAGGCAAACAAAGTCATCGTTGAGAAAAAGGCCGCACAGGCGGCCTTGGGTAAGTTTAGTTTGAGTGAAGACAAAGCGGTCCTCCGATAAGTAGCGCTTTGCCTCATCGGCTTAACGCGTTGTAAAGCGTAACATAGAATCTCCTGACTCACAATAGCGATCCGGCCCAGTAAGATAACGAACAATGCATAGAGAACATTGTGACTAGTCTTATTGAGTATCTAAGGATTGCGCGCCGCCCCCAATCCGCCCAAACGGCAAGACCGGCAAATGCCGTACCCGCTTCCATTTATCTGAATAAATCCGCACAGCGCCGTCACGCGCTGCAGTTCGGCAGCGCTCAATTGCGCCGACTTGAATGGTGTCTCAGAGACCCCGTATGTCATGTAGAGATAGCGCGGAGATATCGGCATCGCGTGAATCGTGGTGCCCCAGGCTGCCATGCCGTTCGCCAGCGGGTTTGCAGGAGTTCCCGCAGTAGCTGCGTTGCAAGTGGTGTTGGCTCCTCCGCTGGTGGATATCAGCTTCACTACGATCGAGGTCGGCCGGCCAGCCGTCAAGCTATTGCTTACTAGGTCAATACTGGCCGAAAGAGATTGAAGCCCGTCCGGCGTCACGGCACAAGAGCAGCATGAGATCAATTGCTCGTCGGGAGAAAAGGCGTAGGCGTTCACGCAGATGTTCCCGTTCTGCGACGGAAAGGCATTGGTAGAGCTTTCACCGGTATTGGTGAAGTTCACCACTGAATCTCCAATCGGCAGATTGGCCGTGTAACGAACTTGGTAGGGGTCGCCCACGAAGATGCCGGCGGACGCCGGGAGCCCGGTACCGCCGTTGGCGGAGGTGATCGGGGAAGTAGTGTTGTTCTGCTGGCCAGCGAGCACGCCAGCCACGCTCACTGTGACGGAGCAAGACGTAGAAGCGGCCAACGTTACGCCAGAGATAGCAATCAGATTAGATCCGGCGGTCGCGTTAACCGGTGCGCCGCAATTAGTCGCAGAAGTGCCGGTCGTAGCTACTAAAAGTCCAGACGGCAGAGTGTCGCTGAAACTCACTCCATTCAGCGCAACCGCTGCGTTCGGATTGGCGAGGTTGAACGTTAGGTTGGTGGTCGCATTTAGATTGACGCTGGCGGCGCTAAACGCCTTGGTGAGCACCGGCGGAAGTCCTGAGGTAACCATTAGTCCTGCCGAGGCTGTGTTCCCTGTGCCGGCCGTGCCATCGACCACGGTAGCGCTGTTGGTCAACAGGCCGAGCGCTGTCCCTTGTACAGTCACGGTGAAAGTGCAAGAGCCGCCAGCAGGCAAAACGGTCGAAAGCAAAGCGATGGTGTTCCCGCCCGCGGTGGCGGCAACCCCTCCAAAGACGGATCCCGCCGAGCAGGAAGCAGTCTGGGTTCCAGTCGCCGTAAGGACGAGACCGGCAGGAAACGTATCGTTAAAAAAGACGTTGGACAGCCCTGACGTTGCACTGGGATTCGACACGGCAAAGGTCAGCGTTGACGTTGAGCCCTGCACGATCGTCGAGGGATTGAAACTCTTCGCCAAGACAGGTGGGAGGGCTTGGCCATGAGCAGGCAACGAAAGGATTGCGCAAAGGAATGCCGTGCAAGCGACGGGAATATTTGGTCGTAGTAAGTTCACAAGAGTGCTCCGTTCGAAATCGCGCCGACTCAACTGGCTTGACGCGCTGATCGAAACTAACATCCCGATCGCGGACTTACAAAGGACTATCGGGGTACTCTTTCGACCACTCCCGCTCACAAGTACTGGGCTTCGGGATGGGATGATATGCTGGCAAATGGCCAAGATATTTCCTTTCGAACCGTATCGCTACACCAGCGCCGCCGGCCCGCTGCCTAGTCTAGTCACGCAGCCCTATGACAAGATCTCAGCAGAGATGCAAGCACGCTATCTCTCGCTCAGTCCCTATAATCTGGTACGGCTTATCTTGGGGGAGCGCTTTCCGTCTGACAGTGACGCTCACAATGTGTATACGCGTGCCTCTCATGATTTGAATGACTGGATCGCCAAGGGGGTGCTCGCGCAGGACGAGCACCCCGGGTTCTTCGCCTACTTTCAGGAATTCACTCTTCCTGGTTCCAGCGAGCGATTGACTCGCAAGGGGTTCATCGGCCTGGGCGCGCTGGAAGAATATGCCGCGAAGATCGTTCACCGACATGAGCAGACATTGTCCGGCCCGAAGAAGGACCGCACCGAACTTCTCAAACACACGCTGGCCCACTTCGGGCAGATCTTCATGCTGTATCCCGATCCCGCTCGAGAGATCGACGCGATCCTCGACCAAGCGGCACAGGGCGAGCCGCTGGCGGTTCTCAATGACGAGTACGGGGCTACACATCGCCTGTGGAAGATCGCGGACCCGGCGAGCATCGCACGTATCCAGGAGCTCATGTCCGATAAGAAGCTGCTGATCGCCGACGGTCACCATCGCTACGAGACGGCGCTCGCATTCCGGAACGCCAACCCGCAAATTGAGGGTGCCAGGAATGTGATGATGACGTTCGTAAACATGCACTCTCCGGGGCTGAAGATCCTGGCCACTCACCGCGTGGTGAACGACGTGCCCGGTTTCAGCGGCGACGATCTGCTAGCGAACCTGCAAACCAGAAGTCTGGCTTCTCTCGGCGAATTGAAGGAGATCTTTTCCAAGCCAGCGCCGGAGAAGATCCGCATCGGGATCGCCGTTGCGGGCGATGCGCGCGTTCACCTTGTGGAACGCGAGCGCGAGCCAGGCGAACTGGACGTGCTGGTTCTGCATCAGGAGCTGCTCGGAACGGCGCTCGGGATTGGCGAGGAGGCGGTTCGCGAGGAGAAACACCTGCAGTATGTGCGGGGTCTGGATGCTGCCTGGGCCAAGGTGGCGGATGGCGAGGCGCAGGCAGCGTTTTTGCTGGAACCAACCACAGCCCGCCAAGTTGCGGATATCGCCTTTGGAGGCGGCGTGATGCCCCAGAAATCGACCGATTTCTTTCCCAAATTGCTCAGCGGGCTGACGATCTACAAACTGGAGTAGCTTACGCGGTCTTGAAGCCAATGCTGCGTTTTGGAGGTACTGGCGGAGCGGCATTCAACTTCTTGATTTGATCTACCACAACCGTCATTACCGAGGCGTGCTGTTTCTGAGTGGCTTCTACTTTGTCCATGCGCGCCGCAAGATCCTTGTGGGTGGCCAGAACGTCGCGGATCTTGATGAACGCTCGTATAATCGAGATATTCATCTGGACCGCACGTTCGCTGCCTAGAACTGAAGAGAGCATAGCGACCCCGTGCTCAGTGAAGGCGTAAGGCAAATAGCGGCGACCGCCACGACCGGCGTTTGAGGTTGCAAATTGCAACCTCAAAGATTCGGCTTCTTCCTTAGTGAGCTGGAACATGAAATCCTGGGGGAAGCGAGCAGCGTTGCGGCGGACTGCAAGATTGAGATTCTTCGTCAAGACCTCGTACAGCGCCGCCAAATCCCCATCAAGCATGACTTTTTGATCGCGGATCACGTAAATCCGGCGCTCAATCAGGTCGACAATCGTCTTTTCAACCTCAGACGCGACCGGCTCTTTCGGCATTCGCTACCCGCTCTACGGCAGCCGCGTGAGCCGACAGGTTTGCTTAGCCCCCGCTTTGATCTGCACCGCGCCTCCGTCCCCGGCATTCGTCGACGACTCGCGATCTCGAAACAGCTCCATCTGCCCGTCCCGTAGCCTTCCCGTAAACCGAACCCTGGTCTCGTTGATCTGGTTGCCGCTCTGCTCCTGCGCATTCACGATGAACGTAATCAGTTCGCCTGCGATCTTGCCCTCGCTGATGGGAGTGCTTACATAATCGCCATACATCTTGCCGCCGATCGTCGATCCCCGTTGAGTAAACTTGAAAGCCACATCTTGGGCATCTCCGTTCCGGTTCGGTATCTGTCCCAACCAGACGCCGCTAATATCGACCCCTGCGAATACCGCCAAGAGGAAAAACGCGTGCGGCACTATGCCAGAACTCCGGCCAGCGGTCCCGTGCTGTCCGCGAAGCGATCCACAGGAGTTCCAAACGCGTCCAGCATGGAGACATACAGATTCGCAAGCGGACTATCCTCCCCATAAACCAGGTGCTGCCCGGCATCGATCCGTCCTCCGCCCCGCCCACCTAGCACCAGAGGCAGACGATGCGGATCGTGCTGGTTTCCGTCGCTCAAGGCAGAGCCAAAAAGGATCATGGAGTTATCGAGCACGGTCGAGTCCCCCTCTCGCATGCCCTTCAGTTTGCGCAGCAAGTAAGCGTACTGCTCGATGTGCCAGCGATTGATGAGCTGGTATTGGCGCAGCTTATCCGCATCCTTCTGATGATGCGAAACGTCATGGTGCCCTGCGCTCACTCCCTCCAAAAAGCGGAAGCTGACGTTGCTAACGGCATTGCCGAACATGAAGGTGGAGATTCGAGTCGTATCGCTCTGGAACGCGGTCGCGATCATGTCCAACATCAGACGGACATGCTCGGCGTAGTCCTTGGGGTGATCCGTCGGAACCGACTTAGGATCGATAGGCGCACGCGGCTTCCAAGTCCGCTCTTTCACGCCGCTGGCTCGCTGGACGCGCTCTTCGAGCGACCGCATCACTGACATATATTCATCGAGTCGAATGCGGTCCGCCGACCCCACGCTCGCACGCAGACGCTTGGCATCGCCCTGGACGCGGTCCAGCAGCAGCGTATCCATCTTGGCCGCGTTACCCTGCGGACCCGAAGACGCCCGGAAAAGCCGTTCGTAAACCGAGCGCGGATTCAGTTCCCTTGCCAGCGGAGTGGTGGGACTGCTCCACGCAATGTGCGAGCCATAAACGCGCGTGTATCCAACTACGGCGTCGACACCAATTGCGACCGGTGTCACTCCCAGTTCCAGCGAGGGAAGCGGCGTCTGATCTACGGTGCATTTGGCGGCAACCTGATCCATAGAGATGCCGTTGCCGAGATCCGCGCCAGGTGTCTTCTTAATGGTCGTACACGTCAGGATGGCCGCTTCTTTGACATAGTGCCCATCCCCGCCCTTCGACGCCGCGTTCCAAAGATTGCTCAACACCAACACTTGATCTTTGAGATCCTGCAGCGGTTGCAGCGTCGGCGAGAGTTGAAAGTCGCGACCCGAACCCTCAGGAGCCCAGGCAGTCGTGTTCACGCCGTTGGGCATATAGAGCATTGCCATTCGGACGGGATTACGCGGAAGCGTTGACGCCGCCATTGCCGAGGAAGGAACCATGGCCTCCAGCCACGGAAGCCCGAGGCTAACTCCGGCTCCGCGCAGAATCGTTCGGCGTGAAATTGCTTTCATGGTTTGGATTGTTCCTTCTCTCTAGATTTGGCCGCCTGCTCGCGAAACGGGGCACTTAAAACGATCGCCTCCACCAGGGCTTGCGAGCTATAGTCATTTTGCTTTACTTGCGCGACGATGCTGTCCACAGTGCAGGAATCCTTCAGCGTCAATCCGCGTCCTAGCGCATAGCCTAGCATCTTGTTCGTTAGATTGCGCAGGAACAGATCCTTGCGCTCCAGCAGCAGCGTCTTAAGCTGATCGGGGCCGTGGAACTTCGTCCCATCCGCCATCTCGCCCGAATCATCTACAGGCTTGCCGCCATCTTGATCACGCCACCGTCCGATTGGATCGTAATTTTCCAGCGCAAAGCCAAGCGGATCGATGCGGCTGTGACACCCGGCACAAACCGGATTCGCGCGGTGCTGCGTAAGCCTCTCGCGAACGGACTTGGGCGGCGCGCCGTCATGCACCTCTTCCAGAGCAGGCACATTCGCGGGTGGAGGGGGAGGCGGGGTCCCGAGCATCGAGTCCAGGATCCAAGCCCCGCGCAGAACAGGGCTCGTTCTATATGGATACGACGATACGGCCAGTACCGCCGGCATTCCCAGCAGGCCTCCTCGATGCGTGCCCTCGGGGAGTTCTACCCACTGCGGCTGCTTCGAAGCGTTCTGCTTGATGGGCAGTTTCACGCCGAAATGCTTCGACAGATTGCTGGTTCCGATCGTGTACTTCGAGTCCACGAGATTCAAGACTGACAAGTTTCGAATCAAAAGCTCGCGAAAAAACAGGACTGGTTGCAGACGTATGTCGCCTCGCAGTTCCTCGTCGGCTGCGTAGCCTGGAAACAATTTCGGATCTGGAGATTTGTCTCCACCGAGTTCGCGAGTCCTCAGCCACTGCTCCACAAAGCGCTGGGCGAAAGTGAGCGACCTGTCGTTGCGAAGCATGCGGGGAACCAACGCTTTCAGAACCTCTCGATTCTGCAGCTTGCCTTCGGCCGCGAGATCGAACAGCAGCTCGTCCGGCATGCTGCCCCAGAGAAAGTACGAGATCCGGGAAGCGAGCGCAAATTGATCGAGCGGGCGAGTAGCCGACCCAGGGTTGGACGGCTCCACCCGAAAAAGAAACAACGGCGAAACCAGGGCGCCGCGCAACGCGAAGAAGATAGAAGGCTCGAAAGTTTCTCCCTCTTTTTGCGCCGCGCGGAACAGATCCATGTAAGGCAGAATGTCCCCTTCACTCACGGGCCGACGGAAAGCCCTCGGCAGGAATGCCCTCAGAATTTCATGGGCGGCCTGGCTCGGGGAGACTCCAAGGCCGGGTTTGGCAACCAGGATCTTGGCTCGCGATTTATACTCTTTCTCGGCGAAGTCCATCGCGAACTTGGCGACTTCCATATACTTCTCCGAGTGGAGCGGCGAAAGAAATAACGTCTCGCCCGCGTTGTCGAACCCTTCGCCTCCAGCACCATCGGCGGGTAGCGCTTGGCCCACATCCAGATGAATGTCCAACAGATCCTGAACGGTGGCGGTGTACTCGTCACGATTCAGGCGTCGGAGCGGCGCGGGACCGGGAGTGATCCCGTCCGAACACGCCTCCGCTCGCAGGGCCCGGTCCACCCATTGAGAGAACTGCTCGCGTTCGTCAATTCCTGGAGTTTTGGCCCCTTTGGGCGGCATCGATCCATTCGTCAAGCGGGCGCTGATCTTCACCCAGCGCTGCGCCTCGGATTGGAGGCTCGACGGCGACGCAACGCTGTCCGCGTCGAAGCCGCCCACGGGTGCTGGTCCCTGATGACAGGTGCGGCAGTAATTCTTCAGAAAGCTCTGGGCTTCGTGAAAGGAGTAAACAGTAGGTTGCGCGGTTAAGACAGCGACGGAGAGTATGAGAAAGAAAAGCGAACGCGGGGCTGGAGGCATGAAGTCCCATTTATGAGTCTACCTGAAAAGTCTCCCTATAAGGGTCCCTTCCAGCTGGGCGGTTGACGATTGAACACGACGAAAACTTTCATAACAGAACCCAGGATGGTCCGTGCGCCTTTTGGAGTTCCTTAACGTAATCTCTCCATGCTATGAGATCTGGTGGCGCTGGAGCTCCTTCGCACAATCGCGAGCACCGCTGAAGGGAGGGGTCAAGACCGAACTGCTGGCAGATTTGTCTGATCACATCTGCGAGAAACGGGGGCGCTGAGGGGGCAAGAACAACAGACTTGATCAGTGTTTGTAACCTGCACTTGATCCAAATTCCCCGCTTTTGGGCTGTTCCAGGATCTACCTCAGAGCCGAATGGTTGCTCCACGTAGTTATCCATGGCAACGTGCATGAACCGAAGTTCCTTCTCATACTCGTACCAATCACGTTTCTTCAGCGCATCGAGAATAATGTTTGAGGTTTGTCCGGGCGTGGACTCCGCATCAGAGTTTATGTATTTAACCATACCAGCTTGTACCGTATGTGGCGTCGAGTTTACGTGTGAACCGAATGCCTGTGTCGCTGCCCCAAACGTAGACTGAATGGCTAGACCTTCGCCATGTCTGGAATATAGAGCCCACATCGCAGCGGACTCTACTGGTGACCAATGCCAGCAGTTCACAAATACCATGTGTCGCTGGCGCTGCCACCGGGACCACGCGCTCATTTTGGCGTGGACCGTTGCATCTTTTGGTAGGCGAGGGGGTGCCGATTCAAGTACATCGTTGAGTGCGGAAACGACAGGAAAATACAGGGCCTGGTTACAGACTGTGGAGAAGAATTTTGGAAAGTCCATAAAACGCCAGATCACATCGTTTAGGTCGGGCGTCTCAGCAAGCGAATTGTCCACGTAAGGCAACTCTAAGACTTGAATCGCTTGCATCATATTGGAACCACATCCATCTTACCCACAACGGTAATCGTGGCCTCGTGAGCTTTCCGTGACGCGGCGCCCAAAACCGTTGAACCGCCGAATAAGCTCAGTGAGCAGCTTTTATAAATGTCTGGGTGCGGCTGAGTGTTTCGATGCCGTTGCGAACTGAGAAAGCCCTGACCTCCGTAATCGGTTTGCCTTTGCGTACTCAGGCGTTACAGACCGCGAGAAGAACAATCATCGTCTCGCATCTTCAGAACGGGCACCAGAGCGGCGGATCAACGCATCTTAGAACACTACCAAAACCAGAGCGGAGCAGAAATGACCTTCACCGACACCAACAAACTGCCACCATCGATCCACGCGGTAGAGTCATCGTCGTGGACTATCCTTTGCGCGAACTTCCCTTGCATCCAGTCGCCCACTCATAGGACAGCGGCATGCTAATCTCGGGCATATGCCGCTTCGCCTGAATGTCATCCTTGCGGCCCTGTTATTCCTCTCCAACCCTACGCCTGCCGGAGCCAGGACTAAGATCCGCGTGCTCTGCTGGTCTGAGCGCACCGAGCCCGCTACAGTTTACCCGAATGGCTTGAATGGCGCATTGGTCGAGATGTTCGGCAAGGACCACGACATTCTCGCGAAGTACGCCAACTTGTACGATCCCGAACAAGGCCTAAGCCAGCAGGCGCTCGCCAACACTGATGTGCTCATTTGGTTCGGTCACCAGAAGCATAAAGAAGTAACGCCCGAGCATGTCGACCTCGTCGTGAAACGCGTCCGCGAGGGCATGGGATTTATCCCCCTCCACTCCGCTCACTACTCGCATCCCTTTCAGCAGATCCTGGAAACGATTGCGAAGGAACGCGGAACTCCGCTGCAGGGGACGCCGGGAAGTTGGGGCAAGGTTACGAACCAGGGTAAGCCGGAAACGATCCATATTGTGGATCCGAAACATGCAATCGTTCGCGGCATTAAGGACTTTACGATTCCAAAGACCGAGACCTATGAAAATCCGTTCAACGCGCCCTCGCCCGATGCCAAGATTCTGGAAGGCCGCTATGCAGGGGGTCGCCAGGATGGAAGTGACGGCTTGCTTTGGACTTTCGGGGCCGGTAAGGTTTTCTATCTCCGGCCGGGCCATGAAACATACCCGATCTTCTATCAGTCTGAGGTTCGCCGCATTTTGATAAACGCGGTCCACTTCGTGGCGTCCAAACCCACTTAGGCAATGGCACTCGAAGTAGCCAAGAAATCGCAGAAGGATCCGGGCGTTCGGATGACGCGCCAGCGCAAAATCCTGCTGGATCTTATCGACCAATCCGGCGAGCATCTTGATGCCGAGCGGCTCTTCACCCTGGCGCAGCAGAAGGATCCCAAACTGAATCGCGTAACGGTCTATCGCACGCTGAAACTGCTCAAGGCGGGCGGCTTAGTGGACGAGCTGGACCTCATGCATCACAAGGGCGATCAGCACTATTATGAAACGCGCATGAAGCAGGAACATGCGCACGTGATCTGCCTTCGATGCGGCCGGATTGAAGAGTTCTTCGGTGACCCGCTTCAAAAGATGCGCGAACAGATCGAGGACCACTTCGGATTCCAGATCGTCCTGGCTAGAACCGAAGTGGGAGGTTACTGCTCCCATTGTCAGGTGCTGCGCGCGCAAGAGATGGAGAACGCGGCTGAGTCGCTCTCGAGCCGCCCTGGCGCCCGGCGGACTATTTAATGGCTTTGCTCCGGCAGTCTTCGGAAACCTCGGAAGCCGCGTATCTAGTTGTCTTCAATCCTTCTGGAAATCGCACGCGACTGCCTCTGGAAACGACGCCTTTCTTAATCGGGCGTCAGGCTGAGAACCACCTTACTCTTCGCGACAATCGAGCCTCTCGCAATCACGCCCGCATTGTGCGCGAGAAGGGCGAGTATTTCGTCGAAGATCTGAACAGCCGTCACGGAGTCTTTGTCAACGGCCAGCGGATCACGCGTCATCAGCTTGCGAATGCCGACCGCATCGACTTCGGTTTTCAGGATTCGTACAGGCTCGTGTTCACGCTTGAAGCGGACGAGATGCATCGCATCTTCGATCAGATCTCCGCTCCCGCCGCGTCCCCGATGGCTGGCGGCGGCAATCTTGGCAAGCTGCGAGCACTTGTCGAGGTAGCACGCGCGCTGCAAACGTCGCTCTCAACGAACGATGTGTTGGAGTCGGTTGTGGACGCGGCTCTAGCCGTGACAGGTACAGACCGCGGCTTTCTCCTGTTGAAATCCGGGGACGAACTAACCGTGAGCGTTGCACGGGATCGTCAAGGCGCTCCGCTGGCCAGCACGGATCTCAAAGTTCCCACCACTTTGATCAACCGGGCGCTGCGCAGCCGCCGCGAACTGCTTTCGATGAGCTTCGATCCGCTGGAGCAAGATGGCGTGCGGCCTGAAATGTCCGTCGCCGACCTTGAGCTTCGCAGCGTTGTGTGCGTGCCGCTGGTCCATGTGCGCATGGGATCGTCGCAGGACACGATCATCTCATCGGTCGCCGACACGGTCGGGTTGCTTTACATGGATTCCCGGCAGAACGCCGCCGATCTTTCGGCTGGCAATCGCGAAATTCTGCAGACGCTGGCGCTCGAAGCATCCACGATTCTCGAGAACGCGCGCTTGCTCGAGGAAGGCCGCGAGAAGCAGCGCATGGAAGAGGAACTGTCCATAGCGCGGCAGATCCAGAGAGGTTTGCTGCCTGATCGGCTTCCTTCCGATGGATGGTTCCGAGCGGCGGGATCGAGCGTCGCCTCGCATCAAGTAGGCGGGGACTATTTCGATGTCCGCCAGTCCATGCCTGACACCTGGTGCGCGGTAGTGACCGACGTTTCCGGCAAAGGCGTCAGTTCAGCGCTGCTGGCTTCCCTGCTGCAGGGGGCGTTTCTGCTGGCGTCCGACGGGCCAGTACAGATCGATCAAGTGATGTCGCGCATCAATCGCTTCCTTACTGACCGCACCAAGGGTGAAAAGTACGCAACCGTGTTCTACTGCACGGTCGATCAAACCGGCATGCTTCGATGGGTGAATGCCGGCCATCCAAAACCGCTGTTGGTTCGCAAGGGAACCACTGAATTGTCGGAACTGCAAACCACTGGCATGCCCATCGGCCTGATCGAGATTGCGCAATATTCGGTTGCCGAGGTTCAGCTTCAGCCGGGCGATAAGGTAGTAGCTTTCAGCGACGGCCTGTCAGAAGCCGAGGATGCGGATGGGCATTTCTTTGATAAACAAGGACTGCGCGAGACGATCGCGGCAAACGCATCGTTAGACTGCCAGGGTCTGCATGCGGCGCTCACAAAGGCGGTCGAGGATTTCACGGAGGATGCCATGCTGACTGATGACATTACTCTGTTGGTTTTCGAGTATCAACCAATAAGCTAGAGCGGCCGAAATTCAAGGGTTAGGGACTCACTTTTAGCTTTGTAAATCGTCCACTGCCGCAGAAACAGTTGATAAGCTCGGCCCCCGATCTTAAAAGCTCCAAGCAGAGGAGTCTTCTTATAGTTGTCTCCATCGGCTTTGAATGACCAAACTTGATAGCCATTGTAGGTCTTCTCACCGGTTGCGCCGGAGACTGCTTCCTGCACACTTTCTAAATCGACCTTGGGAGGGCTGCCCGCGATCAAGTAAACATTCGTTTTGCGATTGAAATACGATAAGTCACCGAGCAGAACGGTGATTCCAACCTCTGGGACAAACTTGGTGCTCAGTTTGGCCACTGCAACAGAGACTGCTTTCGCTGGGGCATCCGCACTTGCCACAGTTTTATCAACCGCAGTTTTATCCACCGCCGGCTGCTTTTCCTGAGCAGTGGGCTGCTGCTGCTCTGGCGCGGGCGAGGGTTTGGCCTCTTGCTTCGCATAAGCCCCCACCTCAATGTCCTTACGTTGCCGCTGAATTGTTTGCGTCAGCTCGTTGCTGAGTTGCTGGAGTTGTTGAATGCGCGCATCTTGCGATTTGGAATTGGTTGCCAGAGTTGCAAGCTGGCTCTTCAACGCGTCATTCTCCTTCTTCTGAGACTCGACTAAGGACCCATTCAACTGATCGATGTTGGCCTGAATCTTCCTCCGATCCGCCTCGGAGGAGTTAGCAGCCTGCTGGAGCAACTCCTTCTGGTGGTCCAATTCTCTTTCCTTCGAAGCTACCCCTGTTGTAGCGTCCTTGAGAGCCAGTTTCGTCTGGTCGAGTTGCGCTGTAGTTTTGCCAAGCCTGACCTCCGTCTCTTTGGTGGCTTGCTTCGCCCTCTGGCTGGCGTAGTACTCCCCTGCTGCTACAAAGCAGCTCAGCAGAAAGACAACCGCGAGCAGATAGACCATGATCCGCTTCACCACGCGTTTCTGTTGTTCCCGAGTGCTGGCCGCGAGAAACCGCTGAACGGCATCGAAATCTGGTGGAGCGGAACCTCGATATTGTTCTGCCCAGGCTGACGTCCAGCCATCCTTCGAACGTCGTTCCAGCGCTCGGCTCAACTCCGGATTCATCCAATAGCTTGCGTCGCCTTTCGCATGTCGAAGCGTATCGCGAGCCAAGTCCGCGTACCACTCCACGCTCTCGGACTCCTCCTTCACCCACTTGCTCAAAAGGTGCCACTTGCGAATCAGGCTCTCATGCGAGATATCCACCACAGCGTCTTCGGGATTGACCGCCGGGCTCACGAGGAGAAGCGAATTTTCGGAACTCGCATAGACGCCGATTACTCGCTTCACCGCTTCCCGCCCTGCGTCATCGTTCGCCCCCACGACCTCGAAGAGGCGTCCCAGCCGGCCGGGCCTGCGCACTTCACGACCCTTGTCCATCTTGGTGAGGCTGCGGAAGAGTTTCGAAGTCCAGACGCGATCTTCCGGGCTGAAACGGTCGTAAATGCCCTGGGCATGATGATCGAGCGCTTCAGCCATCGCGCCCGCGTCCGTGTAATCGTCCAGATCCAGCGGCGTGTGGTTGTCTTTCTCTTTCCAAAGGCGATAGGTTCTCGAAAGGGCATGCTGCATCACAGGCAATTGGTCCGGATCGTCGCCCAGATCGTTGAGAAGTTGCTGAACCAGCCGCGGAGTGATCTCGGAACCGGCGATCTCAATCGGCCGCTCATTTGCGTCGCGTCGTTCCTCACGGGAAAGTCTTGGAATCAAATATTGGCTGCGGTTGAGAGCTTCCGGCAAGCCCGGGAAGCGCGTGCAGTCGCCCAGAAAATCCGTGCGCATGGTTAAGACGATATAGATCGGAACCGAGTACTGATCCACCGCTTCCACCAGCGAACTGACGAAGAGTTGGGCCTCTCCCGGCGCATCAGAAGAGCGGCTCTCGGAGGCGAATCGGAACAATTCCTCGAATTGATCCACCAGTAGAAGCAGGCTCTCACCTTCGGCGAGCTTGCCGTCCTGCACTGCCTGGACCAATCCGAGGCTGCTGGCCCCCACGCGCTCGCGGACCTGAGCCGCATCAGACCCAAGCGCAGTCGTATCGGCCAGCGCCTTCGCCAATTCATCCAAGGGAGCGCTGCCCGGACGCATCACGGCGATCCGCCAGCGCGAAGTGGCACCCACTAGATAACCCCGGTAAAGCGCTGGAAGCAGGCCAGCCCGCACGAGCGACGACTTGCCACTGCCGGAGGTGCCCACTACCGCCAGAAACCGATTTCGAGAAAGACGCTCGAGCAGTTCCTGCGTATGCTGCTCCCGGCCAAAAAACAGAAATGCGTCTGGGGGCTCGAATGGCCGAAGGCCTGGGAACGGCTGCTCGATCGCAGCGAACCGACTCAGTTTGGCAGCCGTCATCGATTACCTCAAGGGCTTCATGAAAGGCTCGAGATCGGCAATCTTGAACTCTTGCGATTTGCGGATGATTGGAATCGGATATCCCTCCAACTGAGACGGATCGTTCAGCAGGCAGACTTTGGACCGGACCTTGGCTTTCTTGCCGAGGAACAAAACGTCTTTGACATACTGGTCAAACCAGGTCTCCGGCGCTTGGTCCCAGTAGAGCAGCAGGCCGTCCGAACTCTGCAGCAATTGCTCGTGAACCGCACGGGACGTGGCTCCGCTGGGTGGAAAAACAACTTCCATCTTCTCCTTGCCTTGGATTTCCGATTGGATTTGCTGGGCGAATACCGCATCGCTTCGGGTGGTGGGGTCATGCAGCAAATAGATGCGAGCGGATGCTCCCGCGCTCACTGGGATCTCCGCGGGTTTGGGACGCAACGTTCCTTGCAGCACGGCAATCATCTCCCGCACAGTGCCTGAGAGCCAGTCGAAATTGGCCGCCAGCCCGTCCCTCTTGCGTATGGAATCCAGCAGCTTCCACTGACGCGGCTCCACCTGTGCTTCCTGATCGGTGCCCTTGGCGAACCAGATGAGTTGACGTTTGCCTGCATCGCTCGCCAGTTTCATCTGCCTCTCGGCGAAAGCATCGTACGAAGGTCCAAGCAGGTGCACCGTAAGCACTGCTTTGTCCACGTCCCGCAGAATGACTTTGTCGGCGTAACCGGCGTTCAGGCGTCCATCGGGACGTACATCGTACTTGTCGTCCCGCAACTGGGAGCGCACGGCGGTCCATGGGTCGAGCACATCGTCCGCCGGTGAAGCCACGAACACCATCTGGAGCCCGCGTCGCATGGTCCGCAGCAGATTCGCGACGCTTGCCGCGACCTTGACGACGGCGTCATTGAACTCATCGCTATTGGGACGCAAGCCGGCGAACTCTTCCGGCCCATCCATTTTTTTGAAGAATGGCAGGAATTGCAGGTCGGGATAAAAAGATTCGTGATCGTTGTTCTCCCATGGGATTCTGACGATTTTAAGGAAACGGTAGAGGTCCCCTATCTTGATCGAGTCGACAGAACCATTCGGAGCCAGGAATCGCGTGAGTTCCCGGGAACAATAGTCTGAATTTTGATAGCTGGGCGAAAGAATGGCGACAAAAGCCGCAGCGCTGGTAATAGCCTCGCCGATTTCCGTTTGCCAATCGTTGCCGACCCGGAGGCGTTTGAGATCCTGCCAGACTTGAACCTCCTGGCCCAAGCGATCTCGAACGGCCCGGCCCAAACTCTGTTCAAAGGCTTGGATCCAGGTCGGGTCGTCGCCATGCGCGTAGCTTAAAAAAACATCGTTGGCGAATCCCGGGACGTAGCCCATTGAGTTAGCTTATACCACGAATCTATGAGAACAGCGTCGGCACACAGGCAATCGTTGCGGGTCTCTTAAGTAAAAGAAAGCGACGCAAATTCGAAATCTTCGGCTACTCTCCCCGTAACCGACCCAACTAAACGAACCGATAAATCCCAGGAACCGGAAACGGCGTAGGCTCCATCTTCATGTCGTAATCGAACGCCTTAGGAAAAAGATCCAACTGGGAATTCATCATCTGATCCCACGTGATCTTCTGCCCGGAGTACGCCGATTCCCTCCCCATGATGCATGTCATCGTGCTCTCCGCCACTGTCATGCCGTGATTCACATAAGGGCCATCGCCGCGAATGCTGGCCGCCATCGCCGTGTGCTCCGCGACATAGGGGACCGTCTTCTCGCCGCTGCCCATGTCATGACCGTTGCTCCTGCCTTTCGTCCCAACGATCAGTTCGCTCACATTCTGCGCCAAGCCCTTTTGAAACTGGCGGCAATAGCTCGACATGTGGACTCCGTTGGGATACACGAAGTCGGCGCTGATGTGGTCATAGATATTTCCGTAGACTTCGCTGTCGCGCGGTCTCCAGACGGCGCCGCCTGTCGCGACTACCTCAATCGGATGCGTGCCCATCACCCAATTCGAAACGTCGATATTATGCAAATGCTGTTCCACGATCTGATCGCCGCAAATCCAAACGAATGAATACCAATTGCGATGTTCCCAAGTCATGTCGCCCCATTTCGGATCGCGCCCGTTCGGCTGCTGAATCACCGGGGTCCCCACCCAATAGGCATACGTGGCGACCACATCACCGATGGCCCCGTCCTGAATCTTCTTGACCGTGGGAACATAGTTTGCGTCATTCCGTCGTTGCGCGCCCGACATCACCGTCAGCTTAAGTTCTTCGGATTTCTTCGCCGCCGCCATAAATCGGCGAACGTTGACAGGATCGGTCCCGAACGGCTTCTCGCAAAAGACATGCTTCTTCGCTTCCACCGCAGCTTCAAAGTGCATCGGACGGTAACCGGGAGGAGTGGCCAGCATCACGATGTCAATATCGGAGGCCAGCACTTTCTTGAACGCCTCGAATCCCACGAACCGGTGTTCGCCATCCACTTTGATGCGGTCGGCGAATTTATCGTAGTCCTTCTGATCCTTGATCTTGCGCAGCGATCCTTCCAGCCTGTCCTCGAAAAGATCGCCCATCGCGACGACATTGACGTTTTCAGTGCCGCGCATCATGTCGACCACGGCTTGGGTACCTCGACCGCCGCATCCGACCAAGCCGGCCTTGAGCATCTCTTTTCCGGCGCCGCGCACGAGTTCGGGCTTGATAATGGTAAAGGCTGAAGCGGCACCTACCGCCTGCGAAGTTCTCAAAAACGACCGTCGTGAAATTTCGCTCATCTTATACTCCTTACTTGGCAACCAAAAAAGGAAATACTAGTGTATATCCAATGGCAGGCACATGACGAAATCGATTAAAGGGGGGATTTTGGCCGCTGCCGTTACCCCGCGCCGGTCGCGCGAACTCTCTATCGATCTTGCGGCAGCACTCGAGTTGATGGACTTCCTCTATGAAGGGGGCGTCGATGGCATCTCGCTGCTGGGCTCCACGGGAGAGTTTGTCCACTTCATGCTGGAGGACCGGGCGCGCATGCTGGACTTCGCCGTGAAGCGCAGCCGCTTGCCGGTCTTGGTGAACATCTCCCATTCCACGCAGGACGGGGCGATCTTTTTAGGACAAGAAGCCATATCGTCTGGCGTCGCGGCGCTGCTGCTAATGCCGCCTTATTATTTCAGTTACAGCCAGGAAACCGTGCGTGCTTTTTGCCTTCAGGTCGGCGAGGAACTGGCGAAAGAGGTCCCCGTCTATCTTTATAACGCGCCGCCGTATTGCAGCCAACTGTCTGTTGAGACCGCTTCGGACCTGCTCGCCAGCGGAATTTTTACTGGGATCAAAGACTCGAGCGGCGACTACGAGTTCACTAAGGAATTGCTAGGACGCCGTGCCGGGCGCAGCTTTGAGATCTACGCAGGCGATGGAAAAATGTACTCTCGCTTACGCGCAGCGGGCGCCGACGGCGCAATTTCGGACGTAGCTTGCGCGATCCCGGACTTGGTTGTGAGGCTTGATCGCGCGATTATGGCCGGCGAACAGGATCTGATCGTGAGATTGGATGCGCGCCTGCAGGAGTTCAACGACAACATAAAGCCCTTTACAGCGCCAGCCGGAATTAAGACAGCTCTCGCGCAGCGCAAGATGAGCACCGGCGCATTGGCAACTCCTCTGGGCACCAAAGGCCAGCGCGAATTGGCCGCCTTCGGAGGCTGGTTTAAGGATTGGCTGCCCGGAGTTTTGAAAGAGTGTCGCTGAGACATGTCGCACTCGCCCTAGGCTGCTCCTTGGTGCTGCCGGGGCAGAGCTTCAAACCGGGTCCGCAGGTGACCACGTTCTTCTCGGACATCGACGATACTGACCAGCCATATGCCCTGTATCTGCCGACCGGCTATGATGCCGGGAAAAAATATCCGCTGGTCATCAGCCTTCACGCCGAGAATTCCAATCATCGACTGAACCTGCGACGGCTCTTTGGAAAAGGCAATCTGCCCGGTGAAACGGAGGCGGAAGCGACCCGATATTTTCCCCGCTTGCCGGAAGTCAACTACATCGTCGCCTGTCCCTTGGCGCGCGGGACTATGGGCTACCAAGGGCTTGCCGGACAAGAGGTTTATCGCGTCCTGGCCGATGTCGAAGCCCGCTATTCCGTGGATCCCGACCGCGTTTATCTCACCGGCGTTGCCATGGGCGGGGGCGGCGCTCTGTGGCTGGGCCTGACGCGTCCCGATGTTTGGGCCGCCATCGCTCCGCTGTGCCCATCCGTTCCCGAAGAGACCCGCTCCTTCGCGCCCAATGGTCTCAACTTGCCCACTCATCTGTTTCACGGCTCTTTAGATCCGCTTACACCAGCCGATCAGACGCGGCGCTGGCAGCACGATCTCCTCGAAGCCGGGGCTCCTGTGGAGTATACGGAGTTCCCAGGCGTCCGGCATAATTGCTGGGATTCAGCTTACAAAAACGCTTCGATTTTTCAGTGGTTCGATCAATTCCATCGCAATCTCTTTCCGGATCGAGTTCGCTTTGTCTCAGACGCTTACCAGTTTCGGTCAGCATATTGGGTCCAATTCGATGCGCTTACGCCCGGAACTCTCGCCGGAATTGACGCCCGGTTCACTGGACCCAATCAACTTCTCATCCAAACCAGCAACTTGGACGCGTTCACCCTTGCGCCCTTCGGCCACCCCCGTTTTTTCAAAACGAACCCATTGCAAGTCACGATTGACGGCGTTCGCCTTCGGCCGTCTCGGACGCTTTCGTTCTCCAAGGGCGAAAAAGGCTGGCGCGCCGCAATCTACACGCCAATCCTCACCGGCAAGAGACTCGGCGCCGAGGGGCCAATCGCACAAGCCGCCATGGCGCGCCAGCTTTACGTGTACGGAACTTCTGGAGACCCCACCCTCGACGAGCTGAAGGCCCGGCGTGAGCAGGCCCTTCAGGCCGCAGATTGGTCAGGCGCGCGATCAAGGCTCCTGCTGTCTTTTCGCATCCTCTCAGATAGGGAAGTGACCAACGGCGATTTTGATTCCGCCGATGTGATCCTCCTCGGTACGAAAGAGAGCAACGAACAAATCGCGCGGCTCGATAAGCAACTGCCGCTATCTTTGAATGTCAGCGCCGCCGATTTTGGATTGGTATTCATCTACCCGGCGAGCAAGCACTATACGCTGGTCAACTCCGGCCTGCCCTGGTGGACCGGAGCCGAAACCGCTAAGCGCGGAGGCCTCCCATTCGTTCCAGAGAGACTGCGCGTGCTGCAAACTTTCCCGGACTTTATCTTATTCAAAGGCTCGCTCGAAGATGTGATCGCTGAAGGCCGGTTTACGCGCGAGTGGAAACTTTCTGACGCGGAGAGAAAGAAGTTACAGGGCACCGGCGCGGTGGAGGTGAAACCATGAACAGCGAAGAGTTCCGCGAGTACGGTCATCAAGTGGTGGACTGGATCGCCGAATACCTCGCCAACACTCGAGACTACCCGGTGCTTCCGAACCGGCAACCAGGGCAACTAGTGGATAGCCTGCCTCTCGCCGCGCCCGAAAAGGGCCAGGGCATGGACCTCATCCTGGACGACTTCCGCACGCTCATCGTTCCCGCGCTGACGCACTGGAACCATCCCCGCTTCTTCGCGTACTTTTCAGTCTCGGCGTCGGCTCCGGGCATTCTCGCTGAGATGCTGTGCGCCGCGCTAAATGTCAACGGGATGCTGTGGAAGAGCGCGCCCGCGGCGACCGAACTGGAGCAAGTCACCTTAAGCTGGCTCCGGCAATGGATCGACTTGCCTGACGAGTTCTTCGGAATCATTTATGACACCGCCTCCATCAGCACGATGCATGCGATCGCGGCTGCTCGCGAAATGGCGGACCCGGATATTCGTCGCCGGGGCGGAACGGGAGAGCTGGTTCTCTACACGTCCGAACAGGCGCATTCCTCGGTTGAGAAGGGCGCCCTCGCTCTCGGGATAGGACAGGAGAACGTCCGAAAAATCATTGTGGATGCCGAGTTCCGGATGGACGCTGCAGACTTGCGCAGTTCCGTAGAGGCTGACAAGTCATCCGGGAAGAAGCCCTTCTGCGTCGTAGCCACTGTGGGTACCACCTCTACGTCGAGTATCGATCCGGTGCCCGCCATCGCCGACATTGCGGAAGCCAATGGGATGTGGCTCCACGTAGACGCATCCTACGCCGGTTCGGCCATGGTGGTTCCCGAGTACAGGCATTATTTCGATTCTGTCAATCGGGCCCACTCGGTGGTGGTGAACCCTCACAAGTGGCTATTCACGCCTATCGATGTCAGCGTTCTGTATACTCGCGAACCCGCGATTCTGAAGCGAGCTTTCAGCCTTGTGCCGGAGTATTTAAAAACAGCCGAAGATCCGCGCGCGCTCAACTATATGGACTACGGCGTACAGCTCGGACGCCGGTTCCGGTCCCTCAAGCTGTGGTTCGTGTTCCGATATTTCGGTCACGAAGGAATAGCGAACCTGATCCGCAATCACATTCAGTGGGCCGCGAGACTTGCCGACCTAATTCGCGAGGATCCCGACTACGAAGTGGTTGCGCCCACTCCTTTTTCCCTGATCTGTTTCCGGCATCGGGCTTCCAATGAGCATAATCGCGACCTGCTCGAGAAGATTAACATATCGGGAAAAGCCTTCCTATCTCACACAGTGTTGAATGGCAAGTATGTTTTGCGGCTGGCTATTGGAAATATAGCGACAACCTGGGAAGATTTAGAGGAGACATGGCAGTTGATTCGGGTATTAGGCAAATCGACATGATAGAATTTCGTATCCAGCCCGAACTAAATGCTTACTCCTAGTACGTACACGGCCGCTCTTTGGCTCATGATCCTGTCCATGCTGTGTTGGGGCTCATGGGCCAATACATTCAAACTGACTGGGAAGTGGCGCTTTGAGCTGTTTTATTTCGATTACGCGTTCGGCGTCTTGCTGGCGGCTCTCGTGGCTGCGCTGACGTTCGGATCGACGGGCGAAGGCTTTTCCTTCCAAGACAACCTGATGATTGCCGGGCGCACCCAGATAGCCTATGCCCTGGCGGCTGGCCTGATTTTCAATCTCGCAAACATGCTCTTGGTAGCAGCCATTTCCATCGCAGGCCTGGCCGTGGCGTTTCCGGTCGGCATCGGTCTTGCTCTCGTCGTCGGCGTAATTTGGAATTACTTTCTCAACCCGCAGGGTAATCCGACCCTGCTGACTCTCGGCGTGCTGCTCGTTGTGGTCGCGATTGTCGTAGATGCGATGGCGTACTCCGCTCACGCTTCTAGCCGCACGCCCATTGCGGCTGCGGGAACAAAAAAACGGAAGGCATCGAGAAGCGTTGGCCTCAAGGGAATCTTGCTTTGCTTGATCAGCGGATTGTTGATGGGGTCGTTTTACCCCCTGGTTACGATGAGCATGCAGGGAGACATCCTGGCGCTTGGGCCCTATTCAGTTGCGTTCATTTTCGCAATCGGAGTATTCTTTTCCACTCTGGTCTACAATTTGTATTTCATGAATCTGCCCATTGAAGGCGAACCGATTTCGCTGGCTGCGTACTTCCGCGGAAACCTGAAACAACACGGCCTTGGAATCCTGGGCGGCATCGTGTGGTGTACCGGGGCGATCGCAAATTTTGCCGCGGCGAGCACTCCCAAGACTGTCCAGGTCGGCCCCGCCATCAGCTACGCGATCGGCCAGGGCGCCACAATGATCAGCGCACTGTGGGGCTTGCTGGTGTGGCACGAGTTCGCGGGTGCGGTGCCGAGGGTCCGGCTGTTGCTGGCTCTCATGCTGATCTTTTTCGTGGGCGGGCTTGCGTTGCTGTCGGTGGCACCCCTGTATGTGAAATAATGCTGCACAAGGGGAAGTGGCGGCTGCTTGTCGCAGCAATCATCCCGCTACTGCCAGCAGAGCGCCCCAATTAAATCCGGCCCCGAAAGCCGCAAAACAGATCGCCTGCCCCACTGCGGGCTCCCCTTGAGAAAACCACTCCGACGCTGCGATCAGCATAGATGCCGAAGACGTATTTCCATAACGCGCGATATTCGAAAAAAACTTCTTCGATGGTACCTGCAAGGACCGAGCAACACGGTCAATCAAATTCTGATTAGCCTGGTGCATGAGGAAAATTTCAACATCCGAAGCCGCCTTCTGATTCCGCTCCAGAACCTCGCTGATGGCTGCCGGTATCTTCCGCCATGCTTGAGTGATCACCGAACGGCCATTCATCTCGAAAGGTCCGTTATGCCCTAAGCGCAAATCTTCCGCATACGATCCGTCCGTATGCAACACCGAATCGACGATCTTGAGCCGTCCTCCTTCCGGCGAGATCAGGCAGGCTCCCGCACCATCGCCGAACAGGATCGCGATGTTCTTGTCGAGAGGTTCCCGGATCGCAAGAGTTGACATCTTCTCGGTGCCAATGACCAGAACGTGACCATAGGCTGAGGTCAGCCGACTAGCGAGCGACATCCCAACCAGCGATCCCGCGCTCGCCATGGGCACGTCCAGGGCTGGAGTTTGCTTCAATCCCAGCCGAGCCGCGATAGTGCAGGCAGGGCCGGGAAAACGGCGGTCGCCTGAGCCTGAGGCCACAATCAGCATGCCAAGCTGCTCCGGAAGAATATCCGCCCGTTGCAAGCACTCGTTAGCCGCGGCAAGCCCCATATCGACCACCGACTCGTCCTCGGCGGCAAAACGGCGTTCTTCAATTCCGGACATTTCGCGAATCCAATCGGCCGTGCAGCCAAGCTGGCATGCCATGTCTGAATTGGTCACAACGCGGGAGGGCAGGTAAGCGCCGAAGCTGAAAAGGCTACCCACTGGCTCTTAGGTCCCTCGCTTAACGGCCATTCGCGACACGTAGTTTTCGATCCTCGCGATGGAATCGAATTTATGCGGGTTCAGATCCGAATCAGGTATTTCGATTCCAAACTCGCGCTCGATTTCAGCGATCATGTCCGGCAAAGCGAACGAATCCAGGTAGCCCGAATCGAAAAGGGATTCATCGGGGTCCGGCGAGGTTTTCTTTTTCGAGACGCCTTTCACAATTTCAAGAATCTTTTCAGCCCTATCCATCCATTATTCCGTTTTAAGCGACAGAAAGCGGCGATATTGCTCCATTAAATCTTCCAGCAGCATGTCCCCGGCCAGCTTATATCCCGCGCTCGTAAAATGCACGTGATCGGGCCCGCCGAAACCGGCGCGCACCCACTCCTCCACCGATCCGTTCCCTCCCATTCTCGCGCGCCAGTCCCAAAATGCACAGCGGTGCTGCAGGGCGATCTCGCGCTGCACGGCGATTACTTCGCTGGCTCGGCCCGAGCTATAGCTCCCATCGCGCTGTCGGACGCCGAAATCGGGCGGTCCGATCACCAGGATGCTCGCCAGCGGCGCTCCTCGACGCAGCCGGTCTAGAACGCGGCCCAACTGATCAACGTACGACTCGGGGGTCCAGTGCGGGTTCAGCGCTTCGTTGGTTCCATAGGCCACCACGATCAGCGCCGGATCGCGGCGAGACAAATGATCCAACAAGATTCGTTCGTCCCAATCCAGCAGCATGGGAGCTTGCGCGCCGTTGATGCCCAGCGCCTCATAGGTAATGCCGCGCGGATTTTCGGCGATCCATCCGAACAGCTTTACCGGCGCGGCGCTCACCGTTTTAAGCGTGTACCTGTGCGAGCCGGGGGATGCGGGATATTCGAAGAGCCCGGGTCCAGCCTCGCCGTCAGTGGCGATGGCACCCGCAAAGGTTCCGTCCACCGCGAGTTCCAACTGGCCTCCGCCAGGCTGCCGTAGAAACAAAAGGTTGAGTTGGGCGCACTCGGTCTTCAGCGAGACCGTTTCACCTGGCGCATCGGCCGCGATGCTGACCCCTCCCAAGCCGTAGCGCCCGTCGGTGGCACGCCCGATAGTTCCCTCCGTGCGCCAGCCGTTCGAACTATCCCCCCAGATATCGAAGCGCCGGTATCCGCGAAAGGGGTGCCCCGCCAAAGTGAACCCCGCGCCGCCCGGACCGAATCGACTCTGTAGTCCCTGGCGCATGGCGTTGGTCCAGTCGTCCGATGCGGTGTGCGAGTCGCCAAAGTGCAGGATGTGCAGCGAGCCGTGCTCCCGCGAATTGGAGAGTTGCGCAAAGAAGGGGACGAGCGCGGCGGGGTTTTCAATTGAATCGAATGCCTTCAAGGCCCGGTTCGTCACGAACTGAATTGCCTCGGCTGATATCGCCGGGGGAGCAGCGATTTTGTGCTTAGAGCGACGTGATGCAGCGCTTGCAGGGGAAGCGACAACCGCCATAGCCAGTGCGAGTGCTCCCCACTTGAACTGTCTAAAATAGTGGGGCAGGCAATCCTGCCTGCAGCCGGCTTTCAGCCGGCTTTTCCGAGCGGAAAAAAGCCGCCTAAAAGGCGGCTGCGGGCAGGATTGCCCGCCCCACAAATCACTGTAGAATCGCGACACTAGCTGATCGGCCTCGGCGACCCGTGAAACCGCCGATAACCGCTCATCAGAGCGTCATTCAGGAGCATCGCAATCTTCCTTGCGCCCGCCGGGAAGGGATGCATGAAGTCGGCCGTCACCAAGCGAGGCTGCCCTTGGTACCAGCGGGCCATGGTTCCCGCGCCGCCCATTGCCTCAAATGTGTTGAAGAAGGCACAGCCGGTTTCAGCGGCCACTCGGCGTTGGATCTGCACGATTCGGGGCACGGCGGGCAAAGTGGCGATTTGACCATCGGAGCCGCGCTCGCCGCGATCCATGGGACTCATGATCAGGATGGAAGCCTCTGGCACGGAATCCTTGATGCGCTGGATCACCGCGCGCAACTCGCCGGGGTAGAATGTGTCGAGATATTTCGGGTAAACGCTCTCATTCGTGCCGTAGTTGACCACCACCAAATTCGGTTGCTGGTGGCGAAGCTGCTCAGCCCAGTGCGCGCGATCAAAGTAGCGGACCACCACCTGGACCTGCCCGCCGTTGAGTCCTAAACTATTGTAAATCACTCCTCTTGCGCCCTTTTCGAAGCTCAACCCAAAGAGCCGGACCGCGCCGGATTCCACTTCGATACGGATCTCGTGCGCATTAGCGGGCATGGCAAAATCCGCCCAGCCTGCGCTAATGGTGGAGTCGGCGGTGTCCACGGTTCCTAGAAGCTGATCCTCGGCCCGCACCGAGAACACGCCACCTTGAGGCTTCTTTACGTAGGACACCTCCACGCGATCGTGCTCGCCATCCAGACGGATGGTGGAGTAGGCTCCCGGACCGCCTTCGAACGACACTCCCCCAAGACCTTGCAGGCCGTCCCTCGCGCGATCCTGTTGAGTGGCTGGCTCCGCGTGCCAGCCTGAGCCGTGCAGATCGACGGCCCGATGTCCGTACCAAGCCCATGGTTTGGAGGCCAGAATGAAGCCATGGCCTGCGTTCCCGAAGCGCTCCTGCAGCAGCGAGCGCATGTCAGCGGTGATGGAATCGGCCGTTACGGGCGAGTCGCCATAATGGAGAATCCGGGTGACGCCTTGCCCGGATTCGGTCCGCCGGAGGGCGGAGTAGAAGGCGTTCATGGCGTGGGTAGGGTCTAGAAGCTGCGGAGAGGAGAGGTGCTCAAACACCTCGTGCGCTCGCGACGGCTCGATTCTTGCTGTGACCGCAACTCCAGTCCGCACAGTCTCGGGCAGCGGGAGCGCGATACCCGGGCGGGGTTGAAAATCGATCACTGAAACCAGCGGAAGCGGAGCGATCGCCTGGTTGTTGGCGAGCACGAATGCAAAGATTGCGAAGAAGAGGATAGTGAGCGAAGTCTTGGCGGGCAGTAAAGGCATCGTTCTCTAGAACCGCGTGTATATGAAGGGGGCCGCGCCGGTGGCGGACACGTATTGAATCGCGACGACGAGCAGCGCTAGTGCGCCCGCCTGCACGTAAGAAGGACTGCGAACGAACAGATTCTGGGTGCTTTCAAACCAATACTTTGGCACAAAATGCGAAGCCGCCGCGATCGCCAGCACCGTGGCGAAACCCGCTGAAACGTTAGTGAACGACACACTCATAGACGCTATTTGGCCTAAGATTTCGCGGACGGTAACAAGATTGGATGCGCGGAAAAAGATCCAGGCAAAGGCGACAAAATGGAAAGTAAACAAGGTGCGCGCCCAGCGGAACGCGGCTTGATTCGAGGGTTCCTTTTTTCCACGAGCGACCCACCGAATCGCGGCTAGCCCGATCCCGTGAAGCACTCCCCAGATCACAAAATTCCAACTCGCGCCATGCCAGAGGCCGCCGATCGTCATGGTGACAACCAAGTTGAAATAGGCGAATACCTTCCATTTGGACCGGAGTCCAGGCAGGGAGAAATAAAGATAATCGCGGAGCCAGTTTGAGAGCGTGATGTGCCAGCGACGCCAGAAGTCGGCGAGGTTTTCGGCAGCGTAGGGAACGTTGAAATTCGACGGCAGGCGAACGCCCAGCAGGAGCGCCGAGCCAATGGCGATATCCGTGTAGCCGGAAAAATCGTTGTAGAGCTGGAACGCATACCCATAGACGGCCAGCAGCGCTTCCGTTCCCGAATAAAGTTTAGGCAGATCGAACACTCGGTTGATCAAGTTCTCAGCAAGATAATCGGCAATCAGCAGCTTTTTCGTGAGACCCAGACCGATGAGGAAGAACGCTCTGCCACCGTCGGCGGGGTCCAGCAAGCGGCGCTTCTCGATCTGTGGAATCAACTTCCCGAGGCGCGTGATGGGACCGGCCAGCGTCGTCGGAAAGAAGCTTGCCGAGCACAGGTACGCCAAGTAGTTAGATGTGGCCGAACCATCGCGGCGATAAATATCGATGGTATAGGTCATCGACTGGAAGGCGTAGAACGACACGCCGAGCGGCAGAGTCCACTGTTTATGGACAAGAAACGGCATGTATTTCAGGGACGCGATCAAGGCCACATTCATCGCAACGCTGAAGGTGACGAGGATGCGCCGCGGTCCCTTGCGCTCGGTTCCATCAAGCGCTTGTCCAATAAGAAAATCGCAGGTGGATGCCAGCGGGATGAGCGCCAAGTAGGCGAGATCCCACTTGGCGTAGAAAAAGTAGTTGGCGAATAAGAGCGCTGCCAGTCCAGCGGTTCGATAGCGCCCAACTAGCCAGAATACGAAGAAAACGGCGGCCAGGAAGACGAAGTAAGGCGGGGTGGACAGC